>JAPPEU010000012.1 GCA_028875245.1 Chloroflexota bacterium
GGTGGCGGCGTCGCCAAGAGCTGCGCCACCTCATCGTCAGACATTGTCGGCAGGATTGTCAACGTGGGCAAGGACAGGCGCGTCACAATCAAAGTCGGCTGGCTGGGCGCCGTGGCCGTCGGCACCTCTGTGTCCGTCGCAGTCGGCGTGAGCGACGGCGTCGGAAAAAGCGACCGAGCAATCATCCTATCCGAGATTCGCTTTACCGTATTGGAAGGAATAGCAAAACCGAAGTTCGTGCCGCCGAAAAGCGTGCCAACGCCGGCAGAGTTGACGCCGATGACCTCCCCAGACAGAGACATCAAAGGTCCGCCACTGCTGCCGGGCGCGATAGCCGCGTCCGTTTGAATCATACCTTGCAAGATTGAGCCATCATCAAATTCGAGCTCGCGCTTTAACCCGCTGATGATGCCCGTGGTCAAGCTGGCTTCCAGCCCGAAGGGATTGCCTATAGCAAGGACGGACTGCCCTATAGCCAGATCGTCGGAGTCGCCGAAAGTTACCGGCTTGAGACGAGAAGCCACCGTGTTGACCTTTAGGGCAGCGACGTCCAACAGCGTATCTGTGCCCACCAACACCGCCGTAGCTTTCGCGCCATCTTGGAAAACGACAGTTATCCTAAAGGCGTCTTCCACCACATGGGCATTGGTTACGATATGCCCATGCTTGTCGACAACAAAGCCGGTTCCGCTGGCGTCGTCAAACAGGCTGATATCGACTTCTATCGACACGACTGATGGGCTGACACGGCGGTAGATTTCCGCTATATCGACGATAGAGCTAGGAGTTTGGTCATCTGCCCATACGGTCCTGCCGGGTTGCGACCAATGTTGAATAATCGCTGTCAGCAAGCAAACCACTGCGAGGCCAATGGCACTTCTACGTGGACGTTTCATATTATTTCGGATCAACTTAAACAGAGTACCGTTCGCTTGACAGCCTTACGCCGCTAAACTAGACTCTCCGCAACCGGTTTACCCGCGCAAGTATATTACATGCGATAAGCTTCGGCAAAATCTTGAAGGCGAGACCAATAACAGGAGCGCGAAAATATGACGACAGCGTGCGGAAAATACGAACCGACTTGGGAATCTCTGAGCCAATATGAAATCCCCCAATGGTACATGGATGCCAAGTTCGGCATCTTCATCCATTGGGGACCTTACTGCGTGCCGGCTTTCGGCAACGAATGGTATCCGCGGCGGATGTACCTGGGTGACGACCCCGCTTTTGAGCATCATCGAAAAACCTGGGGCGACCATACCGATTTCGGTTATAAGGACTTCATCCCCATGCTGACGGCGGAAAACTTTGACGCGCGAGAATGGGCGCAGCTATTCAAAGACGCCGGCGCCCGCTTCGTCATGCCGGTGGCCGAGCATCATGATGGCTTCCCCATGTACGACAGCGAACTCACCGATTGGTGCGCGTCGAAAATGGGACCAAAGCGCGATATCTGCGGCGAATTGGCTGATGCCGCGCGCGAGTTGGATATGGTCTTCGCCGTCTCGTCGCACCGCGCTGAGCACTGGTGGTATTTCGACGGCGGGCGCGCCTTTCCCTCCGATGTGCAAGATCCGGCGAACGATGGGCTGTATGGACCGGCAGTGGAAGCGTCAAAAGACAAGTTCAATCGCGAAGAGTGGAAGAAAAAAGATTGGACGCCGCGCCCGGACGCCAAGTTCCTCGAAGATTGGCTGGCGCGCACCTGTGAACTGGTGGACAAATATCAGCCGCAAGTCGTCTGGTTCGATTGGTGGATTGAGCAGGTCGTCTTCGAGCCTTATTTGCAGCGTTTCGCCGCTTATTATTACAACCGCAGCGAGGAATGGGGCAAAGGCGTCGCCATCAACCACAAGTACGATTCCTACCCCGAAGGCGTGGCTGTCTTCGATATCGAGCGCGGGCAGCTGAGCGATATCCGCAAATTCTTCTGGCAGAACGATACCTCGGTGTCGAAGAACAGCTGGGGTTACATCGCCGATCATGATTACAAAACCGCCGGCGACATCATCGCTGACCTGGTCGATATCGTCAGCAAGAACGGCGCGCTACTGCTGAACATCGGGCCGCGCGCCGATGGCACGATCCCTGAGATCGAACAAGACATGCTGCGCGAGATCGGGCGCTGGCTGGCGGTCAACGGCGAGGGCATTTACGATACGCGGCCCTGGACAATCTACGGCGAGGGACCGACTGAGGTGCCGGAAGGCGCTTTCACTGATACGCAGCGCAATCCCTTCACGCCGGCCGATATCCGCTTCACGCGGGAGGGGAATACGCTCTATGCCTTCCTGCTGGCTTACCCGCAAGGCGAGGCGCTGATCAAAGCGCTGGCTTCGGCCGATATCGCCGGCGTGCGCATGTTGGGCTCGGACGAGGCCATCAGCTGGCGCCAGGATGACGATGGCTTGCGGCTTTCGGCGCCAGCGTCGCCGCCCTGCGATTACGTCTGCGCCTATGCGATTGAACTGAAGTGATTTGCCACAGAAGTAAGCGCAAGTCAGTCATGCAAACGAAATCTGTAGGGGCGTTTCGCCGAAAGGCCCAATAAATGTGTTTGGAAAAGCGGGCGTCTCAGCGAGACGCCCCTACATGTTCTCTATATTTTGCATTACATTTTGGCGCTACTGAGGCATTAGAGGGCACGGAGAAATGACAGAAATGGAATACTTCAAACCGGAACGGGGTCAGCGACCGGGCGCCAACGAAGATCCGCGGCTGGATTGGTGGCGCGCCGCCAAGTTCGGCATGTTCATTCACTGGGGCGTCTACAGCATCCCGGCCGGCGTCTGGAAAGGCGAGCAGATCCCCGGCATCGGCGAGTGGATCATGCTGCGCGCCGAGATTCCCATCGCCGAATACGAGCAGCTGGCGCCGCAATTCAACCCGGTTAAATACGACGCCGAGCAAATCGTCAAGCTGGCGAAGCAAGCCGGCCAAAAATACATCGTCCTGACCTCCAAACATCACGACGGCTTCTGCATGTTCGGCAGCGAAGAAACAGACTACAACATCGTCGACGCGACGCCCTATGGCCGCGACATCCTCAAGGAGCTCGCCGAGGCCTGCGCCCGTGAAGGGGTTAAGCTCGGCCTCTATTACTCGCAGACGCAAGATTGGCATCATCCGGACGGCTTCGGCAATACCTGGGATTTCAACCAGGACGAGCAAGACTTCGGCGATTACATCGACAATTATGTCAAGCCGCAGGTGCGCGAGATTCTGACGAACTACGGACCAATCTGCATCATCTGGTTCGACACGCCGCGCATCATCGAGCGCCACCAAAGCCAGGAGCTGCTCGATCTTGTGCATTCCCTGCAGCCGGACTGCCTCGTCTGCGGTCGCTTGGGCAACAAGCTGGGCGATTATGCCACCGCCCAGGACAATGCCATCCCGCCCGACCTGCAAGCCGAGATCGATTGGGAGACGCCCGCCACCATCAACGACACCTGGGGCTTCAAGACGCATGATCACAACTGGAAATCGACAACGCAGTTGATCCAGAATCTGGTCGACATTGTCAGCAAGGGCGGCAACTACCTGCTGAATATCGGCCCTGATGCCGAAGGGGCGATTCCCGAGCCAAGCGTCGAGCGGCTGCAAGCGATGGGCGCCTGGCTGGATGTTCACGGCGAGTCAATCTATGGCACGCAGCCGGGACCGATTCAAGGCGAAGCGGCGTATCGCACGACGCAGAAGGGCGACGCGGTCTACTTGCATGTATTTGACTGGCCCGCCGACGGCAGGCTTGCGCTGCGCGACCTGGACGCCTCATCGGCGACCTGGCTTGATGCGGCCTGCGACGCCGATTTGAGCGCCAGCCGCGAGGCCGGCCAAATCGTGATTCAAGGTCCCGACCACGCGCCCAACGAGCATGTGACGGTGATCAAGCTGGAGAAATGACCCCCCACCTTACGCTCCCTCCCGCCACACACAGGCCTGCGGGCGTTTCAGCGCCGCGCGTAGACACTGCGGGTCAAACGCCTCTACAGATTCCTATTTTGCGGGTTTGTAATTTTGTGTGAGCTGAGTTGTCACTCGCGAGCGGCTGTATGGGGGAAGGGGCCGGGGGATGGGGGTTCCAGCCCCGCCAGAATCTTCTCCGGCTTGAACGGGATATCCCGCAGGCGCAAGCCGACCGCGTCGTAAATCGCATTGGCGATAGCGGCCGGCGCGGGACCCTGCGCCGCTTCACCCGCGCCCAGCATCGGCAGCTCCGGCCGATTGAGGATCAGCGTCTCGATCTTGGGCGCTGAATCGAAACCCAGAATCGGATAGCTCTGCCAATCGACGCTGGTGATGCCGCGCCCGTCGAATTTGACTTCTTCGAATAACGTCCAGCTGGCCGCTTGCACGAAGCCGCCTTCTAGCTGGTTGCTCAGCCCGTCAGGATTGACCACCTGCCCGGCGTCGGCAGCTATGACTGCGCGCTTGAATTCGACGGCGCCGCTTTGACGATCTACGCCCAATTTGACGGCGATCGCGCAATAGCATTGCAGATTCTTGTAACGCGCCAAGGCCATGCCCCAGCCTTCGTCAAGGGCGGTCGCGCCCCGACAGGCGGGCCAATCGATCTTGTCCGCCAGCGCCTTCAAGAGCGCCCGCGCCCGTTCATCAGGCAGATGGCGCAAGCGGAATGCGAGCGGGTCAACATCCGCCGCCAGCGCCAATTCATCCATGAAAGACTCGATGGCGAAGACATTGGCGTAGGCGCCCAGGCTGCGCAGCGCCGAGACCCGCAGCGGGCTATCGGCAACCGCGTGGCGCGCGATGCGTTTGCGCGGAAACGCGTAAATCGGCTCGGCATTGCGATGGGCGCCCGACTCATGCCCACCCATCGGTCCCGGCCGCTGAGGCGCGAAGGGCCGCTGCAAATGCCAGGCCGCCAGCAAGCCGGAAGTCTGCAAACCGAGCGCCGGCCGGGTCGAATGCGCGTAGCTCCAAACATCGTGGTTCCAGTCGCTGACCTTGCCCGCCACAGTCAGGCGCGCGCGCAGCTGCATCAGCATGGCGCTGCCGTAGGGCTCCCAGGCATGCTCATCCCAGCGCGTCCATTTCAGGAGAATCGGCCGGTCGGGCAGGGCGCGGGCGGCCAGCGCCGCGTCCAAAGCGACATCGTCAGCGCCGTTGTGGCCGTAACAGCCCGCCCCCTCCACGTGGATGACGCGGATCCGCCCTTCGTCCATGCAAAGCGCCTGCGCCAGCGCGCCGCGCAGCGTGAAGACCGCTTGCGAATGCGACCAGACCGTCAACTGGCCATCGCTGAAAAGCGCCAAGGCGGCTGATGGCCCCAGCGAGGCGTGCATCTGAAAGGGACGGCGATAAGTCGCCTGCACACTCTGTTCCGCATCGGCCGGCTCCCGGATTGGCGGGATAACGCCCTCGACGGCTGTACCATCGACGATCAGATTTGACTGCGCCGGCTTTTCCTGCAAGTCGCGATAGATATCTTCCGCGGCCGGCAAGTCTTCGTCGATTGCCCACTCTGCCGCGTCACGCGCCGCCGTCAGCGCCTCTGCCGCCTGATCCTCGCGCTCAGCGACGATGGCGATGAATTGTCCGTCCTGTATCACAGCGGCCACACCAGGGAGCGCCGCTATGGAATCGCGATCGAAGGCAACCAGGCGGGCATGATAAGCCGGCGGGCGCAAGACACGGGCTTGCAGCATGGCCGGCAGTTCCATATCTTGCACGTAGCTGGCGCCCCCGCTGACCTTGCTCGGCAGGTCAAGACGGCGCGCCGAGCTGCCGACGAGCTTGTGCGCTGACGGATTCTTGAGAGGTGCAGCGCCGCTGAACCGCCGATTGAAACGCCCGCCGGCCAGCAACTCCCAATAATCCGTCCGCCGCCCCGTCCGCGGATCGCTGATGACACCATCGTCTACCTGCAATTCGTCCAGGTCCGAGAGCGAGTCCAACTGCTCAAATGCCAGCGACAGCAGATGATGGCGCGCTTCGGCACTTGCGATACGAATCGCGGCCCCGCTCGCCTCAAGTGAACGACTGCCGGTGGTGCCGCCTTCGTCCGGGCTGCGCTCGGTGTCGGCTGTCACGAGGCGAATGCGCTCCAGGGCGACATCCAGCTCGTCGGCGGCGATTTGCGCCAGCGCCGTGCGGATGCCCTGCCCCAGCTCGACCTTGCCGCTGAATACCGTCACGCTGCGACCCGGGTTGAAGCGAATCCAGTCATCGAGCTCAGGGTGCGCATCGAGTGAGGGCGAGGTCAGGTCAGCATGCTCTGAGCTGTCCAGCGTCGCGGGCTGAATGACTTCATAGATCGGCGACCATTCGGGCCGCCCGACGCGGAGCTTGATCGCCCGGCGCGCGCGATCATAAACGCCGCAGCGACAGAGGTTCGTCGAGAGCGCATCGCGGATATCGTCGTCGGTGGGATAGCGAACGCGGTTGAGCAAGCCCTGCGCCGCGATGATCATGCCCGCCGTGCAGAAGCCGCACTGCCCGGCTTGCTCTTCCAGGAATGCTTCTTGCAGCGGATGCAGCGCCTCCCCCTCCGCCAGTCCCTCGACTGTCTTGATCTCGAGGCCGGCCGCGTGACCCACCGGCAACTGACACGAAGGCGCGTCGACGCCGTCAATCAGCACTTTGCAGGCGCCGCACAACTCAGTGCCGCAGCCATATTTGGCGCTCTTCAATCCCAGGTCATTGCGCAAGACAGTCAGCAGCGGAACGCGCGGGTCGATGTCAAGTTGGCGCGTCGCCCCGTTGACGCGCAGGGTGATCGATTCTGTCGCGGCCATCTTCGCTCGCCTCTCTCCTAGCCCGCCACAGCACAAACCGTAGGCGCGAGCTATAGGAGTCTGTCGAAAATCGTGCGGATTTTCCCGTCAGCCGACACTGTAAAGCGTTTACCACAGTCCCTCGCGAGTGACAACTCGGCTCACAGAAAATAATGAACTCTGCACAGCGAGAACGTGTAGGGGCGAGCAACCTGGTCGCCCGTCGCAGCTAAAGGATGCGCTTTCGGGCGACTTGATAAGTCGCCCCTACAAATTTCGCTATGATTGCAGATGGAATTTGGCAGGTTCATTAAATAAGATATTTGCCCGGCAATGAAAAGAGCCCGGCGCGCGGGCTCCTCAAGGCGGAGAAGGTGGGATTCGAACCCACGTACGGTTTCCCGTATCCGCTTTCCAAGCGGACGCACTAGGCCTCTATGCGACTTCTCCGTGAACAAAAATCCTCTGGAACTGCGCCCATAGTATAGCATAGTTCCCACGCCCTCCCAATCCCAACTATGCAGGTAGTGTATCGAAGTCGGTGGAAATTCATTTTCACCACAAAGGAAAGAAGG
>JAPPEU010000032.1 GCA_028875245.1 Chloroflexota bacterium
TCATGCAGTACACTGCCCAATTATCATGCCGGTCTTGTAATACCAATCAAGCCTTACAGATTACGAAAGTTGGGGGAAAAGTATTTGATTTCAGCACCATTTCAGTTTAATGCGATTGCCCTGCGATTTCTGGCCGGCAAGGTGCTATTTGCTGCCACATCTGCTAATATGTGAGTGGAATAGGATTAGAGGTGGCGTGATGTTCGCCGTTCGGCTTTGAAGTGATCCCCTAATTTTTGGGGGACGAGAATTCGGCGATGTCTGCGCTATACTGGCGGTTCGTACGATACGACGAATGGGAGACACGATGATAAGACAATGCATGATGCTAATCGCTCTGATCTTGCTGCTCTTGCCGGTGGCTGGCGCGCGGGCGGATTCGACGGACGGCGTTTTCTGCGGCGACCTTTCCGAGGCTGATTGCCGGATACTGCTCGACAATGACAAAGTGATGCGCAATGTGAATTCCCTCGGCTTCTCGCTGAGCATGAGTATGGAAACCGGCGCAGAGGAAGCGCTTCAATTTTCCGCGCAGGCTTACGGTGGCTTTGAAGTGGACGATGAGGCCCTGGCCGTTATCAACGAGATGAGCGCAAATGCCGCCGAAGCGGACTTGGGCAAACTGATTGAAATGATCCTGACGTCGGCAAAGGCTGCGCTCACGCTGGACTTGCGCGACTATTCGGGCGAAGAAGAAGTTCAGACCCAGTTGAACCTGAAACTCAAAGATGGGATTGTGCTAATTGGCGCGGACACCTTGGAGGCGCTGACTGGCGAGTCCATGGGCGGAATGGACGCATTCGGCGTCGACCTGACCGGCGCTATCGGCGATTTGCTGGCGGAGTCCGGCGCCATGCCAACGGCTGATCTGAGCGAATTTGAGGCGGCCGAAGACGTTGCCATGAGCGTAACGCGTCTGCCAGACACTGAAGTGGACGGCGTCGCGGTGGCCGTCTTTCGGACGGATATCGACTTGAACACATTCTTCTCCATGGTCAGCGCCGAACAGCTTGTCGCCGCCACCAGCGAAGTAGACGATCCGCAGGCGATAAGCGACTTCATTGATTCCATAGATGTCAGCGACTTCCATGTGACGCAGTATATCGGCCTGGACGATCACTATACCTACCGCATGGATATGTTGATGGATCTAGCCCTGCCTGCCGATATGGAAGATTTGGGCCAAGTCTCGTCATTCGTCATGGACATGGTGATTGAATGGTGATTGAGTTGTCCAGCTTTGGCGAGCCGGTTGATGTGTCGATTCCCGAAGACGCCTTCGTATTGCCCCTGGCGATGATGATGCAGATGGGCAGCCAGTAGCGGGCTACTGAATCGGACGGGTGTTCGGATGCCCGTCCGATTCAATTTTGGCTGCTGGCTAGCGAGCGGAGAGGGTGGGATTCGAACCCACGGTACCCCGGAGGGTACAACTGTTTTCGAGACAGCCCCAATCGTCCACTCTGGCACCTCTCCCGAGCGGACCCCAAGTATACACATGGGCGCGCGAAATTGAACACCTGTTAGGCGCGCTTTTCTATTGATCCGCGTCTGCGCGCAGACCTTTGAAGAAGGCGCGAATCAGGTCGGCCGCCTCGTCGGCGTAGAGCCCGCTTTCGACATGCAGCCGATGGTTGAGCCGGTGATGCCGCGTCAGGTCGAAGACGCTGCCGGCCGCGCCCGCCTTTGGGTCCCGCGCCGCGTAGACCAACCGCGGCAAACGCGCCAAGACCATCGCGCCGGCGCACATGGCGCAAGGTTCCAGCGTGCAATAGAGCGTCACCTCGTCCAGCCGCCACCTGCCCAGCGCCGCCGCCGCCTCCCGAATGGCGATCATTTCTGCGTGGGCGGTGGGGTCCTTGTCGGCTTCGCGCCGGTTGCGGCCGCGGCCGATGATCTTGCCCTGACGCACCGCAAGAGCGCCGATTGGCACGTCGTTGCTGCGCAAGGCGCGCTCAGCTTCGCGCAGCGCCAGGCGCATCCATTTCCGATCGTCTTCCGAAATTGGCATCGTCAGAACAGGTTTATCTGTTGCGGCGCGTCGGGGTCGGCTTGCTCATCGTTCTCATCTTCGGGCGCGTCGGCTATTTCGTCGTCTTCACGCAGGCTTTCGGCGGCGACGCTGTCTTTGAATGTGACAGGTTCGCTGTCGTCTTGCGCATCGGCGCCGCCCGGATCAGCCACGGGGAAAACCTGCGCGGCGCCTTCGGCATCTTCTTCGGGATCAAGCGCGATCGGTTGGCCGTCGGCGTCATGCCTTGCTTCGTCAACATTCATGCATTGTGGGCAGAGGCATTCGGCGGGATGTGCCTGCGCCAGTTTGCCGGCGTCGAGGATCTGCTGGTCAGCGACGAATTCGTCGCCGACTTGGTCAACATGCATCGTCGCTTCGATTCGCAGCTGGGTCAGTTCATCTGCGCGAAAGCCGACATTGTGCATGACCGCGGTCAGAGAGGACAAGGTGACATGATCCTGCTTGCGTATGACGTGTTTGTATTGTTCGCGCAGGCTGCGCAGCCACTCTTCGTGAAAGACGCTTCGCTGATCCATAAGCCTGAACACCTCAGAACAATCCACTCATTGCCGGGCAGTCGCCGCAGATTTTAGCTCACTGGGCCTTCTGCTGCTCAGGATGGCGCTGATAGAGACGCGTGATATGAAGTAGCGCCTCCTTTCCCGGGTCGTCAAGGTCGCGCTCGCGAATGCGCCAGGTCCAGTTGCCCGTCGATACACCCGGTGTATTCATGCGCGCCCCGCTCCCCAAGCCCAGCACATCTTGCATCGGCATGACAAAATCCGCGGCGGCGGAGCGCATCCCGACCCGCGCCAGCGTCCATACGATATCTTGTATATCTTGCCCGAGGTAATCCTTGACGAAGGCGCGCGTTCGCTCGTCGACTTCATCCTCCCACCAGCCGCGCGTCGTGTTGTTGTCATGCGTTCCAGTATAAACGATGCAATTGACGGGATGATTATGGGGCAGGAAGGGATTGGCGGGGTCGCTCCAGGCGAAATGCAGCACCTTCATGCCGGGCAGCCCGAAGTCATCGCGCAGCTTTTCCACAGCGGGCGTTATCACACCGAGGTCTTCCGCGATGATCGGCAATTCTCCCAAGGCGGCCTTTATCGCCTGAAACAATGGCGCGCCAGGACCTTCTACCCAGCGTCCCTTGATCGCGGTTGGCTCGCTGGCGGGGATCTCCCAGTAGGCTTCAAAGCCGCGAAAATGGTCGATGCGAATGGTGTCCACCAGCCGCAGCAAAGCTCTGATGCGTTCAATCCACCAGTGGTAGCCGCCCGCTTTCTTCACATCCCAGCGATAAAGCGGGTTGCCCCAGCGCTGGCCTGTCGGGCTGAAGTAATCAGGCGGCACCCCGGCGATGACGGTCGGTTGCCCCGTTTCATCCAGGCTGTATTCATGCTGATGCGTCCAAACATCGGCGCTGTCATGGGCGACGAAAATCGGAAGATCGCCGATGAGTCGCAAGCCTGCGCCACGCGCATAATGTTTCAAAGCCGCCCATTGCCGCTGGAAGAGCCATTGCCGAAAGCGCTCCAGGTCCATCTGCTCGGCGGATGCCTCACGCGCGCTCGCGAGGGCCGATGTATCGCGCCGCCGCAAATCGCCCTCCCACTCGGTCCAAGGGCGCAGCTTGTGCTGTCGTTTCAAGGCGATGAACAGGGCAAAATCGTCCAGCCAGAACTGATTCTCGCTCACAAATGACTCGAAGTCCCGCTTGAGCGCGGGCTGAGCATCGGCCCGAAATCGCCGATAAGCCAGCGCCAGCTTCTGATTGTGATAAGGGACAACCCAGCCATAGTCGACTCGAGCGCGGGGAAAAGGCGGCGCATCGGCGAGGTCGCTCTTACCCAGGAGCCCGTCTTCAACCAGCCGATCGAGGCTGATCAGATTGCTGTTGCCGGCGAAGGCGGACAGCGTCTGATAAGGCGAATCGCCGTAGCTCGTCGGCCCGAGCGGCAGCACTTGCCAGATAGATTGGCCATGCGCCGCCAGCCAGTCGACGAAGCGATAGGCGCCCGCGCCCAGATCGCCGATGCCATATCTGCCCGGCAGCGATGTCGGGTGGAGCAGGATGCCGCTTGAGCGCTTGGTCCCGGTCACCCTAATGGCCTTGTTATTGGCGGGTTCAACATCGCTCAGTGATCCGCAAGCAATTCGCCGACAGCCTTTGCCAGCCCGGCCTCGGGGACTGTCGCTTCGCTGCCATCCCGCAAACGCCGCAGCTTGACGACCCCCGCCTCAATCTCGTCGGGGCCGGCGATGACGGCGATGGGAATGCCTTTCTTGTCGGCGTGGGCCAGCTGTCGCCCCAGCTTGCGCCGCCCCAGGTAGACCTCCGTGTTGATCCCCGCCGCGCGCAGCTGGCTGCCAATCCGCGTTGATGCCGGCCGCGTCTCGTCACTGAAGACCGTCACGAGCGCCTGCACCAGCGTACCGCCAAGATGCGGCGGATACAGGTTCAGCTCATCCATCAAATCAATGATGCGCTCAATGCCGAAAGAGGTGCCGGTCGTCGGCAGGCTCTGACGGCGGAACATGCCGATCAAATTATCGTAGCGCCCGCCGCCGCTGATGCTGCCGAGGTTCGGCTCGGATATCACGGTTTCGAATATGGGGCCGGTGTAATAACCGAGCCCGCGCACCATAGTAAAGTCAAAGTCGTAGTGCTCGGCGGGGACGGAGGCCTCCGCCAGCAGCTCGGCTAATTCGCGCAATTCACCGAGGCCCTTGTCGCCGTCGCCGATCGTCTTGGCGACCAGATCCAAGCTGTCGCCGCCGGGCTCCCTGGACTGTATCAAATCCATCATGCGGCTGACCGCGGTCGCATCGATCCCGCGTTCGATCAGCTCGTTTTCGACGCCCTCAGCGCCGATCTTGTCGAATTTGTCGACGCTGCGATAAAGATCGGCCAGTTGATCGCGGGCGACGCCCGAATATTCGCCTATCGCGACCAGCAGCTTGCGATGATTAATCTTGATGAGGAACTGCGGGAAACCGAGGCGCTTGAGAATCTCATGCATCATGATGACGATTTCGGCATCGGCGCTCATGCTCGCCACGCCAACGGTATCGGCATCGCATTGCCAGAATTCGCGATAGCGCCCCCGCTGTGGCCGTTCCCCGCGGAAAACAGGGGCAATGTGATAACGTTTGAAGGGCAGGTTGAGCTGGCTCTCGTATTGGCCCACCAGGCGCGCCAGCGGCACCGTCAGGTCGTAGCGCATCGCCAGCGGGTCCTTCGCGCTGCGTCCGTGCTGCGCCGTGAAGATGAGTTGCTCCGCGTCCTCGCCGTATTTGCCGAAGAGCGTCTCATGCAGCTCGAGGATCGGCGTGTCGATCGGCTCAAAGCCGAAAAGATGGAACACCTCCCGGATGCGATCGAGCGCGTAATTGCGACGCCGCATCGTATCCGGCAGAAAATCACGAAAACCTTTGGGCCTGCGCGGCGCGATGAAACGGCTCATCGTCCCTCCTGCGCTGGCCGATTCAAGTTATCACGGTCCAGCGCCAACTCAGCGCTTCGAAATCTGGACTGCGAGCGGGCGATCGTTGCCGTCATCGCCCGCCTTTCGCACAAATTGCGCGGCAAGTCAAACCGCCGCGGCGCGCGCCGCCAGCGCCTGACGCCTGACTTCTTCGATTTGCGCGAAGTGCCCAAGCTCATGGGAGAGGCCAAATAGAAAGGCGGCCGGCGCATTCATCTCGCCGAATTTGGCCGTAAAGCGCTCGGATACAACGCGGCAGACATCGAGCAGTGGCGCATCGGGCCAGGTTTCCAGGTAGGCATTGCGCATTCGCCGGCTCTCTTCCAGTCGCTGGCGGGCATGGGCGACGGTACTGATGTCGCGCCAGGGCGTTTCGTAACGCGGGCGTTCGGAGGCCGGGACGCCGCGCGCCAGCAGCGAACTCAATGCCGCGCCTTCTTCCGAACTGGCGGTGACATGCGCGATGAGATGACCGAGGGTCCAGCCGATATGCTCTTCGCCTTCGACGGCAAAGGGATCGTCCGCCTCCGGGTCTTCCGGTTCAAAGGCGACATCGGCGTCATTGAGCCCGTCAAGCAGGCTGAGCAGGAAATCGACGCTCTCGTCGCTGAGCCGTTTCAACTCGCGCGGGCCGATGTTTTCCCGCGCTGCGTATTCGAGATAGGTCAGGGCGCCCTCGCGCATAGGTGAAAAGTCGATCATGAAAGTCTCTCCTGATGTACTGTGGCTTCTCATTCTACTGACTGCCGCGATTTCGACAACCTTACATGCCGACTGCGCATAATCTGTGCCAGTTTCCCGGCGCGCCAGCTGCAGGCGCGGCCTGGATATGTCCCCGCCCGGTTGGTGATAAGTTTTGCCAGTGGTAAACTGAAGTCATGACAGAGATTTGGCGACAAGCGACCGACGCAAGCGAAGTTGATGCTCACTGACGTAGAGAAAATGCTCTTTATGCTGCTGGCGCTTTTTTCTCTGGGCGCGAGTGTGGCCGGCTTCAGGGAGATGTTTCAGATCATCGGGCGCGGGCAGGGCAAACTGCGCCTGGATGGCATCATCGGCCGCGCTCTCTACGCTATCGCCGTCTACCTGACGCAGCGCAGCACACTCAAGACGCGCCCGCTGACCAGCCTCTTGCATTGGGGCGTCGTCCTGGGCTTCACGTATTATTTCCTGATCAACTTTCTGGACCTGCTCATTGGCTTCCTGCCGAACTTTGAGGGGCGGCTCATCGCGCTGGGCGCCGCTTATGACGCCTATCGTTTCCTTGGCGATGTGATGAGCGTCCTTGTCTTGGTCGGCATTATCTATTTCGTCCTCAGACGACTGGTATTGCCCAACAGGGCCGCTTTGCAATTCAATGACAATGTGCTGTTGCATCCCGCTGTCAAGGCTGGCGCCATAACCCTGGATTCCATGATCGTGGCCGCCTTTATTGCGCTGCATGTCGGGGCGCGATTTCTGGGTGAAAGCGTGGCTGCCGCGCAGCATGGGGGCGATCCCTTCATGCCCTTTGCCAGTCAAGCGGCGCTGATATGGGGAGGCTTGAACGCTGATGCCCTTGAGATGATGCGCCATCTCTTCTGGTGGATTGCCCTCGGCGGCATATTGATTTTCCTGCCCTATTTCCCGCAAAGCAAACACGCCCATCTTTTCATGGCGCCCTTGAACTTTCTGACGCGACCGCGTCGGCGCTCCCTGGGTGAGTTGACGCCGCTCGATTTCGAAGACGATGCAATCGAGCAATTTGGCGCCGGAGGCCTGGAAGATTTACACCCGTCTCAAATCCTTGACGGATTCGCTTGCATCATGTGCAATCGCTGCCAGGATGTCTGCCCGGCGTATGTCACCGGCAAAGAGCTGTCTCCTTCGGCGCTCGAGGTCAACAAAAGATTCTTGATCAAAGATCATTGGGATGCGCTCGCGAGCGGGGCGGATTCGGTAGAGACGCTTGCCGGCGGGCTGCTGAGCGAGTCGGCGCTATGGGCTTGCACCGCCTGCGGCGCCTGCATCGACATCTGCCCGGTCGGGAATGAGCCCATGTTTGATATTCTTGACATCCGCCGCGACGCCGTGCTGATGCAGAGCGAGTTCCCCGCGGAGCTGCAAGGGGCGTTTAACGGCATGGAACGGCAGGGCAATCCCTGGCAGATCCCCGAGCCGCGCAGCGCCTGGACGGCCGCGCTGGATTTTGCCGTTCCCACAGTCGAAGAGAATCCGGACTTCGACCTGCTCTACTGGACGGGCTGCGCCGTGAGTTTTGACCCGCGCGCGCAGAAGACGGCGCGGGCGCTGGCCAAGCTGCTGCGCGCCGCTGACGTGAATTTCGCCATTCTGGGTGAAAGCGAGGCTTGCACGGGCGATGTCGCGCGCCGGGCGGGCAACGAGTATCTGTATCATGAGATGGCTAGCGCCAACAGCGAGGCGCTTTCCGCGCTCAAGCCCAAGCGCATTGTCGTCACCTGCCCGCACTGCTTTCACAACATCGGCGTGGAATACGCGGCCTTCGGCGGAGAGTACGACGTTGTGCATCACAGTGAATTGATCGCGGAGCTCATCGCCGCCGGCCGCCTGCCGCGGGCGACAAATCCGGCGCAGTGGAGCAATGTGACCTTTCACGATCCTTGTTACCTGGGCCGTCATAACGATATTGTGGATGCGCCGCGCGACGTCATCAAGGGAATGGACCTACCCTTGCTTGAGATGGCGCGCAACCGAAAAAACTCCTTCTGCTGTGGAGCGGGCGGCACCCAGTTCTGGAAAGAAGAAGAGCACGGCGACCGCAAAGTCAGTATCGAACGTTATCAAGAAGCGGTATCGACGGGCGCGGAGACCTTGGCCGTCGGCTGCCCCTTTTGTATGCGCATGTTCGAGGACGCGCGCGTGGAAACCGGCGCCGGCCCCCAGGTTGTCGATATCGCGGAAATGGTGGCCGGCAGCTTGGAGCGCCCTTGACAAAGCCGCCGCGCTTTGGCCGCAGGTTCATGGTTCCGTTGCCTCGCTTCCGATGCTCAATTCAATGTGACCGTGGAGGGCTCTGTGGCCGAGTTTGATTTCGCCGATGTGCCGATGCTGGAAACGGATCGGCTTCGTCTCCGGCGCATCACCCCGAATGATCATCATGATTGGCTGGCAGTTTGGAATAGCCCGGGCGCGCTCGATTATCTCATCGACTTTGAAGGCGCGCCCCGGGACGATGTCACCCGCGAAATCATCGCTTGGGCCGATAGAATTGCGCGGGAAAAATCGGGTATTCGCTGGGCGATCACGCTCAAACCGGCGGACACGATGATCGGCTCTTGCGGCTTTCATCTGTACGAACGGCACCACCGGCGCGCCGAAATTGGCTACGAGCTGCACTCGGATTATTGGCGTCGCGGCATCATGTCCGAGACGACGGCGGTGGTCCTGCGTTTCTGCTTTGATCGGCTTGGCCTGCACCGAGTCGAAGCCGATGTGGTGGAAGGCAATGTGGCGTCGGCCGCCTTGCTGAAGAAAATGGGATTCACGCTGGAAGGCGTCTGGCAGGACCGTGTGCACAAGCGCGGCGCTTTTCACAGTTTGTGGCAATTCGCTCTGCTTGAACCGGATTATCGGGCGTTCAGGAAGGGTGATGGCGACCGGTGAAAGCGCGTGACAGACTGCACCTGTTCTCAATGGTTGCCGTGCTGCTGCTGGGTTTTGCTTTGGGCGCGCTGCAACTGAATGCGGATGCGCTGTGGCTGGACGAGTTGTATTCACTCTCCAATATGGGCGTTTTCGCCGAGCCATTCAGCTTGACCGAAGTTCATGAATCCCTGGCTGAACACAGTCAAAATCATGTGCCGCTTTACTTCTTCCTCGGCTCATTGTGGGCGCGCGTCGTTGGCTGGCTGCAAGTCCCCATGCGTTATTTGTCGCTGTTGTTTGGCGTCCTGTTTATTGCCTGGCTCTATCGCTTCGCTGCCGATCGGATCAATCGACCGACCGCGCTAAGGGCTGCGTTGCTTTTGAGCACAAGCGGCTTCGTCATGATGTACTTCCATGAGATTCGCATGTATACGCTGCTGCTCTGGCTGACCGTCGTGCATGCCTGGCTGTACTGGCGTTTGATCTCGCGTGACAAGGCCAAAGCCTGGGAATGGTTTTTTTTCATCGCCGCCGCCAGCGCGCTGCTCTATACCCATGTATTCTCGCTATTCGTGTTTCTGGGCCTTGGCCTGCATCATCTGGTATTTGCTTCGAGGATCAGGCAGTGGCGCCGTGTCATTTTGGCCTGGCTCCTCAGCGCGCTGACCTTTCTGCCATATCTGCCGCATTATCTTCCCGGGGCGCTGGCCGAACAGACACTGCCCGCCCTGCAAGCGAGCGCTCTGGACGCGCCAAGTTTAGCGCGGGAATTGGCTCATATTGTCGTCAACGGCCTCGAATTTTTGTGGCTGCCCATTGTGATTCTCGCGGCCCTGGCCTTTCGGAGGCGGCGCAACTGGCATGTCGAACAGCTGCTCATAGTTTGGGCGGGCATAGTCTTGTCGCTCATTGTGTTTAACGAAGTATTTCCCGTAATTGACAGACTGCGCTTTCGTTTCTTTCTGCCCGCGATGCCCTTCTTTGCGATTCTCTGCGCTCATGTCCTGGCGGCGGCGGGGCGCCTGCGGTTCTTGACCGTGCCCTTTCTGCTCATTTGGATTGCCGGCGGGCTGCACATTCGCAGTTTGGGAGACGGCTGGGCTTATGCCGGGCGAAACACGCTGTTTGATAACATTCCGCCGCTGCACCGCTACACTGACGCGCTTCAATTCAAAACAAAGGAACTGGATACCGTTGTCGGATTCAGCCGGTCGAAGTTTGTTGACTGGCCGCTCCGACATGGCAAGAGCATTGCCGACTACTACTTCAATGCGGCGCTCGGCCGCGATCATGCCTTCATCATTGCTGAAGCGGCTGAACGCGATGCGCCGGGAGAAATCGAGAAACTCGTCGCCGACCACCCGTTTCCGCTTTTGGTCTACGATCCTTTGAACAAGCTCAACGGTGTTGACACGGTTCTTAAGGCCGCGGAGGCCGCCTATAGCGCCTGTGAGGTTTTGGTGGATGAGGAAACTCTGCTGGCGCAGCGGTACGTCATCAATCCGCTGACATGTGACCGGGAATACCAGCCTGTTCATTACGACAACGGTATCAAGATCCTGGACAAATTCGCCGTTATCGACAGCGAACGAGGCACAATCCGAATCGTCACCGGCTGGGAAGTCGCCGATGAGGCACAGCTTCAGCAGTACAACGTGTCGATCCAGATCATCACGCCGGATTGGCAGAACGTCGTCCAAGCTGGCGACAGGCACTTGTATGACGATATTCTGAAGTGGTACATCGTTGAGATGCCAACCGCGGGCTTGCCGCCCGGCGATTATCGCGCTGTAGTTGTCCTCTACGATCGATACAGCAATGCCAAGGTGAACGGGATCGACCTGAGAAGCGGCGAAACCGGCGCGATTCTTCCCGTGTTTTCCTTTACAATTACGGAAAGCGATGCCGAGGACTCTTAGTAGTGTTGATGCCCGTGACAGGTTGGGCGAATCCAAAGGCGCTGGCTTATGGGGCGCGGGTTCATAATGATGCTCGGACCTTGTCAGCCGGCGGCGATTTTTCGAGCCGAGGCGCTTCCGGCTCTGGACGCAATTTCGCTCGCCCTGTGTATAAATTTTGTCCCCGGCAATAATGGAGGCGGGCAAATCGTGAGCTTGCGCTGGTAGGAATATGCTGGTTTTTGTCAGTTGGTCTCTAGGGAAATGAAGAACTCTCGCCACATATCTCCCTACCTCATGCTGCCTGTATTGCTGCTGGCGATGGCGCTGGGCGCGGCCGGCCTCAATACGGACATCGTGTGGATGGATGAGATGTTCTCGCTGGGCAACATGGGCGCCTTTGATGATTTCTTCAGCCCTGTTGAGGTGCTCGCGTCCCTTTCGGAAGAAAGCCCCGATCACGTCCCGCTGTATTTTGTGCTGGGTTCGCAGTGGGCGCGGCTCACGGGCTGGTCGCAAGTGGCGCTGCGCTATCTTTCGCTGCTCTTTGGCTTGCTGCTGATTGCGTCCGTCTATCGATTAACGGCGGACCTGGACAATCGCCTGGCCGGCCTGGTCGCCGCCTTTCTCGTGACCACCTGCGTCATGATCAATCTGTACAGCCATGAAATCCGCATGTACACGATGCTGTCCTGGCTGGCGATCGCGCATACCTGGATGTACTGGCGGCTTCAGGTTGATGGACGCGGGGGCCGCCCGACCAAGTTCTTCTTCGTCGTCAGCGCTATCCTGCTGCTGTATATTCATATCTTTTCGGTTTTCTTTTTTGTCGGGCTCGGCCTGCAGCATCTCATTTGCGCGAAGATGACGCGCCGCTGGTTCGGCATCATCGCCGGCTGGGCGATCGCCGTCTTGGCATTTCTGCCTTACCTTCCCATTTTCGCAGTCGGTTTCCGCGGTGTGACGCGCTCCGCGACTATTGCTGCCAAAGCCCTGCCTACGGGGGAGGTCGCCGAGCTTTTGGCGCACTTGCTTGTGAATGAAGTCATTATTCTCTGGCTGCCGATTGTCGCGCTGGCCGCGCGGCTTTTGGCGCGCCGACGCCGGGGAAACTTTCTTCGAATCCTGGTCATGACGCTATTAATGATTGGCGCCATATTCTCTTTCAACAGTCTCTTCCAAAGTTTAAACATCACGCGCTTCCGCTACTTCGTCATCGCCATGCCCTTCTTCTGCGTCGCGGTCGCGATGCTGCTGGCGGCGGAATCTCGCTTGCGCGCCCTGCTCATCGCATCGCTGGGTCTCTGGGTATTCGGTGCGGTTCAGATTTGGCAGCAGGGGGCGGAATGGCGCTTTGCCGGCAGACAGACTCTATTGATGAAACATCAGCCCATGCACCGGTTGACGGACGCTCTTTTTTATGAAGTGAGGCCGCATGACCATGTCGTCGGCATAGCCCGTTCGCCGATGATTAATTGGCGTTATAAACATGGCGTCACGACCTCGGAGTATTACATGGATGTGATCCTTGGCGTCAGCGGCGGCTTCGTGAACAAGCGTTTGGAAGGCGCTGAGCTGCGGGTGGAAATCTCGAAGCGGCTTGACGATTATCCATACCTTTTATACTCCTACGATCCGACCTATATGCCAATTGCCCTGGACGACCTGCATCAAGCTATTCAGGCCGACTTCAAAGCTTGCGAAGTGCTTTTCGATTTACCGGAATTATTTGTGCAGCGCTACGTCGATCGCGCAATAGAATGCGATCGGGAATATGAGCCCATCCACTACGAAAACGGAATCAAGATCGTCGACAAGTTCGGCGAATACGACAGCGAGCGAGAGACCGTCAGGGTGGTGACCGGTTGGGAAGTCGCCGACGAAGCGCTGCTTTACAAATACAATGTCTCAATCCAGATAATAACGCCGGATTGGAGACAGGTGAGCCAATATGGCGACCGGGACAGCCACTTACACAACAATGTTCTGAAATGGTACGATGTCGAGATGACAACGGCGGGTCTGCCACCGGGGGATTATCGCGTCGTCGTGATCGTCTACGACCGGAACGAGAGCAGTGATAAAGTCGCCGGCGTCGACTTGACGACGGGCGAGGCTGGGGCAATCCTGCCGATCTTCACGTTTACGATCGAATAATTGAGTCGCCGATTTGCCGGTTACAGGTTCAGGAAACGCCCTTCCAGGCCATGCGCCGCCTCTTTGAGCGCCTCGCTCAAGGTGGGGTGAGCGTGAACATTGCGCGCGATCTCGGCGGGCGTCAACTCGGCCGATTGTGCCAGCGTCAATTCCGGCAGCAGTTCCGTCACATCATGCCCAATCATGTGCGCGCCCAGGATCTCGCCATATTTCGCATCGCTGATTAGCTTGACGAATCCGGCCGCGTCGCCCATTCCGCGCGCCTTGCCATTTGCCTGGAATGGGAATTTGGCGACATTGATTTCGAAGCCGCGCTCTTTGGCCTGCTCCTCGGTGTAGCCAAAACTGGCCACCTGCGGCTGGCAGTAGGTGGCGCGCGGCATCATGTCAAAATCAAGCGTCGCCGTCGGGGCGCCCGCTATATTTTCAGCCGCGACCACGCCCATCGTCTCGGCGACATGGGCCAGCATCAGCTTGCCGGTCACATCGCCAACGGCGTAGATATTGGAAAGGTTGGTTTGCATTTTCTCGTTGATCTTGATGGCGCCGGCTTCGTCGAGATCCACCCCCAGTTTTTCCAGCCCGTAACCCTCGACCCGGGGTTGGAAGCCGATTGCCTGCAAAACGCGCTCCGCCTCCAGGGTCTCCTGCGCGCCATCCGCCGGCGTCACCGTCGCCACAACCGACTTGCCCTTGTCTTCAATCGCGTCGACGCTCGCGCTGGTCATTATCTTGACGCCCAGTTTCTTGAATTGCTTGCGCAGTTCGGCGCTGATCTCCGGGTCTTCCAAAGGCAGGATGCGGTCAAAGTATTCCACCAGCGTCACATCGACTCCGTAGTTGCACATGATATAAGCGAATTCCACACCAATCGCGCCGGCGCCGGCGATGATCACGCTGTCGGGCAGATTGTCTTCCATGATCTGCTCTTCGTAGGTAAGGACCCGTTCGCTCAGTTGGGTGCCGGGAATCAGCCTGGTGGTTGCGCCTGTCGCGATGATCAGACTTTTGAATCGCAGCGTCTCATTCTCGCCGCTGTTGAGCGCGACGGTCAATCTGTTGGCGTCTTTGATGGTCGCCCAGCCTTCAAAGGCTTCAATTTTGTTTTTGCGCATCAGGAATTGCACGCCCTTGGCCAAGCCATTGGAGACGCGGCGGCTGCGCTTGTAGGCGGCCCGATAATCCAATGAGAAGTCGCCGCTTATGCCGAAGCTATCCGCCTGGTGATTCAAGATGTAGGCCAGCTCCGCGTTTCGCAGCAGCGCCTTTGACGGGATGCAGCCGACATTCAGGCAGACACCGCCCCAATACTTCTTCTCGACAATCGCGGTCGATAGCCCAAGCTGGCTGGCGCGGATTGCGCCAATGTATCCGCCCGGTCCGGCGCCTAATACGACGACATCAAATTCTTTTGCCATGAATTGCGTTCTCCCGCTTCACGCCCTTTAACAGCTCGCGCTAGTCTACCGCAGCGCCAGATACAATTGAAGATGAACTGCTCTGTTTGAATCTTACCGACAGATTGCCAGCACCTGTCGCTGCGCCTCGAAGAGGATCACTGCGGCGGCGCTGGCCACATTGAGCGACTCCGACGCGCCCATCATTGGAATCGAGATCGAATGGCGCGCCAGATCAAGCCCGCGCTTGCTGACGCCCTGCGCCTCGCTGCCCAAGATGAGAGCCCAGCCATCAGCCCAGCTCACGTCGGTGTAGCGCGTTGGCGCGCCCGGGAGCGCCGCGCATACCTTCAGATCCTGGCAAAAGGCGACGATTTCGCGCCAATTCGCCTCGACCAGAGGCAGCCGAAAATGCGCCCCCATGGCCGCGCGCGCCACTTTGGAATTGTAAGGATCGACGCAGGCGGGCGCCAGAATAACCAGATCGACGCCGGCCGCGGCCGCGCTGCGCATGATCGCCCCCAGATTGCCCGGTTCGCGGATGCCATCCAGTATCAGGACGCGCTCGGCCGCTTTTGGCAATGGCGGTCGTGGAATCTGAAATACCGCCAGGATGCCGGGCGCCTGCTGCGTATCGCTGACGTGCTGCAAGACGGCTTTGCCCACGGGCAGCAGGGCGCAAGGGCCCTCCTGCAATTGCGCAATCAATTCGTAATCGGCGATATCTGGCTGATAGAGCGCGATCTCGGCTTTGCCGCCGCTGTTCAGGGCGTCGGCAATCAGCCGGTCGCCTTCGAGGATGAACTTGCTTTCACTCCGCCGGAGGCGCGCTTTGGTCTGCAAGGCTTTGATATGGCGGATTCGCTTGTTCTGCGTGCTGTTAATGAGATCCATCGCCGGCTCGTCGCAACAAAAAAGGGTCGCCTGTCCGGACCTCTTTGCCTCGTGTGAAATACTTCGGTACGCGTTACAAGTTTTGTCTGGCTGCTTCGACGATTCTGCCGAATGTCTCCGCATCATGAATGGCGATGCCGGCCAGGCTCTTGCGGTCCAGTTCGATGCCCGCGCGCTTTAAGCCGTGGACCAGTTGGCTGTATTTCATGCCATTGAGGCGGGCGGCGGCGTTAATCCGCTGGATCCACAAGCGGCGCAATTGGCGGCGGCGCTGACGGCGATCGCGGTAGGCGTACCAGAGGCTGCGCATCATCGCTTCGTTGGCGCGCTTGAAGTTTTTGCTGCGTGTGCCCCATTGCCCTTTGGTCATCTTGATGATTTTCTTGTGTCGCCGGCGGCGAACGATGCCGGTCTTTGTTCTTGCCATGTTTATTCTCCGTACATGAAAGACCCGGCAGAACGCGGCGCCGGGCCCTTGCTTTTCGCTATGTTTTGTAAAGCTACGCTGGCGGATTCGCTTTGTATTTGCCCAGATACGGGGCCAACCGACGGATGCGGCGCTGCGTCGCCTTTTCGCCAACTTCCATCGTCTTGTCCCATTGCCGTTTGACGCGCTTGGACGAGCGCCGGCGCAGGTGACTCTTGCCGCCCTTGGTGCGTACGATCTTGCCAGTCGCGGTCATGCGAAAGCGCTTGGCGGTCGCTTTATGCGTCTTGAGCTTGTATTTGCTCTTCTTTTTCTTGCGAGGCACTATTGCTTCTCCGAACCTTGTCTGTTGTCCTTGATCGGCGCCAGGATCATGAGCATATCGCGCCCTTCCATGTTTGGGCGCTGCTCGACGACGCCGACGTCCTTCAATTCATCCTCTATTCTGCCCAGCCGATCCCGACCGATGTGCTGATGGGTAATCTCGCGCCCGCGAAAGCGCACGCGGAACTTGACCTTTTTTCCTTCGAGCAGCCATTTTTCCGCCCGCTTGATGTCAAATCGCAGATGATACTCGTCCGTCTTGGGGCGCAGTTGAATCTCCTTGACAGTTACTTTGACCTGGTTCTTCTTGGATTTGCGCTCCTTGCGCCGCTGCTCGTATTGAAACTTGCCGTAATCCATAATACGGCAGACGGGCGGTTCGGCATTCGGCGCGACTTCCACCAAGTCCAAGCCAACATCATCGGCGCGGCCCTGCGCGTATTGGATGTTGACTACCCCGATATTCGTATTGCTGTCGTCTATCAACCGGACTTCGCGTACACCGCGTATGTTTCCGTTGATCCTGTAAGGTGAGTTTGCTATCGCCGCACGTCCCTTCTCCTTGAGATGCTTCTAAACCCTAACACAGCGGCATGTACCACGCGCTGGGAGTTTAACATGTTCAATTTAGGCTTGTCAACCGCCGTTCGTGGATTGGCCGCGTCATTCAACCAGCGCGAGCTTGAGTTCGCGTATTTTGGCGACCGAGGCCTCATACAAACTGATGAGTTCCGCATCGCTGCCTTTGAAACGTCGAAGCGTCTGCTGCGCGCAGGCGGCGCATCCCCGCATAGCGCGGTAACTGTCCGTCTCGCAAGCCAGGCATCCGTTGAGCTCGATCATCAAGGACATCAAGGCGATCACCTCAACACTGGTTTCGGATTTGCTGGCGAGGCGGTCTATCAACGCCGTCCAGGCTCGGCCGCGCGTGTTGCGCAGCGCCGGAATGGCATAATGGGGAAAAAGGATCTCGTTGTCGGTATACAAATCCGGATCGCCTCTTTTGTTTCGGGATCTACGCAAGGAGGTGCAGTCGGCCGATATATTCTAATGAGGATAGGCTTGTTTTCCTCTCGTGGCAAGTTGCTGGACGGCTTTCATCGAATCCAGTTTTCCGCGCGTCATAATGGCTCAGATCAACGTGTGGATCAGGCGACGGGTGGCGGCCATCGCTTCGGCGCTTCCATCCAGCGTGCCATTCCAGAGGCTGAATAAGATTCCCGCCACTTGAGCCCGCGCGAGCACATGCTTGAGCGACTCGACGCTGTCGTCCAAAGAGGGACCGCCGGGCTCCGGGTAGCTCATGGCGGGCATCTCGGCGCAGTCGACGACGTCCGTGTCAAAGTGAATGTACAGTGCTTTATTCGGCAGCGGCGCCGCGTGCAAATCGCCCAGCGTTTCATAAAGCGTGACATCGCTTTCGCGCAGCATGAGGCCTTCTTCCGGATCGAGATTGCGCGCGTCGCTTATGATGACATCGGATTCCTTGATCGGCGCCAGATTCAGTCCGCGCATCAGATGTTGATTGCCGCGCCCGACTAAAGCCGCCAGCGGCATACCACCAAGGAACCCGCTGGGCGTCGTCTCCGGTGTATTGAAATCGCCATGCGAATCGTACCAAAGGATGGCGGGCGCCTGCGCCTCCAAACCCTTGACCATGCCGAGGCAGCTTGTGCAATCATTGGCGAAAACGACCGGCACTCGCTCGGTATGATCCGCTACCGCGGTCGCCAGCGCGCGATTGACGGCGACCACTGGATCAGCGACGGCGGCGAAATCCGGCGCTATCTCCAGCCACTCGGCATTGAGCTCGGCGGCGATTCCGCTTTTGCGCAGGGCTTCTACTTCACGTCGTTCCGGCAGCGCTTCGCCCAGATAATAGGGTACGCCGATGCAAAGAAATTCTGACATAAGCTGCTCCTAGGGCCAGATGCGACTCATATCCCTTGAATGTGGGTTACCGGCAACTGAAAGACTTCCTTGAATATCTGCCAGTTGAAGGCGATAAATTCGCGGGCCAGCGACAAGGGGTAAACCAAGGCGCCGCGAATGCGATTTCGGGAAACCGGGCTCGTCATTACCTCGATGCCCTGAAGCTGGAACAGCCAGCGCGCCCGCAGCATATGATAACTGTCGCTGACCAAAACGGCGCGCGCGAGACGCATGTCGTCCAGAATATGGCGGCTGTAGATGGCGTTTTCTTCCGTGCTGCGGCTGCGCTTTTCAGTCAAAATCGCCCCGGCCGGCAAGCCCGCCCCAAACAGGATTTCGCGGCAGGCGGCCGCTTCCGTGCGCGGATAATACTCCGACCGCCCGCCCGTGCACAAAACCAGCGGCGCGACGCCTTGATGCCAAAGATTGGCGCCCTGCCGGCTGCGGCGGGTCAGCGCGGGTCCGGGACGGCCGTCGTCTCGCAAGCCCGCGCCCAGCACGATGATGATGTCGGCGGATTCGGTCTCGTCCTGCAAGCCGGTGACGTGGACCGCGGCGATGAAGCCGATGAAGTAAAGCAGAGCGGCGAGAATGATGAAGAGTAGGAAGCGCTTGATGCGCCTGCGGATTCCGGACTTCTGCATTCCAGCGATATCCTTTGAACGTCAGCGCAAGTTCAGAGCAGACCCTGCTGCGACTTGCCGGCTGAGTCCATCTTCGTTGGGGTGAAGCGCTCGGCTTTCATGTGTGTTCCATGCTGTGGCGGCAATTCGAGCGACGCGCCGTCAAGCAAATCGCCAACCGTCACAATTTGCACACGGCGGTATCGGCGTTGCCAGAAGTCCGATAGGTAGTAACCTGATTCTAGAGCCTCCCTAAGCATATTCTGCGTAGGCAGCTCCAAAGTTATGAGGAGACCGATGGCCGCTTTCTCGCTGTCTACCGTACTTTTCAATTCGCGGATGTCTTTGACGCTTACCTTGCCCGATTTGACTTGCACGATGACTTTTCGCGCTATAGCTTTGCCTTTGTCATCCCGTTCAAAGAAATTGATGATGCCGTCTATGCCTTTGTCCGCGCCCTTCTTGCCTTTGCGCGAGCCAGCCCTACCGCCTACTGGTTTCGCGCCCGCCAGCGAAAGCGCCCACCATTCAAATTGATAACGGCCTTCATTGGCGGAATCCCGCGCCAATTCTCGCGCCCCATCAAGTGCGCGCGGCTCGCCGATGACCGAGTAATCGCGTCCTGATACCAATTCAAACATATCTTGCAGTCGATACTTTTGCAGGGCGATGCTCAGGTGCGTTATGTCAATACCAATCCAGCGGCGCTTGAGCTTGTGAGCGGCAGCGATTGAAGTACCACATCCGCAAAAGGGATCCAGCACAATGTCGTCTTCATTTGATGACGCAAGGATGATGCGCTCTAGCAGGGCTTCTGGCTTCTGTGTGGGGTAACCTAATCGCTCCTTATGCCACGACCTCAACGCTTCAATGTCGATCCACAGGTCGTTTGTCAATTGCCCCTCAGACTCGTCCAAGTATCGTTTAATTCGTGCTATGCCATTGCTTGTGTAATAGATGCGATTCTCGTTTTCCAACTGTTGCATTGTTTCGATTGGGCATCTCCAGACGCGAACCACACCATGCCATTCGTATTCATATCCTCCACCAGATAAGCCGGACGCGCTCAAGTCTCCGGACATCCACCGTCTTCCGTCATCGTCCTGATAACGATAATAAGTTTCTAAATAATCTTCATCGTAAGGCTGATAAATGTTATTCCACTTTGGGTACTCAGACTTTGAATAGAAAAGAATGACGTCATGGATTTTCCCGAACCGATTGGCGTCATTGTGCGCTGATGTGCGTTTCCAAATCAATTCGTTTTTGAAATTCCTCGGGTCAAATATCGCGTCGAGCAGAATCTTCAAATAGTGACTGGCTGTCGGGTCGCAATGCAGATATAAACTCCCCGTCGGCTTTAGTACCCGGTCAAGCTCCACCAGGCGCGCGGCCATCATCACCAAATAAGCCATCATCTGGTTGCGGTCAATCAGATTGAGCAGCGCTTCAATCGCGGTCGATACCTTCGCCGGGGCGCTTATGATCAGGTCGTGGTAGGTTGCTTCGGCGGTCTCTCCCCAATGCCAGGTGTCCTCAAAGGCGGTGATTTGCGCTTCGCTGTCTGCGCCGCTCTCTGAACGAAACAGAACGTTGTAGTTGCGATTGCTGTTGAAGGGCGGATCCAGATAGATCAAGTCGACGCATTCATCGGGGAAGTACTCGCGGCTGCGCAAGATTTCAAGATTGTCGCCGTAGAAGAGTCGATTGTTCATATTGAGTTGCTAATGTTTTATCCTTTTGGCGGATAAGGATCATTACCGTAGCTGTTTCTTTCGCGGATTTTACCGTCGCGGCCATGAATCAAGAGTTCAGACTGTTGATTTTCCGCAATTCCTCTCGCAACTTCAATCGCCTCTTGCTGCGTTGACGTAATCTTAGTTGCCCGAGAGTTACCTGCTCCAATCACTTTCCAACCACCTTCTGTCGGTGTGACATGTTGATTCTTGCCTTTTGCCATGATGTTCCTCTCCTTCAACACTCGCTGTAGCCGCAACTCAGACATTTGCGGCAATTCTCGGCGCGGATCAACGTAATCGTCCCGCAAGCCGGGCACATATCGGCGCCCGAAATCGTCGAGTTCATCGACGGGCCGGCTTCGGCATCGTCGGACTTGGCGCCGGCGCCGCTGGCCTGCTCAATGGGCAAGTTCAGTTGCTGCGGCTGATCCTCCGGGAAGAACTCCATCTGCAAGACGCGCGCCACCGCATCCGGCAGTGACAGCACGCGCTTCGGGCCGAAGCCGATCGGGCGGGCGCCGCCAATATCTTGCAGCTGTTCGATGACCAACTTGAGCATATCGCGGCGGTTATGCGGCGCGGTCGTGCGCAGCTGCAAGGAAATCATCCGCCCCAGGCTTTCGGCATCGGCTTGGATATCCGTGCCTGCCTTGGCAATGGCAATGAACACCTCGAAGGGATTCTCCTGCTCATCGTGGTTGATAGTGATGTATGCCGTGCCAAAGGGCGTTTGGGTCTTGACTGTTCGCCCATGCAAGATATCCGGCCGCGGATACACATGATGCGGCGTCGTGGCCGGCTCCGTGTCCTCGCCGCTCTGCAAGTCCTCCATTTCGCTTTCGGCGCGCTCATCGCCTTTGAGCATCAAGACCTGTTCGTCTCGGCTGCCGTCGCGGTAGATCGTGCCGCCCTTGCAGCCAAGCTCGTACATGTATTGATAAAGCTCGCTGACTTCCTCAACCGTGTATTCATTCGGCACATTGCAGGTTTTTGAGATGGCGCTGTCGATCCAGCGCTGGAAGGCGCCTTGCACTTTGATATGCTCCCGCGGCGAGAGGTCCATTGCGGTGACAAAATAATCGGGCAAGGCTTCGGCTTCCGGATGCGCTTCGTACCAATCTCTCACAATCGGCACTTGCTCTTCATGCAAGCCGAGCCGACTCTTGCGGTAATAGACCCAGGAGAAAAACGGTTCGACGCCGGTGGACGTATTGACCATCGTGCCGGTGGTGCCGGTCGGCGCTTGCGTCAGCAAGGTAACGTTGCGGATGCCGTCACGCCCTATCTTCTCACGTATGCCGGCGGGCATCACCTGCATGAAGCCGCTTTCCAGGAACTTCTCGGCGTCAAACATCGGGAAAGCGCCCTTTTCCCGCGCCAGTTCACTTGAAGTCTCGTAGGCTGTGAGGGCGATCGTTCGGTAGATTTCGTCGATGACCGCGACTGACTCATCGCTGCCGTAGCGAACGCCGAGCTTCAGCATCAATTCGGCAACGCCCATCGTGCCCAGGCCGACGCGCCGCTCCGACATCTGGACCTTGCGATTCTCCTCGAAGAAATAAGGCGTCGTGTCGATGACGTTATCGAGGAAGCGCGTCGAATAGGCGACCGTCCGGCGCAGCTCGTCCCAGGCGACGTCGTCCGCGATTTCGTCGTAGAAGCGCGACAGGTTGATCGCGCCCAGATTGCAGACCGAAAAGGCGCCAAGCGGCTGTTCGCCGCAAGGGTTGGTGCAAATCTGCGGATTGAAATACCAGCTGTTCGCCATCTTGTTGCTGCGCTCGCGGAACCAAACGCCCGGCTCCGCGCTCGCCCAGGCGCTTTCGATAATCGCGTCCCAGAGCTCGCGCGCCTTTATCGTCTTGTACGGCAGGACCTTCCGCCCGCTGGCCACCCAGGTGTCCAGATCGCCATCCCAAAGCGCGTCATAATCGGGATCGCGTGTATCGGGGAAAGCCAACTCCCAATCGGCGTCAGCTTTGACCGCGGCCATCAATTTGTCGGACAGGCCGACGCTGATATTGGCGTTGGTGATCTTGCCCGATTGCCGCTTGCTGTTGATGAAGTTAAAGATATCCGGGTGCCAGTCATTGAGTATCAGCATCAGCGCGCCGCGCCGGCTGCCGCCTTGTTCGATGAGACCGGTGACGAAACTGTAAAGCCCGCCCCAAGAGACTGCGCCGCTTGATCGACCGTTGACGCCTTTCACATAGGCGTGCCGCGGCCGCAGGGTCGACAGGTTGATGCCCACGCCGCCCCCGCGCGACATAATCTCGGTCATCTGCCCCAGCGTCGTCATGATTCCTTCGCGCGAGTCCTGCGGCGAGGGGATGACGTAACAATTGTAATAGGTCAGGTCCTGGTCGGTGCCGGCCGCCGTCAGGATGCGCCCGCCGGGCACAAACTTCCAGTCATCCAGCAGCCAGCGGAATTTCCCGCTCCATTTGTCCTGTTTGGCCGCGCCGTCTTCTACCGCCGCCACGCCGCGCGCCACCCGGTCCATCATTTGCCCCGGCTCGGTTTCGATAGGCTTGTCCACATGCTCGAGATCGCGCACGACGACCTCGCCATCAAGCAGGGTGACGGTGACTTGGGGCAGGGCGATCTCTTTGACCCGGCCGATCTCGCGCTGGCCGGTCTTGGCGTTGACGACCACAATGACAGTGTCGCCGACTGCCAGACTCGTCCGTGTCATATCCTTTTGGGCGTAGCGGTCAAGGAAGATCTTGTAACCAAGTTCGTGCAATGTGCTTGTGCTTGCTTGCGGCTGTATCATGACGGGAACATCCTGGTAATGGCGAATGCGCAGTGGCATCTATCGGGACTATACGGAAACGCTTTTGTGTTCATGATTACGCATTGATGCAGGGTATCGCGATGGGACTTTGATTCGTGAATCCAGGTTCACGGAAGGTGCTTACTTTTATAGCATGGAAACATCATCTTTGCGAAAGAAACTTCGTTGATTTTGACTTGAGTTTCGTCCTTCCTTTAATGAACTCAGAGTATAATTGCCGCTTCTATGATAGACCGAATGTTCTAAAATCGCAACAGCCTTTTGTCGAGGCAATCAATAAAAAAGTGGGCTGGTAGAGCCCACTCTTTTTGAAGGTACGTAACTTGCGCGCTGCTTATTGACGGCGATTGCGCTTCCGCAGAAATGCCGGCAGCTCGGTGTTCTTGGGGTCGATGTTGTCGTAGGTGCGCGGGTCTTCCTGGGGCGGAGAGGGCGGCGCCAGGCGATTGCGCTGGAAGGGCGAGTTCGGCCCTGCTGGCGCGGAGCCGCCGCTGCTGGCCGCCATGCCGTCTCCGGAGGCGTCGACTTCGACATCTTCATAGATCGGCCGCTGTATCGACGGCGGGTTGGGCAGCGGATGGCTTTGGCGGATAGGCAAGGCGCCCGCTTCTTTCATGGTTGTCTCAAGGCGGCTGCGCTCGAATCCAGTGGCGATGACGGTGATGTGAACTTCATCGCCCATGCTTTCGTCAATGTGCGCGCCGAAGATCAGGTTGCATTCCGGATGGGCGCTGTCTTTGATGATGGCGGCCGCTTCATTGACTTCGAAAAGGGTCAAGTCGCTCCCGCCTGTGATTGAGAACAGAATGCCGCGCGCGCCATCAATTGTCACATCAAGCAGACCGCTGGTTATTGCCATTTCGGCTGCCGATCGAGCGCGGTCATCGCCGGCCGCCCGACCAACCGCCATCAGAGCGGCGCCGCCTTCAGACATGACCGTGCGCACATCGGCGAAGTCGAGATTGATTAAACCGGGCACGGTTATCAACTCGGATATGCCTTGAATGCCCTGGCGCAGCACATCGTCGGCCAGCGAGAAGGCCTGTTGCAGCGTCGAGCGCTTGTCCGCCATTTGCAGCAGACGGTCATTCGGGATGACGATCAGCGTATCGACCTGGCTCTTCAGCGCTTCAATGCCGGTCTTGGCCAGCTGCGCCCGCCGCGTGCCTTCAAATGTGAAGGGGCGGGTGACCACGCCAATCGTCAGCGCGCCCAGCTCTTTGGCTATCTGCGCGATGACCGGCGATGCGCCGGTGCCGGTGCCGCCGCCCATGCCGCAGGCGACGAAAATCATATCGGAACCGCGCAGGACCTCGAGCAGATCTTCCGAGCTTTCTTCGGCCGCCTTGCGCCCGATTTCCGGATTGCCGCCGGCGCCAAGACCGCGCGTCAGCTTGTCCCCGATGCGCACGCGCGTCTTCGCCTTGGACAGCATCAGAGCCTGGTTGTCGGTGTTGACCGCAATGAACTCGACGCCGCCCAGCCCTTCGTTGATCATGCGATTGACCGCGTTTCCACCGCCCCCGCCAACGCCAACGACCTTAATCTGCGCGAAGTTTTCCCCTGTTATCAAATCATTGACCATAATGTCTACCCTCGTGTATCAGCACGCCAAGAGAACGTGTGCGACTCTTTCAATTGCTCATTGTACGCGTATTGCCCGCATGTGCAAATCAAATAAGAGGCAATAATTCAGGACAATTCTTATGCGGATTTCTCAATCATCTTGCGGCAGAAATCGCCGCAGAATCTCATTCATCCGGCGGCCCCATTGGTTCACCGGCAGGCCCATCGCATCTACCGCTTCCGGCTCAATCATGGCGTCCATTTCCAGCCCAAGCCGCAGCAATCCCACGCTTGTGCTGTAGGCCGGGCTTTTGAGCGCGTCCGCGATGCCGGTGATTTTCTCCGGGTGGGCCAGGCGCACCGGCACATTCAGGATGCGGGAGGCCAAATCGCGATAACCGGGCAATTGGGAGCTGCCGCCGGTGATGACCGCGCCCGCCCGCAGCAGGCCGGCATATCCGGACCGTTTAATCTCTTTTTCCACCAACTCGAATATCTCTTCAAAGCGCGCTTCAATGACCATCGCCAGATCGCGCCGTGACACGGGCAGTATCTCGCCGCCGAATGGCTCCACGGGGAAAACTTCTGATTCGCTCACCGCGTTCATATCGGCATGCCCGCGCTGTACCTTGACCTGCTCCGCCAGGCCAAAGGGCACGCGCATCCAATAGGTGATGTCCTGCGTGACGTGGTTGCCGCCGACCGGGATGATGGCCGTATGCCAAACCGTGCCGTCTATGAAAATGGCAAGATCGGTCGCGCCGCCGCCGATGTCAATCACCACCGCGCCCATCTCGCGTTCATGGTCGGTCAAGACGGCGTCGCCGGCCGCCAGCGGATTGAGAATGAAGCGGTCCACTAATACGCCGGCTGACTCGACCGCGTCTTCGAGGTTGGCCAGGCTGGTGGTTGAGGCGGTGATAATATGGGCGTCCACCTCCAGCCGGAAGCAGTGCATGCCAAGGGGGCTGCGGATGCCTTCCTGGCCGTCCAGCGTGTAGCTGCGCGGCACCACGTGCAAGATCTCGCGGTTGTGCGGAATGGCGATATTGCGCGCGACGCTCATCGCCTTGTCGAGGTCTTCAGGTCCCACGCTGCGCGAGCCGGCGATGGTCGCCAGTCCGCGGCTGGTCAGCGAGGTGATATGACTGCCCGCCACGCTCACAAAGGCCCGGTTAATATCATAGCCGCTGGATTTCTCCGCTTTGCGGACGGACTTGGCAATGGCGGAAGAAAGCGCGCCAACGTCATTGACGACGCCTTTCTTCATCCCGTCGCTGGGTTCAATGCCCAAACCGACCACATAGACATCTTCCGGCCGGACCTCGCCGACGATCGTGCAGATTTTTTGTGTGCCAACATCAAGGCCTACTACTAAGTCACCCATGTGGATTTAAAGCCCCCATATTACGCGGTAGAATGGCGCCTCGGGATTCGCGATATTCAGCTCGGCAACAGGTATAGCGCGGCTGCTGTAATTCTCCGCCAGCACATCGTACAGTTTGACTTTCTCGCTCATGACAGCGGCCGAGTCGCTGCCCATCCATATTTGCCAACCCAATTCATTTGTCCAGCCAAGACCGTGCACGGGATGGAAACTCAGGTGCTCTCCTTCGGGCAGAATCTCCTTGAGTTTCAGCGCGCCCAACACCATGTCGCCGGTGAAATCTTCGGCGCGGGGCATGGGCCCGCCGTAATCGCCCGCCGCGAGATGAATATGCAGCAGATTCGGCATCTCGGCGCGGGCCGGCATCGCCCGTCCCTGTATGTCGAGCCAGGTTTCGCCGGCGGCGTCTGCCCAGATGAGGGTGGGCTGCCTTTCTTGCACGATGATCGTTATCAGGTTTGGCGGCCATCCAAGCTCTACCGAGATATCCGCGATCGAAGGCGAACGCAATACGCTTTGATGAATTTCTTCCGGGTCCAGCCAGAACATGTGAAAATCGGCGATATCGGCAAAGGCGAAGACCTCCTCGCGGTTTACATAATCGTTGCCGCGGACCTGTATCGACCGCACATAGAATACATCGCTGGAAAAGAACAGAACGAGTATCACCCCGAACAGGACAAACATAAACGCGCTGGTCAAGCGCCAACGTGAAAATGCCCGCCTGCGTCGGCCGCGCGCCGGCGCCGCCCGCTTGGGCGCCGTACCGGGCGCAAACCGATGCAGCACGCCGGGCGGTCGATCCGGTTGCCGTCTATGAGCTTGAACGTGACTAAGCACTCGGGGTCTTCCAAAGGCTGCTTGATGCCGCCGTCGTTCAATTCGGTATTCAGTGTACTATTGCTCAAAATAGGGCGCAAACGGCCTGGCGCGCAATATCAATCCCATTCGCCGAGCAGCTGAATCTCAAGCTCCAGCGACAGACCGAAGACTTCTTTGACCCGTTCGCGCACCAGGCAAATGAGTTGATAGTAGTCGCGAGCGCTGGCGGCGGCGCCCGAATTGATGAAGAAATTTGCGTGGACGGGGGAGACTTGCACCGAACCGACGCGGGCCCCTTTCAGCCCAGCCGCCTCCACCAGACGGCCGGCAAAGTCCCCGGGCGGGTTCTTGAAGATGCTGCCAAGGCTGGCGCCCGCCGGCTGCGTGCGGCGCCGGAAATCATTGTTGCGCTCCATCCGCTTCTGAATCGCCGTTGGATCGTCGCGTTCTAAAAGGAAGCGCGCCTGTTTGATGAAGAAGCGTTTGTCCGCCTGCTCTTTCAACTGCGAATGGCGGTAAGCGTAGTCCAATTCCTCAGCTTCGTACCAGCGCTCGCCGCCCATGGCTCCGATCACAAAGGCGCTCGTCAGAAAGCTGGCGACATCTCCCCCGTGCGCGCCGGCGTTGTTGACGACGGCGCCTCCGACCGTTCCGGGCACGGCGATCGCCCACTCCATGCCGCTGAGCCCGTTCTCCTGGCAATAGCGGGCGAGGCGAATGAGATTGGTTCCGCTGCTGGCGCTGACGATGGCCTCATCAGCTTCATCTTCGTGGCTGATTTCTGTTGCTCGATTGATGATGGTTAAGCCGCGGATGCCGGCGTCAGACACAAGCACATTGGCGCCGCCGCCGATGACGGTCACATCGATTCCCTCCCGCCAAGCCCAGCGCATGAGTTGAAGCGCGGCGCCGTAAGCGGGATCTTTCGCGATGTATAGATAGTCGGCAGGCCCCCCGAGACGCGCAGCGGTATAACGCGCCAAGGGCCGGATTTCTTGCAGCCCTTCCATCAAGGGCGGCTCCAGCGCCGACATCGGGCCTAGTACCCCGCGTCGAGAAACATATCGGCGATGAGATTGGCGTCGCCCGCGCTGAAAATCAGCAGGACAGCCGGCGGCCGGACGCGGCGGATCAGCGCGTCGACGGCATCCTCGAATGTGGGAACGTATGATGCCGAGCGATGCGACGCCATGGCCTCGGCCAATGCCTCGCTCGTGATGCCTTCAATCGGCGCTTCACGGGCGGCGTAAATGGGCGTGAGGAGGACGGAATCCGCCTCCGCGAAGGCATTGACGAAGCCGGACCAGAATTGCTGGATTCGCGAATATGTATGCGGCTGCCAGATCGCCCAGATTTGATGCCCGTGATAGCGCAGCCGAGCGGCCTCGATATTGACTTTGATTTCCGTGGGGTGGTGCGCGTAGTCGTCGATCACGATCACGCCGTCGCGTTCGCCGCGGATTTCAAAGCGGCGCGCCGTCGCCCGGAAGCTTTGCAGAAATCGGGCGCTTTCCTCAGGGCTCACGCCGCGTTTGTCGGCCGCGATTATGGCCGCCAGCGCATTGAGCGCATTGTGCCCGCCGGGCAGGCCCAGCCGGAGCGCCGCCCGCGGGCTGCCATGCTGCTCAAGTGTGGCTGTCACGGTCCCGCCGGTGTCTCCCATATCAATCAGCCGCCAATCCGCCGCCGGATTCTCCATGCCGTAGGTCGTCGCCATGCCGCCGGCCCGCCGCCGTTCATCAGCCAATAAAAGCGCGGCATCGTCATCGGCGCAAGCGACCAGGTCGCCGCCCGGCGCCAGACGGTTGACAAATTGGCGGAAGGCGTCCCGCATCTCAACTTCTGTTTTGAAGAAGTCAGGATGGTCGTGCTCTATATTGGTGACGATGGCTAGATCAGGCTGCAAACCGTGAAACATATTGTCGTATTCATCGGCTTCGATGACGAAAGACGGGCCCGCTCCAAGGCCCGCGTTCAAGCCCGATCCCGCCAGCTGGCCGCCGACGATGAAGCTTGGGTCTTTGCCCGCGCTATTCAAGATATGGATGATCATGGATGTCGTCGTCGTCTTGCCATGGGCGCCGGCCACGGCAATCGTATCGCTGTCCCGCAGGACTGCCCCGATGAAGGCTTTGCGATTGTATACGGGAATGTTCAGCGCGCGCGCTGCTTGAATCTCAACGTGATTTGCCGCCGCCGCCGATGTCGCCAGGACGATGTCCGCGCCTTGGACGTAACGCGCGTCATGACCGCGGTAAACGCGCGCGCCGTCCGCCGCCAAAGCCGCCGTTAGGGGACCTCCCTGCAAATCCGAGCCGCTGACCGCGTAGCCGCGCTCCAGCAAAATCCGCGCGATTGCCGAGAGGCCGGCCCCGCCGATCCCGATGAAGTGAATGCGCTGCCCGGGTTGCAGTTGCGCCATTTCGCTCGCAAGCCTTCCTTTGATCATAATACAAATCGCATTAAGTGAATATCATGACGACCGCCAGAATGGCGAGAACGGAGAGGGCAAGCAGGCCCCCGCCCCCGGCCAGGCCGCCGCCGAGCAGGACGACAGGCAGCGCGCCCGCGCCCAGAAAACTGACCGATGCATCGGCCGGCGCCGACAGCAGCTGCGGAAAGGGATAGCGGTTGATATCCAGAAAATACCAGGTCGAGCCGGCAAAAATGTAGCCATTGAAGAAACCGACCGCGCCGCCGAAAATCATGTCTCTCAGTTTGCCCCCTTGCGCATCTTCGCGGAAGGCCATCCGGCTGCGATAAGACAGCCGGATCGCGCCCAGGTAAAGCGCCATCTGCAAGAGAAAGCGCTGCTCGTCAGTCAGCAGAAGATACAGGCTGCCTCGCAGCAGGCTGTCGAATTGAAAGATGGCGAAGAAGCCGAGCAGGATCCCGGGCGTGCCCAGCAATTCGCGCCGCCAGCCGCGCAGCGCCCCCACGAGCGCAAAGAACACGGCGGCCGTCCACATCAACGAGAGCAGGCTAATCATGCGTGAATCCGAATATGCGCCTAAATCAACACCAGCACAGTAATAAACAAGGCAATAACCGTCAGCGACAGCAGCTCCCCCGGCGTTCCCGGCCCGCTCGCCAGGACGAATAGCGGCAAATTGCTCACCGTGCCTTGACTGAGCGAACTGGCCGCTGGCGCTTCAATATAGGGAGCGAGCGGGTAGTCGTTGATATGCATGAAGTACCAGACGGAACCGCTGAGCAAATAGCCGTTGAGCGCGCCAACGATGCCGCCCAGCGCTTTCGATTGCAGCGCGTCGCGCCCCGTATTGTCAGGCTCGCTGCCCCCGCCGCCCCTGAGCGCCCGCGTTTGATAGGCGAAAAAAGCGATGATCAGCAAGACCGCGCATTGAAACAGAAACTTCCCGCCAGCCGAGACATTCGCCAGCACTTGCTCCCGAAGGACGGCGTCAAACTGATGCAGGGCGAACAGACCAAGCGTGATGCCCGCCATTGCGATAACCTCTTTGGTCCAGCCGCGCCCCAGGCCGATCGCAGCGAAGACCAGGACGAAGAGCCAGACGAGCGTCGCCAGTTCGAGCATGTCAGGCGCCGCCCGTTTTGATTAGCAGCTTGGCCAGATTGGCGGCTCCGTCGGGGTTCGCCAGCGTCCGCGAGCGCCTGCCCATCTCGCGGAGACGCGCCTCGTCCTGCATCAGATTGGTGATTTCATCATACAGCCTGGCCGGCAGGTCTTCGTCATTCAGCCGGATGGCCGCGCCGCGATCGCTGAGGTAATCGGCATTCACTTTCTGATAGCGCCAGGCATAAGGGTAGGGTACGAGTATCGCCGGCAAGCCGAATAGCGGCAGTTCAGCCAGGGTGCTGGCGCCGGCGCGGCAAAGCGCCAGATCAGCGGCGGCGAATGCCAAAGCCATATCGTCATGCAAATAAGGAAAGGCCTGATAATCGGGATGCGCTTGCAAGTCGCCCGCCTCCCGCATGGCGCGCTCCCAATCCAACTCGCCAGTGACATGCAGGATCTGGATGCCGTCGGCCACGAGGCGCCCGAGCTGCTCGCCCAGGGCGATATTGATGCTGCGCGCGCCGCGGCTGCCGCCGAAGACCAACAGGGTCTTGCGCGAGGCATCCAGCTTGAAGCGTTCGAGCGCCTGTTCCCGCGTGGCGTTCAGGCGGTTTTCCTGCAATGGGTAGCCCACCACGATCGTTTTGCCTTGCGGGAAATAGCGCGCCGATGCCTCGACCGTGATGGCGACCTTCGCCGCAAATCGCTGCAGGACTTTAATCGTCAATCCCGGTTCGATATCGGGCAGATAGAGAATGGCGGGAATGCGGAGCATGCGCGCGCCCAAAGCCACGGGCAGGTTCGCCCAGCCGCCGGTCAGCAGAATCACATCAGGGTTTATCCGCATGAGCTTGATCAGCGCTTGCCCAGTGCCGATTTTCAGCTTGACGAGGCTGACCAACGCGCGCAGCGGATGCACGCCGTGCAGCGGGCCGGCCAAAACTTGGTGACAGCCGCTGAAGCCGAGCGCCGATTCCCGAACCAGCGCCACTTCCATGCCGCCGGCCGCGCCCACAAAATACAGTTGGCGCGCCTCACTGCTGTCCCGCAACAGTGCTTGGGCGGTCGCCAGCGCGGGATACACGTGCCCGCCGGTTCCGCCAGCTCCGATCAAAACTCGCAATGTCGCTTCTCCGTTCAGAGCTTGCCTTCTGCCGGGTCGCTACTCGATTGACGCTCAGCATCAAACCGACTCCGATCATCACCACCATCAGCGAGGACCCGCCGAAGCTGATGAACGGGAGCGGCACGCCGGTGGACGGTATCGCGCCGGTCATGACGGCGATATTGAGCAGCGCCTGAATGATCACCCAGGAGGTGAAGCCGACGCAGAGCAGGGAGCCAAAACTGTCTTGCGCCCGGCGCGCCAGTTGGAAGCCGCGGATGGCGAAGACAATGTAGAGCGTCACCACAATGGCCGCGCCCAAGACGCCCAATTCCTCACCAATGATGGCGAAGATGCTGTCCGTATGGGGCGCCGGCAGCGCGCCGAATTTCTGTTCCGAATGCCCGATGCCCACCCCAAACCAGCCGCCGCGCAAGAAGGCTGTTATCGCTTGCAGCGTGTGGTAATCCGATAAAGTCACGTCATTAAAGCCGGCGACGAAATCGGCGATGCGGCGCTGGGCATAGGGCCAGCTCTCGATAACGACCAGGCTCACCGCGCCGGCAATGCCGCTGACGGCAGCCATTTGCACCAGATTGGCGCCCGCCACAAAATACATGACGCTGGCGGTCAGCGCGACAATCGCGGCCGAACTGATGTCGGGCTGGTCCACAATCAAAAAACTGACCGTGCCGACGACTATCAAGAAGGGCAGCAGACCGTGAAAGACGCTGTCAACTCGTGTATTCTTCGAGCCGAGCCAGGCCGCCATGTATAGCACAATGATGAACTCCGCCAGCTCGCCCGGCTGAAACCTTCCGCCGGCGAAGGAACGCTGGGCGCCGAATCTCACCTCGCCGAATTCCAATACCGCGACCAGCAAAACGATCGTCATAAGCAGCAGCCAGAAGGCGAACCGCTTCCAAAAGCGATAATCCACGGTGGCGAAGATTATCAGCGCCAGGATGGCCAAAACAACATTTCTCAAGTGCTCCTCAACGAAGAAACCGGACGCGCTGCCGTAGGTATTGTTGCTCCAATCCCAGGTGGAGCTGAACACCATCAAGGATCCAATGGCCAGCAGCAGGACGACCACCGCCACCATCGGCTTGTCCAACGTGGCCAAGAGGCGCCGCCGTTGAAAACTGACAGAACGGGGTCCCTCGTCATCGGTGACGGCGAAGCCCGCGCCGCGGCGAATCCTGCGGCGGATGCGCCTTTGCCGGGCGTCATGAATGGCGCGCTCAGTCATGCAATCCCTTTTCCCAAGGCGGGCGATATGATGCGCCGCCCCTGCAAGGCATGCAGGTATAAGCCATTATAGTTGAGATACCAATTGACGAAAGTGCTCGCCGCGCTCAGCGAAATCCGCATAGGCGTCATAGCTGGTGCCGCCCGGCGAGAGCAGCACAATGTCACCGGCCTGCGCTACCGCCGCCGCTTGCTGTACTGCCTCCGCCAGCGATTGCGCTCGCGACACTTGATCCGGGCCGACGCGCAGCTTGCCCAGAAGCCGCATCACCTTGGTCGCCACCTGCTTATCGCCTTCTTCGCCGAATACGACGATGTGACGCGCCTTGCGCAGCGCGAATTGAAGCGCTGTCTCCCAGGGCAAGTCCTTGTCCGCGCCGCCAATCAGCAGCACGAGCGGATCATCGTAACTGGCGAGGGCCGCCAAGAGGCGCTCCGGCGCAGTAGCGATGCTGTCATTCACCCAGGTGACGCCGGCCAGCGCGCGCACGGTTTCCAATCTATGTTCCACCGCTTTGAATCGGCGAATCGCTTTGCGCATCACATCCGGCATGACGCCCGGTCGATCAATCGCCAGGCCCATCGATCCGGCGATGGCGCAAGCGGCCAGCGCATTCAAGACGTTGTGATCGCCGCGCAGGGGGATGTCCTCGCGAACGCATACAACATGCGGGTTGGCGTCGTAGCTGGCGGAACCGGCGACAAGGAGCCGGCTGCCCAGCATGAAGGCGCCGTCCGGCACCATCTCGTAGCGGCTGAAAGCGGATAATTCTCCCGCTATGATTTGCTCAAAGGCTTTGCTGCCGGCGTCATCCCAACCGAGCACGGCCACATCGGCCGCCGTTTGATGACGCAGAATGTTGGCTTTGGCGGCGGCGTATCGCTCAAAACTGCCGTGTCTGTCGAGATGGTTTGGCGTCAGATTGAGCACGGCGGACACGCGCGGGCTCAAGCTCATCAGCTCCAGTTGAAAGCTGGATAACTCCATGACGACGATATCATCCGCGTCGATCTTCGACAGGTCCTCGATTAGCGGATTGCCGATATTGCCGCCCAGCCAAACCTTGTAACCCGCCTCCTCCACAATTTTGGCGACCAATGCGCTCGTCGTCGTTTTGCCGGCGCTGCCGGTAATGCCGATGACCGGCGCGGGACAGCGCTCGAGGAAGAGCTGCGCGTCATTGGTCAAGGGGATGCCGCGCTGCTGCGCCAACTGCAGAACAGGCAAATCCAGCGGGACGCCGGCGGAGACGCAGATGCAGCGAGCGCCGATCAATGCGTCATCCGGATGCCCGCCCACAAAGAAGCGCACACCGGGATAATCGCGCCGCCGCAAGCCTAATGCTTTCGCGCCGCGGCTGTCCGTCACCGTGACTTCGGCGCCCACGCTCGGCAGCCAGCGGGCCAGCGCCCGGCCCTGGCGCCCAAAACCGAAGATGACAACCCGCTTGCCGGCCAGGGCATCCCGCCCAACCATACCTCAATATCCGTCTACAGAATCGGCGAAACTGAGCAAACATCCTCAATTATAGTGCAATGGACATTTGTGATACGACGCCAAAGCGCCAAATGTCAGAGGATGGGAGCCTTCTTTATGGGGAAATTGTGGGGGTGACTTGCCAGGTCGCCCGAACGCGCGCCAAACGCTACAGCAGCGCCAGCGCGACGCCGACGAATGCGCTCAGTATGCCGATCAGCCAAAAGCGCTGCACGATTTGCGTTTCGCTCCAGCCACCGAGTTCAAAGTGATGATGGATGGGTGTTCGGCGGAAGGGCCGTATGTCGACGCCATAAAAGCGGCGGCTGAACTTGGCCGAGGCGACTTGCAGGAGAACGCTTAAGATCTCCATGACCGGCACGATGGCGATGACCGGCAGCAGCAGCCATTGGCCCGTCATCACCGCAACTGTGCCGAGCGTCGCGCCCAGCGCCAGCGATCCGGTGTCGCCCATGAAGAGCTGCGCCGGGTGCGCGTTGTACCAGAGAAAGGCGAAGCAGGCGCCCACGATGACGAAGCACAGCTCCACCATGAAGATCTGATCTTGCAGGAAGGCGATGACGCCATAAGCGCCGAATGCGCTGGCAGTGATGATGCCCGCCAGCCCATCCAGCCCGTCGGTCAAATTGGTCGCGTTGGATGTCGCCACGATGATGAAGGTGCTGATAGCGACGAAAAGCGCCGGATGCAGAGGTATAACCACGCTGATCAGCGGCAGTTCCAGGCTGTTGGCAAAGGAAAACTCGAAATAAGAAATGATTGTCGAGGCGCTGAGGGCCAATAGGATCTGAAAGGCGAATTTGGCCCGGCCTGACAGCCCTTCGCCAACATTGCCGCGCGATGTCTGTATGCCTTCCCAATCATCAATCAAGCCGAGCATGGCAAAGCCAATAAGCACAATAATGGGCAGCAGAATGCTGCGCCCTTCACCGACCTCGACGATGCGCGAGATGTTGAGCGAAAGCGTCACCGCAATGGCCGGCAGGATAATCATGATCCCGCCCATCGTCGGCGTGCCGATCTTGTCGACATGATGGCTGTCCATCAGCTCGGCGCGGATCTGCTTGCCCAGCTTGAAGCGATGCATAATCGCGACGAATGGACCGCCCCAGATGACGCCCAGCAAGAAGGTCGCCCCGCCCACACTGAGCGCCAGTGGTAATTGCCCGTCCATCTGCGGCCCTAACCTAGCTTCCGGCGACGACGATGTCCGTCTCCGCCGCCTCCAGGCGACTGCGGACTTCATCATTGGGAATTTCCAGCAGAATCACGATTCGGTCTGCAATTCGCCTGAATACATGAGGCGTTACATTGTAACCATAATATTCATTGGGGCGGTCCAGCTTAACAAATATCACGACCTCGGGGTCATAAGCCGGGAAAAAGCCGGCGAAAGTAACAATCGAAGAATGGGGGCCATACTCCTGACCGACCGCGGTTGATATCCAGGCGGTGCCCGGCTTGCCGGCGATGGTGTATCCGCGCATGTAGGCGCCCGGCGCGCCTTCGCGCACAACGCGAATCAGCATGTCTCGCATGCTGGCGGCCGTCTCCGCCGACAAGACCCGGCGCACCGTTGTCGGCCGCGCCTCTTCGACGCCGTCTTCGCTGATCACCTGACGCACGATGCGCGGCTGGCGCATGACACCGTCATTGGCTATCGCCGCAAAGGCCGTGATCAATTGCATCGATGTGGCCTTCATATCCTGGCCGAAGCTATTGAAGCCGAGGTAGCTTTCATTCCAATTGGTTTCACCCTCTATCCTGACTTCGCCGGGATCTTCGGCGAAGAGCCCGACGCCGGTCGCCTGCCCCAGGCCAAAGGCGCGCATCATACTGTAGAAGTCTTCCGTGCCCATTTGCAGGCTGATCGTCGCCGCGCCCGCGTTAAGCGATCGGATCAGAATCGTCGCCGCGTCTGTACTGCCGTGCGATTGGAAATGCCGGTTCCAAATATCGCGCCCGCCTACCGATAACTGTCCTGTATCGTTGTAGGTCCAGTAGGGCGTAATGGCGCCTCTTTCCAGCGCGCTGGCGACGGTCAGCGCTTGTATGATTGATCCCGGTTCATAGGTCTCCTGCACCGCGGCGTTTTCAAGCAAACTGGGATCTTCGACATCGAGGAAATTGTTGGGGTCCATCGTTGGGTAATTTGCCAAGGCCAGGACATCGCCATTGCGCGGGTTCATCACGATGGCCGTGCCGCGAAAGGCGCGATATTCATCCACCGCCGTTTTCAATTCGCTTTCAACCCAAAACTGAATGTCACGGTCGATCGTCAGCACGATATCCTGGCCCCGCTGCTCCGCCGGCCTGTCTTCAGGCAAGTCAAAGGGAACATTGCTGACCGACAGATCCAGCACGCGCCCGGCCAGGGTGTCATTGTAGGCGCCTTCCACACCGAGCGAGCCCACCAGGCCTTCATTGAGCACGATGCCGATCACGTGGGCGGCCAGCGTCCCTTGCGGATAGAATCGCTTGGGGATCTCTTCGAGACCGAGCGAGATTTCATCAAGCGCGGCCAGCGCCTGCCCTTTCTCCGCCGAAATTGGACCGGCTACAAATTCCCATATATTTTCACTGATTGTTTTGCGATAAACCTCGAATTCATCAATGTCGAGGATTTCCGCGACTTGACTGCTCAGGCTGTCGGCGTCCGCGACGAGGGCGGGGCTCACGCCGAGGCGGTATTGCACGATGTTGAAGGCGAGCGGCTCGCCGTCCCGGTCAAAGATCAGACCGCGCTCGGCCGGCACGCGCAGCGTCGTATTCGTGATGGAGCTGCCGATCTTCTCCAGTTCCTGCCGCACGGACCGGGGGAAGAACTGGAAATTCGCCAGGTTAATGACGAGGTAGGCGGCCATCAATATCAAGAAGATTGCTACAAAGGGCAACCTGGCCTGAATCGTCGCTTGCTGTGCTGAAGATTCTTGCATCGCTCGCGTCACTTGCCAAAGGTTTCGAACTGATCTCGCAGCAGGGCGAATTGCCGCTCCAGCCAGCCGCTGAATGTCTCATCGTAGGCGGGCGCCGCGCCCCCCGCTTCGCTTCGCGCTGTCAGTTCGCTTGGCGCCGCCGCTCGCTGCGGATTATAGCCCTCCAACAGGATGTAATCGATATCGCTGTTGTTCGCCGGGCGAAAGCCAATCTCAACGGCGCGCTCGAAAAGGCGCGGCACTGTGCGAAAACTTGCGATCTCCCCGATGAGCTGCTCGTTCTGACGCTTCAGTTGATCGCGGCGGCTTATCAAGTCTTCGATCGAGCGGTTGGTAATGGCGAATGACGCCACCTGCGACAGATAAAGCCCGCCCAGGATTAACAGAATCGCAACGCCGAAAATCGCCATTGCTGTCGCCTGATTGCGCGTCTGAAAGCGCTTGCGGCTGAAGGTATGCTGAAGCCAGGTTTGTGGCATAAGACTGTAACAACTGTTGAGCGGGAAAGCCTCACCGTCAATGCCGCGGCGGTAACGCGCTATATGCCTACCAATGTATCAAATTCGGGATATCACGCAACTCGCCATCAAGCCCATTCCAACTTTTCGACAACGCGGAGCTTGGCGCTGCGGCTGCGCGGATTGGCCTTGACTTCTTCCTCCGTCGGGCTAATCGGCTTGCGATTGACCAGACTGACCCGCGCAACCCGCTGCCCGATGGAAGCCATGCCCGGCGGCGCGACCCGGCTGGTCGAAAGCGCTTTGAAACTCTGCTTGACAATACGATCTTCCAGGCTGTGAAAGCTGATCACCGCCAGGCGCCCGCCCTGACGGAGCAAATCAACGGCGATGGGAAGGACGCGCTCAAGCGCATCCAATTCTCCGTTGACGGCGATGCGGAGCGCCTGAAACACTCTTGTCGCCGGGTGAATGCGCGCCGAACCACGGGCGGGCCTTGCTTTGACCCGCGCCACCAGCTCAGCCAGTTGACGCGTCGTCTGGATCGGACGCCGCTCGACGATGGCGCCGGCGATTCTGCGCGCCTGCCGCTCTTCCCCGTAGCGAAAGAGGAGCCCGGCAAGGTCGGCCGCCGGCAGGTTATTGACCAAGTCCTGCGCCGTCGTCTCGCCCTGGTCCCGATCAAATCGCATATCCAGCGGCGCATCGAAGCGAAAGGAGAAGCCCCGCGCCTTATCATCAAGCTGCAGCGAGGACAGGCCCAGGTCCAGCAGAATGGCGTCGACCGCCTGCCAGCCCAATGCGCTGGCCGCGTCCGCCATCGTTGTGTAACTCCTGTGGGCTAAGCTGACGCGCTCGCCGAATTCAGCCAGTCGCGCGTTGGCCTGGGCGATGGCGCTCTCGTCCAGATCCATGCCCAGCGCTTCGTCAATGCCGGCGCGCAATAGCGCCAGCGTGTGCCCGCCACCGCCGACGGTGCCGTCGATCAGACGTTTGACAGCCGGGTCAGCGGCGCGCAAGGCTTCGACGATTTCTCGTTCCATAATTGCAATATGCTGGTTCATCGCGCTCGCTTCACATGCTCGCCCCAACTGCCAGCATACCGCATCCATGTTTCCCTGTTGAGTCCAAACGCGCCTAAGGCAATCGCTTCAAAATGATGAAACTCACTGATACAAACTCAAACTAAAATTTAACTACAGCCGCCCGCGAGTCACATCTCGGCTCACGCAATATAATGAAACCGCAAAATAGGAGTCTGTAGGGGCGTTTCGCTGAAACGCCCGCAGGCCTGTGTGTGGCGGGAGGGCGAGCCACCGTCTCGCCCCTACAAATTTCGCTATGATTGCAGATGGAATTTGGCAGGTTCATTAAATAAGAGAACGCAGAGATCGCAGAGAAAAACAAAATATATGCTCATGTTTTAGTTCAACTTTATTTGTTGAGCGGCAAATGAAATTTCTCTGGCAACTTTGCCATATTCAAAACGGTGGATCTGTAGGAATTGTCGTCAGAAACTAGCTGAACTCTGTGTCCTCTGTGTTGAAAAATAATTTGAAGCGATTGCCCTGCAAACGCGCCGGAGCAGCGTATCGGCTGGGCGCGGATCATGCTAGAATAAGTTATGTTTCGTCGCGTTGTGAACTCCGAATCCCCTCTGATGCTCTATCAAAAACCAGCTCATATTGAAACGATCCTGAAGAACCTGCCGGCCAAGCCGGGCGTTTATCTTCTGAAGAACACCAAAGGCAAGGTGATCTACGTCGGCAAGGCGAAGCGCCTGCGCAACCGCGTCCGCAGCTATTTCACGACCCAGGCCGACGGCAACAGCAAGACCCTGCGGATGCGCGGGCTGGTCGCCGATATCGACTTCATCATCACCGAAAATGAAGTCAAGGCGCTGATCCTCGAAGAGACGCTGATCAAGAAACACCGTCCGCGCTTCAATATCGAGCTCAAAGACGACAAGCGCTACCCATATATCCGCGTTGGCTGGAGCGACGCTTTTCCCAAAGTGGAAACCACGCGCCGCGTCGTCGATGACGGCTCGCGTTATTTCGGTCCCTATTCCGCCATGTGGGTGGTGCAGAAGACGCTGCGGGATCTGCGCAAAGCCTTCCCCTATTTGACCTGCGACCGCGAGATCACCGGCAGCGACGAGCGCGCCTGCCTCTTCCACGACATCAAACTCTGCAACGCGCCCTGCATCGGCGCCGTCGACCGCGATCAGTATCGCTTCATGATTCAAGAGCTGATGGATGTGCTGAGCGGCCGGGCGGAACATGTGCGCAAGCGCCTCGAGGGCGAAATGACGCGCGCGTCGGCGGCGCTCAATTTTGAGGGCGCGGCCGCCATCCGCGATCAGCTTTGGGCGATCGACTTCATCACCAACAAGCACAAAGCCGTCGGCAAACACATGACCGATCACGATGTCATCGCCCTGGCCCGCGACGACCGCGACGCCACCGTCCAGATCATGTTCATCCGCAACGGCAAGCTCATTGGCAGTGATTCGCGCGCGATGGACAATACCGAAGACGAAAGCGACGCCGCCGTGCTGGAACAATTCATCAGCCAGTTCTACGCTTCCTCCAGCAATATCCCGCGCGAGCTGATCCTGCCCAATGAAGTTGAAGAAGCGCGCATCCTGGAACGCTGGCTGAGCGACAAACGCGCCAGCTCCAAAGTGACGATTCACGTGCCCCAGCGGGGCGACAAACGCAAACTCATCGGCCTGGCACAGGAGAACGCGCTCGAGAGCCTGCACATGATGCGCGCTCAATATGAAGCTGACACGACCAAGCATGAGCGGGCGATGGCGGAATTGCAGGAGGCGCTCAAGCTGCCGCGCATCCCCAACCGCATCGAATGCTTTGACATCAGCACGACCCAGGGCACGGCCATCGTGGCCAGCCGGGTGGTCTTCACGCGCGGCGTCGCCCGCAAAAGCGAGTACCGCCGTTTCAACATCCGCACGGTTTCACACAGCGGCTCGGATGATTATCAATCCATGAACGAAGCGCTGACCCGTCGTTTCCTGCGTTGGAAGCGCGCGGTCGAGGCTGAGGCGGAGCTCGCGCCTGACGGCGTCGATCGCGATGAAACCTGGCGCCGCCTGCCCGATCTCCTGCTGATTGATGGCGGGACGGGGCAGCTCAATGTGGCTCGCGCAGTGCTGGAAGAATTCGGCTTGTCCGATCGCGTGCCCCTGGCGTCGCTGGCGAAGCGCATTGAGGAGATTTTCACGCCCGATCATGCCGATCCGATCTTGCTGCCGCGCCGCAGCGAAGCGCTTTATCTGGTGCAGCGCGTCCGCGATGAGGCGCACCGCTTCGCCATCACCAGCCATCGGAAACAGCGCAGCAAGCGAAGCCTCTCCAGCCGGCTGGAAACCATCCCCGGCGTCGGGCCCAAACGGCGCAAGGTCCTGCTCAAGCATTTTGAGAATTCCATCGACGCCATCCGAAACGCGAGTGTTTCGGAGCTGTCGGCCGTCAATGGCATCAGCAAAGAGGTCGCGCTGAATATCAAGAGTCACCTGGATTGAGGGTCTCAGTCACTCCAACTCGGAGCAGTCGATAATTTCGGCTGCGAGAATTGCTTCAAGTTGAGCGATCAGAGGTCCTATAAGATTCTCTACAACATTCCAAAGCGTATCAAGGTTGATGTCGAAGTAGGCGTGCGCCAACCAATTGCGCATGGCTCTCATGCTTGACCAGGGCAAATCGGGATAATGTGCGCGAAATTCGGGGGAGACGGCCCCCGTGGCTTCACCTAATATTTCCAGCAAGCGCGCCAGAATCAACTGCAATCCTTCGTCTTGCCCTAGCGATGCGCGCGTGTGCCCGTCCGCGAAGCGCCGAGCCTTTTGCGCCGATTCGAGCGCGTGGCACAGCCTTATTCGGTCATTCTCGCTACTCGTTTTCAAAGATCGGTATCGCTTCCTCACAAATCGCTTGACGGAAGTAGCGGCTCAAGTCTTGCGGTGTGCGCAAGTCAACTTCCCGGCCAATGATTTTGCCGAGGTCTACCATGTGTTGGAAGAATTCCATGCCGACTTTGGCTTCGACCCTATATTCCACCAGTAAGTCGATATCGCTATCGGGGCGCATATTGCCGCGTATCGCCGAACCAAAGACGGACAGGCGCCGAATTGGCTGCCTCTTGCAGTATTTGCGAATATCGTCTAGCGGCAAGTCGATTGCTGATTCTGGATTCATGTCACAAGTCCCAATTACTCAACTGCTGTCATTATAGCGCGGTTCGGGCCTAAATATGCAACTGATGCACATGCCTTATAAAATCCTGCTCCCGCAGCGCCGCCATCACCGGCTCCGGCAGCGCTTCGTCGAAGTTCAGCACGGTCAGCGTATTGCCGCCAGGCGCGGCCCGCCCGGTGTGCCAACTGGCGATGTTGATGCCTTGCTCCGCCATCAGCGTGCCGACCCGCCCGATCACGCCCGGTGTGTCATAGCTGCCCATCACCAGCAAGTGCCCGCGCGGTTCAAAGTGAACGCGGTAATCATTGATACCCAGGATGTAGGGCTTTTGCCGGTCGAGCAAAGCGCCGGCGACGCTGATTTCTTCGCCATCTTCCAGGGTGGTCTGGCAGGTGATGACATTGCGGTATTCGCTGATTTTGATGCCCTTGGCCTGGGTGATCTGCCAGCCGCGCTCGGCCGCCAGCAAGGGCGCGTTGACGAAGCTGACCTGCTCGCCCAGGAAGGGGCTAAGCAGCCCCTTGAGGATGCCGACCGTCATTGGCTTGATCAGCCCGTTCATGTCGTCGCCGATGATCTCGATGGCGATCCGCTGTATGGGACTGCGCGCCAAGACATGCTGCAAAGCGCCGATGCTCTCGGCCAGGTGCATGTAAGGCCGGATCTCGTCGTATTTGACGCCCGGCAGCAGCGGCATGTTGATCACATTGCGATAGTCGCGGTCTTCAAGCGCATCGACGACCTGCTCGGCAATCTGCAGCGACAGATCTTTCTGCGCTTCCGCCGTGTTGTCGCCGATATGCGGCGTGTGGATCACTTTGTCCATGCCGATGAGCGGGCTGTTGAAGGGCGGCTCCTCGTTCCAGACATCCAGAGCGACGCCGCCCAAATGCCCGTCCAGCAGCGCTTCCGCCAGCAGAGACTCGCGGATGATGCCGCCGTGCGAGGTGTTGATGAAGCGGGCGCCGCGTTTCATGCGCCGCAGCGTCTCCTTGTCAAAGAAGTCGAACGTTTCCTTCGTCGCCGGCACATGCATGCTGACGAAATCGGCCGCGCCCAAAAGCTCAGCCAGGCTGACCAGTTGGATTCTCAGTTCATTGATCCCCTCTTCGCGAATGTAGGGATCGTATGCCAGGACGGTCATGCCCAATGCGAGGCAGAGATGCGCCACCCGCCGGCCGACGCGCCCCAGGCCAACGATGCCGACCGTCTTGCCGTGCAGCTGCGCGCCAATCTGCTGCCCGCGGTCAAAGAGCCACCAGCCTTCCCGCAGGCTGTCATGCACGGCCGGCAGATTCCGACTGAGGGCCAGCATCAGCGCCAGGGTATGCTCGGCGGCGGATATGGCGCTGACGCCGGGTGTATTCATCACCAGGATGCCGCGCTCGGTGGCGCTGTCGCTGTCGATGCCGGTCAGCCCGGCGGACATGCGCGCGATCAGGCGGAGCTTGGGCGCATGGTGGAGCAGGGGCGCGTCCAGCTTGAAATCCGAGCGCGTGATGATGGCGGTGGCGTCCTTCAAGGCGGCGCGCACGCTGGCCGTTTTCGGCGGGACAGACGCGACTGTGAAGCCCTTTCTTGATTCAAGCAATGCGATGCTCTCGGCTGTCAGATCGGTCGCCACCACGATATGCTGCGCGCTCAAGCGAAAATCCTTTTTCGTTTCAGTTCGTCGAGTACATCATGCAGGCTGCTATAGACCTTGTCGTTGATGTCGGCGAAGTCGGCCGGGCTGGAATGCGAGAGATCAGGAACGCTGAAGCAGGTCATGCCCGCCGCGAGCGCCGCCTGCGTGCCGGCCAGGCTATCTTCAAGCGCCAGGCAATCCTGCGGTTCAACACCGATTTGCCGCGCGGCATGCAGATAGATGTCCGGCGCCGGTTTGCCCCGCGCCACAGCCTCCGCCGAAAAGCGCCGCGGGATGAGCCGGTCCCAGCCCAGCAGCTTGACGAAGTGCTCAATCACGGTCTGGCCCGAGCTGGAAGCGATGGCGCGGGGAATTTGCCGCTCGGCGACGTAGCGCAGAATCTCGTCAGCGCCGGGGCGCGGCGGGATGCGCTCGCGCGGCAAACTCAGTACGCGCCTTGAAATCTCCTTAATGATCCCGGCTGGCGCGTCCGCCACCTTGGGATAATTGCGGTAGATGATCTCGGCGAATTCATCGACGCGGACGCCGATGGTTTGTTCGCGCACCTCTTCGGTGTAGATATAACCGCAAGATTCGATCATATCCTTTTCAGCTTCGTACCAAAGCGGCTCGGAATCGACCAGGAGGCCGTCCATGTCAAAGATGATCGCTTTGAAATCCATGCTCAGAAAATACCCTCGAATTCGTTGATGAACCGGTCTTCCAGCGTCTCGACGCCATAGCACAGGGATTCGTCGCACAGCGCCAGGGCGAGCCCCTTGCGAAACAGCGATTCATGCGCCGTGCCGCGCAAAGCCTCCCAGCCCCGGCGTCCAGCGGCCAAGGGCACTACCGGCGCGAGCGACGCGCTCTGCAGGTATAGATCCGAGCCTTCCTTGACGCGCTCGCGAGCGATAACCCCGCCGTATCCCACAAAGAGATCGACTGCGCCGGTCGCGGCCAGGTCGGAGCTGCCGTCGCCGATCATCATGCGCCGGCCCGGCAGCGCTCCCGCCAGCTCGCGGATGATGGCGGATTTGCCGCTCGATATCGTCAGCGGGCTTTCGTTGAAGTCGAGATAGGTTTTCGCTTGCTGCGCCTGCGGTTCAGCATAATCCCACCAGCGGCCGGACAGCTCGTTGTACTCCAGCTCGACCGCGCGAACATGTTCCGGCTCGACGCCCAGACGCCGCCCAAACCCCTTGACCGCGTCAATCAAACCGCCGCTGATGATAAAGACATGCTTGTCCAGGGCTTTCAGCGCGGCGATAACTTCCCTGGCGTCTTCGACGATGGTGGCCCAATAACGCTCCTCAACCGCTTTCAGCTGAGCGCGCGTCGGTTTGATCGCCCGCAGGCGCTTGCCATAAACATCGGCCAAGTCCAGCTCGCCATCCATCGCTTTATTGGTCAAGAGCCCGACGCGCCCCGCCTTGCCCTTCAAGCGGGCCAACTCGTCTATGCCTTCGATTGTCGAGAGGGTGCTGTCGCAGTCAAAAAATATGAGGTCAAATGTCGACCAGCGCGCATCGGGCATGGCTTGTTTCCCGCAGCTTGGCGAATCGCGCTCATTATAGTCGCTTCGAGGCGGTTGTGTAGCGCCGCGTCGCCTCGCCTTCAGATGACCGGGCGCTCCGCAAAGCCGGCAGGAGGCCCCGCCGTATGCTGGCTTGAATCCTGCCCCAGCCTAATCTACAATCGAATCGCAGTTCAATTGTTCGCTGCGGTTTGATTGGGAAAGGAGCGGTGACTTGGCGCGCAAACCAGCCGCTCAGTCGGTGGATCGGGAAGATATTTTGTGGGCGGCCGCCGAGGTCCTTCGCCGCAAAGGCTATGACGTCACCACGATGAAAGACATCGCGGCGGAGGTTAATCTGACCGCCGCCAGCTTGTATCATCACTTCCCGAATAAGGACTTTCTGCTGCTCAACGTACTCGAATTCGGGATAGGCTTGGTAATCGAGAAGTTGGAAGAAATCACCGCATCGGAGATGAGCCACGCCGAAAAACTGGCGGCGATGATTCGCTTCCACGTCGGTGCCATCACGGGCAACGTGGCGATGGGCACCGCGATGATCTTTGAGATTCGTCCCCTGCTCAACGCCGGCGCTGGCAACCGGTATGGCGGCGGCAAATTCTTTGAGGAGTTCGCCGAGCGCCGCGATCGGTTCTTCGCTCGGCGCGATTATTTCGAGGGTCTGTTTCGCAACGTTCTGCTGGGGGGCATCTGCGCCGGCGAGTTTCGCCAGGTGGACGCTCCCACGGTGACGCGAGCCATTTTGGGCGCGCACAACTGGGTCGGCGTCTGGTATCGGGATGGCGGGCGGCTCAGCGGCGAGGAGGTGGCCGATGTGATGGTGGATACCTGGCTGGCGGCGCTGCGGGCAAGTGACTAAGGAGGCGCAATAGTCTATGCAATCCATCCTCATAACAGGCGCGAACCGCGGCATCGGCTTTGAGCTGACGCGGCAATTTCTCCAGCAGGGCGACGCCCACATATTCGCGACCTGCCGAGCGCCGCAGCAAGCGGAGGCCCTTCACGAGCTGGCGCAGGAGTACGCGGGCCGCGTCACCGTGCTGCAATTGGATGTCAACGATGAGGCCTCTATCAGCGCGGCGGTGAAGGCTGTCGCCGCGAAGGCGGACGCGCTTGACCTGCTCATCAACAACGCGGGCATCGGCGGCGGCGAGGGCGGTAGAATCATGGGCCAGTTGACCGCAACTGAAGTCAGCCGTGTGATTGGGACAAACGCTGTCGCGCCGCTGATCCTCACCCAGGCTTGCTGCGATTTGCTGAAGAAGGGTGATAATCCCCGCGTCGTCATGATTTCTTCCGGCATGGGTTCGCTGCAACGGGCGGGCGGCAGTTCTTATGCCTATCGCATGAGCAAGGCGGCGATGAATATGGCGGCCCGCGTCCTCGCTTTTGACAGCGCTATGACCGGCATCACTACGATCGCAGTCAATCCCGGCTGGGTGCGGACCGATATGGGCGGGCCCTCTGCTTCGCTGGCGCCCGAATTCTCGGCGCGGAGTCTGCTCCGGCTGATCAAGGGTCTCAGCACGACCGACAATGGCAAGTTCTTTCAGTACGACGGCAGTGAATTGCCCTGGTAATCGACGCCGCATACAGGGGCGCAGGCACAACATTGGAAAGGCGAAAGCGCAGAGATGGCATTTGAGATCAAGAAAGCGGCGGTGATCGGCTCCGGCACCATGGGCGGCGGCATCGCCTCACTCCTGGCCGGCGTCGGCATCGAGACGCTGCTGCTTGATATCCCGCCCGCCGATACGACGCCGGCCGATGGCCCGGCCCGGCGCAACGCGATTGTCGCCGGCAATCTCAAAGCGCTGGGCAGGATGCGCCCGCCGCAGCTCTACAGCCCCGCTGACCTCGCCAATATCAGCATCGGCAATACCGAAGACGATCTGGAAAAAGTGGGCGCTGTCGACTGGGTCATTGAAGTCATCGTCGAGAATCTGGAAATCAAGCGCGGGTTGATGAAGCGGCTGGTTGAGCTGGTCCGTGAAGACGCTATCGTCACGACCAACACCTCCGGCATTCCCATCGGCAGCATCGCCGCTGGCTTGCCCGAGCCTTTCACGCGGCGCTTCCTGGGCACGCACTTTTTCAATCCGCCCCGTTATCTGCGCTTGCTGGAGATCATCCCGCACGCCGGCAGCGACAGCGAAATCGTCGAGTTTATGATGCGCTTTGGCGCTGAGACGCTGGGCAAGGGCACCGTGCTCTGCAAAGATACGCCAAACTTCATCGGCAACCGCTTCATGTCGATGTCCGGCATGCAGGCGACCAATTATGCGCTCGATCATGGCTATACAGTGGAAGAAGTCGATGCCTTGACCGGCCCGCTGATCGGACGCCCCAAGACGGCGACATTCAATCTGAACGATTTGGTCGGCTTCGATATCGCCGTCGGCGTCGCGCGCAATCTCTACCATGCGATTCCCGGCGACCCCGCCCGCGACCTGCTGCTGCACGAAAAGAACGCCGCGTTGTCCGATGAGCTGCTGAAACGAGGCTGGCTGGGGCGCAAGACCGCTCGCGGCTTTTATCATCTGCGGCGCGACGGTGACAAAAAAGAGCTGTGGGCGCTCAATCTGAAGACCTTGGAATACGAGCCGCCCAGCAAACCACGCTTCGAATCGGTGGGAAAATATCGCAGGGTCGAGCCGCTGGGCGAGCGCATCCGCCTGCTCATCAACGCCGACGACCGGGCCGGGCAATACTTGTATCATCTGCATGCCTTTTTGCTTGCTTACGCCTCGGAGCGCGTTCCTGAAATCACCGACGCCATCGTCAATGTCGACAACGCGCAGAAATGGGGCTTCGCCCACCAGCTGGGTCCCTTCGAGATCTGGGATGCCATCGGCGTTGCCGAGAACATCAGCCGCTTTGAATCGGACGGTTATCCGGTGGCGGACTGGGTGAAAGGCATGATCGCCGACGGCAATGCCACCTTTTATCAGCGCGACGGCGGCGGCAAGGTCATCGGCTACTACAGTCCGCAAGACCGCGCCTACCTGCCGCTGGTCAAGGATCCGCGTGAAATCACAATCGCAGACTTGCGCGCGTCCGGCGCCGAAATCTACAGCAATGGCGACGGCCGGGTCTATGATATGGGCGAGGGCGCGCTGCTTTGGGAATTCAATACCAAACAGAACAGCATCACGCCGGGTTTGATTGAATCGGGCCGGGCGGCGCTTGAGCTGCTGACCGAAGATCAATACAGAGCGCTGATCATCGGCAACGACGGCGAACGCTTTTCCATCGGCGCCAATCTCGATCCATCAGCGCTGATGGCGGGCGTTGAAGGCATAGAAAAAGCATTGGTCGCCTTGCAGGATTTGACGGTAGCGCTGCGCTGCGCGCCCAAGCCGGTGGTCGTCGCCGCGCAGAACATGGCGCTCGGGGGCGGCGCGGAGCTGGTGATGGCGGGCACGGCGGTTGCCGCGCATGCCGAGCTCTACATGGGCCTGGTGGAGGTTGGCGTCGGTCTGACGCCGGCCGGCGGCGGCTGCAAGGAGATGATCCGCCGGTTGGTGAATCCCCTGGCGCGCGCCGGCGCTGATGATGTGCTGGCCGGCTTGCAGAAGGCCTTCGAGAACATCGCCACGGGTGTGGTCAGCGGCAGCGCGAAAGAAGCAAGGTCGCTCGGCTTGCTGGCGCCGACGGATGTGATCGTGATGAACCGCGCCCATTTGCTGGGCGAAGCAAGGAAGCTGGCGCTGGCTTTGAGCGAGACATATACGCCGCGCAAACCGGAAACGGTCTACGCCGCCGGCCGCGATGCCTATGCCGCGCTGATGCTGGGGGTGGCGGGTTATGTCGAAGCCGGTTATGCCAGCGAGCATGACGCTTTGATCGCGCGGAAGCTGGCGTACATATTGACCGGGGCCGGGCTGGCGGCGCCGCAATGGGTTGATCAGCAGTACCTGTTAAACTTGGAGCGCGAGGCTTTTCTGAGCTTGATCATGGAGCCGAAAACGCAGGAGCGCGTCATGCACATGCTGCGGACGAACAAGCCGCTGCGGAATTAGTTCTTGAGTTTGAGCGCTGCCTGATCGTTTGCAATACAGCGTTCAAATTGGACAAATGAATCGAGCTTTCGCAATCTATTCAAGTCCCTGGAATCTTTAGGGATCGCCTTCGCGATTCTGATTGCATCGTCTACGTCGCTGTAAACCGATTTTCGTCCTCGTCCTTCGCGACGAAAGACATTGATCATCAGGGTCTTGGGGTCCTGATTGCGTTCCAGCTTTGGCGAAGGCTTGACTTTTGCCCTGTGAGTCTTTGTAGAGAGTACAACATTTACGGCTCTTATGTCTGTAAGAAGCCAAGTTTCAAGCATTGCGTCAATACATACGAGGCACACGCGGCAAGGATCAACAGCGGCTTTCTCAAGCTCACTCTTAATGCGTTTACGATCTTGCCAACACGTGGGCCTGGTTTTCTTCATGCTCAACTGTTTCGTTCTGACAGGGTTTTCCCATTCAGCTGGGAACAGGTCCCAAACAATGATGACGCGGTCACAGCCAAGTTCGAGCAAGAGTTTTGCTATCTCGCCACAATCAGCAATCAAATCCGGCTTCTTTCCAAGGGTTCGAGACACAACTTTGATTTCAGGATTGATCCGTTTCGCCAAGTACTCTATCACTTTACGATCTGGCAAACCTTCTAAGATTAAGCCGACTTTCATCCCTCTTCTCCAAGACTGAGGCCCTGCATGGTGTACAGTTTGCCGGGACCAAACTTTTCCGCCCATTTTTCGAGCGCAGGATTGTCGTCCGGTCGAGAGAAAACAGGTCCTTTGTCTTCAGAGCGTTCCACCAAGACAATTGACCATAAAGGAAGCAAATCTAGCAGGTAGGGCGAATGCGTGGTTACGATGACCTGTGAACGACCACTTTCCACCAAGTTGCGCAATTCTTCTACGATAAGATGTATTGTACGTGGATCAAGCCCGTTTTCGATTTCTTCAACAATTATCAGAGGTGGCGGCTCGGGATGACGAAATAGAGCGAGCAAGGCCAGGATACGTAACGTACCCGTGGACAGAAGCCAACCCATGACCTTGAAATCGGCTTCGCTCATTTCCAAGTGCATGCGCCGACCCAGCACTCCTGTCAGGGCGGGCTTCAAATCGCGCATGTAGGGCAAGACATACTGGACAGCTTCTAGTATCCCTTCGAAGACTCCGGGAAAGTGTTGCAAAATGTCGTCAAGGTATTCGGCGATATTAGATCCGTCGCCCTTTAGGCGAGAGCTACGACGACTTCGCCGTTGTGAATGTGGAAACCGCATCGTATATGGATTGAGCGTCAACAGCTGCCAACCAGCCACCCAATTATTGGCATGATAGTTCCGTGCTAGGTCTCGGATGAATGACCTTCCCCGAGGAATCCGCTCGGGATCTATCATTCCTGGCAAACTTAGCTGCAAAGTGAGACCACCCTCGATGCGATTCCCAAAGTTGTCCAATACCTCTCCCTCACTGTTTCTAATGGCGGTAATTTTGCCACCTAACTTCAAAAGCTCTTCAAAGACGGATATGACACTTCCGTCGCAGTTGGAAGTAACTGACAGTCTGTGAGCAAGTGAGCGGAATGACTTTTCTATTCGAGAAGAACTGGACGTCCTTATATTGTGGTCAACGCGGAATTCTATGGGGTCGACACGGTATTCCGTTCTGTTGCCAACCTCGCTGTCCGGAGATAGCACAGCCCCGTGTCGAATGTACTCAAATCCGAGCCATTCGTTCATCGCATCGTCCAGCCCGTCAGTCACGATGCGCTGATAAGTATGCAAGCCTTCCACAAGACTGCTCTTGCCCGAACCATTATCACCAATCAGTACCGTCAGAGGCGTGAACTTTACCACCCCGCTATCCTGAATCGCCTTGAAGTTCTTCAGCCGAAACGACTTCAACGCCAGTTTCTTGCTCATCCCAAAACTCCATTCCCAACGCTTCGCAATCATACCACATCCCTAGTCGCATTGACCCCGCGCCGATAATCGGTAAGATATAGTCACGCGAGATCGGAAAGGAATCATCATGCGCCAGGCAGTCATTGTAGCGACATCGCGCACGGCGGTGGGCAAAGCCCTGCGCGGCAACAGCAAGAACGCGCGCTCGGACGATATGGCGGCGGCGGTCATCACCGATTTGATGGATAAGACCGCGGGCAAGCTGGATCCGGCCGCCATCGACGATGTCATCATGGGCTGCGCCATGCCGGAAGGCTCGCAGGGCATGAACTTTGCCCGCGTGATCGCCTTGCGCGCCGGGCTGCCGGTGGATACGCCGGGGCAGACGGTCAATCGATTTTGTTCGAGCGGATTGCAGACGATCGCGCTGGCGGCCAACAGCATCATCGCCGATCAGGCCGATATCGTTATCGCCGGCGGCGCCGAGTCGATGTCCTCCGTGCCGATGACAGGGCATCATCTCAGCCCCAATCCACACATGGCGGAAAATGATCCCAAGGTCTACATGAGCATGGGCTTGACCGCCGAGCGCGTCGTCTCCGAGTTTGGCATCAGTCGCGAAGATATGGATGAATTCGCGTACGACAGCCATCGCAAAGCCGCGGCGGCCACCGACGCCGGCATCTTTGCGCGCGAGATAGTGCCCTTCGAGTGGGAAGAGACTGTCGTGGGCGCGGACGGCATGCCGGCGACTGTCAGCAAGGTGCTCGACCGGGATGAGCATCTCCGCCGTGAAACGACGCTCGAAGCGCTCGCCGCGCTCAAGCCGGTCTTCAAAGCGGAGGGCTCGGTGACCGCCGGCAATTCCAGCCCTTTGAGCGATGGCGCCGCCGCCGTGATTGTGATGGAGCGCAAGAAAGCCGAGAGCCTGGGATTGACGCCCCTGGCCCGCTTTGTCGGCTTCGCGGTCGCCGGTGTTCGCCCGGAGATCATGGGCGTCGGTCCCATCAAGGCGGCGCCAAAAGCGCTGGAGCGCTGCGGCTTGACCCTTGATGATATAGACATAATCGAGCTGAACGAGGCCTTCGCCTCGCAATCGCTGGCGGTCATGCGCGAGCTGGAGCTGAACCCGGCGATTGTCAATGTCAACGGCGGCGCCATCGCCCTCGGTCACCCGCTGGGTTGCACGGGCGCCAAACTCACCGTGCAGATCATCAATGAGATGAAGCGGCGCGGCAGCAACTATGGCATGGTGACGATGTGCATCGGCGGCGGCATGGGCGCGGCCGGCATCTTCCAGAATCTGAATTAGCTCCGGTCACGGCGGAAGCGGATTTTTGAGGGCGGCCATGTCCGCATTTTATACGGCGGTGGCGCGCTATTATGATGCCGAGAACGCTGACAAGACCGACGATCTGGCTATGTACAGCCGGCTGGCCGCGGAGTACGGCGGCGAGATCCTTGATGTCGGCTGCGGGACGGGGCGCGTCTTGATCCACCTGGCGCAGGCTGGGCACTCCGTTCATGGCATCGACAACGATGGGGCGATGCTTGAACGGCTGGAAAGAAAGCTGGAACGCCAGCCCCAGCTGCGAGAGCGGATTTCCGTCGCAAAGGCGGATGTACTGCGCCATGAATTCGAGCGCAAGTTCAAGTTAATCCTGCTAACATACAATTTGCTAATGCATTTCAGAGAGCAGGAGCGGCAGATCAACCTCTTGCAAAGGCTGCGCCGCTGGCTCGCCGCTGACGGCGCGCTCGTGATTGACCTGCCCAACGCCGGGCCCGCGTTCGCCTCGGAAGATACCGAATCGCTGACGCTTGAGCGCAGCTTCCTCGATGAAGAAAGCGGGCACATGATCATGCTGCAATCGGTCAGCGTTCTTGATCGCGCGGCGCAGACGCTGCACATAGATTGGATCTACGATGAAATCGACGGCGACGGCGCGGTTAAGCGGCAGCTCGCGCCGCATCAACTTCGCTACTTCTTCCTGCCGGAATTGCGCCTGCTGCTGGCGCGCTGCGGCTTTGGCATCGACAGTGTATTCGGCGACACGGAGGGCGGCGCTTACCTTGCGGATAGCGAACGGATGATCGTCTATGCCAAGGGGACTTGACAGCCGGCGCCGAAAACTGCCCTGTCTGACGCATCCACGGTTGAAGCGCGGCCTCTTCTCTGTTTTTCTCGTCATGTTCATGGGACCGCTTGCCAGCTGCGCCCTGCCGGCGACGACGCTGCCCAGGCCCGAAATCACGCCAAGCGCCGCCCCCTTAATCATCCCGACAGCCACTGTTTTCCTTTTGGATTCGGAAGCGCTGTACGCCGACGGCCAAGGGCGCTCCGGCAGGACGAGCCAGCATATCGCCTCTTTGCCGTCCGGGTCAGTCTTGCCGCCGGCGCCATCGGGCGATTCCGAGCGCGGCGTTTCGGTCCTGCTTGACCCGCACACGATTTTGCCCGGCGAGCTCTATCGTGAAGACGGTCAGGTCGAGCCGGCCATATTGATGCTTGGCGCCGAGAGCGCCGCCTGGGGCGCGCTGCCGCTTCAGTTGTCCGAGGCCGGCTTTGTCGTTTTGACGCTGCAAACCGCTTCATCGACGCCCGCCGGTCAGGTGGATGCCATGCTGCAATCGCTGATCGCGATACCCGGCGTCGATGCCGGCGCAATCGGCCTGATCGGGGAAGCGCGCGCGGCCGATCTGGCCATGCTCGGCTGCGCCGTGAATACGCTCTGTGACGCGCTGGCGCTGTTCAGCCCGCTATCGCGCGATACCCTGCTGAACATGATCCCGTCTTTTGGCGAGCGCCCGCTGTGGCTGTCGGCGAGCAGTGACGACGGCGAGTCCCATGCCGCCGCCTTGTCCCTGTCTCAAAGTGTCAGGGGGCGGGCCCAGTTTGAACTGGTTGACACCGGTCGGGGCGCGGCGATTCTCAACGCCAATCCAGGCTTATCCGAGCAACTGGTCAAGTGGTTCGCGCTGCATTTGCGCGGCAGCGAGTGAAAGGCTTTCAGCAAGGTGACTTCTTTATTGGACAGATTCAGGACGCGCCGGGACGTCATGCTGGATCTGCTGACCGAGTTGGTGACGCGCGAATCCTTCACGCGCGACAAGCGGCATGTCGACCAGCTGGTTGATTTTGTCGCGTCGCAGCTGCCTACGCATGGCGCCGGGTCCATCGAGCGCTATCCGCAAGAGGAGGTCGGCGATTTCCTGCTGGCGCGCTGGAACGAAGACGCAGTTGGCAAGCCCTTTCTTTTCTTGATTCACCTGGATACCGTGCATCCAATTGGCTCGTTGGCGACCATGCCGGTCAAAGTTCAGGACGGGCGCTTCTATGGTCCCGGCGCTTTGGACATGAAGGCGGGCTTGGTGATCGCGCTGGAAGCGATTCGCGCGCTGCATGAAGGCGATCAATTGCCGGGCCATCCGCTGCATTTGCTGCTGACCACCGATGAAGAGATTGGCAGCCCCGGCAGCGAAGCGCTGATCCGCGAGCGGGCGGCCGACTGCGCATTGACGCTGGTGATGGAGCCGGCTACCAAAGAGGGCGCGATCAAGACCTGGCGCAAAGGCGGCGCCAAATACAGCCTGACGGTGGAGGGGCGGGCGGCGCATGCCGGCATCGCGCCGCAAGAAGGCATCAACGCCATCATTGAGTTCGCCCGGCAAGCGCTGGAAATAAACGGGCTGAACGACCTCAAATATGGCACCTCCGCCTCGATCACGCGGGTCGAAGGCGGCTCGGCCGGCAACGTCATTCCCGCTCAGGTGCAAGCGCATATCGACACGCGCGCGCTGACCGTGGAGGCGATGGAAAACGTGCACGAGGCTTTGACCCGCCTCTATCCCAAGATGCCGGGCGCCAATGTTCGCTGCGTCCGCATCGCCCAACGTCCGCCGATGGAGCGGCGCCCCGAGCTTTTCGAAAGGGCGGCGGCAATCGGCGAGCGCCATGGCATCACGCTCTACGAGGCTGGCAGCGGCGGCGGCTCGGACGGCAATTTCACCGCGGCCATGGGCATCCCCACTTTGGATGGTCTCGGCGCCCACGGCGATGGCGCTCATGCGCCGCACGAGCATGTCATCATCGACAGCTTGCCGCGCCAGGCGGCTTTGATTGCGGCGATCTTGCTGGAGTGGACCGGCGCGGATTAAGGTAATCCAGGCATGCTTTGGCCTTATCATTTCTGCGAAGAATTTTGACATCAGCACCGGCTATGTTAGAGTGTGTGCCTAGCACAATGGTTGGAGGTTGGCGCGCGACGCGAAGCACCGAGGAGATTGCCTGATGTCCGATTGGAAGTTCAAAAACAGCGACACGCGTCCTGTTTATCCAGTAGAAAGCGAGTCGTCCGGACGCCGCAAGATTGCCTGGCTGGGTTGGATCATTGCAGCGGCCGCGTTGCTGTATTTCATGTCTCCGTGGATTGCTCGCGCCTTTCTGGAATTGAGTCGCAGCGCCAATGAAAGCGCATACTACGACACGCTGTCGCAATACATGAGCGAGGCTGAGCTGTTGACGCTGCCAACGCATACGCCTCTGCCAACATATACACCAATGCCAACGTTTACTTCGTTACCGACATATACGCCTGTCCCCACCGCTACCAGCACGCCGACGCCAACGCCTGTGCCTCCAGCTTTCATCATCCAGCAGTTGGAAACGCAGGCGCAGCTTGTGGTGGTCAAGAACGAGCTGACCAGGCGCAGTTTCCATGTTGGATTGAAAGACGGCTTGTGTTCTCACGGTGCCGATTTTACCGCGCAAGGCGTCATCGAGGCCGGCATCGATTTTGATAAGATTGACGAAGACAGCGTAGCCTACAATCCGCGCAACCAAACCTACACCTTGAAATTGCCTGCGCCTGAATTCACGAGCTGCCGCATTGAATACATCCGCCTTGTAAAAAATTCCTTCAGCATGTGCAACCCGGATTGGGATCGCGCTCGTACGCTGGCGGAGGTTCAAGTGATGAAGGACTTCGTCGCCGATTCGCAGGAAGATGGCTTGATCGACGATGCGGCGGAGCGGACCGAGATAATCTTGGGTGAATTTGTGAGGAGCATCACCGGCAAGCGGGTGAATGTCACATTTGAAAAGCAGGGTGGCGCGCCAAAGCGCGACGCCTCCTGCCGCCCCCGCGCTCTCGGCGGATGGCGATATAATGCATCCAAGAATACTTGGCAAAAGTGACGCTAAATCTCGACGTAGCGCTTCCAGATCTCGGGCCCAGAACCCAGCGCGATGACCAGGTAGCTGGTGCGCGGCGTCTTCGGTTCCCAGAGCAGGCGCATGCCGGCGACATGATGCAGGCGGTTGCCCTTGCGGTGGTTGCATTTGGCGCAGGCGCAAGCGGTGTTTGACCAGGTATCCTTGCCGCCCTGGCAGCGGGGGATGATGTGGTCGATGGTGAAGTCGCGCTTGCTGAGGACTTTGCCCTTCACCAGCGCGCCGAGCTTGACCCCGCAATAAATGCAGGTATAGCTGTCGCGCACCAGCACGCCCTTGCGGCTCCAGTGAGATTTGCGCCGCGGCGCATTGACGTAAGACCTCAAGGCGATGACGGAGGGGACTTCAAACTTTGTCCGCACGGTGTTCAGATACAGCCCGGTCATCTCGACGGCGATGGCTTTGCCGCCGAGCAACAGGTTGATCGCCCGTTGAACCGTAATCACCGACAGCGGTTCCCAGGTGCTGCCATTGAGGAGCAAGACGCGGCTCTGCAAGACGCTTACGCTCGACATAATTCCTCGAGCCTTTCAAATCGGCCGGCTAATCCGGTTGAAGTTGCTCGCGGTCAAGTTATACCACGAATTCACGCTTTTGCCGACTGTCGTGTATTTGCGGGCCTGGCAAACATCGTGGATATGCGCATTGGCGAACTCTGCGCATTTTCTCACCACCGTTGGCACAGAAGTAGTTCCAAGTAAATCGCGCAAAAAAATGAACTACAGTCCCTCGCGAGTGACAACTCGGCTCACACAAAATTATGAACTCTGCACAGCGAGAACGTGTAGGGGCGACCAACCTGGTCGCCCGTCGCAGCTAAAGGATGCGCTTTCGGGCGACTTGATAGACAGTGTTGAAAAACTGGATCGACATA
>JAPPEU010000044.1 GCA_028875245.1 Chloroflexota bacterium
GCTGTTCTGTATCTTGGCAATGCGGACATTTAATCATAAACCCAGTCTACTCATATCCGCAATATTCACCACTCCCTTACCACCGAGGACACCGAGAAACGTAGACTATATGCAATTTCTTTGTGTCCTTCTTTCCTTTGTGGTGAAAATGAATTTCCACCGACTTCAATACACTACCGTCGGTTCGCCAGCTCGGTGATCCTGCGCGCGGCGCTGGCGAACCGGCTAATCAGGCCACCGCTTGCTGCAGCGACGCCAGGGCAAGTTTAAGGCGCCGCAGCGACTCCGCTTTGCCCAGGATCTCCATCGTCTCGAATGTCGGCGGCGATACGCGCTGGCCGGTCACCGCCGCCCTCAGCGTGCCAAAGACCTGCCCGTTCTTGAAGCCTGTCGCCTTGGCGTAGCTTGCCATGGCTGCCTGCTGCGCCTCAGGCGCGAAGTCGTCGAGCCGCTCCAAAACCAGTATGGCATCGCGCAAAACCGCCGCCGTCTGCTGATCGTCCATCTTGCGCTGGATCAGAATGTCGACCGCCGGTGGGCTGAACGCGGTCCAATCGTCAAAGAAGAAGCCGGCCATCGGCAGCACATCATTCAGCGACTTCAGGCGGACGCGCAACAATGGCGCCACGCGTTTCAATCGCTCGCCATCGACTGAATATCCCGCCTTCTCCAGTATTGGCTTTAGTCTTCGGCAAAGCTCGTCATCGCCGGCGCGTTGAATGTACTGACTGTTTAACCAATCGAGTTTGGCAATCGGGTAGGCGCTGTTGGCCGGGTTGACATCCTTGAGATCAAATCGCTCGATGGCTTGAGCGATGGAGAATATCTCCTCATTGTCTCCGTAATTCCAGCCGATATTGCATAGAAAATTCATCACGGCGGCGGGGAGATAGCCAGCTTCGATGAATTCCTGGACCAGAACGGGGACGCTTTTTCCCGCAGCATCGGTGAACTGCTGCTTGCGTTTGCTGAGCTTCCCCTTGCCGTTCGGGTTGAGCAGCACCGGCAAGTGCGCGAATTGCGGCTCTTCCCAGGCGAATGCCTTCCAGATTTGCAGGTGCAATGGGAAAGACGGCAGCCATTCCACCGCTCGCGTAACGTGAGAGATTTTCATGTGATAATCATCCACGATATGCGCCAGATGGTAGGTCGGGTAGCCGTCAGATTTCAGCAGAACCGCATCCTGCATTTTGTCATTATCAAATTCAATCGGTCCACGGATCATGTCTTCGCCCACGGTCACGCCGGTCAAGGGCATCTTGAAGCGGATGACATAGGGCAGGCCTTGCGCTTCCAAGTTGGCTGCTCTTGCGGCTGATGTATCCCGATAGCGGCGATCATAGCCGGCGCCCGCCGCGCGCATTTCGGCCAGTTCCTCCACGCTCGCGAAGCATTTGTAAGCGTGACCATTTTCGACGAGCCAGGCGGCCCAGGCCTGGTAGAGTTCCAGGCGTTCGGATTGCACATAGGGTCCGTAGGGTCCGCCTTCGCGCGGGCCTTCGTCAATATCCATTCCCAGCCAGTCAAATGATTGCAGGATCATCTCCAGCGAGCCGGGAACGCTGCGTTTCTGGTCGGTATCTTCAATACGCAAGATGAACTGCCCGCCATGACGACGGGCGAAAAGCCAGGCAAACAGCGCCGTACGCATGCCGCCGATATGCTGCGGGCCGGTCGGGCTTGGCGCATAGCGAGTGCGCGCCGGGCCCGCATTGGAATCCGTCAATTCAGTTCCTCCATCGATTGACTTAGCCGATTTCGGCAGGGCTCCGTCCAGGAAGAGCCGCTCAAATGATGATGCGGCTGCGGCGCACAATGACGCTTTCAACCAGGCCGACGCCCACCATGGTAAACAGAAGCGACGTCCCGCCCGAACTCACAAAGGGAAGCGTCAAGCCGGTAACCGGCATCAGGTTCAGGTTCATGCCGATGGACACCGTCGTTTGAAAGAAGATCATGGCGGCGACGCCGTAGCATATCATGCTGCCCAGCGGGTCGCTCGCTTCCCGCGCCCCCTTCAATATGCGCGCTAATATCAGGGCGAACATCGCCAATACCGCGAGCCCGCCGACCATGCCAAATTCATGCGCGATGACGCTAAAGATGAAGTCCGTGTGGCGCACTCGCAGGAAGCGGCCGGTGTTCTGCGGGCCGACGGCGTATCCCTTGCCCAGGAGGCCGCCGGAACCAATGCTGATGCGCGCCTGATTGATATTGTAAGCGGCGTCAGGATCCAGCTGTGGATTGATAAATGTTTCCACACGCGCGCGTTGATACGGCCGCAGCAGCGGGAAAATGATCGGCAAGATGATTGCCAGCGCGAACAGAAACAAGGCAATATGCCGCAGCCGCAAGCCCGCCGACCAGATGATCACCGCCCAAATCACCAGAAACACGATGGTCGTGCCCAGGTCAGGCTGCGCGAAAATTAGAGCGGCCGGCATCGCCACGTGCAGCATCGTGCGGAAAACGGTGGAGAGTTTGCCAAGATCCAAATAGCGCTGGGCGACGTATTGAGAAAGAGTGATGATCAAGATGATCTTGCCGATTTCGGAAGGCTGAATGCGGATGCCGATGTTCAACCAGCGCTTGGCGCCGCCAGCGCCTTCAACACCGAAGACCTGCACTATGATCAGCATGATGACCATGCCCGCATATAGCCAGGGGCTCAAGCCTCCCAGCAGCCGATAATCAATCGTCGCCATTAGAATCGTGACAATGAAACCGATAATCGCGAAGTTGATTTGGTTAGGGACACGGCTAATGATGTCATCGTCGATGGCATCTTGCGTCGCGCTGGCGATCATCAAGATGCCGAAAACCACCAGCACCAGTGTGGCTGTGAACAGGGTATAATCAAATCGACGCCAAACGCTGACGCTGTCTATCATCGCTTCCGCTTTGGATCAGGCTTGCCCCCGGATATTATAATGGCAAGCGATTTGCCGATACAAGGTTAGCTGCGCTCCGAATAGCGCAATAGCGGCGCCCGCTTCACCAGAGCCCCTCGCCAGCCGCAACTCGGCGCGCGCAAATCAGTTGACCCCAAATATGAGGATTTTGTTGCGGTGTTTCGGCGAAATGCTCGTCACGGCGAGCGCGGAGTCTTCCGATTGAAGGGATCAGCCGGTTAGGCCTTTGCGTCTTTTGTCTCCTCGCCATTTTCGCGCTGCTCAGTTTGCGCGTCTTCCGTTTCCTTGCCCGCGTCGTCATCCTCAGCGTCGCCGTCCTGGGCGTCATCGTTGCCGTCGGTATCGACGCCCTTGTTTGCGCCGTTGGCATCCGAGCCGTCCGCGGCGGAGACTGATTGATTGACCGAATTCGCGGCCGAAGGCGGTGTATTGATGACAACGGGAATCTCGGCAACCAGCTTGCTGTGACTGCGGTCGCGCTGCTCCAGGTCAATCTCCACTCGGTCCTTGTCTACAACCAGATATTTGACGATCACGGCCAGGATCTCTCGCTTCATCTCTTCCATGCGTTCCGGCGGCAGATTGATGCGGTCGTGCTGCAGGACAAAACGCAGCCTGTCTTTTGCTGTAGCGCCGCTGCCTTTTTTCCCTCGACCGAATAAACGGCTCAACAGGTTGGTCATGAGGATTTCCTTTGCTGGTATTTGTTGCTTGGCGCGCGGCTGTGCTAGCGGCCGTCAAGCAGCCGGACGAGCCGCTGGAAGATGCCGCGATTCTCGTCCAGGTTCATAAAGGGCACATCCTCGCCAATGACGCGCCTGGCGACATTGTTGAAGGCCATGCCGGCTTTGGATTGCAGGTTGAGCGTGACGGGGATCCCGCTATTGGAGGCGGAGAGGACCAATTCGTCTTCCGGAATGATGCCGATAATCGTCAAACCGAGGATATCGAAGACGTCTTCCGAGGAAAGCATTTCGCCTTTCTTGACCAAGTTGGTTTTCAGGCGATTAATAATCAATTTGCCCGGCCCTTTGTCGGCCGCTTCAATCAAGCCGATGATGCGGTCGGCGTCGCGCACGGCCGATACTTCAGGATTGGTGACGATCAACACCTCGTCTGCCGGCTCCAGCGCATTGCGGAAGCCACGCTCAATGCCGGCCGGGGAATCGATCAGAATATAATCAAAGTCCTGGCGCAGCTCGTCGGTGAGCTTGACCATGTCTTCCGGGCTGACGGCCATCTTGTCCCGCGTTTGGGCGGCGGGGATGAGAAACAAGTCGGCGAACTTCTTGTGCTTGATCATCGCCTGGCGCAGCTTGCTTCTGCCCTCGACGATATCGACCAGGTCATAAACAATGCGGTTTTCCAAGCCCATGATGACATCAAGATTGCGCAGACCAATATCGGCGTCGATGACAACAACTCGCTTGCCCAGGCTCGCCAGGGAAATCCCGAGGTTGGCGGTGGCGGTCGTTTTGCCGACGCCTCCTTTGCCCGACGAAATCGTTACGACTTTCCCTCCCATTCGCTGTCCTTTCTCGGTCTAGTCTCTGGCTTCCACTATGATTTGATCGCCGCGAACGAGCGCGATTTCCGGCATGATCTTCTTGCGCTTGCCAGGTGGCGAGGTGGCGACGAAGTCAGCGATTCGCAGACGGCTGGGGCTCATCTCCAAGGCGCAGACGATGGCGCTTTGATCGCCGCCGGCGCCCGCATGGGCATAACCCCGCAGTTTGCCCCAGACGACGATATCGCCCGCCGCGATCACCTTGGCGCCCGGATTCACATCGCCAAAGACGACCACATGCCCGTCGCTGTGTATGGTGCGGCCCGAGCGCAGCGTGCGGCGAAACAGAACGCCATGGGTGCCCGTCTCTTCCGGGTTGACCGGCGCCGTCTCCAGCGCAGCCTGCGGAACATTTTCCACAGCGGCCTGATTCATGGTCGGCACCGCCAGGGACTCGGCCGACTTGCGCGTCGTATCGCTCTTGCTCCGCACCGACGACAGCGTCAAGCCGCGCCGCTCAAGCAAGGCTTTCAGCGAGCTCAGTTCATACTTCGGTACTGGCCGCTCGCCGAGCTCGACGGTGATGTTTGCGCCGGAATAGAATTCGACCCGCTCGTCGATGCGCGCCGCGAGCTGGTCAGTAACCGACTGCCAGTTTTCCGTGGCGCTGAGCGAAATCAACAAGCCGCCATTGTGGCCTTTGATGGCTATGAGTTCATCTTGCATGCCGGATAACATCCGCTTGGGTGGTCCGCGTCGCGTACTGCGATACGCTTAATATACTTGGTTTTCAGATCTGCGCTTAAGCCCGGGTCAGTGAAATAGGGTAAGCGTCGGGCGGAGGCGGCGGGTTCAGGAATTCAAAATATTGAGCAGCAAGAAAGCCGGGAGCAAAAAGTACAGCGCCGAAACGAGATGGATCCAGCGGCCGGATTCATCTGCGAGGGACTTGTTCACCCATTGACCCAAGGTATTGACCGCATAGGTCATCCACATGACTTGAATAATGAACAGGGGAATCAGGAGAATATCGCGATGACTGCCGCGATAGGACAAGCCGAAGAAGATATAGGCGGCGTACGCGATCACGGTGACTGTGCCCAAGGGCGGGTACCAGCGTGAAAGCCGCGCCAGCCCGACCACCCCAAGGATTATCCCGAATGGACTGAATTGCGCGATCACCAGCTGTCCCAGCTCGATCCAGCGCGTCCCGTCCCGCCAGCCCCAAAAGTCCAGCGGCGACGGCTGCGGGCTGAGATAGGCGCGCGCGAGCAGGACAATGCCCAGCGCCGTCATCGCCAGCAATCCCAGCCAGTACACGGCGGGCAGTTTGGCGTAGGACAGGAACAGGGCGAGCAGAATGGCGGGCGCGAGTAAGGTTATCAGCGGGTCGTTTATGGCGCCGATCGCGAAGAGGAACAGCAAACCGGCTGTGTGCCAGGTTTTGGGGCTTTGCGCCGGCTTAATGCCCGGGCGCGGGTTCGTCAGCAGAATCATGTCAACGAGCAGGTAGAGCAGCCAGGCGGTGACCAGACCGGTGAGGCGCAGGCTCTGCGCCGTTCCGATTTGACTCCAGAATATGGCGAGAAACAGAACAATGCCCAGGCCGATTCCGAGGTCCTTGCGTCTGAGCAGCAAGGATGCCAGCAGCATGGCGCAGCCAGCGGCGCCCGCGGCGATGACGATGGTCGCCGGTTGGGATTGACCGCCGCCCGTCTGCGACCAAAAGACCGGACAGAGCGCAAGCGTCAAACCGCCCGCGATTGAAGCGACGAAACCCATCTGGCGCATGCCCGCCGTGATGCCAAAGATGGCGAGCCCCAGGCCGGAAGCGCGAGCGGCCGGCGTATCGCCAATAACCAGCATGAGCAGCCAGGCGCCGCCGGCGGTAATCAGCGCCGGGCTCCACTGCCTGAGAAGCTTTCTCTGCTCGGCCGAGAGCGAAAGCACCTTATACCTCGCTCGTCGCGCTGGCGGCGCGCAATGTCAAGCCGTCGCGAGCGCTCTTCAGCCGGAAATACTCTTCCATCGTCCGGCGGACTATCGGCAGCGCGACCTGCGAGCCCTCGCCACCGTTGTATACAAAGGCGAGTATGATGACTTCAGGGTCATCGTGGGGCGCGTAGCCGGTATACCAGGCGTGCGCGGGCCATTGACCCGGTACGCAAAGATTGAGCGCCCAGGCATTGTCATCGCAATATTCGGCCGTTCCCGTCTTGCCGGCGACTTCCACAAACGGGAGCGCCGCGGGCTGCGCTGTGCCGCCCTCGCCAGTGACCGCCTCGCGCATGCCTTCGCGCACCAGCGCAAGCGAGTCATGGGAGACAAAGGGGGGAATGTAAGGCTCGCTGACCGTGCGAAACCTGACGCGCTGGCATACTGAACCGTTGAAACTGTAGTTCAGCGGGATGTGGATGCGGTAGGTCTGCAGGTCTTCAATGCCGGGGTCGGGGTTCAGGTCGACCGTGTTCCGATACCCGCTCGGGTCACATCGGTAGGGGTCATACCAATCCGAGTTGGGCTCACAGGTGCAAGCCAGGCTCGTCTCGCCTTTCATCAGCATGTCTTCCAGCAGCAGTAAAGTCAGTTCGTCGCCCGGCGTCATCATTTCACGATTGATGGTTCGCAGCACCTTCGGCTCGAACGGGCTGATAACGCGCCGCTCTTCGTCGAGGAATTCGCGGATGATTGTCGGCTGATAGAGGACGCCGCCGTTGATGGTGGCGGCGACTGAGGAAATGAGTTGAAGCGGGGTAACGTTGACGTAACCTTGCCCGAAGGCCGCGTTGTAGGTATCGCCGGTGGACCAGCTTTCGCCTTGGTTGCGGCGCTTCCAATCGGGATCGGGCATACGATTGGGGTTCTCGAAGGGCAGTTCGATGCCCAATTCACTGCCGATTCCAAAGGCCGTGCCATAACGGAAGAGATCGTCAATGCCCAGGCCGCCGGGTCTGATCGTCTGCGCTGAGAGATTCGGGTTGCCGCCGCCAATCTGATAAAAGTAAACATCGCAGCTCCAGGCGATGCCGCGGATCATGTCCACCCGCCCGTGCCCCTCGCGCAGCCAGCAGACGAAACGTTGCGCGGCGGCGCGGTCAAGCGGCGCGTATCGGTTCTCCACCAGCAGCTGACCCTCATCAAGCAGCAGCGTGTTCGGGTCGATGATGTTTTCTTCCAACACAGCGGCAGCGGTGATGACCTTCCAGACGGAGCCGGGCGGATACTGGCCCTTGATCGTCTTATCCAGCAAGGGAAACAGCGGATCAGCGGCGATCTCTAGAAAGTACTCGACATCAATCGCGCGGGCGAAGCGCGAATTGTCGTAACTTGGATAGCTGACCAGGGCCAAAACCTCGCCCGTGCGCGGATCCATGGCGATCACGACGCCCTGTCGAGACACGGCGCGCCCGGCCGCGGTATTGAGTTCCTCCAATTGATCGATGAGCGCCTGCCGGGCGAAAGCCTGCAAATCGGTATCGATCGTCAATCGGACGTTTTGCCCGGGCACGGGGTCGTCCTGTCCAATCACCTGGACGACTTCTCCCGCGACATCGACTTCGCGCAGTATCGAGCCGCGCTGGCCCGCCAGACGGGTCTCGAGATAGCGCTCGACGCCTTCGTAGCCGATGCGGTCAAAGGCGGGGTTGTAGCCCAGGGCGCGCAATGCCTCCGCTTCTTCCGCCGGGATTGGGCCCATATAACCGATGATGTGCGTGGTCAAGGCGCCGGCAGGGTATTCCCGCACCGCGATCGGCTCCACATCGACGCCTGGTATATAGATGCGCTCTTCTAGGATTTGCATCGCGACCAGCTGCGGCACATCGAGGGCGACGATGACCGGGCTGAAAGGTTCGATGCCTTCGCCTTCTCTTACCAGGTCTTCAATGCTGCGCAGGAACTGGCCGGACTGTTCCGCGATTTCGCGCGTCGGCGGTACGCCCACCAAAGCGGACAGCCGATTGAAGACATCCAGTTCCGCCTCCTCGTCGGCGGGGAGCTGCGCCGGAATGACGGTGACGTTATAGGCCGGCACATTGAAAGCGAGTCGTCTGTCGTTGCGGTCAAATATCGCGCCGCGCCGCGCCGGTATGGGAAAGCGCTTAAGACGGTTGTCATCGGCGTCTACTTGGAACTCGTCATGGCGAAGCACCTGAAACTCATACATGCGGATGCCAAAGATGAGAAAAACGGCGAAGATAACCGCTTGAAAGAAGGTTAAGCGCCAAGACTGAAATGGGATAAGCCGGTTGGATTTCACTCGCGGGGGGCCATTTCGCTTCCGAGCGACAAACTTTGCGGCGCGATTTGCAGGCCGCCCTCCAATCGACGCTGCAAAAGACGCGCAAAGGCATATACGGGCAATACAGCAAGGAGATTGTAGAGCAGAGTCGGCATCAGCACGAGACGCGCCATCGAAGGGATATCGTAGGAATTGCCCAGCAAGAACAGGCCGGCCAAAGTAAAGAAAGCCATGAAGACTGTCGCCAGCGCCGTGACCCCCAGGATAAATAGGATGCGCAAACGAAGAATCTGTTGAGCGACGCTGTTGACCAGGAAGACGATCATTATCAGGGCGGCGGATGATGTGCCGACGGGCAAGATCGAAAGCAGGTCCAGGAGGATGCCGCCGACAAGCGCCCAAATGAACCCTTCCGCCAGGCTTGAACGCATCGACCAGCAAATGACCAATAGCATCACCAGATTGGGTTGGCCCCGCGTGCCGTTCAGGGTGGGTGTGATATTGCCGGCCAAGGCGACCACGAAGGCGATAAAATGCGGTATGAAGCTGGCGGACAGCGCCGCCGCCAGGCCCAAAATGCCGATGGACAAGTAGCGCCCCATATCAAGTCTCGTCCGTCGGCTGGAATACGGTCAGGTCGATTGGCTCAAAACTGGTGATGACCAGCACCAATTCCAGTGTATCGAAGTCTATCAGGCTACGGACTTCCGCTTCTTGAAACAGCTCGAACTCGAACTGACGGATGCTGGTCACCTGGCCGACCACGACATCGGGCGGGAAGTTGCCGCCCAAACCCGATGTGATCACCAGGTCGCCTTGCTCGATCGTTTCGTCGAGATCCACCATGGTCAGTCGCAATACGCCGGAGGCCTGGCCGATGATGCTGCCGTGCGCGCGCGTCGCCTGCAGGCGGGAGCTTACGGCGCTGTTCTCGTCGTTGATGAGCTGCACCTGAGCCGCGTTGGCGCTGACGCGGATGATCCGGCCAACCAAGCCCAACTCCGTAGCGACCGGCATGCCGACGCCGATGCCGTCGCGGTTGCCGCGGTTGATAATGATGCTGCGCGCGATCCCGGTTTGCTCGACGGCTATGACGTCCGCCGGCAAGAATTCCTGGTCCTCCAGCGGCGATGTATAAGCGAGCAGGCTTTTCAGGCGCGTGTAGTCGCTGGCCGCCTCGCGCAATTCAATCGATTCGACCTGCCTCCGGGCGAGCTGCTCTTCCAGCGCGGCGATCCGCTCGCGCAGGCGTCCGAGGTTGTTGAGCTCCTCAAAGGCCGCGTTCAGCGAGAGCGACAGTCGATTGAATAGGCCAGACAGACCGTTTAGAGGGGCGGCCGCCAAAGACTCCGCCGGTGTCAATACGCCGGCGACGCTGAGCGCAATCAAGCCGGCGCAAAGACCAAGCATAAGAATTAACATCAGAATCCGGCTGGGTTGGCGCAGGCTGCGCAATTTATCCACCCCTCAATCGCAATCGCCTCTCTAATCTTATCACAGCCGCTCGGCATCAGCGATTCGAGCGCGCTCGCCCCGGCGGAACCGCAAAACTGCTCGGCTGCCGCCTGCTGCCGATTGCGAGAACATCTTAGGTAGAATCGAGTCAAAGTTGGGACTGCGGCCATTCGCGCCCATGAAGGGCCGGGAAAGCTCTGGACTGCGTGATCCAAACTAATGCCGAGTGCTGCCGCGTTCCGGGCCCGTCAGCAGGCGTCGCAGATTATTGTAATCTTCCAAAACGCGCCCGGCGCCGCGCGCGACGCAGGTCATGGCGTCATCGGCGAGCCAGGACCGTATATTGACCTCTTCGCGCAGCCGGTCGCCCAGGCCGCGCAGTTGTCCGCCGCCGCCGGCAATCGTGATGCCGCTTTCCATCAGATCCGCCACCAGCTCGGGCGGCGTATCGTCAAGCGCGTCCTTGACCGTATCAATGATGATGCTTACCGAGCCGCCAATCGCTTCGCGGATCTCAATGGAACTGACCTCCACCGAGTCCGGCAAGCCCGTGGTCAAGTTTCTGCCTTTGACCATATAGGTGCGTTCTTGCGGCAAAGGGTAGGCCGAGCCGATGTCTATCTTCGCCTTTTCCGCGGTTGGCTCGCCAATCAACAGATTGTGTTTGTTGCGCAAGTGCTGAACGATGTCTTCATCCATTTCGTCGCCAGCCACGCGAATCGAGCGGCTGATGACGATGCCGCCGAGGGAAAAGAGCGCGACCTCGGTCGTTCCGCCGCCGATATCAACGACCATGCTGCCACGCGTCTCCAGCACCGGCAGGTTGGCGCCGATGGCTGCCGCCACCGGTTCTTCAATCAAGTGGGCTTCGCGCGCGCCAGCGTCCAGCGTCGCTTCAATGACGGCCCGTTTTTCAACCTCGGTGACGCCGCTGGGGATGCCCACCACCACACGCGGTCGCGGCACCGGCACCCAGCTCTGCTCATGCGCCTTCTTTATCAGATAATCGAGCATGCGGGCGGTGATTTCGTATTCGCTGATGACGCCGTCGCGCAATGGGCGGACTATAAGAATGTCCTTCGGATTCTTACTCCACATTTCTTTTGCGCGGGCGCCAACTTCAATCGGGGCGCGCGTCTTGCGGTCGACGGCGACGAAAGAAGGTTCGTTGATCACGATGCCTTTGCCACGCACATACACCAAGGTATAGGCGGTACCCAAGTCAATGCCGATGTCGAGCGAGAACAGCCCGAACAGGAAATCCAGGGGACTTAGCACTGATTAACCCTCGACGAAAGGCGTACGCGCCGCATTATATCATAGTCCAACATTAACAATTATTTACTGGGCTCAAGGCTACGCCAACGATGACAATGAGTCAATTCGCTTAAACAAATATAGCACTGAATCGCACATCGTTCACAAGATGACGGTACGAGGTTATGATTGGGTCAGAGCGTTCATTGGCAAATTCAAAATGGTATTGGAAACGGTGAGCGGCACGCTCGCCCAAAACGCTGCATTGATCCCCGGCGAAACGGTGATCGTGGCCGTTTCCGGCGGCTGTGATTCGGTGGCGCTGCTCCATCTGCTGAGGCGCTGGGGCGAAAGCATCGATATCAACCTGCATGTCGCCTCGCTCAACCACGGTATCCGCGGGGCGGCGGGTCAGCAGGATCTGGATTTCGTGGCGGAGCTGGCCTCGCGCTGGCGGCTTCCGCATAGCCTGGGTCGGGCGGATGTGCCAAGCTTTGCTCGCGAATGGAGCGTCGGCATTGAAGCGGCAGCGCGGCGCGCAAGATACGACTTTCTGGCGCGTGTTGCGGGCGAGCAGGGCAGCAGCTGCGTCGCCGTCGGTCACCATGCGCTGGACCAGGCGGAAACCATCATCATGAACATCGTGCGCGGCAGCGGCGGCGCGGGACTGCGCGGCATGAAAGTCCTGTCACCGCTGCCAGGTCATCCCGGGCTTCGCCTCGTACGCCCGCTTCTTCAGCTCTCGAAGGACGATCTGGAGAGCTACTGCCGCGATCACAACCTGCCATTTCGCGTTGACGGCAGCAATGACGATATTGGCTACCGGCGAAACTTTGTTCGGCATGAATTGATCGGCCGCATGAGGCGCCTGAACCCGGCATTGCTCAGCGCAATGGGTCGTTTGGCGGAGTCCGCTGCGGTGGAGGAAGATTTCCTCTCGTCCAGTTTCGAATCAATCGTGACGCCGCTTCTGATTGTTTCGCCTGAGCGTTGGCGGATTCCGACGGAGGATTTCGCGGCGTTGCATCCGGCGCTTCAACGGCGTTTCCTCCGCGAAGCATATCGACATCTGTCCGGTGAATCTGCCCGCTTGTCCCATGCTTTAACCCTCGATCTCATCGCCTGGTCGCAAAAGGCGGCTACCGGCGCTCGCCGCGATTTGAGCGCTGCGGTGCGGATGCGGCGCAGTTATGACGTCCTTTGCATTGAACGCACCGGCGCTCCGGCAGCGCGCGAAGGGTATCGATTAATCTCCGCCGATACGGATCGTGAGATCCTCCTCGATACACCGGTCATCTATCCGAAATTGCGACTTTGCCTCTCGCGCGGTCTACCCGCGAGCGGCGCCGGCCAAAGTCTGTCGCTTCCCGCTAGCCTGGAGCTGCGGCTGCGTACGCGGCGCCCGGGCGATCGCTTCAAACCGCAGGGCATGGGCGGGCAGTCGCGCAAACTCAAGAATTGGATGATTGACCGCAAGATCCCGCGCGAACTTCGCGACCAGATCCCGCTCGTTTGCGCAAATGGCGACATCGTGGCAATTTGCCTGGGCGATGAATGGCGCCTGGCTGATTGCCGACACTTCGAATGGCGCGATGCCGATTGCGTCGTCCTGTCCCTGGCATGAAGCGGTTGGCTTTCCAACGAAATCAAGGGCATTGCCTTATCACATTGAGCAATATTCCACTATAATTCAAGCAGAGCTTTCGTTTCAGGCCGGGTGGCCAAAATGGCTGAGAGACAGCTTATGCGACTGTTGCTAGTCGACGACGATGGCGTCAATCGCTACACCGTGAGCAAAGCCTTGCAACGCGTCGGCTATCTGGTTGCGGAAGTGAACAGCGGCGAGGCTGCGCTTGAGCATTATGACAAGACTGACTTTGACCTCGTCCTCTCTGAAATCGACCTGCCCGGAATTGACGGGATTGAACTGCTGCAAGGCATCAAGCGGAAATCGGCCGACGCCATAGTCGTGTTGATGACCGAGCAAGCCAGCCTTGAGACGGCCGTTCAGGCGCTCCGCTTCGGCGCCTATGATTATTTGATCAAACCATGCTCCAGCGAAGTTATCCGCGAGAGTGTGGAGCGGGGCATCGAAAATGCGCGTAGGTTGACGCGTCGGCGCCGCCTCCTGGATACGATAGAGCGGACCGTATCCGAATTGGCGCGCGAAGTCTCGGATACCTTGGAGGGCGCTGATTATGCGGCGGAACTGGGCGCGGCCGCGCTTCGCGAGCGGATGCCGCCCCGGGGCAACGCTATTAGTCTGGGCCCGCTTTCAGTCTTGCCGGGGAAGTATCAGATAGAGGCGGCTGAACAATCGGTCAGTTTGACGCCTACGGAGTTCGATCTGCTGCTCTATCTCGCCGCTCACCGCGGACGGGTTGTGCCCTGTCACGAGCTCGTGCGCGAAGTCCGCGGCTACAATACGGAGGAAGCCGAGGCGCGCGAAGTCATACGCCCGCATGTGAGCAACCTGCGGCGCAAGCTAAAGCGGCTCGGGGATATCGACCTTATCGTCAATGTTCGCGGTATCGGCTATCGGCTCGGCGAAGTCTCGGAGGTTGACTGATCCGCCGCTCTCATGCTTGCCCGTGATTTGATATCCCTCCGCGCATTGTTCGCTTCTCAACTCACTTGACGGAGACAGTTTGCGCTCGCTGGCTGCTTCAATTAGCGTCTTTATAATCGCGATTTTCGCCGTCGCGCCTGGGCTGCGGGCCTTTGATGAGGCCTGCTCGGAGGCGGGCACGCTATCGCGGGAGGCTTATCAAAGCGGCGTCTCCACTCACGAGCGCAAATACACCGTGTACACGCCGCCCTGCTACCATGCCTCCGAGGCCTCTTATCCGCTTCTGCTGCTCTTGCACGGCTCCAACGCCGACGACGGTCAATGGGCGCGCCTGGGCTTGGTCAACGCCTTGGAAAGCGCGATCCGGGCGGGCAGCGCGCCGCCTATGATTGTCTTGATGCCCTTCGGTGGATCAATCGCCAACAAGAATGAATTCAACGGCGTCAGCTATGACGCGATCCTGCTCGATCTCCTGGATCAGGCGCGTGACCGCTACCGCTTGAACGGCCGACAGGCGATCGGCGGCATATCGCGCGGCGGCTTCTGGGCTTATCACCTGGGATTGCGCTTCGCCAGCCGCTTTGTCGCCATTGGCGGGCATAGCCCGTATTTCGACCTTAACCATGCGGCGCCGGCATACAATCCGCTTGATCTGGCGGATGCCCTGAGTGCCGACACGCATTTGCGGGTCTGGCTCGACCGGGGCACAACCGACCACGCGGCCGACGGCGTTGACCGGATGCATCTCATCCTGCGGAAGCGGGGCGTACCGCACGAATACGTCGTGCATGCCGGAGGCGATCACAGCGAGGCGACCTGGGGTCAATTCGTCGAGGATTACGTCAGCTTCTATGGCGCGGCGCTTTCGGGCGCGGATGACCAGGGCGCGCCATTGGCCGCTTCAGTCGATGCCGGCGTCGAGCTTTGGCTGCCGGCGGCCGGTTTTGGCAGCTTGCTCACATCGATCGAGTCGGCGGATCTCACCAGGCTGCGGGCCGGCGAATATCTCGGTCGCTTGATTCTCGGCCGCTCAAACGCGGACAGGTTGCGGCGGCATGGCATCGAATTGCATCCGCAATCGCGCATTGTCCCGGACAACAAGCTCTTTTACGAACTTTGGCGCGATAAGCTCAATTTCACGCTTTTGCCCTTTGACAAGCTGCATATTCGTTTGCGTCCGCTATGGCTGGATGATGTGCCGGTTGTCGATCAGTTGGCGCGTTATCCGCTGGTCTTTCAAAGCGGCGCTCCCAATTTCATGCCCGAGCGGCTGACGCGCGTTACGCTCTCCGGCACGACCGCGCTGGCGCGGCATACACTGCCGGCGGTTGAAGCGCTCGGGGTTGAACGCGCCGCCAGCGGAATCCGCGATTATGTGCGTCAGGCTGATTATTTCCATATCACGCATGAAGCTTCGATCGCGCCTGGCTGCCCGGAGGCGACCGGCCCGGTATTGGGCGGGAGCAACAGCATGTGCATGCGGCGCGATCAAGCGAGGCTTTTCGACATTCTTGATGTGGATGTCGTCGACTTAACCGGCAATCACATCAACGACTATGGTTATGCAGCATTCGAAGACACGCTGGATCACTTTGAAGAGCGCGGCTATGCCCTCGTTGGCGGCGGGCGCAATCTGGCGGAGGCGCGGCGGCCGCTGATCCTGGAGCGGAACGGTTCGCGGATCGGCTGGCTCGCTTGCAACAATATCGGTCCCTATTATGCATTCGCCAATGACGATCCCGAAGCGCTGGGCGGCCTGCGCGCGGGGAACGCCTATTGCCGCGGCGCTGGCTGGCTGCGCGATGCCTTGCCGGCGCTGGCGGCCGAAGTTGATCTCGTCCTGCTGACGGTTCAATATCGGGAGTCTGAAGCCTTCAAACCGATGCGGCAGCAGCGCCTCGATTTCCAAACCTATGCCGAATGGGGCGCCGATGTTGTGATCGGCACGGCGGAGCACAAACCAATGACCTTTGAGTTTTATCAAACGCGGCGAGGCGAAACCGCCTTTCTGCATTTTGGCTTGGGAAACTTGTTTTTCGATCAGCTGCCATGGGGCAACAGGCGCTTTTTCATGGATACGCTGTATATCTATGCAGGTGAATTGCTCGCTGTGGAGTTGTTCCCGGGCATCATTGAAGATCGCGCGCGGCCGCGGCTGCTGGCGGGGGAGGACTTGTTCAATTTTCTGCACTTCATGTTCATACAGAAGAATGAGTTCTAACCGGGGCGCGGCATTTCTAATGTTCTTCATACGGCGCTCGCGAGATAATCTAGTCGTCGCGCCGTCGCCTAAGCTATAATGACGCGGCGCCTTTGCATGGGGCAGGACAATTACTGAGGACAGCGCTGGGCAATGTCTACGTTAAATCCCGACCTGATTTCAAAAGATATGGATGCCGTCTTGAATGACGCGGCGGCCATGCTGAAAGAGTATCGCAAATCGTCGATTATGCCGGAGATGGTGCTGCTCGCCTTGCTGCGGCGTGAGAACACGGCCGCCTGGCGTATGCTCGAAAACTTTGAAACATCGCGCGGCGTCGATCTTGATCGTTTGCAGCGCCAGGTCAAGGCGGCAATTGCGGCGCGGCGCGACCCCGACGGCAGCCTGGATTTCGTCGCCATCGGCAATCGGAAGGTATCGCTCAGCCGGCAATCCATCGTCTTGCTTGATGACGGGCTGACCATCGCCAACTCCATGAACGAACAAAAGATCGACACCGATCATGCCTTGGCCGTCCTCGCCGAGACATCGGTGAGCACGGGGGGCATCCTGCGGCAATTCAGCATTACGCCGAAGGCGATTCAGGACGCCTACAGCGATGCGAGCAAGATCATCCCGGCGCGAGAAGACAGCACAACGGTGGATTTCGTAAAGCGGGCTAAGCGGGGCTTGCTGCGCGCGGTGCATTTTCGCGAAGACCTGCTGCGCAATGTGATCAACGTGCTGACGCAATCGGTCAATCGGCACGTCCTGCTGGTCGGGCCTGACGGCGTCGGCAAGCGCACCCTGGCATACAGCCTGGCGCTGCTTATGGCGGAAGAAAAGGGCCCGGCGGGGCTGAGCAATTTGGTGCAAATCAGCGAAACGGCGCTGCTGGACGGCGATCAGGAAGCTTTTCGCGCCGGCATGAGCGCCGCCCGTAACGGCATCCTGTTCTTGCCCTTGATCCATCGCTTCTTCGGCGGCCCCATCAAAGCCGACTTCAACAAGGCGACTTCGCTGGTGCAGAAGGCCTTTCTCAGCGATGACCCGGTGATTATGTGCACGACCAATGTACAGGAGTTTGAGGAACGCATTCAAGGCGTCAGCGCCATCATGGAGAACAGTCAGGTCATCCGCGTTGATGAACCCTCGCTGGAGGAGACGGTCTGCATTCTGGAAACGATCGCGCCGCACCTGGAATCGGATTATGACATCGCTGTCGATCACGACGCCTTAAAGATGGCCGGACGCATGGCGCAGCGCTTTCTTACCATTAGCCCGCTGCCGCTTAGCGCCGAGCAGCTGCTTCATCGTACCGCCGCGATGGTGAACATGGCGAAGCAGGACGATCTGGCATTCAAGCCCGAGAACAACGACGCCTCGCTTGATGTGGATGATGTGGCGCTGGTGACGAGCCAAATGACCGGCATTCCCGTGACCAAACTGGGCGCTGACGAGCGGCTGCGCTACGCCAATATGGAGGACCACCTGCGCAAACGTTTGATCGGGCAGGAAGAGGCTGTGCAATCGGTCAGCCGCGCGATCAAGACAGCGCGCGTCGGGCTCAAAGATCCGCGGCGCCCCATCGGCGCTTTCCTCTTCCTCGGGCCGACCGGCATCGGCAAGACTGAACTGGCTCGCGTCTTGGCGGACTTCATGTTCGGCAGCGAGGAAAATCTCTTCCCGCTCGATATGAGCGAATACAAAGACGAAAGCAGCATCAATCGATTGATCGGCTCGGCCGTCGGCTATGTCGGCAGCGACGAAGGCGGGCAGCTCACCGAGCGGATTCGCCAGCAGCCTTACACGATCGTACTGCTTGACGAAATCGAAAAGTCGCACCCGCGGATCATGGATGTGCTGCTGCAGGTGATGGAGGAGGGGCGCCTCACCGATGGACGCGGCAACATCGCGCGTTTCAGCGAGGCCGTTGTCATATTGACCAGCAATATCGGCTCCGAGCATCTCATGGTGCGGCACATCACCGAAGACCTGCGTGAGATGATCATGGAGGAAGTGCTGGAATTCCTGCGGCCCGAATTCATCAATCGCCTGGATGAAGTGATCCTCTTCAATGCGCTGAGCGACGAAGACTTCGTGCTCATTCTTGACCTGCTGATTGAGAAGGAAAATAAATTGGCCAAGGAACGCGGGCTCCAGCTGACCTTTACGCAGGGCGCCAAGAACTGGCTGCTGGCCCAGAATGACGAGCCGGAATTCGGCGCGCGCCCGCTGCGGCGGATCCTGCGCCGAAATCTGCGCGAACCCCTGGCCGACTTTTTGCTGCGCGCCAACCCGCCGGAAGGCACCGAAGTCCGTGTTAGTTCCAGCCGCAAGCGTGGCGGCGGCTTGAAGTTTTCGGCGAATGTCGATGGCGAGGAGTTCGTCCTCGACGCCTGACTTCGCCACAACAATCGTGACCGCTGTAGACATACGCGCGACAATGCCGCCGCCCACGCAAAATACATTGCGTCCCGCCGCGTCCATAGCTCCCCCTCCTTGACTCGTCGGGGAAGGGGCCGGGGGTGGGGTTGGCTGACCGAAACGTAAACAAGGACAACTCACAGAGTCGCCCACGCGCGCCCAAGAGAGGGAAACATGACAGCGATCGACCCGTCGGTATTCCGCAAATACGATATTCGAGGCACAGCAGCGGGCGACGCGCCCCAGCTCAGGCCTGCATTCGCGCGGCTCGTGGGCAAGGCCCTGGGCACCTATCTGCCGCGGCAATTTCAGACGCAGCGCGTATTCGTCGGCTCAGACAATCGGCTGACATCGGGACCGCTGAAAGCGGCTGTCATCGAAGGTTTGGCTTCGACCGGTTTGCCCGTCACCGATATCGGCGAAGTGCTCACGCCGACCGTATATTTCGCCTCGGCATCCTATGATGGAGTTGGCGCCGGCGTCATGATCACGGGCAGCCACCTGGACACGCGCTACAACGGGATCAAGATGGCATACGGCAAATTGGCGCTCGCGGACGAGCAGATCCAGGATTTACTCAAGATCATTGATGATCGAGCCTTTGGCGTCGGCCAGCCGGAAGTTGCTGAAGACTTCGGCATGATTCAGCGGCACATGGCGACCATTCAAAACAAAGTGACGATGGCCAAGCGCATGAAAGTAGTCTTGGACGCCGGCAATGGCTTGTCGGGCGCCTATTTGCCGCCGGTCTTGACCGCGCTGGGCCTGGATGTGGAATGCCTTTATTGCGAGCCGGACGGAACCTTCCCCAACCATTTGCCCAACCCGGAAGACCCGGAAATGACGCGCGACCTGGAAGCCAAAGTCCTTGAATTGGGCGCTGACCTCGGGCTGGCGTTCGACGGCGATAGCGATCGCTGCGGCTTCATCGATAACCAGGGGCATCACATCGCGGCGGACCGGCTGCTGGCGCTTTTGGCGCGCGACCTGCTCAGCCGTTACCCCAACACGCCAATCGTCTTCGATGTCAAAGCGTCGCAAGCCTTGCCCGATGAAATCACGAAATACGGCGGTCAACCGGTCATGTGGAAATCCGGTCACAGCTTGATGAAGCAGAAGATGAACGAGATCGGTTCCTTGCTGGGCGGCGAGGTCAGCGGCCATCTCTTCATCGGCGAAGATTATTATGGATTCGATGATGCGCCGCTGGTTGCGCTCAAAACCTTGGAAATCATCAGCAAGACAGACGAAACCATCGCCGAAATCTTTGACGAGATACCCAAGTTAGTCGCTACGCCGGAGATCGTGCTCTCCGCGCCGGACGGCTTGAAGTTCGAAATGATAAATGAGATGACGGCGAGCCTGCAGCGCGAATACGAAGTGGTGACAGTCGACGGCGCCCGCGTGATATTTGACGCTGGCTGGGGACTGGTGCGGGCCAGCAACACGCAGCCGGCCGTGACGCTCCGCTTCGAGGCTTACAGCCGCGAGCAGATTTTGCGTTACATGCAAGCCTTCAAGGCCTTGCTGGATCCTTATCCGCAGATTGATCAAGAACGGTTTGACGCCGTAATCGCATCGTTCAAGGGTTAGATTCAGTTGAATCCAGCGCAAGACCGGCCCGAAGATTTCCCCCAGTCCGACGAATTCAAAGATGTCTATCGCTACGGCGCGGAAGCCTATGATCGCCTCGTCGCGCGCGAGGATTATCGGGGCAACGTCATTGCCGCGCTCAACGAAATCCGCCCGTTGCACGGTCTGCGCATCGTGGAATTCGGCGCTGGCACCGGCCGGCTCACGCGCGGCCTGTCAGTTATGGCGGAACACATCGCCGCCTTTGACATTGCGCCAGCGATGCTGAGCCGCGCCAGCGAAAACATGCGCGCCACCGGCATGACCAATTGGTCGGTCGCGCTGGGCGACAACTTGCGCATGCCGGTCGCAACAGGCTGCGCGGATCTGGTGCTGGAGGGATGGAGCTTTAACCACGTCCTGGCTTGGCATCCGGGTGATTGGCGCGAGCGAATCGACGGGATGCTGGCGGAGATGGAGCGCATTCTCAAGCCGGGCGGCGCCGCTATCCTGCTCGAGACTATGGGGACCGGCACGCGGCGGCCGAAAGCGCCCAATCGGCGGCTTGAGGCGCTTTACCAATATTGGCAGGAAGCCTGTGGCTTTCAGCATCGCTGGGTACGCTCAGATTATCGCTTTGCCTCGCCCGATGAATCCCTCGAATTGATGCGCGGCGTGTTCAGCGAACACTTGACGAACAAGTGGCTTGCCGGCGGCAAAGTTATTCTTCCCCAATGCACAGGCATTTGGTGGAAACAAGCTGCCGGGCAGCCTTGAGCCTTTCGGCAGTCAGAATGGCGCCGGCGGCGAAATCGACTGCGCCAGATAATTGAAGAGCGTAAGGGCTGCGAAAACTGCGCCGCCGAAAATGACGAGCAGCGCGCCATAAATCACTTGACGCCGATCCCAGGCGCGTGTTCGCCTTTGCGCTTCGTTGCCGCGCGCGCGCCGCAGGCGTCGTTGCCAGGTCCTGTCGCGGTCGATGATCAAGATGATGCCCCAAATGATGAAAGGGAAACCAAATATTGAGCCGAAGCAGACTGCTGCAACCATGTCTTGTCACAATCTTCCGGCCGAATTTCAGCGGCGCAACTGAAGAAAGCGCCCCTCGATCATATCGTCTTTCACCCGCTGGCGGCAGCCGCCTTCCGACGCCGCGGTCGCGGGCAGGCGCCATTGCAAGATGACCGTAATCGGTTATGATGATTTCGCGCCGAGCGCATAACGCCTAGTTTAATGCTGAGGGCTTGAGAGGCAAAATGCCGATGTTGAACGCGCCGGATGCAGCGCCCAATATTGAGTTTGAAGTGGACCAGGAGCATTCCGGCGTGCGCATGGTCGGCTGCTTCACCTTCGCTATCGGCGCCCTCGTCAGCTATTTTATCCTGACGGCGATAATCCCCAATGGCGGTTTGATCACGATAGGCGCCGCGCTAATGATTGCAGTCGCCTTAACCTATGGGGCTGATTACCTGACCAAAATATATTGGCCCAGCAATCGCGCCCTTCAGTTTGTAGGCGACATGATCAGGCTGGTAAAAGGCAGCCAGATTCAGAGCGAGATCGACGCCGAACAGAACGTCAATTTGCTCATGTGGCACTTCGAAGCGAAACGCCATCCCCGCGTGCCCAAGGGATGGTATGTGGTGGCCAATTCGCTTGAGCAGGACGGCGAACATCTTGTGAGCTACACTATCATGTCGCCGACTGACTTTGAGGCGCTGCCACTGTCGCGGCTGTCGGTCAAATACCAGCGGAAGAAGCGCAAGAAGGAAGAAGGGCGCGACCTGCGAGAAGCGGGGAACTATCGCCGCATCGCGCAAGCTGAGTTCCACCGCGGGGAGCTTGGGGCGGAGATGTCGCAGGAAGATTATTACGCCTATCTCGATTACCTGGCGGATACTTATACTTCCTGGATGCCGAAGGACAAATGATTGCGCCGGGCAGAATCCTCTTCTGCATTGTCTGTTTATTTGCGGTCAGCCGTCCGCTCAAAGCGCAAGGCGGCGCGCTGGAGATGGGCAGCATTGTCGAAGGCAGCCTGGTTGCCGGTGAAACGCATCGTTTTTCCTTAACAGCGCTTGCCTTGACGCTGGCGTCGTTCCGCGTCGAATCCCTCAGCGACGGGCTGGACCCCACGCTGGCGATCTTTGACAGCGCCGGCGCGCTCCTGATCTCGAACGACGATTACGATTATCCTGCTGTGCTGGATGCCGCGATCCAGGCATTCGTCTTTCCGCGAACAGCGACTTACACGATCGCCGTCGGCGCGTTCGGCGCGGGCGCGGGCGACTATCGATTGCAGGTCCAGCCGGGATACGATCAGGTGGCGATTCATGAAACCACGGTGGACAGCGCCAACTGGGAAATCGTCTACAGCGACGGGCGGGTCAATGTCTCCGAATCCAGCGTTTTCGCGGTAGAAATGCGCGGTCTGGCGCGGTCGGCCGGTATGGTCGGCTTGCATCTTCCCATCGAAACGGCTCTCTATTTCGAAGCGGAATTCGAGCAGGTGAGCTCGCCGGCTGTTTGGCATGTGGGGCTCCTGTTTCGTTATCTTTCGCCGAGCAGGTATCATCGTCTGCTGCTGAGCAAGCGCGGTTATTGGCGCGTGGATCGCATAGAGGGCGACACGGTGACGCCGTTGCGCAATTGGAAAAACCATCCGGCGATCCCGGCGGGTGAAAGCGCGTTTCGCCTAGGGGTGCTGGTCAGCGGGCAGCATTACGACGTTGTTTACAACGGGCAGGTGGTGGGGGCAGCCTGGGATCGGGCGCCGCCGCAGGCCGGGAGCCTGGGTATCGCCATGATGACTGACGGTCAAGTGGGCGGCGCAATGTCATTCGTCGTCGCCGAAACGCGAGTCACGCTGCCGACGCGAGTCGAGGAAAAGGTCCTCTTTCCCCAAACGCTGCTGGCAAACGGATATTACGCGATGACCGAGGATCTGGCGCGGCAGCAGCTCGTGCCGGTGGGCGGCGAGATCCAGGTGGCATTGCCGGAGAGTTCGGTCAGAAGCGCAAGGCCTGGCGTCACGCGATTGCCCGTCGCCTCAAACTTCAGCTTCGCCCAATTTGCCTTTGGCGTATCACTGACCATTGATGCGCGCTCCGAAGGCAATGGCGGCTGCGGCTTGTTCTTCCATTACAACGACGATGAGAATTACACACTCGCTTATGTGACCAGCCATGGCGATTACGGCATTTCGCGCCGCGCGGCCGACGGCTTCGCGCCCGGCATCTACGGCAATCGCCCGGCGCCGGCGTCGGGCTCCCATCATCTCTTGGCCATCGTGTCGGACGCGGTCATCCATTATTACCTGGACGGGCGCTATATGGGCAGCCTCGACAGCCGGCCGCGGATCGGTGGCCTGGGCATCGCCGCGGTGAATTACCAAGAGGTGGACACCAGCTGCGCCTTCACAGACCTCTGGCTCTTGAGTCACGATACGTAGACGCTACTCGCCTTTCCCAAGCCAAAAAAGCCCCACGACGGTGAGGCTCGTTCTGTCTTGAATTGGACGCGATGGATCAGCCCCGCATGGCGGCGCCAAGCGAATCGCAAGCGGGGCAAGCGCCGCCTGGCCGCAGCATCGCGTAGCCGGCCTGTGGGTCCGCGCCCCAAGCGGTGAAGTTCACATTCCAGACGATCAACAGTTGCACATAACCGGAACTGCGCGCCACATTAACGGCGCCCGCCAGCCATTGCGCCTGGTTCGCCAGCGTAATGCCCGAAGCCCAGGAGAACCCGCCCGGCAGCGCGCCGATGCCTTCACCGGTCAGATAACCCAGTTCGGTGAAGCAAAGCGGTCTGGTGGGGAAGGGGTTGCGATAGACGCTCATCATATTCGGCAGATACCAGGAATAGTGGCCGGGGCTGCCGACCGGGGCGCCACTCCGGGCGTCGGGCGGCGTGAGTCCGGAGTTATAATGAACGCCGACGCAATCCAGATAATTGGCTGCGCCCGCCTGCGCCATCTGCTGCATGAAGACGTCATCGTTGCAGCCCTCGGCCGCGCATCCCGCCTGGAAGAATCCAGTTGGGGCCGGCGCGCCGCTGATGACGAGGGTCGAGGGGTTGGCCGCTTTGATCGCCGTGTAAGCCGCCCTGAGCAATTCGACATATCTGGCGCCGTTGATTTGCCCGCGGGGCCATTCCCGTTCGATATTCGGTTCGTTCCATACTTCGATGGCGTCGGCGCCGTTGCGAGCCAAAGCGGCGACGAACTGGGCAAAATCGCCAACGTAGCCATTAAAGTCGGCCGCCAGCCGCTGCTTGTTCCCCAGCGCGCCGATCAATACCTTAAAGCCCGCGTTATGCGCCTGCGCGATGATATCGCCGCCGCCGCCATGCCGTACCTGCTTCTTGACCCAGGTCATGCCGGCCTGTCTCATCGCGTTTACCGCCGTTTGGTCAAAACCAGCGATATGACCGCCCAGCGCGAAGCCGGCCGGTCCTGCAGCCGCGGACGCGGGAGCTGCCGGCGCAGGCTCGTCCGCGGGGCTCTCAGCGCTCACAGGCCCGCCATATTGCGGCGGCACCAGGACTTCGTCGCATAAGACCGCCTCCGCCAGGTCATAGCTGACGCGGACCTGGTATTCCTTGCCCGAAACATCCATGATGCTGAAGGTCCAGCCAAACAAGATATCCCGGCGCTTGAGCACTACCGGCACCTCGGCGACGCAGTTGTCGATGCCAAAGGCCCCATAGCGCTGCCAGCTCAAAAGCGAGCTCCAATCGTCTTCATAATATCGCCAGCGAACGGCTGTCAGCGGCGCGCCGCGCTCTTCTTCGACGATTTCCCGCGCGACATCCAGGCCAAGCATTAGCGGATTGCCGGTGGGGCTGTTCGCCTGGCTTTCATCCTGCGCTTGCGTCAATGCGCCGATGCTCAACATGGTCAGCGCCGCAAGGAACACTGCCAAAAGCAGGGCGGCGCTAGCGCCAGCGTTTTTCTTTCGCATGCTTATCCTCCACCAACCGTAGCCAGTTGTACCGCGAAAGCATAACGAAATTCCGCAGGAATGCCATAGCTTGTTTAACAGCGCATAGAAACCGTCAGCTAAGGCATGGGGGGGCAGTGAATTGTGCGGGGTTGCTCAGTCGCGAGGCAAGGTGAAGAAAAATGTCGAGCCGCTGCCGATCTGGCTCTTGGCGGAGATTTCGCCGCCATGCGCTTCGACAATCGCTTTGACCAGGTAAAGACCGAGGCCTGCGCCTTGTGTTCGGCTGGTGAGATTGTCATCGACGCGATAGAAGCGCTCGTATACCTTGTCGATCTGATCTTTTGGGATGCCGGCGCCTTCATCGCGCACGAACACGGTCACGCTCTTTTCAGTGAAGCGACCGCCAACCGTGATCGTCTTGTCTTCCGGCGAATACTTGATGGCGTTGGTCAACAGATTCTCGATGACCTGCCGCAATCGGATTTCATCGCCTGGTATGACGGGGAAGTCTTCAGGAAAGCTCATAACAATAGAATGACTGGTTTGGCCTTCGAGCCGCTCCACCGAACGAGCGGCAATCGCCCGCAGATCTGTATCGGCAAGGTTCAGCCTCAATTCGCGCGCCGCTTGGATTTTGCTGGCGGTGAGCAGGTCTTCCACCAGATTGGTCAGCCGGTCCGCCTCGTCTTCAATAATCGCCAGGTTCTCACGGATGACCGCGCTGTCCCATTCCACATCGTCGCGCCCCAGCGTGCTGGCATAACCCTTGATGATCGCGATCGGCGTTCGCAGCTCGTGATGCACGGTCGATATGAAAACGGATTGCATTTCCTGCGCTTTGCGAAAATTGGAGATGTCGCGGACGTTGGCGATGATGCTTTCCAGGCGGCCGTCTTCGGTGAGCATTGGCGCGTAGGTAATCCCGATGCTTATTTTCATGCCATCGCGGCGCAGGAGGTCGCCTTCGACGTAAAGCGCGTCAGGGCCCGCGCCCCGCGCGGAATCCTGTGCCCAGCCTGCGTCAAGCGCGTCTTCGATATCCCGGCTTTCCAGGGAATCCCAGACGATGACATCGCTCTTGGGTCGGTCAACTGAATCTTCCTGAGGCCAGCCTGTCATCCGCTCAAACGCGCGGTTCACTTGCTGGAAGCTGAGATCGGGCTTCAGGATGAATACGCCGTCGCCGCTGTTATTCAATATCGCTTCCAGGCGCTGGCGTTCCTGATTGATCTCGCCGTAAAGCTGCGCGTTATTGACGGCGATGGCGGCCTGGTCAGCAAAACTCTGCAGGGTATCGAGGTCTTCCGGTGTAATGGCTGTTTGGTAGGAGCGAAACACGATCAGCAGCCCCAGAGGCTTCCGGGCGAAGACCAGAGGCATGGCGATCGATTGCGCCAGACGGGGATCAATGAGATCGGCCATTTCACGCAGCTTGCTATTGAGAAAATCGCGGCTGAAGCCTCCTTCGTCCTGCGGATTCATCAATTCTTGCAGTTTGCCGTTCAGCTCTGGCACATCGTCGGCGGAGATGCCGCTGTAGGCGCGCAGCGAGAACCTGTTGTCGTGTTTATCGCCCAGGGCGACGACGCCGACGCGGCCCGCCAGCATGACCAGCGAAGCGTGAAGCACCCGCCGCAAGACTTCGCTCAGGTCTAGCTGGGCGGTGATGGCGCGGGTGATTTCAAGCAGGAAATCGCGCTGCTGCGTTCGCTGGTCCGGTCGCATTAACATAGCTTGATTGTAGCACGCGCCGGGGTCGTCATGAAACGAGTGCGGTCCCGGGCCAAGGGATTCTGCATTGATTCTATTTCAACACCGAGTACATCGAGAGAAGGAGTTTGTAGGGGCGTTTCGCCGAAACCCCCGTGCTGTTGATCTTCCGGACGGGACGGGTCCGCTGCCGCCTAGAAAAGCCGGTCCAGCTCGCTGATGTCCAGATTGCCGCCGTCGGTCGCTACCAGAGCGGCCGCCCCAACCAGCGCGACATCTTCGCCCAGCGCCGCGGGCAGGATGCGCAAGCGCTCTGTATAGGCGGCGTCCATCACATGCCGCTGGACGGCTTGCCGCATCGGCGCAAAAAGCAGGTCGCCCGTCTTGGTCACGCCGCCACCGACGACGATGACCTCGGGATTGAAGAGATGCAGGATGGACACGATGCCGAGCCCAATGATCCGCCCGGCGTAGGCGAGATGATCTATCGCCAGCCGGTCTCCGTCCGCCGCCGCCATGCCGACCGCACGGGCGTCGATGCGGGCGAGATCGCCATTGACCAATTTCCGGACCGCGGATGGTTTGCCACTTTGTAAAGCGCTTCTGACGCGGCGCGCGATGGCGGGGCCGGCCGCCTCAAGCTCGACCGAGCTGACGCTGCCGTTCTCGACGATGATCGGAATATGACCGAATTCCGCCGCCAAGCCTTCGCGGCCCAAGAGCAGCCTGCCGTCGCAGATCAAGCCGGCGCCGATGCCAGTGCTGACGGTTATGTAAGTCACATGTCGGTAGCCTTGAGCAGCGCCCTTTGAAGCTTCTGCCAAGGCGGCTACGTTGGCGTCATTGCCGATGTAGACTGGCAGATTGAATTCCGCCGTGATAATGTCTCGCAGCGGGACGTCGAGCCAGCCGGGCAAATTGGGCGGCGCGACGATGACCCCGCTGAAGGGGTTTAAGGGGCCGGGCGACGAGATGCCGATGCCCTGAATATCATCGCGGGCCGCCGGCATGACCTTGCGGATATAGGCTTTCATGCGGTCGACCGTCGGCTGAACGCCTTGATCGGCGCGCGTCAACGTCTTCTCGCGCTGAAGCAGGTTGAGGGCCTGGTCGTAGCGGGCGGCGCGTAGCTGCGTCCCGCCCAAGTCGACCGCGATGATCTGTTTCCCCAAGCGCGCCGCTCCTTGATTGCAGGATCCGCATCTCGCCGCCGCGGATCTGGCTGCGGTCCAGTCGGCGAAGGCGGCGCCGCGCCCCGCCAGGCAACTTGTAGGCAATAATTGACGCTGATAGAATAACATGGATTGGCCCGAGAAGTAGGCTGGATGCCATCACCCGCGGGGTCGCGCTATGTCACGTGTTACGCCGATGCGGCGGCAATATCTTGAAATCAAAAGCCAGTATCCCGATTGCATTCTGATGTTTCGCATGGGCGACTTTTACGAGATGTTTGACGACGATGCCGAGATCGCGGCGCGGGAATTGGACATCACGTTGACGTCGCGCGCGCATCGCAAGGGCGGCGAAAAGATACCGATGGCCGGCGTGCCCTATCATTCTGTGGACGGTTACATCGCCAAACTGATTGACAAGGGTTTTCATGTCGCTGTTTGCGATCAGATGTCCGAGCCGACCGGGCGTGGCATCGTCGAACGGGAAGTGACGCGGGTCATGACGCCGGGCACGGTGGCCGAACCAGCCTTGCTCGAGGAGGGCAAAGCCAACTACCTGATGGGCATCCTGCCGATTGGCGATGCCGAAAGCGGAAACTGGGACCGGGCCGGCATCGCCTTCGCCGATATATCCACCGGCGAATTCAGCGCGACGCAGTTCGGCGGCGACAACGTCGGCGTGAGAGTCTTTGAGGAGCTCTCCCGCCTGGAACCGCGTGAAGTCATCATGCCGGAGACCTGGGTGGCGCGCGGCGTGACGCTGCCCGAAGGCATCCACCTGAGTTCGGTTCAGGACTGGACATTTGAATATGCCGGCGCGGAGCAGCTTCTTCGCGATCACTTCAAAGTCGGGACGCTGGATGGCTTTGGCTTGCAAAATATGGACGACGCGATATCGGCGGCCGGCGGCGTCCTGCAGTACCTGCGAACGACCCAGAAAGGCGCGCTGGATCAGCTCGCGACGATACAGTCCTATTCCACCGATTCATTCATGGTGCTGGATCAATTCACGCGCCGCAACCTTGAACTGGTCGAGACGATTCGCCATGGCAAGACCAAGGGCAGCCTGCTCGACATCCTCGATCGGACCCTGACCCCGATGGGCGCGCGCCTGCTGCGCAGCTGGCTCAACCGGCCGCTGCTGGAACTCAATCGCCTCAACGCGCGTCTGGCCGCCGTCGAGGCGCTGGTCAAGGGCGATCTCCTGCGCGATGAGATTGGCGCAGAATTAAAGGGGATGGGCGATATCGAACGGCTGAGCAACCGCATCACGGTCGGAAAAGCCGGACCGCGAGATTTAATCGCGCTGATGAACGCTTTGGCGGTCGTGCCGCGCCTGCGGGAACTCATCGACGAGCTGAGCAGCCTGGCGGCGATTGGCGACCGTCTGGACCCCTGCGAAACCACATTGCAGCTGATTGCCGCCGCCATTAGTGATGATCCGCCGGCGACATTGAGTCACACGGGGACGATGCGCGCGGGTTATTCAGCCGAACTCGACGCCATCCTGAGGTCATCGCAAGACGCGCGCGACTGGATCGCCAATCTCGAAGCGCATGAACGCCGGCGCACTGGCATCGCCAGCATCAAAGTCAGCTTCAACAAAGTATTCGGCTACTACATAGAGGTGACCAACGCGCACGCGGATAAAATTCCCGACGACTACGTGCGCAAGCAAACGCTGGTCAATGCCGAGCGCTATATCACGTCTGAACTGAAAGAATACGAATCGCGCGTGCTGAATGCCGAAGAGGAGATTCTGGCGCTGGAGCGCGAGCTCTTCGCCGATGTCTGCCGACAGGTTGGTTCACAGCAGGAGCGCTTGCTCCGGACCGCGCGCGCCATCGCCCATTTGGATGCCTTCGGCTCGCTGGCGGCGGTGGCGGCGCGCGAGGGCTACACGCGGCCGCAGCTGACGGAAGACAGCGTCCTGGAAATTCAGGCGGGCCGGCATCCTGCCGTCGAGAAACTGCTGGAGAGCACAACGCGCTATGTGGCCAACGACAGCCATCTTGATCCGGCCTCGCGGATTCATATCATCACTGGTCCCAATATGTCGGGCAAATCGACATATATCCGGCAGGTGGCGGTCATCACCCTGATGGCGCAGATTGGCAGCTTTGTGCCGGCTGATTCGGCGACGATTGGCCTGGTCGACCGGATATTCGCCCGCATCGGCGCGCAAGACGAAATCCATGCCGGGCAGAGCACATTCATGGTGGAAATGGTGGAGACCGCCCGCCTGCTCTCCGGCAGCAGCCCCCGCAGCCTGCTCATCCTGGATGAGATCGGCCGCGGCACGTCGACCTATGATGGCCTGGCAATCGCGCGCTCGGTCATCGAGTTCATCCACAACAATCCGCGACTGAATTGCCGCACGCTGTTCGCAACGCATTATCATGAGTTGACCGAACTGCCGAACCTTTTGCCGCGCTGCGCGAATTTCAATGTGGCCGTTGCCGAGCAGGGCGATGATATCGTCTTCCTTCATCGTGTCATGCCCGGCGGCGCTGATCAGAGTTACGGCGTGCATGTGGCGCAGTTGGCCGGCATGCCGCGGTCAGTCGTGGACCGGGCGCGTGAATTGCTCTTTCAGTTGGAAGAGGGCGGCAGCGATTTTTCCCTGCGCAAACCGCCGCCGCAGCATCAGCAAATGAGTTTCTTCGATACACCCGAGAATCCGGCGCTCGGCGCCTTGCGTTCGCTTGAGGTGGATGGGCTCAGCCCGTTGGAAGCTTTGACCAAGCTGTATGAACTCAAGCGCATGGTGGCGGAGGCTTAGGTGTTTTTCGCCAATACGGTAGTCATCGCGACCCATCGCCGCTCGGGCATGCGCTGGACGATTGACGCCCTGCGCAAGAACAGCCCGGACATTAACGACTCCTATATGTCGCTGGAGCAGATGGAGGCCGACCACGACGGCGCCATCCCCCTGGCCGCCTTCCGCCGGCAGCTGCTCAACATGGAAGGGCGGGTGCTGATTAATGTGCACGATCTGCCGTCCGCTGAGGCCTGGCAGGGCCTGGACGAACGTCTTTTCGCGCGCACGGTGTTGCGCAACTCGCCGACTATTTATGTGCATAGAGACGGGCGCGATGTGATGGTGTCCATGTATTATTACATGCAGTCTTTCAGCGAGACCGTGCGCAATCAGTCCTTCGCTCGTTTTCTGCGAGGCGAGGCCGCGCCGGATGGCGACGGCGCTGCGCTGAGCCGCCCGGGTTATTGGGCTTTGCATGTGGAATCTTGGCTGCAGACGGCTAACATGCTGGCTCTGTCTTATGACGATCTTGAAGCCGATTACGAAGCGACCGTCAGGCGCATGGCGGCATTCCTCGACGTCCGCCTCAACGACAGGCTGCGGCCGCTCACCATGCCCGGCCCGCAAGACACTGAGCCAATGCTTGACAGCATGTTAGGCAGGCTCGGCGTCAGGCGCCGGCGCGGTTCGCCCCCGGATCAAGCGCGGGTTGGCAAAAGCGGCGATTGGCGCAAGCTCTTCGACAAGCGCGATCGCGAATTCTTCATGAAAGAAGCGGGCGCGACGATGCGGCGCCTCGGTTACGCGCGCTGATCCGCCGCCCGGTCAACGTGGGCGGTTCAGACCGAGCCGGGTGAATGGGCCGCCTCGGGCCGCGGCTCCGGGATTGTGGCTTCCTCTTCCCGCAGGATCCCTTCCGACAGCAGGACGCGCTTGAACGAGACAATCGCCACTTCGATCATATCCAGGCTCGGCTCGTTGGTGGTCAAATGCTGCAAAGCCAGATTAGGCCGGATCATGAAACGGATCCAGGCTTTGTCGAGGTTGGAGGCGGTGTATTTCAGGAATTCATAAGCGACGCCGGCGATCACGGGAATGAAGATCACGCGAGAAAGAATCAGCAAAGCGAAGGGCGGGCGCCCGATCAGCGAGAAGAGCAATACACTGACAAAGACCACCGTCAGGAGAAAAGCGGTGCCGCAGCGCGGATGCTCGATTGCGTGGCGGCTGACGATTTCCGGAAGCAAGTCATCGCCGGCTTCATAGGCGTTGATCGTCTTGTGTTCCGCCCCATGATAGGCGAAGATGCGCCGGCCATCTTTCGTCCGGCCGACGAACCAGATGTAGACCACCAGGATCGATAGCTGAACGACGCCTTCGATGAGGTTGATGAGAAAGGCGTCAATGCCAACGGGGAGGGCCTCGTAAGCCAGGATGTTGGTGGATTCGGGCAGGACCTCGATTTCATTGCCGTCGGCGTCGATGACAATTTCCGGCGCGGAGGCGCTCAAGCCCAGCAGATTGCCGATGCCGGTGGCGGTTGCCGTCGGCAGCAGGAAAAATATGCCGACGCCGATCAGCAAAGAGACGGCGATCGTCGCCCAGCCAATTGGACCATTGAAACTGATGTCCTCTTCTTCATCCAGGGCGACATCGGCCGACCACATCAGCGCGCGGATGCCGAGCCCGAGCGCGTCCCACAAGCCGATGAGGCCGCGCAGAAACGGCGTCCGGGCGATGCGCCCGCGGTAAAGCCGGGCGCTCAGCGGCTGCTCGTGGATGACGATTTCGCCCTTCGGGTTGCGGACGGCGACGGCCATGGAGTGCGCCCCGCGCATCATCACGCCTTCGATGACCGCTTGCCCGCCGTAGGAGAATTTCAGTTCGCCCGCATCCCGTTTCTTTGATTCCTGCAATGTTCTCCCCCTTCAGCGATTCAAGCGCTCAATATACGCCGCGCGCTCGCGTCGGTCAAGTTGAAACAGGCCGCCATTATACGGCAGCGGGGCGGATGTCCAGCAGGCGCAATTGCAGACGGCGCGTACCCTGCCACTCGTTCATCTCGACCTTGTAGGCGGCATCGATTTTGCGTGGCATCTGGCTCGCCCAGTCCCCCAGCCCAAAGCCAATCGCATCTATCTGCGCGCCTCGTTGATCGGCTACTTTGAGCTTGAGATGGCGCCCGTCCCCGCCGACGCGGCGACAGCGCGAGACTTTCAGACTGCGCGACATAAAGGTGGCGCTGTCGTTTTGCTGCCCGGTCGGCTCGAGCATTTCAAGCTCCCGCAGCAAGTTGTCGCTGAGCTCATCCAGCTGGATTTCAGCGTCGATCTGCAAGCGGGGCATAAGTTTCTGTCCTTGAAGCGAAGCCGCCGCCTTTCGCGTCAATTCAGCCCGCAGCCGGTCGATATTGCTATTCTGCACGGTGAATCCGGCTGCCAGGGCATGCCCGCCATGCCGCAGCAGCAGGTCGGCGCATTCATCCAGCGCGCGCGTGATGTTGAATTCGGGAATGCTGCGGCAGGAGGCGCGGCTCTGCGCTTCGCCAATTTCGAAGATGACAGCCGGTCGATAATGAGCTTCCGTGAGGCGGCCGGCGACCAGGCCAACGATGCCGGACTGAATGTTCTCATCGCCGGCGAAAATCAGCGGGCTGTCTTCGTCCGGCGCGATCTGTTCGCTGATAGCGGCCTGCGCCCGACGCGTCTCCTGCTGGCGCTGTTTATTAAGCGCTTGCAATTCGACGGCGCGTGGCATCGCTGCTTCGAGTGAATCGGCCGTGAGCAGGTGATAGGCTGTCATGGCTGATCCCAGGCGTCCGGCGGCGTTGATGCGCGGGCCCAAGCGAAAGCCGATGTCGCGCGCTCGAACGCCGCCCGGCCTCAGGCCAGCCACCTTGACGATGGCGGCGATACCCGGGCGCCGCGCTTCATTGATGGTCTTCAGGCCGTGTTTGACCAGCCGTCGATTCAAGCGGGCATTCAGCGGCACCACATCGGCGACTGTGCCCAGCGCGACCAGATCCAACAGGTCAGACAGCCTGAGTTCAGCGGGGTAATTTGCCCGATCCGCCTCCCAGCGGCGCAGGAGCAGCGCTTGGGCGAGCATGAAAGCGACGCCCGCGCCGGCCATTCGCGCTTCGCCGGCGCAATCTTCCCGCTGCGGGTTGATGACGGCCAGCGCCGGCGGCAGCTCCGGCCCTATGGAATGATGATCGGTGACGATGATGTCGAGGCCGGCGCGTCCGCTGGCGGCAATTTCCTCGATTGAGCGGATGCCGCAATCGACGGTGACGACCAGCTTGATCCCGCTCCGCGTCAGCTTTTCCAGCGCCGGCCGATTCAGCCCATAGCCCTCGTCGGCTCGGTCCGGTATATACGGCTTGACATCAGCGCCCAGCGCCCGCAGCGCCTGCGCCATGAGCGCCGTCGCGCAAAGACCATCAGCGTCGAAATCTCCATAGACGGCGATCGGCTCGCGCTCAGCAATGGCGTCGCTGATCCGCCCGACCGCGGCCTCCATATCTTTCAGTTGAAACGGGTCATAACTGAGGTCTGAGCCGGTGATGAAATCCTGTGCGGCGTCGGGCTCTTCGAAACCGCGGTTGTAAAGAATCTGGGCCAGGAGCGGGCTGAATCCGCGGTAGCGCTGCAGGTGCTCGGCGGGCGCGCGCCGCGCCAGCGCCCATTCCCTTTGCATCATAGACTGCGCCCGCATTATCTCCTAAAATGATAGCAGGATACTACCATTGCGAACGACGAGACGCTATGGCAAAGATTGTCTTTATGGGCACGCCGGCCTTCGCTGTGCCCAGCTTGCGCGCCCTCATCGACGGGCATGAAGTAGTTGCTGTGGTCACGCAGCCGGATCGGTCGGCAGGCCGGCAGCGAGAGTTGCGGGCCTCCCCTGTAAAGCGCCTGGCCTGCTCGGCGAACATCCCTGTGATTCAGCCGCGCAAAATCGCTGAGGAGGCGTCCATTGAGGAGCTGCGTTCATGGAAGGCGGATGTCTATGTGGTCGCGGCTTTCGGGCAGATTCTTCCGCAAGCGCTTTTGGATTTGCCCCGGCATGGCGCTGTGAATGTGCATGCGTCGCTCTTGCCTCGCTGGCGAGGGGCGGCGCCGATTCAAGCGGCGATCCGGGCGGGCGACCCCCAGAGCGGCATCACCATCATGCTGATTGACGCCGGCCTCGATAGCGGGCCGCTGCTATCGAAACGGGCCCTAGCGCTGGCGCAGGGTGAAACCGGCCAAAGCCTTCATGACAGATTGGCGCTCCTCGGCGCTGAACTGCTGGTCGAGACTTTGCCCGGGTACATCCGCGGAGACATTAAAGCGCAGCCGCAAGATGACCGTCAAGCGACATACGCGCCGCGGATCAAGAAGGAAGACGGCAATATAGACTGGGCTTGCTCGGCCGCGTCTATCGAGCGCCTGGTGCGCGCTTTCAAGCCTTGGCCCGGGACATTCACGCGCTGGAAGGGCGCGCAGCTCAAGATCGCAGCCGGATACATGGGAGGCGGCAGCGCGGGCATGGGACAGGTGGTAGAACAGGACGACGGCATCGCGATCGGTACGGGAGAGGGACTCTATTTCCCGACTGAGCTGCAGCTGCCCGGCAAGAGACCGCTGCCGGTTTCGGATTTCGTCAACGGATACAGCGACTTCATCGGCTCGACCCTTGGCTGCTAATCCGCCAGTGGCGCTTCCGAATACACCGTATTGCGGCTGGCTTGTCCTTACAGACTCATGATTTCAGCCTGCTCCAGGCGCGCGCCATGAACGAAGCGAGCCCCGCGTCCGAACGCCACCCCTATTTGCGCCGCCCAACCCGAACGATTTTGTACCTCTCGCTGCCGATTCTCTTATCATTGATAGCGGAGCCGGTGACCGGGCTGGTCGACACCGGTTTTGTCGCCCGTTTGGGCGCCGTTCCGCTGGCGGCTCTGGGTGTCGGGGCGGGCGCGCTGTCTTCGGTTTTGTGGATCTTCAACTTTCTCGGCATCGCGACTCAGACCGATGTCGCCCAGACTTTCGGCCGCGGCGACGCCGCCGGCGCCAGCAAAGCCCTCAGCCTGGCGCTGGTGATCGGTATCATGCTCAGCTTGCTGCTCAGCGCTCTGCTGATGGCCAGCGCCTCAATCGTGGCGACCGCGCTGGGCGCCGAGGGGGCCGTCCACAACCTGGCGACGACATATATTCGGGCGCGTACGCTGGGGGCGCCGGCTGTCATGCTGGTCATCGTCGGTTTTGGCGCGCTGCGCGGCATACAGGACATGAAGACGCCGCTTTGGATTGCGCTGGGCATCAACCTGGCCAATGTGCTGTTGGACGCCCTCTTCATATTCGGCTGGGGCGCGATTCCGGCGCTGGGCGTGGCCGGCGCTGGCCTGGCGAGCTCAGCAGCGCAGTGGCTTGGCGCGCTATGGATGCTGTGGGAAGTGCGCCGCCGAATCGGTTTTAGCGCTGATATCAGTCTGGGTGATGGCGTCAAGCTGATGCGGATTGGGCGGGATCTCTTCATACGCTCGGCGTCTTTGACTCTTTTCGTGCTTTTTGCCACGCGCGTAGCGACGCAGATGGGGGCGGAAGCGGGCGCGGCCCATCAGGTGATTCGACAGGTATGGTTCTTTACCGCTCTGATATCGGAGTCCCTGGCGACGACGGCGCAGAGCCTGGTCGGTTATTTCGTCGGGTCGGGCCGCCGGGAGTACGCCAGACGCGTCGCCACTTCCACGACGATTTGGAGCGTGGGCACCGGCGTTGTCATGCTGGCCGCCATGCTGCTCGCGACGCCGATTGTGCTGGCCGCGTTTGTGCCAGTGGACGCAGCCTCCGTCTTCCACGCCGCCTGGGTCATCGCGGCGCTTTCCCAGCCGCTTAGCGCGCTGGCTTTCGTCACCGATGGCATTCATTGGGGCACGAGCGATTATCGATTTCTGCGCAATGCCATGATGATGGCAACGGCTTGCGGCTGCCTTGGCTTGCAGCTGATCGCGAGCGACAGGGCCGGCTCATTCGCTGGCGTCTGGCTGATGACCGTGCTGTGGATTGCCATTCGGGCTTTTTGGGGGCTGGCCCGTCTGTACCCGGGCGTCGGCGACAGTCCCATTCGCGGGGGCGTCGCCAGCCCAGGCGCCGGGCAAAAGTGAGCGCGCCGGCGCAACAGCGCGTCTACCAATGCGCATAATTGGCAGTGTATCGAATTCGGTTGAAATAGAAATGACGTGAACTCCAATTCATGCTAGTTGTCCTAGCAAAGCAAAAGAACAGGAGTCACATCATGAGCACGAGGCGGCTTTTCCGCCCCAAAGGCGCCTTTCATTCAAGGGCAGGCTTACTCGCCACGGTTGCCCGTGTGCTCAATCCTTATTGGCTCATTTGAATTTCAACCGAAAAGGATACCCTACCGGCGTGCGCCTGACTTGCATTCCCCGCTCGCCTGTGTTATGCTCTTGGCATCGTTGGCCGAGTAAAGGAGGTGATCAGACATGTCAGGTTCTAAGGGGGCAACCCTCTAACTGATTCACACCTCTAAGGGTTTCTCCGTTAGGGGGTGAACCCGAAACCGCCAGACTGTGATTTTGACAGTCGAGGGACCGCAGACTAATCCTCTGCGGTCTCTTTTGTTTTTCCCGCGCCGGCCGCCGCCGTCCGCGTCTCATAATCCTGCCGCAGAATTGCGTAGTGCAGCTCGTCCTTATATTCGCCGCGATGGAAGCGCGTGCCGCGCAGCCGCCCCTCATAGCGCATATCCGCCTTCTGCATCACGCGCCCCGACGCCGGGTTCTGAGGGAAATGGCCGGCGGCGATGCGATTGAGCTTCAACTCTTCAAAGCCGAATTGGATGAGCAGGCGCAGCGCCGCCGTCGCCAGGCCGCGGCCCCAATAGGGCAGCCCGATCCAGTAACCGACTTCGGCCCGGTTATGCGCCGGCGTTGGATGGATGCCCATGCAGCCGGCGAATTGCCCCCCTGCCTTTTCGATGATGGCGAATACGAAGCCTTCATCAAGCTGCCAATGTTCTTGCGCCTTCTGGACGAAGTCCGCGGCCGCCTCGGGCGGGTAAGGATGCGGCACGAAGGTGTTCCGCGCGATCTCCTCCGCGGCCGCCAGGCGCTGGATATTTGGAATATCCTGGGCGGCAATTGGACGCATTCGCACCAGGGCGTCTTCCAGGATGATGCCTTCCATAATCGATAGCCTATTGCGCCGCCATGCAGTCGAGCACGGGACGATTCTGCGCCGGACGGCTTTGCAGCTGCAGCCTCAATTCGAGCTGGTGCCGGTCACGGATGGCGACCAATTCCACTTCATCGCCCGGGCGCGTATTCTGCACCAGATAGGTCACCAGCCCGTCGAGGTCATCAAAGTAAAAATCGTTGATGGCCACGATCAAATCCCCACCGGCGCAGACGAGCTCGCCGCGCACATTGACCAGCGCTGTTCCGCCGCGCAGGCCGGCCAGTTGGGCGGGCGAGCCTTCGCTCACGCCACGAAGCAAGACGCCGCGCTCCACCGGCAGGTCCAGCGCTTCGCTCAAGCCGGCCACGCCATAACCCCCATCCTCGCGCATCACCGAGATGCCCATCCAGGCGTAATCGACCTGCCCCTGCCGCAGGAGATCGGGAATGACGCGGCGCATCGTATCAGCGGGCACCGCAAAGCCGATTCCCTGAAACCCGCCGCTGTCAGAACGCATGGCGGTCGTGATGCCGATGACCAGCCCCTTCGAGTCGAGCAGGGGGCCGCCCGAATTGCCGGGATGAATGGCGCCGTCAATCTGAATGATGGAGGGATTATCGAAACCGGGCGCGACCCCCGTCTCAATCAATTCGGCTGAGGGCAGCGTTCGCCCCAGCCCGCTGACGATGCCGACCGTCATAGATGTCTCCTGGCCGAAAGGATTGCCGATCGAGATCGCGCGCTGCCCCACCTTAACCGACGCCGATTCGCCGATTCTCAGCGGCGCCAGGCGGTCTTGCGCCGTATCGATCTTGAGCACAGCGAGATCGCTGAAGCTGTCCAGGCCGATCAGTTCCGCCTGCAAAACATAGGCATTCCGCAGCGTCGCCGTGATCGCGGCGACATCTTTCACCAAATGCGCGTTGGTGATGATATGCCCCTGCCGGTCGTAGACGAAGCCGGAACCCCTGCGCGTCGCGCCGGCGCCGGCCGCGTCGATGAAGGTTGATTCTATGCTGACGACCGAGGGGCTCGCGCGCTCGTAGAGATTCGTCAGCAAAGTGTATTCGGCATCGGCCGCTTCAATCATCGCGGAAGGCAGAGCGGTCGGCGTCTCGGCTTGCGCGCTGGCCTCCCCGCGCCCGGTTAATGCGCCGGCAGGGGAAACCGTCTCTCCAGCGCAGGCCGCAAGCATCAGGGCGCAGGCGGCCAAGAGGAGCTGGCGCATTCGCCTCGCCATGCTATGTCAAACTTTCGCGCAGCGCTTCGGCCTGGGCGCGCTGATCAGCATCAAGCTCCCTGGGCACGGTGATCATGACGCGCGCGTAGAGGTCGCCGTAGGCGTCTCCCTTGCGCAGCTTGGGCATGCCTTTGCCGGCCAGCCGCAGTTTTTGACCGGTCTGCGTTCCGGCGCGGATCCTCGTGCGCAGCGGGCGTTCGAGCGTGGGAACTTCGACTTCGCCGCCCAGCATGGCGGTCAGCGCATCGACTTTGACATCGACATAAAGATTGTCGTCCACCCGCTCAAACTGCGGGTCTTCACCGACTTCCACCACCAGATAAAGATGCCCGGGGGAACCGCCGTTGGCGCCGGGCTGGCCTTCGCCCGCCAGCCGCACCTTGGTGCCGGTAGCGGCGCCCCTCGGGATACGCACGGTGATGTCACGCCCGTCTTTGCTGACGACGCGCTTGGCGCCCTCGTAAGCCTCGCGCAGGCTGATGTGGACGGCTCGCTCGATATCGCGCCCGGCGCGCGGGAAATCGGCGCGATTGTAGTAACCGCCCCGCCGGCCGCCCGCGCCAGCGAAAATCGTCTCGAAGATATCGGACATGTCCGTGAAGGGGACCTCGCCGCCACCGCCGAAGGGGCTCTCGCCATTGAAATTCTGATAATGCCGCCAGTTTTCGCCAAAGCGGTTGTAAGCCGAGCGCTTGTCATCATCGCTCAGCACTTCATAAGCCTCGTTCACTTCTTTGAAACGGGCTTCAGCGTTTGCGTCGTCCGGATTAGCGTCAGGATGATATTGCTTCGCCTTTTGGCGAAATGCTCTCTTGATCTCATCATCGCTGGCGTTGCGCGAGACGCCAAGTATGTCGTAATAATCTTTGCTCATGGCATGATTCCGTCGCGTTTAATGCGAGCGCTGGATGCTCACATTTTAAGGCCTTCAGCGGCGCCGGTCAATTCACGGCCCGGCGCCAACTCGCGGCCCACTGAACCAGCCCCCCATCAATAGTGTAACGTCTTTCTGTTAGAAGCGCGTTGGCGCGCCGCGGCGAGGGCGGCGGTCGTTCTGTGTTATGATAGTCCTTGACCGCGCATGCACTGAGGCTGACAAATGAAGGCGAGGAGAGAGATTTCCGGGTCGTCGCAATCGGTTGAGGATTTCCTGAAGGCGGTTTACACACTGCAGGCCGAGGGCGATCGCGCGTCGACCAATGCCTTGGCGGACGCCCTGAACATTTCAGCGCCCGCTGTGACGGATATGGCGCAACGCCTGGTGGAAGAGGGCACGGTCGATTATCTCAAATATCGCGGTGTGCGCCTCACCGAGCTCGGCGAACGCGTCGCGCTGCGGATGCTGCGCCGTCATCGGCTGATCGAAACTTATCTCGTGCGGGATCTCGGTTACCAACTGCATGAAATCCATGACGAAGCGGAAGCGCTGGAGCACAGCGTTTCGGATCGCTTTATAGAGGCAATCGCGCGTAAATTGGGCGACCCCCGTTATGACCCGCATGGCGACCCCATTCCCAATCCACATGGCATCATGCAGGAAAGAAACCTGAAGCCGCTCTGCAAATTGGACCTGCATACGCCAGCGCGCATCAGCCGCTTTATCATGGACGACCCGGCCATGCTGCAGGATACACAGGAGCGCGGCCTCCGGATGGGGGTTACGCTGGAAGTGTTCGAGCGCGATCCATTTGAAGGCCCGATTCGGGTGCGCTTCAATTCCGAGACAACACAGACCATCGGCTACAAAATGGCCTCCTTAATCCTTGTTGAAACTATTGACGACTTGTGTTAGTATCCAATCCCTTTCAAAACTGAATAGCTTCACGAGATTCTGTTGAGACTCGGCGGACGCGGGCGCTTCGCGCATTGGACGGAAGTGCGCTTGGCCAAATGCCAGTCGATGCTTAACCGCAAGAAAACCTGAACTTAACCTTTCTCGGCCAGCGTAGAAACTGCAATGAGCGGTTTCTTGCCTTGGCAGCGCCAGTGGTGTTGAGCGATGTTAGCGGACACGAAACGGACAAGTGCAATCAATCAGCGGGTGCGCGCCATCTTGCTGACGGGCGATGGCTCCGTCCTGTTGATCAAACGCGTCAAGCCGGATGGCTCGTCGCCCTATTGGGTGGCCCCGGGCGGCGGCGTCGAACACTCCGATATTGACCTGATCGCAACCCTGGAACGTGAACTCTATGAAGAATTAGGCGCGATCGCGACCGTGCTCGCAACCGCCTTTGTACTGGAACATCGGAAGGCTGGCAAGCAGTTGGAAGAACATTTCTTCGTCTGCCTCTTGCAGGATTTAGACCTCAGCAAGCGGTACGGGCCGGAATTCGGCGATCCATCACGCGGCGCCTTCCTGCCGGAATTCATTTCGCTGGATCCGGCGCAGTTGGGCGCACTGTACTTCATGACGCCCGAGCTGCATGACTGGATGATCCGCCACCTCGATTATCTGCGCAGCATCCAACTCCAGCCCGCCAGCCTCCCTTAGCGCGAACAACATCCAAGACTGCCCGGACGAATGCCTCATGCAGCGGCTGCTCCGCTTGTACAATTGCGAAATCTAAGCAATATAGCAAGACGTTATCGTATTGATAAGATTTATGTATAAGGATTAATTCAGATTGACTTAACTGTTTAGTCAGTGTATATTACTGTGCGCTTGTTGTGAACTCTTTCGCATCGCTGTAACCCAAAGAAGGCGCGCATACGGCATGAAGCGGTTTACGGTCTTGATCATTGAAAGCGATTCCCGGGTTAGCGGGTCGCTGGCTGACTTTCTGGATTCATCCTCATACGAAGTCATGACAGCCGCCGATGCGCAGCCGGCCCTGGAATGCGTGCGGCGGAACGGCTTGCCCAATATAGCGCTGATCGCATCCCAACTGCCCGGCATGAGCGGCTTCGCCCTCGCCAGCGATCTGAAAGCCAAGGCGGATTTGCCGGTCATATTCTTGCTTGCCGGCGACGATGTCGACGGCGCCAGCGAAGAGCTGAAAAAATACGCCGATGACTTCTTGGTGAAGCCTCTTGATTTGCGCGAGCTGCAATTGCGCCTGCAGCTGGTGCTCTCGCGCGTGCCTGTCATTGATTACGATGGCGAACCAGTCATCGTCGACAATAACTTGAGCATCGATTTCGCCCATAACCGGATTGAGGTCGCGGGAAAAGTCCTCGGCTTGACGCCAACTGAGTCGATTTTGCTGCATGTCTTGCTGCGTCATGCGCCCAGAGTGGTGAATAATCGCACCCTGCTCTCCCGCGTCTGGTCGGCCGACTACGTCAACGAAGATACGCTGCGCGTGCACATGCACCGCTTGCGGCGCAAACTGGAAGTCGATTCCCACCATCCCCATTACATCCGCACCGAGCGCGGCGTCGGCTACCGCTTCACGCAACGCCCGCCCCGCGACCGAGCCGACAGCAACTGACAAAGGCCGCCGCTCTCCAGCCGGCATCTCGAGAATTGCCGCAATGCGCGCGCTGGACTATGATGATGCCTGGCACCCGACCAAGGAGCAAATGCCATGCGCATCAACATCGGTCTGGCGCAGATCTACCCCAAACTGGGCGATGTCGAGCACAATCTAAACCTGCACCTGGCGGCAGCGCAGCGGGCGCGGGCGGGCGGCGTCGACCTGCTCATCTTCCCTGAGCTGTCGATGACCGGTTATCAGGTGCAAGATCTCGTGCCCGAGGTGGCGCTGCGCAGCGACCCGGAGGACCCGGTCTTCGCCCAATTGCTGGCCGCCAGCGATGATATCGACATCGTCGTCGGCTTCGTGCACGAAGACGCGCGCAACCGCTTTTACATCGGCGACGCCTATCTGGCCGGCGGCGAACTCGTCCACCTGCATCACAAACTCTACCTGCCCACCTATGCCATGTTCGACGAATCGCGCTACTTCGCCCAAGGCAACAGCGTGCGCGCCTTCGACACCCGCTTCGGCCGCGTCGGCATGCTCATCTGCGAGGACTTCTGGCATGTCTCGCCGCCTTACCTGCTCTGGCTGGATGGCGCCGATATCCTGATTCTGAACAGCTCCAGCCCCTCGCGCGGGCTCAACGAGGGCGAGCGCATGTTGGGCGCGCGCTGGGTCGAGCATGTGAATCAGGCTTATGGCAGCATGTTCACCTCGTACATCCTGCATTGCAACCGCGTCGGCTACGAAGACGGCAAGAATTTTTGGGGCGGCTCCTCAGTCGTCGATCCCGATGGCGAGTTCATGACCCGCGGTTTGTATTTTGACGAGGCGCTGATCACGCAGGAGATTGACTTGAATCAGCTGCATCGGACGCGGGCGCGCCTGCCGCTGCTGCGGGATGAGCGGCCGGGTTTGGTGAGAAGAGAGCTGGGGCGGATCCTGCGCGAGAGTTTGGGGTAGGGGGATATGAGTTCATGGTATTTTCTTCATAAACGTTGCGGGTCAGTAGACGAATTCTTTGAGAAACTGGAAACGCACATTGTCCACGAAAATCGGTCTATGCCGGGTAGTAGCATTTGGCTTTTTCGTGGCCAGAATAGCAGTTGCTTGCCGATGCTGCCGAAATCAATGCGCGATGGTTTTCAAGTTCAGTTTGTTGAACCTACATTCAAATACGTCAAGAAGTTGTTGTTAAGCAAAGACAGCTACCCTCCATTTGATTGGACCAGGGATCATGAAAAACAGGTTTTCATCTATGTGCAGCGGAAGCTGGAAGATCGCATCGTTCGGAGATTTGCCGAATTCGCTGATGAAGCACATTTGGACTTACCCACAGATTCGAAATTGGATTTAGGTGGCGAATACAAGGCTATCGACGAGCGCGATCTCCATGAACTGATCTGTGGTAGTCTTCCGGCATTGCGTGATCCTATTAGCGTGGTGGATGCACTTGCTCAACATCATGGAATTCCGACCAGGCTACTAGATTGGACCCGTAACCCTTACGTGGCAGCGTTCTTTGCCGCCTATGCAGACCGGAAAACTGTAAAACGACTCAGGAAAAACAAACACCATAGAATGGCAGTTTGGGCCCTTCAGTTCTTGACTCCGATGCGTGAAAGCAACTTAAAGGTTGTTACACAGTTGAGATCCCGCATCGGCAATTTGAAAGCTCAAGATGGCTTATTCATATTTGATAGCCGAGCTGACGAGAAATATACACCTGAAGAGAAGTGGAAGAAACTAGATGAAGAGTTCAGTAATGACGATTCATACCAAACGCTCGGCTGGAAGTTTTCACTTCCGTTTATTCTGCAAGATGATTTACTAGACCGATTGGAGCAGCGAGGACTTTACGCTGACCATCTATGGCCAAGACGCCTTGTGGAGGGTAAACCGGACTTTGATACTATAGCCAGCAATACATTGCAGCGACATATTAGACATCCGTATTCATTATTGTTTGGAGGTTCGCTATGACCCAACCCACAACCCTCCTCCGAAACGGCACGCTTTACGACGGCACGGGTCGCCCACCCACCACCGCCGACCTCCTCATCCGCGGCGACCGCATCGCCGCTATCGGCGACCTGCGCGCTGAATCCGCCGCCAACGTCATCGACCTCGACGGCCTCGCCGTCGCCCCCGGCTTCATCAACATGCTCAGCTGGGCGACTGAATCGCTGATCGAAGACGGCCGCAGCATGAGCGATATCAAGCAGGGCGTCACGCTTGAGGTGATGGGCGAGGGCACGTCGATGGGGCCGCTCAGCGACGAGATGAAGCGGAATCGCGATACGATTCTGTCCACGGCTGACATCCAATACGATATCGAGTGGACGACCCTGGGCGAGTACCTGGAATTCCTCGAGCGCAAAGGCGTGGCGACCAATGTGGCCTCGTTCGTCGGCTCGGCAACGCTGCGGATTCACGCCGCCGGTTATGACGACCGCCCGGTGACCGACGGCGAAATGGCGGCTATGAAGGGCTTGCTGTATGAGGCCATGCGCGAGGGCGCCATGGGCATGTCGGCCGCTTTGATCTACCCGCCAGCGACATATCAGAGCACTGAGGAGCTGATTGAGCTTTGCCGCGTGGTCGCCGAGCGCGATGGCATGTACATCACCCACTTGCGCAGCGAAGGCGCGCAATTCCTGGAAGCGCTTGACGAGCTGATTCGCATCATGCGCGAAACCGGCGTGACCGGCGAGATCTATCATCTCAAAGCGGCTGGACGGGCGAACTGGCGCAAGATGGACGAGGTCATCGCTCGCGTCGAAGCCGTCCGCGCTGAGGGGCTGCCCTTGACCGCCGACATGTACACCTATCCCTACAGCGGCACCGGTCTGGCCTCCTGCATTCCGGCTTGGGCGCACGACGGCGGCTTTGACGCCATGATTGAACGTCTCAAAGACCACGACCTGCGCGAGCGGATCAAGCGGGAGATGGCGCTGCCCTCGCATCAGTGGGAGAACATGTTTGAGGAGAATGGGCCCGATGGCATCATGCTGGCCGGCTTCGCCAAGAAGGAACTGCGGCGTTTCCAGGGCAAATGGCTGAGCGAGGTCATGGCTGAGCGCGGCACATCAGCCGCTGATACGGCGATTGATCTGCTGATTGAAGACAACAGCCGCATCTTCTCGCTCTACTTCAGCATGTCGGAAGATAACCTGCGCAAACAAGTGCAGCTGCCCTGGGTGAGTTTCTGCTCTGACGCCGGCTCGATCGCGACCGAGGGCGCCTTCCTCAGCTATCATCCGCATCCGCGCGCCTATGGCAGCTTCGCCCGCGTCATCGGCAAATACGTTCGCGATGAAGGCATGCTGACGCTGGAAGACGCCGTGCGCCGCTTGTCCGGTTTCGCCGCCGACAATCTCAAACTGAAGGAGCGCGGTTATCTTAAGACAGGCTGCTTCGCCGATATCGCCGTATTCGATCCGGCGCGGGTGCAAGATCATTCTGTGCCCGGCGATCCCCATCAATACAGTGACGGCATGGTCCACGTCTTCGTAAATGGGAGGCAGGCGCTGCGTGATGGCGAGCACACTGGTGACTTGCCCGGGCGGGTCGTCCGCGGACCCGGCTGGGCCGGCCCATGACGCAACCGAAACGTCTCGCAAGCGTATATGATGTCTAAGCCCAGGCGCTGACGAATCCCCCAGTTTTTGGGTACTCAGCTGGCGGCGCGTGGTATGATATAATCATCGGGTATAACAGAGATAGCAGATGCAACTGCTATGAAGGAGTAGACATGAATTTTGGTGGCTTATTAGGAATCGTCGCGGTTCTTGCGTTCGGCGTCGGTATTCTGGGCGTAGCCTTCGCCTTCACGCTGGCGTCGCAGGGGCGGTCGTCCCGCGGTGGCGTCTTGCTGGCGCTCTTTGGCTTCGCGGCGGGCGTCGTGCTCTTTGTCGTCAGTTCCGGCATTCTGATTGTGCAGCCGGCGCGGGCGGCTGTGATCGTCAATGTGTTGACCGGCGAGCTGGAACAACCGGCGCGAGCGCCTGGCACGTCGATCATCATCCCCGGCTTGCAGGAGTACATCATCTACCCGACCGATCAACGCGAATACACCATGTCGGGCATCAGCAGCGAGGGCCGCCTGCAAGGCAACGACGCTGTGGAAGCGCTGACCGCAGACGGGCAGGAAGTGAAGCTGGATATCACCGTGCTTTATCGCATCGATCGGGCGGATGTCAATCAGATTCATCTGAATTGGCAGAATCGTTTCGAAGCCGACTTCATCCGCCCGACTGTGCGCGCCGAAGCACGCGATGTCGTCTCCAAGTTCGAAGCGGAGTCCATTTACGGCGAGGGTCGCGAAGCGATGGGTACCGACATCTTCAATGCAGTGGAGGAACACATGAAGGACGAGGGCTTGACACTGACCTCGTTGCTCGTGCGCCAGATCGATTTCACTGACGCCTTCGCGAACTCCATCGAAGAGAAGCAGATCGAAGACCAGAAGCTGCAACGCGCCCGCACCGAGGCGGAACGCGTTCAGACCGAAGCCGGCGGTCGCGCCGATGCGCTGGAGCAGGAAGCGCGCGGTCGCGCCAATGCCCGCTTGATCGAAGCGCAGGCGGAAGCGGAAGCCCTGCGCGTCATCAGCGATCAGATCGCGGCCAATCCCAATCTGATCCAGTATCTCTACGTCGCGAACCTGTCCGACAATGTGTCCTTCGCGCTCCTGCCGTCTGATTCGCCTTTCATCTTCAGCGTCGATGACTTCACTCAATTGGGCGACGACTTCCAGGCGCCGGAGGCCTCGGTTCAGCTGACCGACGCCGGCAATTAGCGCGACAAGCGCATCCTCTGGAAACAAAATGGGCGCTCTATTCAGGGCGCCCTTTTCATTTATGCCGGGGCCGAAGCATCGCCCAAGCTGATGAAGTCTCGGCATAGGATCGCCAAGCGCGCTCTCAGAGATCAACCTCCATCACTTTCAGCACCGTCTGCATTGGCGTGAATATGGAGGCGCGGCGGGAGCCGGCGAAGAGCAGGCCAACCGCGTTCAAACTGTCCCGTTCCATTATCAGCGCGCCGGAATCGCCCCCCTGGCTCATGGGCGTGGTGATCACCTGCCCAATGAAGCGCGCCTGCAAGTCCTCGCCGTAAGACACATCCACGGTCGCGTTCATCAGCGTCACCGTGCCCTCGGTGTAACCGGTGGTGCGTCCCTGCTTGCGCACTTCCATGCCCAGTTGCGCGAGTTTGCTGCCGTTGGGACGGCCGATTTCCGCGATGGCCCCCTGGAAGAGCATGGGATTGTTCGGGCGGGCGAGCGCGGCATCCACCCGGTTGGCGTAGACTGGCGTCGCTTCCGTCTGAACTTTGGGCATGGGCACGCTGGTCAATCGCTTTGACGAGCCGCTGATTTTGCCCAGCGCGTTGCCGACGGTGGCGAAGAGCTCGACGATATCACAGCCTCCCGCCGGAAACAGCGGCGGGGTGGTCCTTGGCGTCCGTCCGGTGCCCAAGGTGTTCATAAAGCGCAGCATTTCGAAGCGATGCAGCTTGGCGACCGCATCGTCCGGCCTGAGGCCATGATCAGTCGGGCCCGGCTGCAAGATGGCATCGCCGATCTCGGCGTCGTTGCTGTTGGCCAAGACATGATTGTTGGACAGAAGGAGCGGCTCGCCGGTGTTGCGGTCGAAGACGATGGCGCCCAGCGTGCCGGCTGTGACCTTGTAATGCCCAATGCTGACGCCGGCCGGAATATTCGGGCGAAAGCGATCGCGCGGGTTCACCAGCGCCTCCAGCCGGCCGACCTCGACGACATCGGTGCGCGCGCCGCTAACATCGGGCGGCACGACATCTTCCGCGCTCAAGGCTTCGACCGGCTTCTTCTGCTGAACCAGCACGGCCATCGCCAGCTGGTCAGTCACTTGTTCTTTATAATTGCGAAAACCGATCGCCACGCCGACCACGCCGCGCCGGCTGAGCAGGTCGCTTTGGGCGATGCGCTGCGCCTCCAGCAGTTGGCGGAAGAGGTCCATTGACATGCCGCGCCATCTCCGATGTCAGTGATGAATGCCATGACATTATACGACGAATCGGCAAAGCGGGATATTTGCGACGGGCGCTAGGCGGGATCGCCGATGCTCTTCAGCCCGCTGCCCGTGAAAGCGATGACCAGCGTCGCCTCAGCGCCAATCAGTTGGCTTATTTGCGGCAGGGCGGCGGCCGTCACCGCGCTGGTCGGCTCGATCATCAGCCCTCGCTTGCGCAGCCGCTCTTGCGCCGCCAGGATCGCCCCATCGTTCAGCCGCAGCGCGAAGCCGTCGGTCTCGTAAAGCGCGCGCAAAATCTCCGGGCCGCGCACAGGCGCGTCAACAAGGATGCCGTCGGCCACGCTCGGCCCGGGTTCGAGCGGGGGCGGCGCGTCAAGCTTGGCCTCCCAGCCGCGAACGATAGGGTCGACGCCCGCTGATTGCAAGGCGATCATGCGTGGGGGGCGCTCAATCAAGCCGGCGTCATGCAGCGCTTTGAAACCGCGGTAAAAGCCGAGGAAGAGCCCGCCATGGCCGACCGGCGTCGCCACGGCATCCGGCGCGCGCCCCAGCTGTTCCCAGGTTTCCCAGGCGGCCGTTTGCTGGCCGAGCGCGAAGTAAGGGCTCCAGGCATGGCTGGCGTAGGTGGTCTTTTGCGCCGCGGCATAGACATCCGTCAAATAATTGCGCGATTCGATAATCCGACCGCCGAAGGACCGTATCAGCCGTTTCTTGTTTTCGACGGCGGTTGCGGCCGGGACGAACACCGTGGCGGACATCCCGGCGGCGCCGGCGTAGGCGGCCAGCGACGCGCCCGCATTGCCCGATGAGTTGTCGATCACCTCGGTTGCGCCGCAGGCGGCCAGATGATTGAGCAAGGTAGCCGTGCCGCGGTCTTTGAAGGAGCCGGTCGGGTTCAGATATTCCAGCTTGGCCTGGAAGCGGGCGCCATCCAGCTCGACAGGGACCAGCGGCGTCATGCCTTCGCCCAGGCTGAAGCGCTGCTCAACCGGCAGCATGGCGCGGTAACGCCAGAGGGAGAAGTCGTTCCGGTCGATGCGATCGGGATCAAAGGGCGGGAGCTCGACCAAATCCAGCGAGCCGCCGCAGTCATCGCAGCGCCAATCGAGCGGGCCGGCCGGGGACGCGCATCGGTTGCATAAAATCTTTGACATCGGGCATACCGTACTTTTGCTTGACTGCCCCGAGCCTGCCTAAAGCTGGAAGCCGTTGCGGTAGTCGACGACCTTGCGTTCATAGTTGTCGACATAGCGCTGGAGTTTGTTCTCCAGGTCGTCCCATTGATCGCTTAGGAAAAGCCGGCGCAGGATGTCGGCGCTTTCGGTGACAAATTCGATCTTGCGCATGGGGTAATCCCCGTAGGCGATGTGCCAGACCATGTGCATATAGACGCCCAGCTTCTGTATATCCGGGACGAAGCTGCTGAGCATGTAGCGGTAGTATTGGTCTTGTTTGTCGGGTTTGATATTATAGAATAAGATGAGCTTGTATCTTGGCCTGATGTGCTGAAATGATGCCATAATTAGTTGATCGTAGTCGGATATTGGTCGCGACTTACTCTATCACATAATCCCTCGAAGTGGTACGGCTCTTCTAAGTGCAGCCGCCGTCCTGTCTGCGCCGGGAGATGTGCGCGCGGACGGGACCGCTTTTACAGGAATGCCATAGATGCAGGAATTGCAACGGGCAATAGAGGATTTGCGACATCGCGCGCAGCGAGCGGCGGACGCGGCTTCCTTAAGCGAGCTGGAGCAGGAAGCGCGCGACCTCTTGATGGAGGCGAAGAACACGCCGCTGGAATCCCGGGCGCAGGAACTCTTTGCCGAGATCGCCGGTGGCCAAAGCGGCGGCGCCAGACCCAATACCGCGGCTTTGCGCGGCCTGGTGCGGCGCGCCCGAATCCGCATCGAAATCGCCGGCGATGACGATGACATCGACGAAGCAATCGATATCCTGGCGGACGCCCTGCGCATAGACAGCCGCAACAGCGATGTCATCAGCCTCTTGCAGCAAGCCGGCTCCCACAGCGCCCAGGCGAAACAACGCGTCCAGGATCTTTTTGAGCGCCACAACGTGAGCTCGGCGCCTTCACTGGCCGCGCCCGAATCGACGCCAGCGCCGCCGCGGTCACCCTCGAGTTATGAGCCTGCGCGCGAAGCAGCCAGCCCGGCGCAATTCAGCGGTCCGGCCGACTATGGCAGGGCCGAGCGCGGCCCGGCAGAAGCGAGTGAGCCCCCGGCTGAAGAGCGCCCAGCATCGCCATCATCCGCGCTTGACGAGCTGCTGTCCCGCTTGACTGAGAGTTACTATTCAGGCGAATACCAACAGACGATTGATGTCGCCAATCGGATTCTCGCGCTCCAGGCGAACAACCCCACGGCGCTGGAGTATCGAGAGAAATCGGAAGATAACCTGATCCGCGGCATCGTGCCCGACCATCGCATACCCTTTGAAGCGCGCGTCGCTTACAACCGCGCCAATTCGCTGGTGCGGGCCGGCAATTATGAACAAGCCTCGGGTTTATACCGTGAAGCGCGAGAACTGGCGGAGCGCGATGGCATCCTGACCTGGAAAGATGTCGAACAGGCTCTGCTCGATATTCAGGATCTGGCGCTGGCTCGCGAGCTGCTCACCGATGGCGATCGCCTGATGGGCAACGACAATTGGTCGGAAGCGCTCCGTAAATACGAAGGCGCCTTGCGCGTCGTGCCCAATGATCCTCAAGCGGAAGAGCGGCTGGAAATGCTTCGGCGGATCCAACGTGATTATGACCAGATCGCCGTCCACATGAACACGATCGGCGGCACGCTGGAAGAGCAAGTCGCCCAGGTCGCCAGTGTGCGCGGCCTGCTCTCCCAGACCCGTCAGCTGTTGCCGAACAGCCAACGTTTGGCGCAGATGCAGCAGGAAGTGGACAACAAACTCGCGGGCATCCGCAGCCAGGTCAACGACCAGGCGCAGATGTCGCTCAGCCATGCCAATAACTCGACAACCCTGGACGAACGCATTTTGCTGATGAACGCCGCCATCAAATTGATGGAGCTGGGCCTCGAGCTTGACCCGACGGACGGCAGTTTCTCGGAAATGCTGATGCGCTCGCGCAATTTGCAGGCGGATATCAGCCGCGCTCAACAGGCCATCAGACGGGCGCAGGCCCTCGTCTCGCAGAATTTTGACGCCGAGCTGGCGCAAGCGCGGCAGATGCTGGCGGAGATGGCGGCTGATTACGCCCAGGACGAGCGTTTTCGCGCAACCGTCAACGACCTGTTCAGCCGCTACCTGGAACGGGCCGAGGAGGCGCTGCAGGATGGCAACAACCGCGAGGCGCGGACCTGGCTTGATGCCATGCGCGACGATCCTTTCCGCATCCTGGGGCGCCGCGCCGATATCGGCCGGATTGACGCCGTGCTCCGCCGCCGCCGCAATCGTGGCCGTTTGGTCATTTTCTTCATTCTGATCATCATTGGCGGCGTGGGCGGCGCTATCGGCTTTATGAATCGCGATCCCATCCAAAGCTTCATCGGGGCTAATTTCTTCCCGACTGCGACCTATACGCCGACCGCGACCAGTACGTCGACCATTACGCCGTCGCCAACCTTGACTTTCACGCCATCAAACACGCCGACGGCGACGGATACGCCCACCAACACGCCCACCGCCACCGATACCTTCACCCCGACCGCGACCTTCACGCCATCTCATACACCCACCGCGACCAATACGCCGACCCGCACCGCGACGCCATCCAACACGCCCACCTACACCAGCACACCGACATATACCGCCACGCCAGTTGAGCTTTGTCAGGTCGTGGTCCTCAACACAGAAGCGATCAGGGTGCGAACGCGGCCAACAACGCAATCGCCGATTGTAGGCTGGCTGGGCACGGGCACCGTCGCCCCGGTCATGAAGCTGGAGCGGCAGGAGCGCAACCCGGCCGGCCCCGTCTGGTACTTCGTGCGCGTCAGCGTCGATGACGCCAATCTAGAGGGCTGGATTCGCAGTGATATCGTCAGCGTCGTGCTGGGCACCGAATGTCCAGCGATCCCCTAAACTGCCGGCGCTGAAACCGACCACGAGCGCAGCAATGTACAAAGCCGAACGCGCCGCGGAAATCGCCGCGGCCCAGGCTCGATATGATGAGCAGCTGCTGCGCTATCCCAACGTTGTCGGGACGGGCATCGGTTACCGTCAGCGCGCTGGCCGGCCGACTGACGAGTTATGCCTTGTTGTGATGGTCAGTCAAAAGCTCAAACGGGAGGAACTGGCGCCTGGAACAATCCTGCCGCGCGCGCTGGATGGACTGCCGATCGATGTCATTGAAACCGGCGACTTCGCTGTTTAGCCCGGGCGGCGCTCTCGTCTACCAGGATGTATAACCGCCATCGACGACCAGGTTAGTGCCTGTCGTAAAACTGGCGCCCGGCGACGCCAAATAAAAGATGGCCTGGGCGATCTCTTCTGGCACTCCGATGCGCCCTTGCGGCGTCATCGCCAGCCAGGTGGGCCGCCAGTCATCGTTGCTGAAGCCCTCCAGGGTCATATCGGTGCCGATATAACCGGGCGAGACGCAGTTGACGCGCAGGCCGCGGCCAGCCCATTCCCCCGCCAGCGATTTGGTGAGCAGAATCACGCCCGCCTTGGCCGCGTTGTAGTGCGCCTGTGGCTGTGGCGTGTTTGAAATCATGCCCGACATTGACGCCACGTTCACGATGGCGCCGCTGCCGCGCTCCAGCATGTGACGGCCGATGGCGCGGCAGCACCAGAACACGCCGTTGAGATTGACCGCCATCATGTTGAGCCAATCTTCATCGCTGCAATCCTCGGCATTAACCGCCTGCGCGATACCGGCGTTGCAGACCAGAATGTCAATGTTCGGGAAAGCGGCCAGCGCCTTCGCCGCCATCGCGTCGACGCTGGCGGAATCTCGCACATCCACTTCCACAAACATGGACCTTCGCCCCATGCCCTCGATTTCGGCCGCCGCCCCCTCGCCGTTTTCCGCAATGTACTCGGCGATGACGACATCGGCGCCGGCAGCGGCAAATCGACGCGCGGTCGCCAGGCCGATTCCCCGACCGGCGCCCGTGATCAGCGCCGTTTGCCCGCTCAAATCAAAGTCAGAATTGCTCATCATTTTCCTCGCAAGGTGATTCGACCGAATGCATGACCGCGACTATACCACAAGCGCTCTAACCGCCGATGTGATACATCTCGACTTTCTTGCGGCGGGCGCGCACATCCGGCGTCAAGGAACTGCGTATCTCCGAGTAGCGGTCGATGCGATCGCCCCATGCGCCGCGGATGATGGCTTCGAGCGCTTCATCGCTGGCGCCGCCCCGCAGCGGATCGCGCAGGTTGATGCCTTCTGTGGCGAAGAGGCAGGTGAAAATCTGGCCTTCAGGTGAAAGGCGCATGCGCGTGCAGGAGCCGCAGAATGGCTGCGTTACGGAGCTAATCAGACCGATTTCGCCCCCGCCATCGGCGTAGTGGTAACGGCGCGCGACCTCGCCGAAGTAATTGCCGCTGCCCGGCTCCAGCGGCATCTCGTCATTGATTATCGCGACGATATCGGCGGCGGGCAAAACTTGCTCCATCTTCCAGTCGTTCATATTGCCGACGTCCATGTATTCGATGAAGCGCAGGATATGCCCGCGATCCTTGAAGAAGCGCGCCAGCTCGACCAAAGTATGGTCATTAACCCCGCGCTGAACCACCGCATTGATCTTCAAGGGCGAGAAACCGGCCGCCTCCGCCGCATAGATGCCCTCGAGCACCTTGTCAACGCCGGAGCGCCCGCCGTTCATCTGGCGGAATATCTCATCGTCGAGCGTGTCCAGGCTGATCGTCAGACGGCGCAGGCCGGCCGCCTTCAAGGCGTCGATCTTCTCCGGCAGGAGGAAGGCGTTACTTGTCATCGCCAGATCATCAACGCCCTCAAGCGCGCTGAGCATCGCCACCAGCTTTTCGATGTCGCGGCGCAGCAGCGGCTCGCCCCCGGTCAAACGAACCTTGACCGCGCCCAGCCCCAGGATGATGCGCGTCAGCCGCGTGATCTCTTCGAAGGACAGCAAATGCGGCTTGGGTAAGAACTGATAGCGTTCATTGAAAATCTCCGCCGGCATGCAATAGGGGCAGCGGAAATTGCAGCGATCGGTCACCGAGATTCGCAGGTCGCGCAGCGGTCGTTCGAATTTGTCGTGAAGATTCATGGTTCCATGTCGAAGCCGTCAATTGACAAATCAGTGTAGCGAGGCGCCAGGCCTTTCGCAAGGCTTGCGATTTTGGGTAGTGTTGGCCAGGCGGCATCCGTCGAAAGTATAGCTTGTGTTTCTTAGAATCGTATATGCGCGCTATCACGTCGCCCGAAGACGCTTTCGCTGCGGCGGGAAACCCAATGGTGTCTGTTGAAAAACAGCCTTAAATGAAGTTAGTTGCCAGAAATCGGACAGC
>JAPPEU010000046.1 GCA_028875245.1 Chloroflexota bacterium
AACGCCAGGACCGTGATTGAGCCGGCACGTCGTCTCCCGGGCGGAGCGATTCAATTGTCTCAAGCAAGCGGCGCCGCAGGGCGACGATGGCGTCGGCGCGGGTCTCCAAGCCCAGAAGCGCCATCAGCCGGCTGTCGCGCAGGGCAGCCGGATCGTACAAGTGCGTCAGCGCCGCGCGCAGCTCGCTTTCCAAAGAGGCGCGGTCAATCTGCCTGGTCATGTCCTCTGTATGTCCGCTAGATGTCCGCCGCCAGTCCAAAACGCAATCCAATTGGGCGTCCCATACGATATTATCTAATAGTGAAGCCAAGCGCTATTTCGCAGTCTTGGCATAGATTATTTTGAGGAGAAGTAAAGATGAATTACAAAATTGTATTGCGGCTATTTGCCATATTGTTGGTGTTTACGCTTTTGGGCATGGCGCTCGCTCAAGACGACATGGTGACGGTCGTCTATTGGGACGAGCCACAGAGCCCCGGGGCCGAGGTGGTTATCAATCAGATCATCGAGAATTTCGAGGCCGCCAACCCCGGCGTTGACGTCGTGCGCGAAGTGATTGGCTGGGAAGTCCTGCGGGATATCGCCAAAACCTCGATTGAGGCGGGCGAAGGTCCGGACATCATGTATTACGACGCCGGTCCGGGTTATATGGGCATCCTGGCGACCGCCGGCCTGCTCTATCCGCTGGATGACGCCTATGAAATGTACGGCTGGGACGATCGTTTGGTGCCGACATCGCGCGCCTTCACCACCTTCGACGGCAGCGTTTACGGCGTCGGGCATGAGCTTGAGGGCGGCGGCTTGTATTGGAATAAGACGATCTTCGCCGAAGAGGGCTTGGAACCGCCGGCCAACATTGATGAACTGATGGCGCTCTGCGGCACCTTCCGCGAGCTTGGCTATGACGTGCCGATGGCGGCCGGCTGGGCTGATATCAACGGCATGGCGCTGACCCACAACTGGTATCCGATTCTGCAGAACCTGGTGGGTCCGGACATGATCGCGGCGGCGATCTCGGGCGAGCATCCCTGGACCGACCCCGGCATCGTTGACGCGATGAATGTTGTCGCTGGCGACATGGTGGACGCGGGCTGCTTCAGCGATGATGCCGGCAGCATCGGCTTCCTGGAAGGCAATATGCTCTTCTATTCGAGCCAGGCGCCGATGATGCAGATGAGCACCTGGGCGATGCAATTCCTGACCTTCCAGTACCTGATCGTCGATGAAATCGGCTTCATGGCTTACCCGCCCTTCGAGGGCAAGCCGGGCGCCTTCAAGATGAGCCTGGGCGGCACCTGGGTCGTCATCGGGGATACCGAGCATCCGGACGAGACGCTGGCGCTGCTGGATTACTTCGTATCGGAAGAGGCGCTGCCGCTCTGGATGGAAGCCAAGCTGCTGCCTGTGCTCAGCGGCATCGACTATAGCCAGTTCGACTTGCCGCCGGTCTACGCCGATTTCACCACCCTCGTCTCGAATTGGACGGGTCCGGTCGGCTACCACGTCGATATTCTGACGCCGGCGCACTTCACAACCGTGATGTGGGAAGGCTTGCCCGAGGTGGCGGCTGGCCGGCGCACGGCGGAGGAACACGCGGCCAATATGCAGGCCGAAATGGACAAAGCCATCGAAGAAGGCACCAACTTCGACATTACGGGGTAGGTGAATCGACCCCCCTCAATCCCCCCAAAGCATTGGGGGGAAGCTGCTTTCACGGTGGAGATTCTCCCCTTCCCTGATGCGTCGGGGAAGGGGTGGGGATGGGGTTGGAAGAGCATCGGACGACCCAGTAGGTCGCCCCTACCGATTCGCCGGGGATAGGAGCAAATCTGTCTGCCTGATGTCCGCTAGATGTCCGCCACAAGTCCAATAATCAATCCAAAGGGATGTCCATTACGATAGTATCGAAAAGTGAAGCCAAGCGCATCTTGTCAAGCTTGGCATAGTCTTTTGAAGGAGAAGAAAGATGAATCACAAAACAGTTTTGCGGCTTCTTGCCATAGTGTTGGTGTTCGCCCTATTTGGCACGGCGCTCGCCCAGGACCCGGTGGAAATCCTGTATTGGGATCAGGTAAGTAGCGATGACGCCCAAGCGGTTATTGACACGATAGTCGCGAACTTTGAGGAGGCGCACCCGAACATCAAGATCACGCGCGAAGTTTATACCCTGGAACAGCTGACAGACATCGCCAGGACATCCATTGAGGCGGGCGAAGGTCCCGACATCCTGTATTACGACTCCGGCCCGGCCTACGGCGGCATCCTTGGTAATGCCGGGCTGCTCCTGTCGCTTGAAGAGGCTTATGCTACCTATAACTGGGACGAGCGACTCGTGTCCGTGTCCAGAGATTGGACAACCTACGGCGGGACCGTATATGGCGTTGGCCATGAATTTGAAGCGCAAGGCTTCTATTGGAACAAGCGGATCTTCGCCGACGAAGGCCTCGAAGTACCGTCGACATTTGAAGAGATGGTCGCATTGTGCGGGACTTTCCGCGAGCTCGGATACGATCCACCGATGGCGGCGGGCTGGGCTGATTGGGGCGGTTTCCCCATTTCCCACAATTGGTACAACGTCCTCGCCAACTCTGTTCCGAGCGACAAGGTTGCGGCTGCGATCTCCGGCGAATATCCCTTTAACTCGCCCGATATTGTCGCTTCCTTAGACTTGGTCGTTGAATTAGTCGAGGCCGGTTGCTACGACGAGCAGGGTTCGGCAATCAGTTTCCTCGATGGCAATGCGAAGTTTTACACCGGGCAAGCGCCCATGATGCTGATGAGCACCTGGGCGATGCAGTTCTTCACTGAGGAGATCACGGACGAGTTCGGCTTCATGATTTTGCCGCCGATCGAAGGTGGCGAACAGACAATGATCCAGTTGATGGGCGCCGTCTGGTACATCATTGGCGACACCGAACACCCGGAAGAGACTTTGACATTCCTGAACTATCTAGTGTCTGAGGAAGCGCATCGGCTTTGGGTTGAGGGCGCCAAGCTGCTGCCCGGCGTCACCGGAGTCGACTTTAGCGACTACGATGTACGGCCCGTCTACCGCGATTTCCTCAACCTTGTCTCAGGTTGGGACGGGCCAGTGGGCTATCATCTTGATGTGCTGACGCCGGCGAACTTCAATACTACGCTGTTTGAAAGCACTGTCGAGCTGGCTGCGGGCCGGCTGACCTCTCAAGAAGTGGCCGACCGCATCACCGTCGAAATGGAAAGAGCAGTCGAGGACGGCAGACACGCCGATATCACGGGGTAAGCCCGGATTAGTGCACGTAGGGGCGACCCTTGGGTCGCCCACACCCGCGATTCGAGACGTAGATAGAATCGGGCGACATGATAGTGCGCGTAGACACAGCACGTCTGTCGCCCCTACAGCCGTATTTTATGTAGATATTGTAGGGGCGACCAATCTGGTCGCCCGCAGAACCCAACTCGGGGTATGCAGGACGCCAAATGACCGACAGCATCCGCCAAGTCTTCGCCAACCGCAAGCTGCGCGATTACGCGACTGGTTACGCCTTTGTCATCCCGGCGCTGGTGATGTATGTCATTTTCGTCGTCTACCCGTTCTTTTACACCATCTACCTCAGTCTTACGAAATGGGATGGCGCCAAGCCGGTCAAAGAGTTTGTCGGCTTCCTGAATTATGAGAGGCTATTCGCCGATCCACGGCTTTGGAGCGCGCTCAGCCACAACTTGATTTGGATCGTGCTGGGCACGGTGACGCCGGTCGCCATCGGTTTGTTTTTGGGCGTGCTGCTTTGGCGCGGACTGCGCGGCATGGTCTTCTTCCGCACCGTGTATTTTCTACCGGTGGTGCTGGCGCCAGTGGCGGTCGGCATCATCTGGAAGTGGATGTACAACCCGCAATTTGGCCCCATCAATTCGACGCTGAGGGCGGTCGGCTTGGACGTTCTGGCGAAAGGCTGGCTGGGCGATCCCTATGTGGCGCTGCCGGCTCTGATCTTCGCCGGCGTCTGGGGTTATTTCGGATTCTGCTTTGTCGTCATCATGGCCGGCTTGCAGAATATCGACATGGAGCAGATTGACGCCGCGCTGGTTGATGGCGCCAATGGTCCGCAAAGGCTCTGGTATATCATCATTCCCGGCTTGCGGCATGTGCTGACGATGATCACCGCCTTTACACTCATCCTGGGTGTCAACGTCTTCGACATTATCTGGATCACCACCCGCGGCGGTCCTGGCCGCGCGACTCACGTCATCGCCACCTACACCTATAACACCGCCTTCCGCGAGAGTTATGTCGGCTATGGCTCGGCGCTGGCGATCGTGATGGGCACGGTGTCATTAGTCGTGTCTTTCATCTTCATTTCTATCCGCGAGCGCGGAGGCGATTAGCGACATGGAAAGCCATGTAGGGGCGAGCTATCAGGTCGCCCGCCGCCCACGCCGTCCCGCGCGCTACTGGATCGCCAGAGCCGTCCTCTATGGCGTGCTGATCCTCTTCGCCCTCTACGTGCTGGTGCCCTTCATGTGGGTGATCTTCACTGCGCTGAAGTCGAATTATGAGATCGCCCAAGATCCGCTGGGGCTCCCGCCGAACTGGCGCTTTGAGAATCTTGCGCAAGCTTGGAACCAAGGAAAGTTCAGCCGCTATTTCATCAACAGCGTGATCGTGACCGTTCCGATTGTCTTACTAGTTGTGAGCCTGTCTTGCCTGGCTGGCTACGGTTTGGCGCGTCTTAAGATGCCGGGAAGAATGCTCATCTTTTATTTCTTTTTGGTCGGGTTGATGGTGCCCTTCACGGCGATCATGATTCCGCTCTTTTATATCTTGCGCGATATCGGCGTGCTGGGCACCTATTGGGCGATGATCTTGCCGCAGACCGCCATATCGCTGCCTTTCGGTATTTTCTTCATGCGCGCCTTTTTCTCCGGCCTGCCCTATGATTTGACCGACGCCGCCAAGATTGACGGCTGCAACGATTTTGGCGTTTTCCGCCGCGTGATGCTGCCACTGGCGGGACCCGCCGTTGCCGCCCTGGTCGTCTTCAACTTTATGGGCTCCTGGAACGCCTTCCTGCTGCCCTTGATTTATTTGCAGTCGGACAAGCTGCGGCCGGTCATGACCGGCATGATGTTCTTCACCACCCGCTGGGGACCCGATTACAGCATGTCCATGGCCGGCACGCTCATCGTCATGGCGCCGATCATGGCGGTGTATTTGGTCTTCCAGCGCCAGTTCATCCAGGGTCTGACGGCGGGCGCGGTGCGGGGGTGAGTTATTCACCACAGAGGCGCAAAAGGAATAACCGATTGGGTAATTCAAAAGATTTACCACCGAGTACACCGAGTTCAAGTGAGTACACCGAGAGCAAAGGCAAAGATTTTTCTCTGTGCCCTCTGTGCCTCTGTGGTGAATAGTTGTGTCACGACTTACTTGGGCTTACTGAGGGCACTGAGAGGGCGAAACCAGTATCGCCTGATTGCAGCCAGAAAGGCGAACGAATGCCAATTAGAGCTGTTTTCAACGAAGACCACGCTGCGACGCTGGTGGAATACGACGAGCGTCCGCTGCTGACCAATGAAGTGCGTATCCAGACCGAATACGCCTCGGGCAAACACGGGACGACCATGCACATGATGGACGGCCGCAAACGGCAGGGGCATCGCTGGGATGAAGAGGTTCGCCTCTACCTCCCGAGCGATGAGCCGGATCCTGATCCTGTGCCGGACTCCCTTGTCGGCACCAGCGGCGTCGGCGTCATCAGCGAGGTGGGCGCGGATGTATGCGGCTGGCAGGTCGGCGATCGCGTCTTCGGCTTCATGGACGTCAGCGAGACCAATATCATCACCGTCGATCGTCCGGCCGATTTCATCTGGCCCGGCTTTGCCGAGCCGTCGCCTTGGTTGATCTGGGAATTGGGCGATCTCGATCCGCTTGACGCTTTGTGCTTCGAGCCGGCTTATGTGGCGGTCAACAGCGTGCGCGAATCGAATGTACGCTTTGGCGATGCGGTGGCCGTTGTCGGGCTGGGCGCGATCGGTCTGCTGACGGTCAAAGTGGCGGCGCTCAGCGGCGCGGAAGTTATCTTCGCCGTCGACCCGCTGCCGAAACGCCGCAAGCTGGCGCAGGATTACGGCGCGCATCACGTCATCAATCCCTTCGCTGTCGATGCCGCGCTGGAGATCAAAGAGATAACCGGCGGCGGGGTCGATGTGGCGATTGAAATCAGCGGGCATTATGCCGCCCTGGATACGGCGATACGGGCGGCGCGCTTCGGCGGCACGGTTTGCCAGGCGGGCGCTATTGCAGGCAACGCGGCCGAGTTGTGGCTGGGGCGCGAGTTCCTGACGAACAGCCTCAAGATGATCGTCCCGCGCGGCAATGGCGCGATGGAGTATGCGCCGAGTGATTATCCCTCGTGGGATCAGTATCGAGTTTTCGATACCATCGTCAGCATGATGAAACAGGGCAAACTGACCGCCCCGGGCCTCATTGACCCATTGGTTTCCATCGAAGAATTCCCTGATGTATTCGAACTTATCAAGCACAACCCGAGCGAAGTCGTCAAATACGGCGTCCGCTTCTAAATGACACAGCTTATTGAAAAAGGAGAAATGTGATGGTCGC
>JAPPEU010000083.1 GCA_028875245.1 Chloroflexota bacterium
CGAGCACAGTTACCTGAAAATCGGAAAGAAGTTGATGCTGGGCTTGCGCCGGCGCCGGCGCTCCGCTGAAAAGCGCAAAGGCAATAGCAATATAAATGACTAAGGCGCGAGGTTTGAGGGCGAACCGCTGGAGCATTGAAGTACCCTGAGCTACCGTGAAAATGTGGCGCGCGTATCCAGCGCATATATCCTAACAGACAGAAAATTTTTTGTCAAAAAGTCACTGGTTGGGTAGTGTCTGTATGGGTGGCATATCTTGAACCTCGAGCGCTTCACAGGTTAATGCCTCACGGGACACAGAAGCAGTTCCAACAAAGAAACGCAAAAATAATGGGATCTGGCAGGGGCGGTTCTGTGAATCGCCCGCTGCGATTGTCCTGAGATTTCGGCGGCGCGCAGCGTCTCCCCTGCATTTCGATCATGTTTCGAGATTCGCATTGCTTACTTGGAATTATTGAGGGTCGCGCAGACACAGACCGCCTGGGCAGAGTTTATTTGTTTAGGTCCAAGGGAAACCGCATCCACTGCAATAGGCGCTCCCGGGCAGACTGCCGATTGCGCGGGGCGGCGCAAGTCCAGATTGCCGCTAAAATGGGTGGCAAGCAATCAGGATGGACCCGCGCATGCGCGAAGAAATCGCTGGCACAATCGAGCGTATCACCTATTACAACGAAGACAATGGCTACAGCGTCGTCAAGATCTTGCCGGAAAAGCGTTATCCGCGCGCGCAGGCCCGGGACGGCGCCGTGACCGTCGTCGGCACGATGCCGCCGCTGAATGAGGGCGAATCAGCCCAATTCACTGGCGAGTGGGTCACCGATCGCAAGTACGGCTTGCAATTCCGCGCGCATCAAGCCTTCCCCGTCCCGCCGAATACGACCAAAGGCATCATCAACTACCTCAGCAGCGGCATTGTCAAAGGCATTGGACCGCGCACCGCCGAAAAAATCGTGAGGCACCTGGGCGAGGAGACTGTCACTATCCTCGATGCCGAACCCGAGCGCGTCCACGATGTGCCTGGGCTGAAAGCGTCGCTGGCCGATCACCTGATCGACGCCTGGCCCAAGAAACGCGCCGAACGCAATATCCTCATCTATTTGCAGGGCCTCGGCATCAGCGCCCGAATCGCCCAGCGCATCGTCAATGAATACGGCGCCCATACGCAGCAGATCATTTCCAACAATCCCTACCAACTGGCGGATGATGTCTTCGCTATCGGTTTTCGCAAAGCCGACCAGATCGCCCGCAGCATGGGCTTGCTCGCGGACGATCCGCACCGCCTGCGCGCCGGGCTGCATTACGCGCTCAATGAGCTGGCGCGCGAAGGCCATACCTTTGCCCCGCGCGGCGAGCTGCTGGAAAAAGCGGCCGAGCTGCTCGGCGTTGACGACTCCGCCGCCTTGACCGTCGCGCTGCAAGGTCAGTTGATGGCTGGCAAGCTGGTCGAGGACAAGCTGCAGGATCATGTTCGGAATGACGCGATCCAGGCTGTCTACCTGCCGCGTTTCTTCCGCGCCGAGAGCGCCGCTGGCCAGATGCTCCATAATATCGCGCGCGGGAAGAGCCCCATCAGCCGCGCTCACCGCGACACTGATTGGGCGCGCTTCCTCGCTGATCTAAACGAGGCGCATAGCGAATCGCTGTCGCCACAGCAGTTGAATGCCGTGCAAGCGGCGCTGATGAGCAAGGTCAGCGTCTTGACCGGCGGACCCGGCACCGGCAAAACGACAGCGCTGCAAATGCTGATCAACGCGCTAAACGATGGCGACTTCCGTTTCAACCTGGCGTCGCCGACAGGGCGGGCGGCCAAACGCCTGGGCGAAGCCACCGGCGAAGAAGCCAGCACCATCCACCGCCTGCTCGGTTTCTCGCCCGATGAAGGCGGCTTCGAGCACGATGAATCCAACCCGCTGGCGGCTGACATGGTCGTCATCGACGAAGCCTCCATGCTCGACCTGCAACTCTTCCACAGCTTGCTCAAGGCGCTGCAAGCCACCACCCATTTGATGCTGGTGGGCGATATCGATCAACTGCCATCGGTGGGCGCCGGCAACGTCCTGCGCGATGTCATCGACAGTGGTCTGGCACAGGTCACCCGGCTGGATCAGATTTTCCGCCAGGATGCCAAGAGCCATATCGTCAGCAACGCCCACCGCATCAACCAGGGCCGCCATCCCACCACCGACAACCAGGCGAGCGACTTCTTCTTCTTCAACGTCAGCGATCCAGAGGCGGTCGCCGAGCACATCGTTGAAATCGTGAGGGCCAAAGTGCCGGACCGGTGGGACTTCGATCCGGTGCGCGATATTCAGGTGATCGCGCCTATGTACCGCGGCGCCGCCGGCGTACACAATCTCAACAGCCGCCTGCAGAAGGAGCTCAACGGCGATTTCCGGCAGGCGCAGGTGGAGCTGCGCAGCCGCCTGTTCCGCGTCGGCGATAAAGTGATGCAGACGCGCAACAACTATGACAAGGAAGTCTTCAACGGCGATATCGGCTACATCGACAGCATTGATGATGATGACAACTCGCTTCAAGTGGTGATAGACGGCCGATTCATTGATTATGACTACAGCGAAATGAACGATCTGATGCACGCCTACTGCATCAGCACGCACCGCTCGCAGGGCTCGGAATATCCGGCCGTGGTCATGCCGATTCTCACGCAGCATTACATGATGCTGCAGCGCAACCTGCTCTACACCGCCATCACGCGGGCCAAGCAGCTCGTCATCCTCGTCGGCACGCGCCAGGCGCTGCATATCGCCGTGAACAACAACAAAGTCGCCGAGCGACACAGCGGCTTGCTGCACAGGTTGCGGAATTAACGATTCCTTGTATTGGACAGCTGAACGGGTATATTGCGAATTCCCCCGGCGAATGAAGCGATTGAATAGGGCGCAAGAAAATGGGAGCGAGCGCGCATGGTTGTTGAGATGGCGGTCACCGGGACCGTGGTGCGAATTGAGCATCAGGTGAATGAGTTTGGCTGGCATCAAGCGGATATGCTGTTGCTTTGCCAACTAGATGAAGGCGGACAAGAACTCGGCGAATCGCGCGAGGCTCCAGAAGGCATGACGCTCGGCGTGCTTGGCGCGCGGGTGAAAGTTATTGATGATTGGGGATTGCCGGGGCTTAGGGAAGTGAAGCTCGGCGATTTAGTGTACGCGAGCGGAGCGTGGCATGCGCCCGGGTCACACGATCTGGAGCGGGATCTTCGTTTTCTGGAGGCGGCACGCGACTGGTACAGGACAGAAAGTTGGGACGCGGGTGATGTCGGAAGGCTGGAAGTTCGCGCGGTGGAAATTACTGGTTACGACGTGCGGCGGTTTATCGTGCGGGAGGCGCGCTGGGAGCATCTAACGGAGACGTGGTGCAGTTGGGAGGATCCGACGTTTGATGATGCGGGATGGAATGTGCATCGGACTGTGGTGGGCGGCTATTGGAATGAACACGTGGATTGGGATCAAAAGGCCGTTGAAGCATTGGATAGAGACGTCGGAATTGCATGGCGGGCGAAGAATCGGCAAAGAAATGAGGAATTGCGAAGTAAGCAGCGAAATGAGAGACAGGCAAAACGAGAGGCAGTGGCAAACACAGCGACAATGCCGGAGGTAGAAGCGCAAAAGGAAGCAGCTAGGCAGTTGGCGAAGAGAGGCCAGAGAAGAAAGAGTAAAAAACGTAAACGCGGTTAGAGGTCGAATTCAAATCAACTCCAACCGCACACCCTCCGTCTCCCCCAGACCAAACCGCCGCGCTTCACCAGTCGTCTTGAAGCGCACCCGATAAGGCGCGGGCTTGTTCGCCGCCAGATGGGCCGCCAACGGACCGTCCCCGCTTTCAGGCGCCAGATACTCCAGCGCCTGCCCGCCAACCGCCAAGCGCGACCCGCTCGCCATAAGCGCTTCATCTCGCACAGGCTGCCCCGCCGCGCCAGTCACCGCCGCCATGACGCCGGCATAACGCGCCACATCGTCTGTCGCGAAGCTGACGCGCTCGATGCCGGTCACGCCGTTCGCATGCGCCGTCTGTTTCGGCAGGCGTTCCCGGCGGGGCGTCACATCCTCAATGATGAAGGGGATCAGCCCCTGCCATTCGCCGTCGACTTTACAGTTAATCCACTTCACTTGGTAGCCGTCCGGACGCGCCCGTCCGCCCTCAATCAAGTCGCTGCATGCGACGCCAGCCGCGCGCATCGCCGCATGGTCGGCGCGGATATCGTCAGTCGCCAGGCAAAAATCGACCAAGCCGCCGCCGCGCTCGTGCAGCAGATCCCACCAAGGATGCTCCGGGCTGTCTTCGTAGAAACCCAGCAACTCGATATAGCTGCCATCGGCGAAACCGATCAGCGCATTGTAGGAGCCGTAGGGGTGCTTACCGCCCTCGACCACCGAGAAACCGAGGCCGCGATAGGTCTCGATCGCCCGCTCCAGCGCTGCCACAGCAATCACTATGTGATCGATGCCGGTGATCATGCGCCGCTCCTCCTCAATAGGCTGCGTTCAAACATAACCGCCATCCACTTTGGTCACCAGAATCGGCTCATCGCCATTGATGATGACGGTGTGCTCGTACTGCGCGGTGGCGCTGCCATCGACCGTGCGCAGCGTCCAGCCATCTTCCGCCTGTTTCACGCGTCCGCGCCCGGCGTTCAGAAAAGGCTCCAGCGTCAGGACCATGCCATCGCGCAAGACATCACGGTTGCGCCTGTTGTTAAAATTGGGGATGGACGGCTTCTCGTGGATATTGCGCCCGACGCCATGCCCGCCCAATTCGCGCAAGGTGCGATAACCATGGCGCTTGGCGAATTTCTCCACCGCCCGCCCGATCCTGTTGGCGCGCTGGCCCGGCCGCGCCATCTCGATGGCAAGCCGCAGGGCGTTGCGCGTCACCCGGCACAGAGTTACCCACTCTGGTCGCGCCGGCGGCACGATGATGGTCGCCCCGGTATCGCCCCAATATCCTTCCAGCACCGCCGATACATCGACATTCAGCAAGTCGCCTTCTTGGATGAAGCGATCCTTGCGCGGGATGCCGTGCGCCGCCTCGTCATTGAGGCTGATGCAGGTATAGCCGGGGAACTCGTAGGCCTGGATCGGCGCTGAGGCCGCCCCCATCTCTTTCATAAAATCGCGGCCGATATCGTCCAGGTCGCGTGTGCTCATGCCCGCCTCGGCGCTGTCGAGCATCAGCTTCAGCGTCAAGCCGCAGATCTCGCCGATGCGCTTCATGCCGCGCAGGTCCGCTTCGCTTTCGATTTTCATGCCGCTTTCCCACTCGCATCAAAATGTAGGGGCGGTCGCCCGCAAATTCTCCGCGCGCTCTGCGCCTCTTTTTTAATGAACCTGTCAAATTCCGTTTGCAATCTTGGCGATATTTGTAGGGGCGACTTATCAAGTCGCCCGAAAGCGCATCCTTTAGCTGCGACGGGCGACCAGGTTGGCCGCCCCTACACGTTCTCGCTGTGCAGAGTTCGTAATTTTGTGTGAGCCGAGTTGTCACTCGCGAGGGGCTGTGGTGAATAACTACGTCGCCCGCTCGCCCAGGCGCCGCTCGGTGCCAGCCAGGAGCCGCTGCACATTGCCCCAGTGCCGCAAAGGGATCATCACCGTCAGCGCGACCGCATAGAGCAGCAAAATCGGCTTCTGGAATTCCGTCCCCACCAGCAATATCAACCAGACATTCGCCACGCCGAAGCCGATCAAGACGCCGAGCGAGACGTAGCGCGTGCGCGCGATCACGGCCAGGGCGATGGCCGCCGCGACCAAAATCTGAAAGGGCTGAATCATCAGCATGGCGCCGAAAGCGGTCGCCGCGCCCTTGCCGCCGCGCACGATCAGCTTGAGTTTGCCCTCTTTGATCGACGCCGTCAGCACCGTGGCGAAGAGCGACCAATTATGCCCGACCACGACGCAAGTGGCGGATACTGATGTCGCCACGCCGATCTGCTCGGGCAAGATCACATCGCGCGCCAGCCAGACGGCGAAGATGCCCTTCAGGACATCGACGATGCCGGTGAAGAGCGCCCAGCCTTTGCCCACCGCGCGCGCCACGTTCGTCCCGCCCATGTTGCCGCTGCCGACCTCGAAGATATTGATGTTCCGCGCCACGCCGACGAAATAAGCGGTCGGGAAGGAGCCGATCAAATAGCTGCCGACAATGATGAGGAGCACCTGGGCGGCGTTGTCCGCGTTAATCATGTGGTTCATGTGTCAATACTTCCTGCATTCGCAGACAGTACCGCATGCTGTATACAGCATAATACCTAAATTGGCCGGCTTCGACAACATGCCGCGCTGGTAGTGTATCGAATTCGGTTGAAATTCATTTTCACCACAAAGGAAAGAAGGA
>JAPPEU010000006.1 GCA_028875245.1 Chloroflexota bacterium
GGCATCCACGACCGACTGGGCTACTTTGGATGTCACCTTTTGATTAGGCTGTCGGGCAACCAGGAGTTTCTGGCTGAGCTAGCCTGTACGCCAGAGCGCATCGCCGCGGAATAGGCTGAGCTGGACGGGTAAGACCAGGACTAGGAATTCGCGCATCAACTTAGGGGCGGCTTGGCGAGTCGCCCTTTTTCTTTGCCGAGCTATTCTCGCGCCGCGTTGACTTGCACCGTCAACTCTTCCAACTGCGGGATGACGCGGCGCGCTTCGTGCTGAACGGCGCGTACAATCTCTGCGCTCGCCTCCAGCGTGGTATCAGCTGGCACAGCCACCTTCATCACGCCGTACATGCGATGCCCGACCCAGCGCAGTCGCAGGGTCAGCACGTCTTCGACGCCGGCGACGGCGCGCGCATGCGCTTCCACATGCTCGACCAAATGGGGATTGACCGCGTCCATCATGCGATACCAGACCGCCTTGATGGCGTTCCAGGTGATGCCGATGATGGCGATCCCGATGACGACGCCAACGATGGGATCGAGGATGGGCAGGCCGATGAGCGAGCCGATGACGGCGATGAGGACCGCGAGCGAGGTCAAGCCGTCAATGAGGGCGTGTTGGCCATCGGCGATCATGGCGTCGGAGCCGATGCGCCGGCCGACGCGGATTTGCATCAGCGCGACCAATTCGTTGCCCACAAAACCGACCAGCGAAGCCAGCGCGATCCACTCCAGGTTCTCCAGCGGTAGGGGCTTGAGCAGGCGCTGAACCGATTCGTAGATGATATAGGCGGCGCTAAAGCCGATGGAGATGACGATGAAGACGCCGGCGATATCTTCAAGCCGGCCGTAGCCATAGGTGTAGCGCTTGTTGGCGGCGCGGCGGGCGATGTAAAAGGCGAAGAGCAACGGGATCGAATTTAGCGCGTCGCCCAGGTTGTGCACGGTATCGGCGAGCAGGGCGACGCTGCCGCTGGCGATATAGATGACGATCTGCAGCGCAGTGGTCAAGCCGAGGGCGATGAGGGCGATCCAAACGGTGCGGACGGCCAGGCGGTTGTCGAGAAAGGCGCGGTCGGCGGCGAGGTCGTGGTGGCTGTGGTCATGGGTGAAGCCGGGCAGGTGGAAGGCTTGGGCAATGCGGACGAAGATGTTGCCGCTGTGATGATGGTCGTGGCTGTGGTCGTGATGATGATGATGAGAATGTGCCATTTGGCGCGCGCCTTGCTGTATTGTGGCTAGCCTAAGTTTAACCACAAAGATACGAAGGGCACAAAGATTTTTTGCCACAGAGGACGCCGAGAATGATTGGCGGTATCGGCAGGAGGTGTGGAGATGTTAAGTCGCGGGGTTGTGATGAGGGTAGTGTGGGGTGGCGACTTTATGAGTCGCCTTACACCCCAAAATAGATCTTGCAGGGGCGAGCCTCTGCTCGCCCAATCAATGACTCCAATTTAGAACTCGCCGTAGCGTGCCACCAACCAGCCCAATCGTGTCAAGTGAACCGTTTCAGCATCTCGGTCGTAATTGACAAATTCTTTGTCGTGCAGCCACTGCAACACACTCCTTTTAAATAGGGTAGTGTTTGAATAGTCCGTGTAGAGATAAAGGCTGCTTACCGTGGCCATTCCCGCCGGCGATTCGGAGAGGCGCCTTATCGCTCTTTTCCTGTAAAGGGTCATTCTTTTCAGATCTACCAATACCCAAAGTTTGCTTCGTTCCGTGCTGCTGGACATTTGTCGGTTCTTTCCCCGTGCATTGGCACGGCTATTGTTGTCGTTATTCTTTGCTACTACCTGCTTGCTGCCCTTGCTTTTCATTGCTATACGTCTCCTTCCGCCGTTCAAGCGGAATATACTTTCTACGCTCGACGATGTTGCCATGCTCATGCACACCAACCGGCCGGGACACACTCATTGTGCAGCTTGCCCGGTGAAGCTACCCTGACGCTTGGCTATGTCATAACACACGCTCCCACTCCATTGATCACGATCCACTTATACCATATAACACCGCGTAAGTCAAACGGTTACGCAAGAAAAATTACTATGCATTCTCATAAACTAATCCGACAATTGAGACAATTTGCCTTTGACGAATTTCCTGCCGTCCTCGGTAAGCAGATACAGCCCTTTGCCGTCGCTTTTCAGATACGCTTTATGATTCTTGGCGTTGTTGAGTGTCGAGCGACAATTGGCCGGAACCCTGCGACGCGTGATGCGACACATTCGTTCCAAGTCGTCAGGACCTATTGTCCTACGTTTCATTTGGCTGGGAGCTTCTGTCTCGAAGAAGTAAGCGCTTAAGGTGCTGAACTCCATGTCATTGCATGTAGAACCACTGGCTCGGTCATAGAAATCACGCACAAGTGTGGAAAAACCTCTATCTTCTTCGCGTTCTTCGCTGATCGATGGTTTGTCGACTGATGAATTGTCTAAAACTATTTTCTCGTCGACAGATTCCTCGTCTACGTTCTGAACTAGAAGAGCCTCTACCATTTTATTGAACGCTGACTCTTTCAAGCTCTCCGGAAATCGCTCCAGCTTTTTTGCTATGGAGTCCATTTCGCGCATTAGCAACTCATATTTTTCGTTTGACATTCTGATTTTCCTTCTTACTCTGCCCGTCAACCAGTCTGCACGATATCACACTAGTATATATATGTCAAGACTAATCGGATTAGTCTATATAATTCTGGATTACCCGCTAAGATCATGCGAACGGTCGTGAGACCCGTGGAGACAGGCAGGGAAAACTGTCTTGCCTAGGCAATACAGTGGCGCACATGATAAAGGAAGCAACGATCTGGGCTTTGACGTTCACAGATCTTGCTAGCGGACTGCACAGCACCTGCGTCTGTAGTCTTGATATGATAGTCGCTTCCATAGCAAGTCTCTAATTTCCACCAATGTAGCATTTTGCTATTTTGGTATCAATTTGCTGTGTGCCTATATTTGGTTTGGTCTTAACTAAATTTGAGCAGCTGTCAACGAGTGAGCTTCGGTCGCTAGTTCAAAGTGTGCAAATCCCCCTACCCACCGCGCGCATGCGCATCCATCGCGGCCACGGCCGAGATGGCGACGATATCCTCCACATCGTCACCCGCTTGCAGCACGTGCACCGGCGCGCCCATGCCCAGCAGAATCGGCCCAATCGCCTCCGCCTCCGTCAGCCGCGAGAGCAGCTTGTAGGAGATATTGGCCGCGTCCAGATTGGGGAAGACCAGCACATTGGCATCGCGGACGCTGCTGAAGGGATAGCGCTCCTCGATGATGTCGATGACGACGGCGGTATCGGCTTGCATCTCGCCGTCGACCGTGATGTCGGGGCGGCGCTGGCGCACGAGTTCGACCGCGCGGCCCACCTTGTCGCTGTGCGGATGGGGCGTGGAGCCGAAGTTGGAGAAGGACAGCATAGCCACGCGCGGCTCAAGGCCGAGCGTAAGCGCGAAGTCGTTGGCGAGCACCGCAATCTCGGCCAGCGTGTCGGCATCGGGGTCGATGTTTACGGTGGCGTCGCTGAAGAGATAGGTGCGGTCGCCGACAATCATCAAATAAACGCTGGCGGCGCGGGTGGCGCCAGCGCGGGTGCCGAAGACTTGCAGCGCCGGGCGGATCACATCCGGATATTCGTAAGCCAGGCCGCTGACCATGGCGTCGGCGTCGCCTTTGCTGACCATGAGCGAGGCGTAATAATTGCGCTGGCGGGCCAGCGAGCGCGCCTTGCCCAGGGTGAAGCCCTTGCGCTGGCGCAATTCATAGAGCAGGTCGCCGTATTCCCTGAGGTTGTCGGCCGCATAATGATCGAAGCAATTGGGCGCGTAATTCAGGCCGAGGCTGTCGATGGTTCGGCCGATGCGCTCGGGGCGGCCCAAGAGAATTGGCTCGCCGATGCCTTCATCGCGGACTTGCATGGCGGCGCGGATGATCTTGGGTTCTTCGCCTTCGGGGAAGACGATGCGCTGGCGCCGGCCCGCGCGCGCCCGATTGACGATATTCTGGCGCACCTGGCGGCCACTGCCCTGGCGATTGATGAGCTCTTGCTTGTATTCTTCGAGATCGATCTGGCGGCGGGCGACGCCGGAAGCCATCGCCGCTTCCGCCACCGCCGGCGCCACCCAGAGCATGACGCGCGGGTCCAGCGGTTTGGGAATGAGATAATCTACCCCGAATTTGATCGACTCCTCGCCATAAGCCAGCAAAACGCTGTCGGGCACATCCTCATGCGTCAACGCCGCCAGCGCGCGCGCGGCCGCCATCTTCATCTCCTCGTTGATGCCGGTGGCGTAGACGTCCAAGGCGCCGCGGAAGATGAAGGGGAAGCCGAGCACGTTGTTGACTTGATTGACATAGTCGCTGCGGCCGGTGCCGATGATGGCGTCGGGGCGGGCTTCGAGCGCCAGCTCCGGCATGATCTCGGGTGTGGGGTTGGCCAGCACGAAGAGCATCGGATCGGGCGCCATGCCCATGATCATCTCCTGCGTGACCGAGCCGGCGATGGACAAGCCGATGAGGGCGTCCGCCCCTTGCAAGGCGTCGTGCAGCGTGCGCGCGTTGGTGGGGATGGCGAATTCGGTTTTGTGGATGTTCATGTTGTCTTCGCGCTGATGATGGATCACCCCGCGCGAATCGAGCATGAGGATGTTCTCCCGCCCCACGCCGAGCGATTTGAAGAATTTGCCGCTGGCGATGGCGCTGGCGCCCGCGCCGTTGATGACGACCTTGATGTCTTCAATTCTTTTGCCGGTGATTTCCAGCGCATTGAGCAGGGCGGCGCCCGAGATGATGGCGGTGCCGTGCTGGTCATCATGGAAGACGGGGATATCGAGCTCTTGCTTGAGCCGCTCTTCAATTTCGAAGCATTCAGGCGCTTTGATGTCTTCCAGGTTGATGCCGCCGAAGGTGGGCGCCAGCGCTTTGCAGACCTCGATGATCTCGTCGGCGCTCTGCGAGGTGATTTCGATATCGAAAACATCGACATCGGCGAACTTCTTGAAGAGCACGCCTTTGCCTTCCATGACCGGTTTGGAGGCGAGCGGACCGCGGTCGCCCAGGCCGAGGATGGCGCTGCCGTTGGAGATGACGGCGACCAGGTTGGCGCGCGCGGTCATTTCGTAGGCGGCGAGCGGGTCTTTGTCAATCTCGAGCACGGCTTCGGCGACGCCGGGCGAGTAGGCCAGCGAGAGGTGCAGTTGGCTGTCCAGCGGCTTGGTCGGCGCGATCTGGATTTTGCCGGGCCGGCCCCGGCGATGATAATCAAGCGCTTCCTGGCGGGTGAATGATGTCATCCTGCAATTTCTCCCTGTTTCCGCCGCAAATTCGCCCCGCATGGCAGCAGGAGCGTCTGACATCAACTATACACGAAATGAGAGAGAAGCGAAGGACTCGCCGTGATTAGCAATCGCCATCCGCACGGACGTAATCGGCGCTGATCCAGCCCCGCCGGCCGTAGTAATCGACTTTGAACCAGCCCGCGGTCCGCTCGAGGGCGGTCAGCCGCACAAAAGCCGGCAATACGTCAATGATATTGCCCGCGGGCGCGTCGCGGAAGTTGAGGATGTTTTGCAGCAGCACCATGCAATTTTGCAGGCGGCGCGCCGGGGTAGGCGTCGGGACAGGCGCGGCGACAGGCGCGGCGGCAGGCGCACCCGGGAACAGGGGCCTACGCAGCAGAACGACCGTGCCGGCACGGTTGATCGTCGCGCAGGTCATGCCCCCGCGCAGGTAATAGGGCAAGGGCTCGGCGAAGCGCGGCGCGTTTTCCGCGGCCAACATGATCAGCGAGCCTTGGTTGCGGAAGCAAACTTCCAGGTTGGGCGGGATATATGCCCAAACATCCACCGCGTCGATGATGCCAGCGTTGATGACTTCCCAAATGCCAACGCCGCGATGATCGACCTGCTGGCATTGCGTGACCGGATGATAGCCGCTGACGATGATGCTGGCCGGCAGCGAAATGCAAGTGGAGAAAATCGGCGTCGGCGTCCAGGTCGCGGTCGGCGTCGGCGTCGGGCGCTTGGTGCTGCGCGGCGCGCGGGTGGGCTCGGGTTCCTCAGGCGGACCAATCGGCGTATTGCTCGGAGTGAGAGTCGGCGTTGGCGTGGCGGATGGCGTGAGCGTGCCTGTTGGCGTATTCGTCGGCGTCGGGGTGTCGGAGGGCGTGAGCGTGGCTGTGGGCGTGTTGGACGGCGTGAGCGTGCCCGTCGGCGTGTCGGACGGCGTCAAGGTATCCGTCGGTGTAGCGGTTGGCGTATT
>JAPPEU010000023.1 GCA_028875245.1 Chloroflexota bacterium
TGCGCTCTCACTTACACTATCCCGAGCTTAACAGCCCCCATCACGCATGTCAAGATGGAATCTTCCAGCAAGTGCAATTGTCTCACTACACGCCAATTGGACTCAGAAAAGAAAGACTCTGCGCCGGCGGTCAAACGCCTACACAGGCAGTCAACCGAGCTCGCTCCGCCCTTCCAGCGCCTGCATCAAGGTCACCGAATCCACATATTCCAGATCGCCGCCGGTCGGCAAGCCGCGCGCCAGCCGCGTCACCACCACGCCCGTCCCCGCCAGCTCGCGCTGCAGATACATGGCGGTCGCGTCGCCTTCCATGCCGGGGTTGGTGGCGATGATCACTTCGCGCGTACCGCCATTTTTAACGCGGGCGACCAATTCGCGAATCTTGAGATCATCCGGTCCGATGCCGCTGACGGGCGAGATGGCGCCATGAAGCACATGATAGTGTCCTTTGTAGACGCCGGTTCGCTCCAGCGCCATCAAATCCAGCGGTTCTTCTATGACCGCGATGGTGTCGGCGTCGCGTTCGCGCGAGCGACAAATGGGGCAAGGATCATCAACCGTAATGTTGAAGCAGACGCTGCAAAAACGTGTCAGGGCTTTTAGGTCTGTTAGAGCGGCCGCCAGGCTCAGCGAATAATCCTCCGGCGCCCGCAGGAGAAAATAAGTCAAGCGCGACGCGGTTTTGGGGCCGACGCCCGGCAGGCGCGAAAAAGCCTCCGCCAGTTTTGTCACTGGTTCCGGGATGGCGCTGCTCATGACCCGCGTCCTGTCTCAATCAGGCGCCAACCCTCTCGGCTCTGCGCGAGGGAGATGGCGAGCCCCTCAACCGAGCAAACCGCCGAGCCCGGGAATATCGCCCAAGCCGCCGGTGATCGCTTCCATGCGCTCGGCCGCCATCGCCTGGCTCTGCTCAATTGACTGGTTGACCGCCGCCACCAAGAGATCCTGCAAATCGGTCAACCATTCTTCATCGTCAAGATCGATGACTTCGGGATTGATCTCCACCGATTGCACACGCTGATGACCGGTGATGACGACCTTGATGGCCCCGCCGCCGACTGTCACTTCGGTTGTTTCACTTTCGAGGCTTTCCTGGGCCTCGGCCATGTCCTGCTGCATCTTCTGCAGCATCGCCATCGGGTTGGCGCCGCCGGGCAATCCTGATCCAGCGCGTCTACTGCCGCGTCGCTTGGACATTGTTTTCTCCTGAGACAATGACTGATTTAACGTCAGATTATACTTTCACGATGCGCGGCGGGGCAACTGGGCAGTGTATCGAATTCGGTTGAAATTCTTTAAGCCAGTCCTCGAATTATATCATCAACCTCCAATACGTAAGATTTTGTAGGGGCGGCCCTTGAGTCGCCCACTGTCAAATCGCCGACGGGCGAGCCGAGGCTCGCCCCTACAAGGCTTGTACGCATCTTATATGACCGTTTGGTCATCGCGCCGCCTTATTCGTCAACGACGCCGCCGAGTTCCTTGCCCGCCGCGATCAAGGGATCATCCGCCGCCGGCGCCTCGTTTTCAGCCGCCGCTTCCGGCGCGACCACCGAGTCAACCACGCGCACGTCAATCCGCAGCTTGACCTGATGCAAATCGTAAATTGCCTGTTCAACAAACTTCGCCCTGTCAGCAGCCGTTATCTTTTGACGGAAGAACTCGGTCGGCACACCAAGGACCAGGCGGTTTCCCTCAATCAAACGGACGTGCGCGTGCTCAAGCAGAGCCGGCAGATTCCGATTGTAACGATGGACTTGCGTCAGAATTTGCATCCAGTTTTGAGCGATCTTCGTCGCCGGGTAGGCCGCTGGCTCGCCCGGGTCGCTGGCCGCGGCGCGTTCGTATGTCTCCGTTTCACCCGCCGGCGCGGCTGCTTCCGTTCGCGATTGCGGACGTGAAGTCGGCGGCCCCGCGGGAGCGGCAACTTGCGCGGCCGGCGCCGCATCCGCCTGCAAGGTTTCGATCAGCGCCAGTTCCAGGGCGAGCTGTGGCTGCCAACCGCCGGTGCTGTCGTTGAGCGCGGCGTTGAATGCGCGGATGGCCTTGAGCAAACGCGCCCGGCTCAGCCGCCCCGCCACTGCCTCATAAGTCGCCTGTTCGTCCCGCGACGCTTCCACCAGGTCGGCGCTGGCCGTTTGCGCCAGCATCACATTGCGCAGATAACTGACGAGCTGGCCGCCGAACTGACGCGGATCGCTGCCGCCGTCGATCGCCTGGTTGATCAAGCGCAGCCCGCGCGCGATATCCTCATCGGCAAGCGCATCCACCAGTTCGCCCACCTGCAGCGAATGCGCCGTGCCCAAAAGCCCCTGCGTCATCGCGAGCGTGATGGTTTCGGCCGGGTCGGCGACGATTTGATCGAGCAGACTGATGCTGTCGCGGACGCTGCCCGTGCCCGCCCGCGCGATCAATTCCAGCGCCGCCGGCTCAATCGACAGCGATTCCCGCTCGGCGATAAATGCCAGGCGCTGCAGCAATTCCATCAATGATACGCGGCGGAATTCAAATTGCAGGCAGCGGCTCTTAATGGTGGCCGGCACCTTGTCGATCTCGGTCGTCGCGATGACGAAGATGGCGTGCGCCGGCGGTTCTTCCAGCGTCTTCAAAAGGGCATCGAAAGCGTTGCCGCTGAAGCGATGCACCTCGTCAATGATGTAGACCTTGTAGCTGCCCTCGCCCGGCGCAAAGGCGATCTTGTCACGCAGTTCGCGCACATCATCGACGCCGGTATGCGAAGCGGCGTCAATCTCGATGAGATCGAGGAAGCGCCCCTCGTTGATCGCCAGGCAGTTGGCGCAGCTGTTGCAGGGGCGCTGCGCCGGGTCTTCGCCGGTGCAATTCACCGCCTTCGCCAACAGGCGCGCCGTCGTCGTCTTGCCGGTGCCGCGCGGGCCGCTGAACAAATAGGCATGGCGGACGCGCCCGCGAATCAAGGCGTTGCGCAGCGTGCGCGTGATATGCTCCTGGCCGACAACGTCGTCATAAGAAAGCGGACGCCACTTGAGGTAGAGGGCTTGTTCGGGCAAGGAAACTCCTCCGGTTCAACGCTGTGAGTCTAGCAAATGTGGCGATGGCAGACAAGCGAACATCGGCGCCCGACACGGTCCATCATGTAAGAGCATTGCAGCCCGTCTCATCCATAGAATAAGCGTATTCCTTGCTGCTGGCATGGACTGCGAGACCCGCGAAAAGACGAATGAGTGGGATAGGTGGAGGCGGAATATGGTCATGGAGAGAGACAAATTCGTATCGGTCGCCCGCTTTGAAGATCTCAAGGGCAAGGGCTGCATCACGGTTCATCCAAACGGCAAAACCCTGGCCCTCTTCCTGTATGGCGACAAAGTTTATGCCCTCGACAATCGCTGCCCGCACATGGGCTTCCCGCTGGACAAGGGCTCGGTCGAAGACGGCATCCTGAGCTGTCACTGGCATCACGCCCGCTTTGATCTGGCCAGCGGCGGCGCTTTTGACTTGTGGGCGGATGATATCGACAGCTTCCCGGTTGAAGTGCGCGCCGGCGAGATCTATGTCGATCTCAGCCGCAACGGCAACACGATTGATCATCAGCGCGATCGCCTGCGCGACGGCTTGCAGCACAACCTGAGCCTGGTGGTGGCGAAAGCCGTCATCAACATGCTCGAACATGGCGTCGTTCCGGTTGAACCCTTCCGCATCGGCCTGGACTTCGGCACACTCTACCGCGGGATGGATTGGGGGCGCGGCCTGACGACCCTGGGCTGCGCGATCAATCTGGTCCCTTATCTGGATGAGACGGACAGACCGCTGGCCCTCTTCCATGGCCTGGCCGATGTGGCGAGCGACACCGCCGGCATGTCGCCGCGCTTCAATCCGCGCCCCTTGCCAAATGACGAAACGGACATAACAACGCTGAAAGCCTGGTTCCGCCAATTCGTTGAAGTGCGCGACGCGCAGGCGGGCGAACGCGCCATCGTCTCCGCGCTGCGAGCCGGCGCCGACGATAAGCAGATCGCCGATATGCTCTTCAGCGCCGCCACCGACCACCGCTATCTCGACGCCGGGCACACGCTCGATTTCATCAATAAAGCGCTGACATCGGTCGACCTGGCCGGTTGGGAGCACGCCGAACTGGCTTTCACCAGCGTGGCGCCCAATCTCACTGACGCGCGGCGCATGGAAGAATCCAACGCCTGGCGGAAGCCGATCGACCTGATTCCCCTGCTGGAAGCCGCCTTTGCCGAATTGCCTGATGCGCTGGCAACAGGCGCGGGACGCGAGGCGAGCGCGGATGTCGACGCGCTGATGCCGACCCTGCTCGGCGACGATCCGGAGGCCATAATCGACCTGCTGCTCAATTGCCTGCGCGAAGGCCTTGCGCCGCTCGAGCTGGCCGGCGTCGTCGCTTATGCCGCCGCCCGCCGCATCGCCCACTTTCATACCAGCAACGAATTCGGCGATTGGGATACCGCTCTGCACACCTTCACCTTCGCCAATGCGGTGCATCAGGGCCTGGGGCGCGTCGACTCCATCGGCTTGACGCGCGGCATCTTCGACGCCGCCATGAGCATTTATCTCGACCGCTTCCTGAATCTGCCATTGGTGCGGCTGCCGTCGCCGGAACCGGTCGACCAGCCCGACGACTTGCTTGACGAATTCGAATCACTGCTCAACTTGCAGCAGCAGGTGAATCAGGCGGGCGCCCTGGCGGCCAAGTATCTGGTGAGCGGCGGCTGCCCACAAAAGCTGATGGCGAAGATGGGGCATTTGCTGCTGCGCGAAGACCGCGACTTCCACACGATTCAATGCGTTGAAGCGGCCTTCAACCAGTACAGCATCATCCGTCAGGAGTCGGAAGAGCGGGCAAATCATGTGTTGATCGCGGCGGCGCGTTACCTGGCGGCGCACGCCCCGACCATGCGCTCGCAGTTGCAAACCTACACCATCGCGCGGCGCTTGTCGCATGGAGAGAACTTGTTTGAGGAATAGCGTTCAGCGGTTGTAGATGATGTAGGTATCGCGCAATTCCTCGCGCAATTCGAGGTAATTTTGATAACGGCGGGCGGCGATCTTGCCGTCCTTCACCCCTTGCAAAACGGCGCAACCCGGTTCATTGCTGTGCGTGCAATTGCTGAACTTGCAGTCAAGGACGAATGGGGCGATATCAATATAATAGGCGTCCAGCTCGTCCGGTTCTATATCCCAGACGGTTAAGGAACGGATGCCCGGTGTATCGGCGATGTAGCCCCCGCCATCAAGGCGCACGAGGGTGCTGTCGCGGGTGGTGTGCACGCCCTCTTCGGATCGACGCCCAACCGCCTTGACGCGCCGTCCCAATCCCGGTTGAATTCTGTTGAGCAGGCTCGTCTTGCCGGCGCCGGAGGGACCGGTGAACACGGAAATCCCATCCGCCAGCGCGCGCCGCAGCTTGTCGATCCCAGCGCCAGCCAGGGCGCTCGTGCGCAAAACGCGATAACCAATTCGCTCATAGCCATTGAAATGTTCGTCAATCGCCGGCGGGTAATCGAGATCAATCTTGTTGAGGACGATCAGCAGATCAGCGATGCCGGAGTTTTCACCGGCGACCAACAGACGGTCCAGCATATCCAAATCCGGGCCCGGCTGGGCGGCGGCAAAGATGAATAGGGCGCGGTCGGCATTGGCGACGACCACCTGCTCGCGCTCCGCCTGCCCGACGCCGCGTTTGCCGCTCGTACGCTGCGCGCGGGAAAGGACGCTGTGCCGCGGCGCCAGCGACTCGATCGCGCCCATCAGGACATCGGTGCCTTCTTCCCGCCGGATGACGATCGTAGCGCGGTCGCCAATGGCGGCGATATCGGAGGTCTTGGCTTCTTCCTTCAACCGTCCGCGCAACTCGCACATATAAGTGTTCGCGTCTTCCGCTTCGACCCAGTAGAAGCCGCTCTGCTCTTTGACGATGAGACCGCTGAGATGTTCTTCCAAACAGGCGCCTCCGCGCTCGAGAGTGGGGTACAGCGTCCGCCCCCGCGTGATGCCATTATAACTTGTGATGATGACTAGGCTAAGTCCAAGCCAGCGTCTCGCTGAACGATTGCATGGTATTTCAAACCTGATGAGACGGAATTTGCGTTTGCCGACTGCCGGAAAACTTCGCCAGGCAAATAAAGAGACTATGCGCGCTCTGTGCGCTCTCTTTCGGTAGTGTATCGAAGTCGGTGGAAATTCATTTTCACCACAAAGGAAAGAAGG
>JAPPEU010000015.1 GCA_028875245.1 Chloroflexota bacterium
CAGATGGTACTGCATTGGAGACGATGTGGGAGAGTATGCCGCCGCCAACACTTCACTCCACTGCCGCGCCCTTTTTTGCGCTTGCTGGTTTTGGGATCAAACCGCCGCTTGCGTCAAGAATTGCGTGGCAAACCTGAAGCAATACGCGATCCCCGAAAGCGCGTGAAATCCAAACACTAGCAAAGCGAAGGCCACATTGCGGCTGACACCGAGGCCGAATATGGTGAAGTCTGCATATCCATGTTCACGCTCGCGCGCATGTTGCTGAACCAAAAACAGCAGTGATGCAAACATAAGCAGAAATACCGCGCTGTAACTGCTCCAAATCATGTTGCCGTGCGCAAAGCGCGGCCCCTCTTCGTAAAGCAAGTAGGCTACCGCCAAAGCAACAGCGCATATCACCCAGGACATCGTTAGATACAAGTGCCGACGCGCTTGCTCGAAATACAGCCAAAACACAACTAAAGGAAACGCCAGTGACAGCAATAGCTGAATGGGGATGCGCCAATTCGGAATCCAAAACCGCATAAAAGTCAGGAATCCGAAGGCGATATTAGTACCGCCATACTGGTTGTTGAACCCCAGCAGGTAAAACAGCCCCAGCATGAAGATGCCAGGGATGCAAAACCCGGCGACAAACAGAAGCCAGTCCACATGCATGCGCCTGAAAGAACGCCACAGCATTAGCGCGAAGCAGCCCGGCAGAAGAACGAAGATGAAGCTGGGCTTTGCCAAAGCTGACAAAAGCACGACAGCCGCGCTCGACAAAATGATGTGCGTTCTCTGATTCAGGCTGTGATACTGCCGACTCTGGAATATCCGCAGTGCAAGCAGCGAGAGCGGAATCACAAAAAGACGGGCCGCAATGCTCGTGGGATTGTGATACGAGATCGGGTTAATGTAGCCTAGCATGAAGGCATTAGTCCAAATGGTGATCGGCGCCGCGATTGTAAACGCAAATGAGAGCGCCACCAAACTTGAGGCTGGCAAACTGTGGCCCGCCGCGCGCTTGAGCAAGGCGAAGGCGATTAGGGGCACGGGCAACATCACCAAAAGGATCGCCCACAGCGCTACTGTACTGTGCGGCACAGACGGCGCGAGCTGGTGAAGCGACAAGAATATCGCGTGATAAAGCACGTGAACAATGTAATCAGTCGAATCTGGAAGCGCGAATGCTATCTCAATTTGCCTGCCAAAATCCGGCTTGGCCGCCACCGCGCGCGACATGACCGGCAAATATACCAGCAGGCTCAGGAGGAGCAGGAGAATATACGGTCCTGCTTCATTCAGTTTATTGGTCATCCGTTGCCGGTGATCGGTTTCCGGGCCGGATCCCGGCGCTCGCGTCATCTGAAGCATCGCTTTCCTTCCACTTTGCACATGCTATGGCAACTGTCGTGTCCATAGCGGTTCGCTTTCATCTTGAAGCTGGATATTGCTGCGATTGTCAGCGTACCGATTCAAGAATTGCCGTCATTGTCCAGCAGCGACCAAGTCCAAGTATAGTACAGACCGTTAATGTACGCGGTTCAGTTTAGGTTCCGCCCAAAGTATCGTTGCTCCAGCCTCAGCCTGTGATCGGAATTCGACAAGGCAGCTTGAAGCCGCTGGCGCCATGGGTAATAATGTATTCTAAATGAGTGTGTCTGCTATACAACTTTGATGAACAACGCCTGTCTGACATTCCAGCAGGGCAAGGACGCAGGTTAAGAAATGAGCTAACATGCGCTTTGTACATGCGCGCCATCACGAACATGTGAACGGAAGCAGTGGGAAATGAGTTTGCGGAAACGAGACGGTGGTGTGACGGGCCCCGACTGGATCGCCGTCTACATCACACATAACCTGCCGGAGGCGCACATCATCGCCGGCAAGCTGCGCGCCTACGAAATTCCCGCCATGATCCATAAAGAGGCGGGCGCGGCGGCTATCGGCATCACCCTCGGCAATCTTGGCGAGATCAAAGTCCTCGTCTCGCCGGCGGATTACGAACGCGCAGCTGATGTCCTTTTTCCTGCGCCCGCGGATCAAATCGAAGCGAGCAATGAAAAAGTCCGGCTGATTTGGCAAGATGACGATGACGCGCCCAAGCCCGATGACAATGAAGAAGAATGACACCCTGACGCGTGTTCCCGGCATCAAGGTCGGGCATTACACCGATGTGGACGCAATCACCGGCTGCACAGTGGTCAGATGCCCGCCCAAGACAGTCGGCGCCGTCGATGTGCGTGGCGGCGCGCCCGGTACGCGAGAGACCGACATGCTGCAGGCGCATAATCTCGTAGAAGAGGTCACCGCGGTCCTGTTATCGGGCGGAAGCGCTTTCGGCCTGGCAAGCGCCGATGGGGTCATGCGCTGGCATGTTGAACGCGGACTGGGCTATCAATCGAGGAGCGGCGTAGTCGTGCCCATTGTGCCGGCGGCTATTCTGTTTGATTTGACTATCGGCGAGCCCGGAGTCCGTCCGGATGCCGCTGCCGGTTATCAAGCCTGTGAGGCGGCCACAAGCGATCCTGTGCCCATGGGCAGCGTTGGCGCCGGCACGGGCGCGCGGGTCGCTGCAATCCGGGGCGATGAGCGGGCCAGCAAAGGCGGCATTGGCTCGGCGGCGATCACATTGCCCGGGGGCTTGGTGGTGGCGGCGTTGATGGCGGTGAACGCGGTCGGCAACGTGATTGACGAGAATGGCCAGATCATCGCCGGCCTGCGATCGGCGGAGGGAAAGGGCTTCGATTCGGTCCTGGCGGCGATGATCGAGATGATGAACGAGCCGTCTGCTGTTCCGGCCGATGAAAACACCGTGATTGGCGTTGTCGCTACCAATGGCGAGCTGAACAAGGCCCAGGCGCAAAAGGTCGCCCAGATGGCTCATGATGGTTTGGCGCGCGCTGTGAGTCCCTCGCACACGATGTTTGACGGGGATACCATCTTTGCGCTGGCCACCGGCCAGGTCGCTGCCGACCCGACAGTTGCAGGCGCCTGCGCCGCTGAGATGGTCGCGCTGGCCATCCGCCGCGCCGTGCGGCATGCGACGACGCTGGGCGGCGTCCGCGCGATTTCCGACGGCTAGCCTCTCGCCTCCCCTGGCGGCGAAGACATTCTGCATTCTCGCGCGGATGAGATGACTGAAAGCTGCGCCGGGCGTCGAGCCCAATGCTGCATCAAGGCGCGTCAAAAAACTATGGATGCTCAGGCCGGTTGCCGCGCGGCAAATCATGATGTTTAAAGGACCTGCCAAAAGACTTAACATAGATTTAGTCGCCTTCGAGTAGGCTGAATGCATTGTCGATTGCATAATGGATAACGATGGACGCTAAGAAGATTCTCATTGTCGAAGACGACGACAAGCTGATCGCCAACCTCGCCGACAAGCTGCGGGCGGCGGGCTATGATGTGGCGACGGCTCTTGATGGCGAAACCGGCTGGGACATGGCGCGCAGTGACATCTACGACTTAATCGTTCTGGACATCATGCTGCCCGGCTTGGACGGCATTTCGCTTTGCAAACTAATTCGCAATGACGCCGGCTCCGCCTATGTGCCGATAATTATGCTGACAGCGCGAGGGACTGAGCATGACAAGATTCAGGGTTTGGATACCGGGGCGGATGACTACATCGTCAAGCCTTTCAGTTTGGGTGAATTCTTGTCCCGCGTAGGTGCGCAAATGCGCCGCCCAGCGCCCGGCCGCGGCTTGAAGCAGGATGAACTGACCGCGGGCGACTTGCGCCTGGATTTCACTGCGCGCCGCGCCTTTAGAGCTGAAGAAGAGATCAAGCTCAGCAACAAAGAATTCGACTTGTTGGCTTTGTTCATGCGAAACAAGAATGCCGTATTGTCGCGGGACTTTATCTTGACCAATGTCTGGGGGCAGGATTACTTTCCCATGGATAAGCGGACCGTCGATGTGCATATCCGCTGGCTGCGGGAAAAAATCGAGGAAAACCCCTCAAGCCCGGAGCGCATCAGCACGGTTCGCGGCATAGGCTACCGCTTCGAGGGCTGAGGATGGATCCGTTTCTTTCAGCCGCGCTCGTCCTCGCTGCCGGTCTGGCATATTGCGCTTATCGTCAGCGCCGCTCGTTGAAGGCGCATCGCTCGGTTATTGCTAAACGCGATGCTGAGATTGGCCGGCTCAAGTCGCAGTTGACGGCGGTCGAACGCGAAAATGAAGATAGCCGGGCACTCTACTCGACGAATTTAGATGTCGTCTTTGACCTGCTGCTGCTGCTCGATGAAAACTTGGCGCTCGCCACGGTCAATCGGCCGGCCGCGCGTCTGTTTGCCGGGCCGAATCCGATCGGCAAGAGGCTTTCCGATGTCACTGATTCTTCCGAGTTGCTCAATCTGGTTCAAGTGGCATTGCTGGAAGAAGAAAGCGTCGAGGAACAATTCGTCATCATGGGCAGCAATTACCGAGCTCGAGCGCAGGTCATCAATTATGACAAGGGCCGCCGTTATGTCGGCGTCGCCCTGCAAGACATTACCGATCTGGTCAATTTGAATCGCGCCCGCCGGGATTTGGTCGCCAACATCTCGCATGAGCTGCGCACGCCAATTACGCGAATCCGCTTGATCATCGAGGGCTTGTTCCTGGAAGCGGACAAACCGAAGCGGAAAGCCAGCATACAATCACTCAAAGAAATCGCCATGGAAACTGACGCCCTGCTTTGGCTGGCGCAGGACCTGCTCGATCTGTCGATGATCGAGTCTGGCGAGGCGATTCTGCGCTTGGTCAAAACCCCGCTGCGGACTGTTGTGGATGAAGCGATGGAACGGCTCGAGTCGCAGGCGGCGATGAAAGAGCTCACCATCGTAAGCCACGTGCCGCAGAAATATGACGTCCTTTGCGATGCCGATCAATTGAAGCGAGTATTCGGCAATTTGATACATAACGCGATCAAATGGTCGCCCAAAGGCGAGGCGATTACCATCACCGCGGCCGAGCAGGCGGAGGAAATCACCGTCTCTGTGTTCGACAACGGGCCCGGCGTCCCGGAAGATCTTCGACGTCGCGTGTTTGAACGCTTTTACCAGGCTGATCTGTCCCGCTCCGGCGACGAAGGCGCCGGCCTGGGGCTGGCGATTTGCAAGCATATCATTGAAGCCCACGGCGGGCGCATCTGGGCGGAAGGCAACAGCCAGGGAAACGGTGGTCATTTTCTCTTTACTTTGCTGAAGGCTGACGCCAGTTTTCAGCATGATGTTTCCATGACCGAAAGCAACCCGCCGCGCGAGGCCGTCTCTGAGCCCCTCCCTCTGAATTAGATTGAATTCGCTCGAAAACTTGCTATACTGAACTCGCAGATAATGCAGACCAACCTTCGGGGCAGGGTGGAAGTCCCTACCGGCGGTGATGCATGTTCCAACATGCCAAGCCCGTGACCCTGAGCAACGGCGAGTTGCGCAGGTGGATTCCGGTGAGATTCCGGAGCCGACGGTGAAAGTCCGGATGGGAGAAGGGTGAGCGGGCTGTCGCTGGCGGCTTGCCTGGTTGATATACGAAAGCGCTGTGAGTTGCCGCTTGCGCTCGGCTGGCCGCGCCGTATATTGTCCTTCCCCATCATATTCCCCGCGGAAGGACGACATGGGCAAGAAGGGCAATACCTCTTTCCAAGAGCGAGCATCAGATTTGCCGATCCATATCGGCGCCACGCTGCGGCGTCTGTCGCCCATCCTGGCGCTAGGCTGTCTGCTGCTGCTTTGGCAGTTCATCAGCGAACGCGAGCTCATTTCTCATATTCTCGTGCCGCCGCCGCGCGCCGTATACCTGGCTTTTGTCGAAGCGCTTGGCGATGGTCGATTGCCAAAGCATGCCTTCGTCACGCTGGAAGAAATGCTCTACGGTCTGCTGCTGGGTGTGGGCATAGGGCTGGCCGTTGGCTATGCAATCGCCAAGCTGCCGCTGCTGGAATACATCCTGGCGCCGATCATTGTCGGCTTTCAGTCGACGCCCATTGTCGCCTACGCGCCCCTCTTGGTCATTTGGTTTGGATCGGGGCCCACCAGCAAAGTGGTAACTACCGCGGTGATCGTTTTCTTCCCGACTCTTGTGAATACGATTGTCGGCATCCGCGGCGTGTCGCCGAACCTTCGAGACATGATGCGCTCGCTGAAGGCGGGGCGCTGGCAAATGTTTCGCCACCTGGAAGCGCCCTCTGCGCTGCCGGTCATTCTTGCCGGTCTCAAGACCAGCGCCACGCTGGCTGTCATCGGCGCAGTCGTCGGCGAATTCGTCAGCCAGGGCAGTGGCTTGGGTTACCTGGTTACATCGGCGCGCAATCTTTATGATACGCCGCTGGTGATTGTCGCTGTGCTGACGATGACGGCTATTTCCTTGTCTCTTTATGGACTTGTTGGCTTTGTGGAGTGGCGTTTTCTGGTTTGGCAGCGCCGCTCCAGTATGTAATTTGCCTTGCTAGAGGAGAACCCCTTGCCATGCTGAATCTCATCCGCATTATTCTTTTCGCCGCTCTGTCGCTGGCGATTCCCGCCTCCGCGCAGGACGAAGCGCAAGATGAACGCATACTTCTGACCTTCATCCCCAATGTGCAGTTCGCTCCTTTTTACGTCGGCATCGAAAGCGGTTATTTCGCCGATGCCGGATTCAATGTGGCCCTGGATCACCTGCAAGAACCGGAGGTTTTGGATCTCGTTGCAGTCGGCCAGGCGAAGTTTGGCATCGTCAGCGGCGAGCAGGTCATCCTCGCCCGGGCGCGCGATCGTGATGTGGTCTACGTATTCGAGTGGTTCCAGCAGTACCCGGTCGGCTTGGTCTATGACAGCTCGCGGGATTTGAGCGAACTCGACAGCCTGCGCGGAATGGCCATCGGCATCCCCGGTCGCTTCGGCGCGAGCTACAGCGGGCTGACGACTTTGCTGGGCAGCGCCGGACTTTCGGAAGCGGATGTGGATCTGCGGGAAATCGGCTTCAATGCGCCGGAGGTATTTTGCCTGGGCGTCGTCGATGCCGCCATCGTCTATGTCAACAATGAACCGCTGCAGATACAGAATTTGGCATCCGCCGGTGAATGTGGAGACTTGGCCGAAGTCGATGTGGTCACGGTCGCGTCAAAGGTCGACCTGGTCTCGAATGGTTTGATTGTCAGCCGGGCGCATCTGGAAGCGGATCCCGCTGAGGTGGCGCGCATGGTCGATGGGCTGGCAAAAGCGCTGCAAGCCGTCATTGATAATCCGGCGGCGGCTTACCTCGCCAGCCTGAACCATGTGGAGGGCCTGCCGGCGGACGATGCGTTGTTGCGCGCTCTGCAAGCGGCTTCCGCTGGGCAGGCTGAGTTTCTCTCGGCGAAGCCGGGCCGGGAAGACATCGCGCAGGCGCGCCGGCAGCTGGCGGCGGATTTGGCCGAGCAGTTCGACAATACAACATTGGCGCAGTTTAACGTCTTGCTGCATACCATCGAATTGTGGGATGCCGAAGTCCTGGGTTACAGTGACCTAGAATCATGGCAAGCGATGAGCGACACGCTGTCGGCGATGGGCTTTCTCGATTCAGGCTCGGTAGATCTGCAGGGCGCATTCACGAACAGATTCATAGCAAGGCATGCCGAGTGAGGCTGAGCCTGCGCGAACTCTCCGTCGTCTTTCGGGGTCCCGATGGCGGCCGGCTGCCCGCTTTGGGTCCAATCTCATTCGAAGTGGCCGCTGAAGAGTTCGTTTGCGTCGTGGGTCCCTCCGGCTGCGGCAAGAGCACCTTGATACGCGCCTTGGCGGGCTTGCAGCTTCCGTCGTCGGGCCAAGCCCTCTGTGACGGCGACCTCATTGACCGGCCCATGCAGCGCTTCGCCATCATGTTCCAGGATGCGAACTTAATGCCCTGGCGAACTGTCCTGGACAATATCGCCTTGCCCTTGGAGATCGCCGGCATATCGCGCGCCGAGCGGCATAAAACCGTCCGGAAACTGCTCCCGCAGCTCCACCTGGAGAGCTTTGCGCTGGCTTATCCGGCCGAGCTTTCAGGCGGCATGTCCCAACGCGTCGCGCTCGGGCGCGTCATCGTGCAAAATCCGCGCGTCTGGCTGCTGGATGAACCCTTTGGCGCGCTCGACGCTTTGACGCGGGAAAAACTCAGCCTGGAATTGCTGCGTCTTCGGCGGCGCAATTTGCAGACCGTGATTATGGTTACGCACGACATCAGCGAGGCGGTCTTGCTGGCGGATCGCGTCATTGTCATGTCGCGCAGGCCGGGGCGACTGGTCGCCGATATTCGGGTGGATTTGCCCCGCCCCCGCTTGCCGGAGATGATATTTGACGAGAAGTTCCTGCAGCTTGCGAAGCGGGTGCGAGCCGAAATTGAATCGCTCGGGGCTTAAAGCGCGCTGCCCCATTCAGCCGTCTAAGGCTTGCCAGGTGGTCATATCATTGCAGTATTGGCAGACCTCAGGCGCTTCATCGCCGGCATTGACGAAGATGTTCTGGCCACAATTCAGGCAGCGCAGGCGACGCAGGCCACCAGCGCGCTCCGCTTCGGAACGCTGCTCGGCTGTTGGCGGGTTTCCACCTTTCTTCCTGCTGGACAAAGCCTTCATCGCAACGGTTTCGCGCATTCTGTTTTACAGAAGACAGGCCATTCGACTGGATCAAAATTCAAATTCATTTTCGGCGCCACCTGGATTATAGTACGAATCAATACTACTCAAGGCAGCGCCATAGCGCTCAGGATCGAGATATGACTTTTCACGCGGAAGCGATACGCCCGTTGTTCCCGTCCTTGAATCATGACGGTACCGCCCCCATATTTCTGGATAATCCAGCGGGAACCCAGGTGCCGCGCCCGGTGATGGACGCGGTGACGCAGTATTACCTGACGATGAACGCCAATTCGGGCGGCGCCTTCGCCACCAGCCGCCGCAGCGACGAAATGACCCAAATGACGCGCGAACGCATGGCTGACTTTCTTAACGCATCAAGCCCGTCTGAAATCATCATCGGCCCGAATATGACGACCCTCTGCTTTAGCCTGAGCCGCGCGATTTCCCCGCTTTTGTCCGCTGGCGATGAGATCGTCCTGACGCGAATGGATCACGATGCCAATATCGCGCCCTGGCTGCAAATCGCTAGGGAGCGCAACTTGACGGTCAAGTGGGTCGATATCAGACGCGACGATTGCACGCTGGATATGGACTCGCTGGAGGAAGCCCTTAGCGAGCGTAGTAAAATCGTCGCGACTGTTCATGCTTCAAACGCGGTCGGCACGATCAACCCCGTCAAGCAAATCGCTGGCATGGCGCGCGCTGTGGGCGCCTGGCATGTTGTTGACGCCGTGCAGAGCGCGCCTCATGTGCCGATTGATGTTCTTGAGCTCGGCTGTGATTTTCTGCTCTGCTCGTCCTACAAGTTTTACGGCCCGCACCTCGGCATCATGTGGGGCCGGCGAGATTTGCTGGATTCATTGCCGGCCAGCAAGGTGCGCCCGGCGAAAGATGCGGCGCCGCATCGCTGGGAAACGGGCACACCGAGCTTTGAGACCTGGAATGGCCTGCTCGCATGCCTGACCTACTGGGAGCGGCTCGGGGAAGAATATGGCGACGCCGATATGCCGCGCTACGCGGGGCGTCGGCTGAATTTGAAACGAGGGCTTGCTGCCGTTAGCGCATACGAGCGGGCCCTGGTCGCCGCGCTCATCGACGGCCTGTCCGCCATACCGGGCGTCGCCATAGCCGGGATCACTGACGGCGCCAAACTTGAGCAGCGCGTCCCCACGGTGGCGATGGTCAAGAATGGCCACGATCCTGCTGACATCGCCCACTACCTCGCGCGCGAGAACGTCTATGTTTGGAGCGGCGATTATTATGCGCTGGAGATTATGAAGCGGATTGAGCGGCCGAATGGCATGGTCCGCATCGGCATCGGGCAATACAACACTCTTGATGAAATCAACAAGGTGCTGAACCTGCTCGACGATCTTTAGCCCGCGACCAGCCGCCCATTTGGCCGAGCCCGTCCTGTTGACTAAATGATGGCACGGCGCCAGAGCTTGACGTTGGAGAAGGCCCAAAGCAAAAGGAGCCGACAGTCTCTGTCAGGCTCCATCAGTTCTCGCGGCATGATGGCGAAGCTAGCTTTCCATTTGAGCCAGCTGTCTCATGAGTCGGCTTTTGCGGCGCGCCGCATTGCGTTTGTGAACGACGCCGCGGTTGGCCAGTTTGTCCAGGTCGCGGACAGCGATCTGAGTCGCAGTACGCGCCTCGTCGAGATCGCCATTTGCGATGGCTGCACGCGCATTTTTGACCAAGGTGCGCGCGCGATTGCGGTAATGGCGGTTGTGAAGCCGTCTCTTCTCGTTCTGCCTTATGCGCTTTATCGCTGATTTATGATTTGCCATAATCCAAGTTTGAGGGAGCGGCGCTCCCTGAAGCTCCTTTCAAAGGCTCGGCTGCATGCGTCCATTTCAACCGGCGTTCGCATCAGCGCCCAACCTTATCACCTGAATCATCAAATGTCTATAGCGCATTGGAGCAATGCCGAAGGAAGCCGGCGCTGATGACGCGGACGCGCTTCGTCTTGTCAGTCCGCGATTTTGGGGTCGAAAGCGTCGCGCAATCCATCGCCGATCAGGTAAAAGCAGAATACAGTCAGGGTGATCAGCAGCCCGGGCAAGAAAACGAGATGCTGCGCGCGCCGCATGTAATCGACGCTGTTGCTGAGCATATTGCCCCATGAAGGAATCGGCGGCTGAATGCCGAAGCCAATGTAACTTAGCGCCGCTTCTATCAGGATTAGGCCGCTCATCGCTTGCGCCAAGACGATAATCAGCAGCGAGAATACGTTAGGCACAATGTGCACGAACATGATGCGCAAGCTGGACGCGCCGATGGCACGCGCGGCAATGTTATACTCGCTTTGTTTGAGCGAAAGCGTCTCGCCCCGCACCAAACGCGCCACGCCCGTCCAACCTATAAAGGAAAGAATGAACACCAGCGTCGCCGGGGTTGGAGAAAGCACAGTATTGAATGTTATCAGGAGGAACAAGCCCGGGATGGAGTTAAGCGTGGTGACGATCCACATGATAAAGTCATCGATGATTCCGCTGTAAAACCCGGCGAAGACACCAACCGTTATGCCGATGCTAATCGAGAAAATGGCGGTAAAGAAAGCGATGCCCAAAGAAACGCGCCCGCCATAGAGCAGGCGGCTCAAATGATCCCGCCCCAATTCATCCGCGCCCAGCGGGTGCCCCTCAGCAAACAGCGGCAAATACTTGTTGTTCAGATCAATCTCCTCCGGATCCACCTGGAGTACAGTTTCGCTCAAGAATTGAGCGAGCAGGGAGGCCAGCGCAAATACCAGCACGACGGTCATTGCAGCCAATGTACTGCGGTCCCGGCGTATGCGGCGGGCCGCCTTGCGCCACATATTCTGCGACGGCGGCAAGTCTTCATTTGGCTGATGCTTGAGCTTGGCGGTTGCGTCGCTCGTTTTTGCGGATCCACTGTGCATACCCGCCCCCGATTATTGCAGCCGCACACGCGGATCAAAAACTGCGAGCAGAATGTCGGAAAGCAAATAAGCGAGAATGGCCAGGATGGAAGATATGACGACGGAAGCCATCACGACTGGATAATCCCGGCTGACGGCGGCATCCAAGAGAAGCAAGCCAACGCCGGGCCAGGAAAACACGCGCTCGATGACAACCGAGCCGCCAATCAAGCCAAAGAGCAGCGGCCCCAAGAAAACCGTAAAGGGTATAAAGGCGTTGCGCAGGGCATGCCTGATCCAGACGCTGTGGCTGGGCAAGCCCTTGGCGCGGGCGGTGCGGACGTAGTCGCTGCTGATCGTCTCCAGCATTTGCGCGCGCAGCAAGCGCGACAAGGCGGCGATGGTGCCGAAAGAAATGACCAGCACCGGCTCAATCATGTATTGCAGGCGCTCATATATCGGCGGGCAGCCGCCGCGAACCGGCGGGCAGCGCCCCCCCATTGGCAGCATTGGACTGCCATCGCCCAAGCCATGTGGCTCGAGCGCGCGGGGCAAAGCGATGCCAAAGAACATAATCAACAGCAGGCCCAGCCAAAAGCTTGGAAATGAATCACCCATCACAGAGAATATGCGCGAGTAGCGGTCAATGGCTCTTCCGCGATACACCGCCGCCAACACGCCCAGGACGATGGCGACGGAATAGCCAACCAGCAGAGCGGCAACATTGAGCTCTATCGTCGCGCCCAATCGCTCGGCTATCAAGTTGAGCGGATTTGAACCGCGGAACTTAAAGGACGAGCCGAAGTCGCCGCGCAGGATACCATAATTGTCGCCCCAGGCATCGGCTTCTCCATCGAGATTCGTATCCACCATCATCCAGTCATCGCCGATCAGCCAGCGCAGATATTGCACCGGCAGCGGATCGCTGATGCCAAGGCGAATAGCCAGACGCTCGCGTTCGTCTTGGCGCATTGTCGGGTCAAAAGCCAGAATCGCAATCGGGTCGCCTGAAGCGGCCATGATGGCATAGACGATGATGGTGATACCAAAAAATGTGGGAATGGCTTGCAACAAGCGCCGTGCGATATATCTCTGCATGCGCGCAAACCTGCCGGGCGTCGGTGAATAATGAGCCGCCAGGGGAGTGGGGGTCCCCTGGCAGCAAAACGGCCTTGTCCGCTATGGCGTGGCGACGGCCGGCGATACCCAGGCGTCCTGCGAATAGGTGCGCGAGAATGGCGTGGGGTTCCAATTCTTCGTGCCCGGCAATACCGCCGTCATCGACTCTGAGACGTACATGTAGAAGTAGGGCATGTCGTTGAAGAGGATCTCCTGCACCCGCTCATAGAGCGCCGCCCGCGCCTCCGTATCGCAGCCGGGAACGACCCGCGCCTGGTCATTCAACTCGATCAGCTCGGCGCTGTAATACGAACTGAAGTTAAAGCCAGAGCCCGGCACATCGACTTCCGGATAATAGAAGGGCGAAATATCCGGATCAACCGGCAGGCCCAGGCTCCAGCCCAGCATGTTCATGTCGAAGGTTTGGCCCGTCAACTCGGGCAAGAAGGCGCTGCCCCAATCGATGGCTTCGAAAACAGCGTTGAAGCCGACATTGTTCATCTCGGACTGGAAGTAGAGCCCCATCTGCTCGCCGATTTCCGAGCCGGCCGGCACGTGCAAATCCAGCGCCAGTTCGCTGCCGTTGTATTCCGGATCCACCTCGCGCGCAAACAAGCAGTCGTCGCAGATGCGCGCAGTGCCCGGATCGTCATCGTCGTCTATCCAGCCGGCCTGCGTCAATTTCTCCATTGCCAGCTCCGGATTGTATTCGTATTGGAGCTCTGGATTGTAAACCCAGGACGTTGGTATGGTGTGCGTGGCGACCTTGAAGCCGTTGCCATCTCGAATGCCCTCGATCAGCGCGTCCATGTCCACCGCGTGTGAAATCGCCTGGCGCACAAGCACATCGCCCAAAACAGGATGCGGCTCCTGCGGCAGGATGTTGCCGTCTTCATCAATTCCGGGCTGCGGATTGTCCGGATTGGCGTGATTCATCGCGAAGAAGGTGAATCCGTTGCCGGTGAATTCAAATCGGGGATATTCGAGCAAATCCGGATCGGTGCGGAATTCTTCCTGCCGCGTCGCCGGTACAGCCAAAATACTGAATTCGCCGCCGATGAATCGCTCAGTTTCGACATTTTCGTCCGCGACTTGCAAAGTCACCGACTCCGACGGGCTGATGAAACCCAGAATCGAATCGGGATAGGATTGATCGGCCAGCAGGCTGATGCGCTCGCCAGCGGCGAATTCCACATCCTTGAACGGCCCGAAGGAAACCGTAGGAATGCGCCGCGGCTCGTCCATCATGGCGGCATAGTTGTCGCCATAAAGTTCGGAGAAGACGTGGGCCGGCACCGGCGTCACATCGTTCACATCGCTGAAGGAGATGCAGTCCGCCTCGTTGAAGGTCACGACAACCGTGTAATCGTCCGGCGCTGTCACGCTGACGATCTTGCCGCCGGCGGGCGTGCCATCCGCCATCGTCTCGAATATGCCGGAGCGCGGGCTGTCGATTTGACCGCTGCGCGTAGCATTAACCGCCCACATGTAATCGGCCGACGTGATCGGCGTTCCATCGTTCCAGGCGATGTCGTCTCTCAGGCGAACGGTCAAGACTTTGCCGCTCTCATCATATTCCCAGCCAGAAGCCATGGCGCCGGCCAGATCCGGCTCTTCCAAACCAGTGAACGGGCTGACCCCGATGATCGCCGGATACAGCAATGAATAAACGGCGCTGGACGCGGTGTCCCCGCCGATTAGTGGATTGAATGTCGCTGGATCGCCCGCTGTGCTCCCGTCAATAATGATGCCGCCCAAGCCAGGACCGGGAGCTTGATCCGCGTCTTGCGCGCTTAGCGGATAGACAAGTGAAACCGACAATAAAAGAATCAATCCCAGCATATTTTTCATTTGACCCACCATCCCTTCAATCACGTTATCCGGCTTCGTTTAACAGGTGCTTTCCTTCAGTTTAGTCTAACACAATACTGTCTCTCCATCCTAACGAAGACCTCTGCTCTGCGCATGATTGGTTCGAAACCCGACCCTCTCCATTTTGCTTGCCTGCGAGACAGAGCAGCCGACCGGTTTCATGCTGGTATGCGAGCGTGATGCGCTTCCCCTACAATAACCGAATCCGATTTGCGATAATGTGTCGGAGGATCCATTGGCGGCGATTTTCGCAAAGAGGACAGGACGGCCAGAATGATCAACAGTGGCGGAAAGCGGTCGGTATTTCATCAAATGCTTCGTTGCGGAATTTTCTTTTTCATCGCGTTTTCCTTTGGCGGTTGTGGCAGCTTGGTCGAGCCGGTCATGCGCGAAGCGACGGCGACAATGGCGTCGGTCGCTGCCCCCGATGACAGCGCGACGGCGACAATGCCGCCCACCGCAACAGACCTGCCGCCTACGCAAACGCCTACGACAGCGCCAACAGCCACGCCGACGCTGGAACCGTCGCCCAGTCCCGAACCGACGACCGCCCCGGTGCTGTCGCCCATCGATCGGCTGGTCGCCGTGCGCGACGCCGAAAATGGCGCTGTGCTCTTCGAGGAATTTCAAGAGGCAGCCAACTACGCCTGTGCAAACTGCCACCTGCCAACAAGCGAAAAGACGAACATCGGACCCGGTCTGCTGAACATTAAAGACCGCGCCCTGACGCGCGTCGAAGGCATGACCGCCGCCGAATACATATATCAGTCCATTGTCGATTCCAAAGCCTACACCGTGGAGGGATTCGACCCCGAGCTCATGCCGCAGAATTGGGCGGAAATCTATAGCGATCTCGAGATATTTGACATCGTCGCCTACTTGATGACGCTCGAAGGCCGCTCCGATATTGACGATCCTGATCCCGTGGCCGAAGACGCCGACTGAGGCGCGCCCGCCTCTAATCGAGCAGCTCGTCGACCGCGGCTTTTAGATCTTGTTCCGCCGCCGAGATCGACCCGCGCGCGCTCGCCAGCCAACGTTCATCCTCTTTGATGCTGTCACCTTCCCGCGCCAAAACATCGGCAGTTGCCCTCGGCGCGGCGCCGCCGGGCAGCACGCGCGCGTCCACAAAAGCCTGCGGGTCCAGCGCCCGCTTGAAAACGTCTTCGTTCAGCTCGACTTGCAGCCCCAGGCTCGCTTGCGCGACCTCGATCAAGTTTTGCCGCGTGAGCTCGTCGGGCGTCAAACCCTCCCGCTGCGCGTAGCTCACCAGCGCCGAGACGATGCTATGCGCCTGGCGGAAGGGCAGGTCACATTCCCGGACCAAGGTGTCAGCAAGTTCCGTCACCGTCGTGAAGCCGAGCCCCGCACGCTCGCGCAAGCGGGCGACATTCACTTCCAGCGTGTCAATGACCGCGGCATAAAGCTGCAGGATCTGCCCGGCCGTCTCCAGCGAGCCGAAGAGCAGGGGGAAGATTTCATCTTCAATGTCCTGCGTATCGCCATAGGGAATGTTGTGGCACTGGATGACGATGCCCTGGGCCTGCGCCAACATGCGGCTGATGCGCGCTCGCAAATGCTCCAGCACAACAGGGTTGCGCTTCTGCGGCATGATCGAGCTGATCTGGATGAAACTGTCGTCGATGCGGATGGCGCCGCTCTCCCGCGTCGCCCAAAAGAGCATGTCTCGCGTGAAGCGGGACAGGTTGACCCCCAGCGTCGACAAGGCGCCGGCTACATCGGTGAGATTGTCAGAGGCGCCGATGCTGTCATAAGTGCTGAGCTGAATCTCGTCGAAGCCGAGCAGACGCGCGCTCAGATGCCGATCGATGGGAAAGGCGGTGCCGGTCAAAGCGGCGGCGCCAAGCGGGCTCTGGTTGTTGGTTTTATACGCAAAGCGCAGACGCGCCGCATCCCGCCGCAAACCGGCCATCAGCCCCGCAACATAATGCGCCATCGTCGTTGGCTGCGCCGGCTGCGTGTGCGTATAGCCGGGCATCAGCGTATTCAGGTGCTCATGAGCGAATGCCAGCAGGCTCGCGCGCAGGAGCAGCAAATCCTCCAGCGCCCGCAGCAAAAGTGGACGCAGGGCGAGCCGCGTCAGGGCATAGCCGAAGTCGTTGCGGCTGCGCGCCAACTGCAGGTTGCCGCCATGTGCCGCGCCCGCAAATTCGATGAGTTTGTTCTCAATGGCGAAGAAGAGGTCTTCCACGCCCTCGCCGAGCGTCAACGCGTCCATGCCCATCGCTTCGACCTGCTGCAGCGCGTCGAGCAGCGCCCGGGCGTTTTCGGCGGAGATGATATCGCAGCGCCGCAGCATGACCACATGAGCGCGATTAGCCGCCAGCATCGGCGCGTAGAAGGTGGTCTTGGCCTCCTCATAGAAGGGCTGCAGCACGTATTTGTCATACAGCGGATGAGGGAAAGTGGCGCCGACGCGCGACATGAGCTAGCCCTTTAGACCAGTCAAGGCGATCCCTTCAATGATGTAGCGCTGAAAGATGATGACCACGATGAGCAGCGGCACAACAGACAGCGAGGCGCCGGTCATGATGAGATTCCAGGGCGTATCCGCCTCCGATGAGAATTGCTGTATGCCCACCGGCAGCGTGAACATCTCGCTTCGCGTCGTCGCGATCAGCGGCCAAATGAAGGCGTTCCAGTTGCCGAGAAAGTTGAAAATGCAGAGCGCGCCGATCGCCGGCAGGCTCAAAGGCACCGCCACCCGCCAATACAATCCGAATTCGCTGACGCCGTCGATGCGCCCCGCGTCCAGCAATTCGTCGGGCACGCCCTGCATGAATTGACGCATCAAGAAGATGCCCGAGGCGGTGATGACGCCGGGGAAGGCGATGCCCCAATAAGTATCGACCCAGGTGGGGCCGATCGGCGGATTAGACGACATGATGAACCAGGGGATAAGCAGCATCTCGGTTGGCACCATCAATGATGTCAGAAAGATAATGAAAATCGGGCGCTTGCCGGGAAAGTTATACTTGGCGAAAACGAAACCGGCCAGCGAATCAAAAAAGGCCACGCTGACCGTGCTCATAACCGCGACGATGAATGAGTTCTTGTACCAAAGCGGCAGGTCCGTCTCGTTGATGACTTCGCTGTAGTTGTCCAGGGTCGGCTCGACTGGAAACACGTTCCGCCGCAGGATTTCCTTTTCCGGTTTGAGCGACGTGGACAGCATCCACATGAAGGGCACGATCATCGTAAAGGCGATCATCGTCAGCAGCAGATAGGAGAAGAACTTGTACTTCCAGTCGCCGCCCGCTCTCCCGACCGCGGCGCCCCGTCCCTGGTCCTTGAAAATGTTAGAGGGTGTGATCGATTCCGCCATGCCTGCCTCAGTTGATTCGGCGCGATGTGACCGAGAGTTGGATGATCGTGACGCCCAATATCAGAGCGAACAACACCACAGTCAGGGATGAGGCGTAGCCCATGTTGAAACTTTGAAACGCCTCGCGGTAGGTTTGCAGCACAACCGTGACCGTCGCGTCCAGGGGGCCGCCGCGGCCTTGCTCAGTCATCGCAATCACCGGCGCGAACATGCGCAGGAAGGAAATCGTCTGCAATACCAGCAGATAGACGATGCTGGGGTTCAGCAGCGGCAGCGTGATGTAGCGAAAAGTGTGCCAGCGGCTGGCGCCATCGACCTCGGCCGCCTCGTAATATGTGCGCGGAATTTGTTTCAAGCCCGCCAGGAATATGATGATGGCGAAGCCCATGCCTTGCCAGATGACCAGCGCCAGCACGGACGGCAGCGCCTGTTGCGTGCTCCTGAGAAATGGCTGCTGCGGCAAGGAGACGAGCTGCAAAATGACATTGAAAAGCCCGAAGCGCGGCTGATACAGCATGCGGAAAACCCAGGCGATGGCGATGGTAGAGGTCACAAAAGGCAGGAAGAACATGATGCGGTAGATGGTGCTCATGAAGCGGATTTCATTGAGCATCAGGGCGATCGCCAATGCCAGGCAGAGCTGAATCGGCACGCCGAGCAGCACGTAATTGATCGTGTTTTGGAAGGCGGATTTAGTCTGGGATTTGCGCTTGCCCAATTCTTCAAAGACTTTTTCGTAATTCTCAAAGCCGACATAAGGCTGCTCAGCCGCCAGCGGATTGTAATCATGCAGGCTCATCTGGAAGGCGAAGAGCGCCGGATAGACGCGGATATACGCGAAGAAGACGATCGGAATCGCCAGAAAGATATATGCCCAGACGACTTTTTTCTTTGCGAGGGTCAGCTTCATCAGGCGGGGTTTTCTCGTTGCGGGATGTAATGGACTTGCCAAGGCAAGCCCCTACAGCGCACTGAAGTTGTCACTCTTTAGCCCAAGCCTGTAATTGCCAGGCAAACGAATATCACCACTATTGCGCCGATTAGCATCAGGAAGCTCTTTATACAGCCAGCGACCCTGCCGCCCTTCGCATCCTGCTGAGCATCGTAATATCCTTTGCCGTATGATGCGTTACCTTTGGACATTGCAATATCCCTTCCTGGTTCTAGTTTGTAGGGGCGTTTCGCTGAAACGCCCACTCTTGCATCGTCTGAGTGGCGGGCGGCACAGCGCCGCGCGTAGACACTGCGGGCCAGCCGCCCCTACAAAAGTGTGTGGCGTGTATTATTCCCGATCCGCCCAGAAGTTGTCAATCAATTCCTGCTCGGCCGCCGCCGCTTCATCAAGGGCGTCGCAGGGGTCCATGCCGCCCATGCGAATGTTGTCGAAGGCGTCAATCAAGACCTGACGCTGCGCGCTTTCATCAACGAAGAAGGTCGCGTGCGAGTAGGCCAGGCCGGCTGAGAAGGCGCCCAGAATCGGGTCCGCCAGGATCATCTCATCAGCGGCCGCTTCGGCTTGAGCCGGCAGCTCACCCACATTGTTGACCCAGAGCGTGCCCGCCGCTGGTGTGGTGATGAATTGCAGGAACTTGACGGCCGCTTCCAGGCGCGCCGGGTCGTCATTGGCGCGGCGAGTGATGCCATGCGTCCAATAAGAGCCGAATGTGTGCCGTTCGCCGTTGGGGCCCACTGGCAGTTCGGTCACGCCATAGTTCAAATCCGGATTGTTCCGGGCGATCGTGCCGACGCGGAAGGAGCCATCGACATGGATCGCGCTTTCGCCGTTGACAAAGGCGTTGGTGGCGCCATCGAGAATATCGTTGCTTCCGGTCACATGCTCGGTTTCGAAGGCGGCCAGCCAGGAGAAGGCCGCGCAGCCCTCTTCGCTGTTGTAGGTCACCGTGCGTCCATCATCGCTGTAAGGCGCGCCGCCGTATTGACGAATCAGCACCTCGCGGAACCAGTGATGGTCTTGCGCTGCCAGCGCCGGCGCATGCCCCATTTGCGTAATGCTGAGAATGTCTTGCATGTCGCCGTCATATTGCGTCGTTGCGATAGCCATTTCTACAAGTTCGTCCAGGGTCCTTGGCGGCACTTCCGGATCGAGCCCAGCCGCTTCAAAGATATCCTTGTTCCAGAACAGCGCCAGTGAACGCACCGCCGTCGGGATGGCCCAATAGCTGTCTTCGAACTTGGAGTTGGCGACCATCGGCGAGAAGGTCTCCAGGATGAATGCTTCGCTGAAGGAATCTTCCGGCAGGGGCACCAGATAACCGGCGTCGACAAAAGCCGGGATCCAGCCATAGAACAGCGTCACCACATCGGGACCGACGCCGGCCGGCGCTGATGCCGCCAATTCCGTGCGGAAATCCGCGTAGGGGATGTCGCTGTTGTGGACGACCTTGATGCCCGGGTTCTCCGCCTCGAACTGCTCAATGAGCATGTTCATCGCGTCAACGCGCGCGCCAAAGTTGTACTGCCAGTATTCGATTTCGACCATGTCATCTTGCGCGCCGACGACAGCGCCAAGCGACAGCAGGACGACCAGTACAGCAAGGACCCCAAAAAGTCGTGAACGGTACATATTAATCTCCTTATGCGTCATTGCAATTGTTCGGACGATATCAGCGTAACGCATTTTGCGACGAGTCGCAACGATTGCGACAAGATTTTGCGCCATCGCAAGTTGCTTGTCTACAGGTCAATCTTGAACAGCCGCGCCGCGTTGCCGCCGAAGATCAGCTGGATGTCCTCCTCGCGATAATTGAGCTCGCGGACATCGCGGATTTGCTGCACAAGATAGGGCTCGGCGAAGCCGCGCGGGAAGTAACTCGAATCCGTGCCGAAGATGATGCGCTCGGGGCCGATCGTCTCCATATACTTTCGGAAGAGCTTCTTCGTATCCCAATCGCCATCCACCCACTTCACCCATTGGTTCGATCCGCTGGTGTCGATGGAGACATTGCCGCAAGCCCAGCAAAGCTGCAGCGTTTCCCGTATCCAGGCGCAGCCGAAGTGCGGCACGACAAAGGTCACATCCGGGAAGTCCTTGGCGATGTTATGCAGTTTCAGCGGGTTGATGTTCTCATGCCAGGCGACGCCGCCGCCACTGCCCTGAATGCCAAAATGAATCAATACCGGAATGTCCAGCTCGGCGCAGGCTTCCCAGACTGGATAAGCCGCTTCATCTTCGACCGGGCGATCCAGCGATGGCGCCAGCAGCTTGTAGGCTTTCAAGCCGTCTTCGTTGACGGCCCGGCGCAGCTCGTCCGCGGCGCCCTCGCTGAAGAGGTAATGATGCGCGAAGCCGATAAAGGTCTCCGGGTGGCGGCGCGCCAGTTTGGCCAGATTCCTGTTGCCGCCGCCGGTCACAAAACCGACCGCGCGCAAACCGTATTTCTCGATCTCCGCCGCCCAGCGGTCCGCCTGTTCCTCGTCGCTGAAGGTGTTGCGCTCCGGCGGATCAAAGCCCCAGGTCGCCCGCCACTGCCGGTTGTAATTCATCGCGTGTTCACGGGCGATTTTCGCGCGCCGCTCACCCAGCCGCTCAACGTATTGGCGGCGCCAATCCGGCCCGCGTTCGATGATCCAGTGATTTTGCGTCGGAAAATGTACGTGGAAGTCGATGATCTTCAAGCCGTTGTACATCTGTGCTGTCCTCCTTTTCAGCTGGTGGGCATCTTGATAGACTGGCCGCATTAGGCAGCCTTCCAAATTGATGATAGCGCAGGCGGCTGCAAATTCCCAAATGGCGGCGGAAGCGGAAGTGTATCCCTTTCGGTGGAAACAAAAAACTTTACCACCGAGGACACCGAGAAACGTAGACTATATGCAATTTCTTTGTGTGCTTCTTTCCTTTGTGGTGAAAATGAATTTCCACCGACTTCGATACACTACCGGCGGAAGCTGCATCGAAGCGTTTGGCAGGGCCGCCGGCCTGAAGTATTGGTGCATGGGAATTTGCTCGCTATACTTGTAGTCGATATAAGAATTGCAGTTCAAACTGTAAGGAAAGGAGTTGTCTTATGGCGAGACCAGTCACATTATTCACTGGGCAGTGGGCGGATTTGCCTTTCGAGACCATCGCTGAAAAGGCCAAGAGCTTCGGTTACGACGGCCTGGAATTAGCCTGCTGGGGTGATCACTTTGAGGTCGACAGAGCGCTTTCGGAGGACGGCTACATTCAGTCGCGCGTGGATGTGCTCGAGCAGCATGGCCTGGGTTATTTCTCCATCAGCAATCATCTCGTGGGGCAGTGCGTGGCCGAGGCGGCGATTGACGCGCGCCATCGCGACATTCTGCCCGACCGCCTATGGGGCGATGGCAGTACCGATGGCGTGCGCGAGCGCTGCGCCGAAGAGATGAAAGACACGGCGCGCGCCGCCAAAGCCTTCGGCGTCGATGTTGTCAACGGCTTCACCGGCAGCCCGGTTTGGCACATGATCTATCGCTTCCCGCCGACTTCGGACGAAATGATCGACGCCGGCTATCGCGAATTCGCCGACCGCTGGCGTCCGGTGCTTGACGTCTTCGCCGCCGAAGGTGTCAAGTTTGCTTTGGAGGCGCACCCCAGCGAAATCGCCTATGACATCTACACAGCGGAAAAAGCGCTGGAGGCCTTGGACCATCACCCCGCTTTTGGCTTTAATTTCGATCCCAGCCACTTCATCCACCAATTGTTTGACCCGGTCAAATTCATCGATCGCTTTGCCGACCGCATCTTCCACGTGCACGTCAAAGATTCCAAGGTGACGCTGGACAATGTAACCAGCATACTCTGCTCCCATTTGAACTTCGGCGATGTCCGCCGCGGCTGGGATTTCGTCTCGCCGGGGCATGGCGACCTGGATATTGACGCCATGATCCGCGCTTTGAACCGGGCCGATTACCAGGGTCCGCTGTCCGTCGAATGGGAAGACAGCGGCATGGACCGCGAATTCGGCGCGACAGAATCCGCAGCCTGGGTGAAGCAGAACGACTTTGAGGCATCGGGCCGGGCATTCGACGCCGCCTTTGCTGAAGATTAGTCAGGACAATTGATAACAGTCAGGAGATGAACGATGGCTGACGAAAAACAGGTGAGCACGACCTTTACCAGCATGGCCGCTGAGGGCAGCGATGCGGAGGCGCCCGAGCTTGGCATCGGCATGTTGGGTTATGCCTTCATGGGCAAGGCGCATACCAACGCCTTCAAGAAAATCCCTTATATGATGTATCCGCCGGTCGCGATTCCCCGTCTGGTTGGGATCGCCGGTCGCAACGAAGCGGCGGTGACCGCGGCGGCGCAGCGCTATGGTTACGAGCATGCCTACACCGACTGGCGTGACATGATCGCCAATGATGACATTCAGGTTTTCGATAATGGCGGCCCCAATGACGCCCATGCCGAGCCTTGCAACGCGGCGGCGGCGGCGGGCATGCACGTCTTCTGCGAGAAACCGCTGGCGCGCACGGCGGAAGAGGCGAAATCGATGCTCGACGCTGTGGAAGCGGCCGGCGTCAAGCACATGGTCGCCTTCAACTATCGCTTTGTCCCCGCTGTGCAGCAGGCGAAGAAAATCGTCGAAAGCGGCAAGCTGGGCCAGATCTATCATTGGCGCGCGGTTTATTTGCAGGAATGGGGCATGGACCGCGAGATGGAATCGACCTGGCGCTTCCAGAAAGACATCTGCGGCAGTGGCGCGCTGGGCGACCTCGGCGCCCACATCATCGATCTGGCGCGCTTCCTGGTGGGGGAGCCCAAGGCGGTTTCCGGCCTGGCGCAGACCTGGATCACCGAACGGCCGGACGGCTCAGGCGGCATGATCAAGTCTGATGTCGACGATGGGTTCGTTGCGCTGTTGGACTTTGAAAATGGCGCCCTCGGCACAGTCGAGGCGACGCGATTTGGGCAGGGGCGCAAGAACTTCAATTCCTTCGAGATCAATGCCGAAAATGGCTCGATTCACTTCAATCTTGAGCGGCTGAATGAACTCAACGTTTACTGGAAGGGCGAAGAGCCGGACACCACGCAAGGTTTCCACAATGTGCTGGTGACCGAAGCGCACCATCCTTACTGGGAGAATTGGTGGCCGCATGGCCATATCATCGGCTGGGAACACAGCTTCGTGCACGAGTTCCATCACTTCTTCGACGCCATCGTGAACGGCAATGAGGTCGCTCCCTATGGCGCAACCTTCGTCGACGGCTATCGCAATGCCGTGATCTGCGACGCGATCATGGAGTCGGCCGGCGCCGGCAGGCACGTTGACATTCGTTATTAGCCGGGCGCGCAACCTGAGCCAAATTGGGGGAGGCGGAGGACGCCTCCTCTTTTGCACTGCGCGAATGACGATATTACCGGGATACGCTTATCGTTTTCCCATCCGTGCGCAGATGAATCGTTCCGAGTTCGTCCGTGCGAAACAAGTCAACTTCTTCAAGTTCCGCCAGCGTATCCGGATCCGGGTCGCCCCGTCGATTGGCAATGTCGCTTTGCAGCAGCGCGATCTGCGGCTTTACTGCGGCGAGAAAGTCGTCATCCAGCGCGCGGACTGTGCCATGCTGCGGGATCTGCAAGACGGTCGCGCCATCTGCGCCGATGCTGTCTAACATCGCTTGCTGGCCTTCAGCGCTTAAATCTGAAGTCAGCAAAAACGAGGCAGCGCCATAACGCAGCCGCAGCGCCAGAACATGATCGTTGAGCTTGTCCGTGATCTTTGGCTCTGCCTGGGGATGCAATACCTCGATCGTAGCCCCGTCTGAAACATCGACTGTATAGCCCGCGCGCACCTGCGCGACCGCAGTACCGGCCTGGCTCAAGCGAGCCAGGATCTGCTCGAAATCCTCGTCGAGGGTTGCCTGCCCGTGATACAGCGCCGCGCCAACAGAGTAGCGATCGAGCACGCTGCTGAGCGCGGCGATATCCCAGGCGTCAGGATGTGTGATGACCAGGATTTCGATGTCTCGATCATGGAAGGGCAGGCGGTCGCCAATGGCGGTCAGGAGACGGGCGGGAAACCGACCGCCATCCACCAGCACTTGCGCGCCGCCGGGTGTCTGCGCCAATACCGCATTGCTATGCCCGAGGTCAAGCAGCCAAACGTGCAAATGCCCGTCGGCCCGACTGAGGAACATGGCCCCGATCAGAATTAAGGACAGCGCCGCTGCCGCGCAGGTGAAAAGGATTACCGAATTGCGCTTGGCGATATCCTGAAGCAGCAACAGCAAGCTTGAGCGAGCGGCCCGAAACATGGCGCCTCCGATCAGCAGCAGATAGTACGCTTGAATAAGTCTTCCGTCCAAATCCACCGTTATTTCAGCGAAACTCAGTTGGGCGAATGCGCGCACCACCGATATCGTCCAGGATATGAAGACAAGTTCCGCCCAAAAGATCAGCGTGCCGACGACCGGGACAAATGTATAAGCGACTGCGGCGGCCATTCCCAAAAGAAGCGCCGCCGACTGAACCGGCACAATAAGAAAGTTGACTGGCAGCGCAACCAGCGATAATCGACCGAAGTACAGGATGACCAAAGGGAGGGTGGTTATCTGCGCCGCGATCGACACGATCAAGGGCTCATTGAGAAAGCTGTGCAGCGCGTTCGCGCTACGCGGCGGCAGATAGCCCTCCAGCAGCCGGCGGAACCGCCTGGAAAGCGGATCGGCGAAGAGGCTGAGACCGAGCACGGCCAGAAAACTCAGCTGAAAGCCGATATCCAGCAATACATTGGGATCGAAAAAGGAAAGGAGCAAAGCAGCGAAGGCGAGCGATGCCGGCACAAATGTCTTCCGATTGAGTTGATTGCCGATCACCAGCAAACCACTCATGAGCGCGGCGCGGAGTACGCCCGGGCTGGCGCCGACCAAAAGCGTGTAGACAGCGATCACCGAGAGCGCATTCAGCGTGACAACAGTTTTGTGGCCGCGGAACAAGCCGGATAGCGCGCGCAGGACGATGCCGCTTACGATGACCATGTTGAAGCCGCTGATAGCGACGACATGAGACGCGCCGACACGGGCGAAGGCCTCTTCCAATTCCGGGGCGATCCCGCTCTCGTCCCCGAGCAGAATGCCCGTTAACAAGCCGGCCTGTGGCTCGGGCAATGCGGACGCGATACTGCCCCGAACTGTCTCTTTCAGACTTAACAGCGCTGCCGCCAGCGCGCTGCCGTGCCCGCTGTCAATAAGGTCGACAGCCGCGTGCCGCATGATTGTGAATACGCCGTGACGCGCCAAATAGTCGGCGTAGGAAAAGGTATCCCAGGTGGCGGGGACTGCCAGGCGCCCGGTCGCGCGAATACGATCGCCATATTGGACCTCGACGCCACGATCCGCTTCGACCAGCACCAGACCGCTCGTTTGAATTGTTTCGCTGTTGACGAAGATGGTTTCGCTTGCCAGGCGAAGCTGGATTCTGTCTTCGCGCAGCCCCGGCTCCGCCACCACAATGCCTGAAATAGTGCCGCTGTATCCGTTGTAATTGGCGACATCGCTGTTGCCTGGCAGCAGAGACTGGCGAGCTCCGCCAGCGGAAAACGCAGCCAGGCTGACGAGGAACCACCAAGGCAGCCGCCGCCTAAGCAGGAGCCCGGCAACTGAACTGGCGATCAGCGCCGCTGTCCAATATGAGAGTTCTACTGCGGGAAGGGATCGGGCAATGCTGATGCCCAAAACCCAGGCGCAACCCAAAACGATAAGCCGCATATATCGACTGCAGACAAAGACAGAGCGAAATTCAAGTTAGATCAACGCTTGACGGCCGCGGAAGCAAAACAGACATCGCTATCGTGATGCCTGATTTTGGGAGTTAAGTTGATGAAAATCGATCTAGATGCGGTTGCCTACCGGCGCTTGCGCTGGCCGTTCGAAGTTGATCGGCTCGTGATTAACTTCATGGTTCTGGACTTCAGCGGTCTCAAGTTCCACCTCGACCGCCGCCGGTTCCTCATGCTGCATGATTTGGATCCCATTGCGGACTTCGTCAAGCGTGTGGGCAAACTGCTGCTCCAATTGGCTCAGTTGAATCAGGACGTATTCGTCAGCTTCACGCGTGATCTTTGAGGCTTCGATCTTGGCTTGTTCAATCACGTATTCGGCGCGCACTTTCGCTTGTTTCACCATTTCCTGGTCATCAATCAGGTCTTCACTGTGCTGCCGCGCCTGCTGCACGATTCGCGCGGCTTCCTCGTTTGCTTCGGCTAGGACGCGGTCCTTCTTTTGAATCGTACGGGCCGCTTTTTCGATCTCTTCCGGAATCGATATCCGCATTTGATCAATAATTTCCAGGGCGCGTTCCTCATCAACTATCGTGTACTTGGTGCCGAAAAAATGCCGGCCATCGTCGACTAAATCTTCCAAACGATCAACTAAGTGTTGAATGTCCATTGAAACCCTCCCGGTGAAAGACCCTGCATCCGCTGACGAAATCAATTGCCGAATTTGCTGCGTAAAGCTTGCGAAATAATCGGCGGGACCATCGAACTCACATCCCCGCCTAACTCCGCGATTTCGCGAATCGTGCTCGAACTGATATGCATGTGCTGCTCGTCGGAAAGAATCATGATCGTCTCCAACTCCGGCGCCAGCTTCTTGTTTGCCATACCCATCCGAAACTCAAACTCGAAATCGCCAAACACTCTTAACCCTCGAATCAAGGCAACCGCATCCACTAACTTGGCATATTCTACGGTGAGAACGTTATATTTCGCAACTGATATTGAAGGGTAATTCTGAAATATCCGGCGAGCCAGTTCAACTCTTTCATCAATCTCAAACAAGATGCGCTTTTTGTTGGGGTTAGCGTATATCGCGACTACTATTTTATCGAAGAAGCGGGACGCCCGTATCGCAACATCTATGTGGCCGTTGTGTATTGGGTCAAGCGATGCCGGATAAAGCGCGATTCCCTTACCGGACATTTAGTCTCCCCCAAGCTACGAGCGCATTCTAATGGCACTCAAGAATTAGCGCCAATCGATTTGTTGGCAGATTCCTGCTCCAATGCGAATCATTTCGCCAACAGTGAACAAACGGTCGCTTAAGGCGAGTGTGAATGTGCTTTCCTGAATGCAATGCCAGATTTTGTTGCGGGTTGCCGTCGTCCGGACAGGAGCGGCGGCGCGAATCCTATGGAGATAAGCCATGAATCAAACACTGTCTGAAATGGAACAGATTCAGCTGGCGCGGAGCGAGATTGCGCAGGCGCGTGAGCATCTGCGGCTGGCCAGCGACGCTTTGAGCAAGGCGGCAACGGAAGTGACAGGGGAAAATTCGCCCGGCGCGCGCCCCGCTGAGGCAGAGGAAACGCCGGGCGATCTGCTTGATTTCGCGCAGGAGATAATCGAGCAGGTCTTGCCCCGGCCTCTGGCGCAGAAGGCGAAGCAGGATGGGGCCGGATCACGCGAATGGTTAACTCAGGTGTACATCGTCTCGCTTGCCCCCAGAGGCATTGACGAACCAGTTGCGGCCCTCGTCGTAATGCTGGCGGCTGTCAAGTTCGGCCTTCGTCACCAGCTATTGCTGCAAACCGAGAAGCGCCTGGGCCTGGCGCACAAAAGACCAATTAAGCAGCTCGACCGATTTCTGGATTCCTTCGTGTCCCAAATCATAGAAGCCGATGTGAGCGACGCCCGTTTCAATGACTGGCTTCGGCGAACGGTGCAGCAGCATTATCCCGGTTTCCGCAATGGCAATCGCCTCGACCTGCCGAACGGCGGCGCGCTGCGCATCCCGGAGGTTATCGAGCCGATCCGCCTTCAACCGGCCGCGCCGATCGCCGCTTCCGCGCTGAGGTCACCCGTCGATCCGGCCTCGGTGGTCATCATCCCTCCTGGCAGCGGCTGGCGCATCACGCTGGGATACGCGCAGGTCCTCAATGACGAGAACTACCCCGCCTTCCATGGCAAGCGCCACAGCGGCATCGACATTTTCAAGTGGGATGCTTACCAGGCGCCCGTTCACGCCATGCGCGCCGGCGTCGTGATTGATGCGGCCTATCTGCCCAAGGGCTTCGGCAACACCGTTGTCGTGGAGCACGCGGACAAGACCTGCCTGCGCTATACGCATCTGGACAAGATCTTGGTTAAAAAGGGAGATCGAATTGTTGGCGGTCAGCAGATTGGGACGGTCGGCAAAGGCGCGAAGCAGATCTACCCGGCGCATCTGCACCTGGACATGCCGCGCTCCAAAACCTACGCCCGCGCCAGAACCTATTATGACAGCGCAACCGACGTCGCCGAACGTTTCATCAACCCGCTGAGCTGGATTCCGGCAGCCACCTGACAGCGACCAAGCCAGGCCCCCTCAGCTAACATCACCGGGGTCCGCGTTCAGTCGGCTGACGCGCTCGGCCAACAGCTGATGCTCCGGCAATCCAAGGGCAGGGTCTTCTTCAATGATTGTGACCGCTTCACGGCGGGAGAGCTCGGCGAGGCCGGTAAATTCATCGCCTAGCAATTGCAGATAACTTTGGCCGCTCTGCCGCCTGCCCAGCAAATCGCCCACACCGCGCAGTTGAAGGTCCACTTCGGCAAGATGAAAGCCATCGTTCGATTCTTCCACAGCGGCCAGTCGCTGTTCCGCTGCGGTCATTTCCGCCTTGCTTATTCGCCCAGCCTGTCCGTCTCGAATTCTGTCGATGTCAATCGCCGCCGCCTCATCGGGTATCAAGAAACAATACGCCTGGTCTGCTCCCCGGCCGACTCGCCCGCGAAACTGGTGCAGCTGCGCCAAGCCGAAACGATTGGCGCCTTCGATCGTGATGATGCTCGCGTTGGGTATATCAACCCCAACTTCGGCCACCGTGGTGGTCACCATCACATCGTAGCGGCCGTCCGCGAACTCGCTCATGAGCGCGTCTTTTTCACTCGGGCTCATGCGCCCGTGCAGCAAGCATACGCGAAAGCGAAAGAATACCTGGCTGAGGCGCTCGTACGCGCCCATGGCGTCGGCGGTTTCCAAGGTCTCCGATTCTTCCACCAGCGGATGAATAAAGAAGGCTTGCCGCCCCCGCTCCAACTGTGCCGTGACAAATCCATAGAGCCGTTCACGCGCGACCGGGTCCATAATCTTGGTGATGACTTCCTGGCGGCCCGGCGGTTTCTCGTCCATGAGCGTGATATCCAAATCCGCAAACCAGGTCAGCGCGATGCTGCGTGGATAGGGTGTAGCGCTCATGAAGAGCAGATGTGGATTCTGCCCCTTGCCGCGCAGCGCCGCCCGCTGGTCAACGCCGAAGCGCTGCTGCTCATCAATGACAGCGATCGCCAAATCATGAAATTCCACGCCCTTCTGTATGACGGCGTGCGTACCAACGACGATGTCAATTGAGCCATCGGCGACGCCCCGATAGATCGATTCGCGCTCTGATGCGCTCAAGGCGCCCGTCAGCAGCGCGACAACAGGCTTTTCCGCTGTAGAAAACCGGCTGAAACTTTCCTGTATCGAGCGATAGTGCTGTTCTGCCAGGATGCCGGTTGGCGCCATGATCGCCGCCTGCCGCCCGTTGTGCAGCGCCATAGCCATAGCCACAATGGCCACCGCTGTCTTGCCGCAGCCAACATCGCCCTGCAGCAGCCGATTCATCGGGACAGCGCTGGATGCATCGCGGCGAATATCGGCTACCGCGCTGTTCTGCGCCTTTGTGAAATCATAAGGAAAAGCCGCGCTGATGAATGCCTCCAGAGCGCCGTCGTCGATGCTGAGTTGCGGGCCGGGGAGGGATTGCCACTCGCGGCGATTCATCAACAGCGCCAGCTGCATCATAAGCAGTTCGTCAAAGGCGAGCCGTTTTCGCGCATGGTCTCGATGATCCCAACCCTCGGGAAAATGAACTTGACGCAGCGCCCAGCCCAAATCGGCCAATTCGGCGCGCTCCAGAATGGCCGTTGGCAAGGGATCGGGAATCTTCTCCCGCCACTCGTCAACAAGCGTCTTGACAATGCGCCTGAACTGCCTCGGGCGCAGTCCTTTCGTCATGCGATAAACCGGCACGATTCCAATCGTATGCAGATTCTCGCTATCGAGCTCTTCCCATTCTGGATTGGTCATCTGTCTCATATCGCGGAAATAGGTCGCTTTTCCGCTCAGCACGACCTGCATGCCGCGCTGGAGCTTGGCCGCCAGGTAATCTTGCCGAAAGAAACGGATGGACAAAGTGCCCGTGCCATCGGAAACACGTACAGCCAGGTCCTTGCCCCGCGCGCCGCTGGAGACCACTCTCGTCTGGGTAATAGTGGCGATCACAGTCGCCTCTTCGCCCGCCGGCAAATCCCTGATCGCCAGCAGTTCCGTATAATCGCGGTACAGCCGCGGCAAGTTGAAAAGCAAGTCCCGCACCGTAAAGATGTTCATTTGCCCCAGCAGTTCGGCAAACTTCCTGCCGATGCCCTTGACCTCGGTCGCCGGCGCCTCCAGCGACTCCCGCAAGTTTTGCACTTCTTCATTCGACCGTTGCGGGCGCGGCTGGCGGGGCGGGCGCGCCAAACGCGGCATAGCGGGCAAATCCAGCCGGGGCGCATTGGGCCCGCCGGTAAAGTCTTCATCATAGGTGGCGCTGTCATAGGCGTAGGAGCGCTTGTGCTGGCTCCCGCGCCGTGGATTCTCCTGCCGGCGATCACCCTGTTTGCGCGGCGGCCGCCGTCTGTCGGCCTCGGCGGATGAGCCCGCCGGCGGCTTCAGTTTGCCCTGCCAGGCAGGGATGCGGTCGGCATATTCTTTTGGCGCCGGCGCCCGATTGGTCGCCCGATCCAGGAGATAATTCAGCTTGCTTATGCGCTCGTCATCGGTTTCTAGCCGTTCATAGCCATTCAGAATATCAACGATCTCATCTATCAGAATGTGCTGCTCGGCGCGCCGCGCTTGCTCGCGGGCTTGCGGCTGCCAGGTCGACGCATACGCGCTCATGCCACCGACCACCGCCGTGTTCCTGGCCCCTTGATCTCGCTCAAGCTTCAGGATTTTCACCATCGTTTCCAGCGCAGAGGGCATGAATTATCGTCTCCAGTCCGCGTTCAATGTCGCCACGCCGATCGAGCCCGGTCCAACATGGGCGCCCAGGGTCGGCGTTGTTTCGATAAATAGTGTATCAGATGGCGCGCTGTCTCGAATGGAATCCAGGAACTTCTTCGCGCCTGCCAGGTTGGCTGTGTGCAAAAGCGCAAGACGCTCCAAAGGCGATTGCGCCAGCGTCAGCGTTCGCAGTCGCTGCTCCGCGCGCGCCCAGGTGCGCTGCCGTGAAATTGATGAGACTTCGCCATCGTGTACGCTCACAATGGGTTTGATCTTGAGCAGACTCCCGATGCTTGCCGTGAGCGCGTTCACGCGTCCGCTGCGGCGCAGGTATTCCATCGTATCGATAATGGCGTACACGCTGGTTTTCCGCCGTACGCGCTCGATCGCATCAAGTATGGTCTCAAGCCCAAGGCCCTGCGCCGCCAGTTCCGCCGCTGCCCACACTTGCAAGCCGATGCCGAAGGTCAATTGCTGGCTGTCCACCAATGTGACCCTGTCGCCGCCGACTGCCTCCGCGCCCAGGCGCATCGCGTTCAAGGTGCCGCTCAGTTTCTCCGGCACGTGGATGGACACAATGTGATCGACGCCATCATCGAGTATGGATTCGTAGAAGGCTGCCGCGTCGCCGGGGGAGGGCGCGGCGGTGGTAGGCTGCGCTTCCATGTAAGGGAGCTCGCGGTAGAATCGTTCTCGATCCAGCGAGACCCCGTCGTCGGGGATGCTCTCGCGCCCGATGTTCACATACGTTGGGATGACGTGTATGTTGAAGCGGCCGGCAATATCGGCGGGCAGGTCACAGACGCTGTCGGCCGCGATGCGAATGCGACTAGAAGTCATAATCGAATTCGTCCACCGCTTTTTCCAGGACGGCGACGCCCGTCGCTTCGGCGCCCAGGTATGCCGCCATCGTGGCGCTGTACATCGTGAACGGGAAATGCTGGCCGGGGAATTCGAGCGCCAGCCTGTCTTGCATCACGCGCGTTTCTTCGGTGATATGCTTCTGATCTTGCAGGACAACGGCATCCTCCAATTCGGTGAATTCGACCAGGAATTCAACCAGCCGTTCGATGACCTCGCCGCGGCTGCGCACCTTCTCGATAACGATTATCTGGCCGCCTTCCAGGCTGACGAAAGGCTTGATGCCCAAGTGCGTGGCGAGGATCGCATGTGACGGTTTCATGAAGCCATTGGCGCACAAAAAATCGACATTATTCACACAGTAAACTGAATAGATTCGATTGACGGCTTGGCGCACCGTCTGGATGACATCTTCCGCCGTTTCCTCATCGCGGGCGGCGCGCGCGGCGACGCGGATGAGCATCCCCTGCCCGGCGCAGAGACTCTGCGAATCGACGACCGCGATCTCGCAGCTGCCGCTCACCTGCTGCGCGGCCAGGCGCCCATTCTTCCAGCTCTCCGAAAGCTCGCGCGAAGGGTGCACCGAGATGATCGCGTCGCAAAAGTGAGACAGGCGCGCGTATAACTCAGCGTAGTCGGTTTCGGACGGCGGCAGGATTTTTGGCGGGCGGCCATGTTCAGAAAAGAGTTGAAAGGCCTTTTCGGTATCGATGTCGATGTCCTCCAGGTAGCGCGCGCCTCCGATTTCAATGACATTCGGCAGAATGGTGACGGGAAAGTGACGCACTAGACGCGGGTTGGAAAAGCGCGCTCCGCTGTCGGTGACGATGTGAATTCTTGGCATTATTCAACGCTTATCAGGTAAGGGTATAATGTTTGCCCGCCAAAGATGATTTCGAATTCTAATTCCACAGAAGACGCTTTTAAACGCTCAACCAGTTCTGCGGCGTCCGCCTCCGCAAGGTCGGCGCCAAAATAAATCGTAGCGAGCTCGATCTTTTGCAGATCCAGTTCTGAGAAGGCGCCAAGCACCGCGCTTTCGATGTCGGCGGAAGCGGAGCAGAGCTCGCCATCAACGAGCGCGATATAATCATTTCGCCTTATCTGCAACCCGCGAAAACTTGCCATGCGGGAAGCGCGCGTGACTTCGATTGAGATGGTCGCGGCGCGCGCGGCGCTCATTTGCTCAATGGTCGCTTCGAGGTCGGCATTGGCGTCCGATGCGTCGCCGTAAGCGAGCATGGCGCTGATGCCTTGCAGAACCGACTCAGTGGGCAAGACCCGCGTCAGCCTGCCCTCAATCAAATCGGCCGCCTGTTGCGCCGCCAGAACGATATTGCGATCATTTGGCAGGATGACGACCTGGTGGGAAGGCAGCTGCTTGATCGCAACAAGAAAGTCCTCCGTTGACGGGTTGCGGCCGGCGCCGCCATCGATAATTGTGTCGCAGTTCAAGTCGCGAAAAACCGCCCGCATGCCGTCGCCTTCGACGACCGCGATGACCGAGGTTGCCGGCGAATCGCTGTTTGCTGGCGCCGCCTCATTTTGCCGGCGGGCCAAGCCGCGCTGGTACTGAATATCCATGTTTTCGACGACAATGTCATCAAGAGCCGCGCCCGTCTTCAGCGCATAATCAAGCGGAAGCGCTGGATTGTTGACATGAATATGCACTTTGATCGCCCGCCGGTCGCCGGCCACAATCACCGACCAGCCCAATGCTTCCAGATCTCGCCTGGCGCGCGCGATGTCGAGGTCCTCGCCAATCATCAGAAATTGCACATCATAGCCGTAAGATCCACCTGCGGCCTCCCCTCGCAGCTCGCGCGCAGATTCCAACCTGGCGGCCGGCAAGGCCGATTGACCGCCCAGCATTCCCTGCATGAAACAGACCAAGCCCATCCCGCCGGCGTCGACAACCCCGGCCTCTTTGAGAATCGGCAGCAGATTCGGCGTGTTTTCCAGCGAAGCCAGGGCCGCGGCGGTCATCCCTTCCAGCATCTGTTTGAGCGAGGCAGCGCCTGAAGCCTCATGCCCCAAGCTTTCGGCCGCCTCACGCGCCACCGTCAGCATCGTGCCTTCAGTCGGCTTCGACAGGGAGCTATAAGCTTGCTTGACCGCGGCTTGACAAGCGCGCCTTAACAGCGAAGGCCTCAGCGTTGGCGCCTGCAGCCCATCGGCGAAGCCCTTTAGCAGCTGCGACAGGATCGTCCCGCTGTTGCCGCGCGCCCCCATCAGCGCTCCGTGGGCGAATCGATCAGCGATCACGCCGGCATCCTCGCTGTCGTCTTCGGCGATTTCCTCATAAGCCCGCCGCAGGGTGTGAAACATATTGATGCCGGTATCGCCATCCGGGACGGGAAAAACATTAAGCTGATTGATGAGTTCGACATGCTGCGAGAGTCTGTCGACTCCGGCGCGAAACCGGCGTTTAAGCTGTCGCCCGTCAATACTAGAAGTCGCCATCGGCATCCTTCGCTGCGGTCGCGCGCCGCAATTCCTGGATGCCCGCGGCGATGCCCATTTTGTGCTGGAAGACGCAGGTGCCGGCGATTGCGATGCTAGCGCCTGCCGCCTCTGCGGTCTTTATCGTATCAGCGTTGATGCCGCCGTCGACTTCAATCTCAATATCGCGGCCCATGTCGCCCGCCATCCGGCGCAGGGCGCGGATTTTCCCGGTCATGCCGGCGAGAAAACGCTGACCGCCATAGCCCGGGTTCACAGTCATGACGTTGACGATATGCGCCATGTCGAGGATTTCGCTGAGCGCCGACGCTGGCGTGTGTGGATTCAGCGCCACGCCCGGGCGGCAGCCGAACGCGTCTATCTGCCCGAGGACGCGATGCAGGTGTGCACAGGCTTCGATGTGAACGGTGATCGACGCGGCGCCGCTGTTCGCGAAGCTTTTCAGGAATCGGTCCGGCTCAACAATCATAAGATGAACATCAAGCGGAATGGCCGCCACCTTGGCCACCGCCTCCACAACCAGCGGACCCATAGTGATGTTGGGGACGAACTGCCCGTCCATAATATCGATATGGATCAGGTCGGCCCCGGCCTCTTGCGCCAGCTGCACCTGCTCGGCCAGGCGGCCGAAATCGGCTGCCAGAATTGATGGCGCGATCTTTATCGAATTCATCGCCATTGAATATCTCAGCGGTTGTCTCTGCGCTCTTATGATCTTACTGCTTCAACCTGCCTATCGCAACAGGTCGTCCGCCGCCTCTCCACCCATTGCCGTCTTCGCCGCGGCTGTGGCTGAGCCATTCGGCTTCCCGCCCAATACCGCCGTTTTCAGCTGCCCACAGCCGGCGTCAATGTCGATGCCCCGCCTGACGCGCACCGTGCTGGCGACCCCGTACCGGCGCAGGACATCGCTGAACCGCTTGATGCTGGCCGATTGCGCCGGCAAGCCATCGTAATCGCCAGTTGGGTTCAAAGGGATGATATTGATGTGGCAGAGCAGCCCGGCGAGCAATCTTCCCAAACGATGGGCTTCTTCCGCTGTATCATTCTCGCCGGCGATGGCCGCCCACTCAAAGGTGATGCGCCGATTCGTCCGCGACACGTAATAGCGGCAGGCGTCAAGCAGCCCTTCAATCCCCCAGCGGCGGTTGACCGGCATGAGCGCGGAACGCTGGGCGTCGTCGGTCTTGTGCAGGCTCACCGCCAGGTTGACTTGCAAACCCTCATCGGCAAAGCGGCGTATCTGCGGCGCCAACCCGACCGTGCTCAAAGTGATATGCCGCGCGCCGATATTCAAGCGATGCATCAGCTGCCGCACCGCCGCCAGCGAAGCAGCGTAATTGTGGAATGGCTCGCCCATGCCCATGAAGACGACATTGCTCAAGCGCTCGCCCCGGGCATGCAATTCACGAGCGAAGACCATCGCCTGCTCGAAGATTTCGCCAGCTGTCAAGTTGCGCGCAAAGCCCATCTGCCCCGTGGCGCAGAAGACGCAGCCCATCGCGCAGCCCGCCTGCGACGAAATGCAAGCCGTCATCCGATCATCGTCATAAGGCATCAGGACCGACTCGATGAACTGGTCATCGCCCAGGCGGTAAAGTCGCTTTTCCGTGGCATCACGGCTCTGCTGACGCGCGACCAGTTCCAGGCTGCCAAGCGCCGCCGCCGCATGCAATTTCGCGATCGTCGCGCCGGGCAGGTTCGTCATCGCGTCGAAGCGTTCGACTCGCCGCTCATACATCCAGTGCCAAATCTGCTTGGCGCGGAAGCCCGGCTCTCCAAGCCCTGTCAACAATTCAGTTAGTTCGGCATAAGTCAGGGCATAAAGGTTGATCATCCAGCTGTCGCCTCAGAAAACGTCATACGCTCGCCAGAAAGGGCAAGAAATTGAAAACGGCGTGCGCAATTATGGCGGCGCTGGCATGAAAGCGCAATCGCAGCCAGGCAAAACCTAACGAGACGGCCAACAAGGTCGCCAGCGCTGGCGTCAAGCCATATTGCTGATGCGTTGCTGTGAAGAAGAGCGAGCTCAGCAATACGCCGAAGACCGGCTGCAGCGCGCCGCGATAGAAGATCTCTTCAGACAGGGCTGGTATGACCGCCAACATGAGCGCCGAGACGAAGGACCCTGAAAAGACTTCAAAGTAAAGGCGAGCGGGCTCGGTCTGCTGTTGGAAGACCGCTTCGGGAACGGCCCGCTCCCAGATTGCCACCGCCGCCGTCGAGAATATCCAAAGTCCGACGCCGATGGTGATGCTGACGCTGGCCTCTCGTAACGTTGGCATGCGCAGACTCAGCCGGCGCAGAACATCGGGCAGCCGCCGGCGCGTGACCCAGCCGACGCCCAGAAAAGCCACTGCCAGGTGGAGCGCGCCTGTGCCGAACAGCGCCACCATGGCGTCCGACAGCGTGACGGCAAGCCATTCGCCTTCGAGCGCCAGGCCGCCAATCAGACTGTTCAGGGCTAAGTTCACAAATCCCAGCAGCAGGAGGAAGGCGGCTGTCCGATGTATTGGCTTGTCGGGGTCGAAGGCGGGCGCCTCGCCCAGGCTCAAGCGCCTGACTGCCGCTGCGCACAAGCGCCATAACCCGCCGAAGTTCACGCAGCCCAAGGTAAGAATGGCCAAGAGCGGGGAAAACCGCGGACGCTCTGCCGCCAGATTGGCCGCGCCGGTCACAGCTAGCGCGTATACGCCTACCAGAAACAATTCGACCATTTCGATTTCCCCTCGCCGCAAACCGGCGCTGTATCGGGTTCCCAAGGCTCAGCGCGAGCCGGGCGCCATCGTCTGGTTGACAGCCGCATCCCGCTATGCTAGGATGACCGACGCCACATCGCAACGATTGAACTGTTGGAGAGGTGGCCGAGTGGTTTAAGGCGATGGTCTTGAAAACCATTGTACGGTCCTCCGTACCGCAGGTTCGAATCCTGTCCTCTCCGCCTTATCCACATTAACAGCTGCATAGCCCTAAATGGAGAGGTGCCAGAGTGGTTGATTGGGGCCGCCTGCTAAGCGGTTGTACCTGTTAAGGGTACCGCAGGTTCGAATCCTGTCCTCTCCGTCATTGTATTTCATCACCCGTTCGCGCTTGCATGCTCTCCCGCTAGACAATTGCCGATTCATCGCCGGCGTGATTTCGGAACACCGTTCAATTGCGAGGCTCGCAATCCTTATCTTACAATACCAGGTGGCGGCGCATGCCCGACAAGATCTCCATTGATGCGATCGTGAACAGACAGCGTGGCGATGTTTGGCGGCTCTTTAATGAGCCCCAACACATCACCCAATGGAATTTTGCCTCTGACGATTGGTGCTGCCCCCGGGCTGAAAATGACTTGCGGGTTGGGGGGAGGCTCCGCTCGCGCATGGAAGCCAAAGACGGCAGCTCCGGTTTTGACTTTGAGGCAATTTATGACGAAGTGGTCGCGGAGAATAAACTGGCATACACCATGCCCGACGGGCGTCACGTTGAAACGCGCTTTGAAGATCTTGACGGGGCGACGAAAGTCACGACCGAGTTTGACCCGGAATCCTCCAATCCATTAGATATGCAGCGGGATGGCTGGCAAGCGATACTCAACAATTTCAAGAACTACGCCGAGTCGGCCTAACGCAAGACGCTCAGGGACCTTGCAGTGGGGGACCGGCCGACTTGTGGATGCCCCAAGCCGGGCGCAGGCGACCGCGGCGCAAGCCCCTAGGTTTGATGATGTCGTTTAGCTGGCCAAAACGGGCGCATCCATGATCGTCATCGGCTTAATGTCCGGCACATCCGCCGACGGCGTCGATGTCGCAATTTGCGATATCGGCGGACAGCCCAGCGACATGACTGTCAATTTGGTCGCCGGCGCCACTTTCGAATACGAACCTGAAATCCGCCAGCGCATCCTCGTTTGCTGCGACCCCAAGGAAAGCAGCGTCGATCAGATTGCCGCCCTTCACGTTGACCTGGCTCATGTCTTCGCTGACCGCGTTCTCGAGCTCATAGACCGGCAAAGCATGTCTGCCGAACAAATCGATTTGATCGGCTCGCACGGGCAGACCGTTTGGCACAGCGTCTTGCCAAACGGCGACGTGAATGCATCACTGCAGATTGTCGAAGCGGCTGTCCTCGCGGAGCGGACCGGCATCACAACGATCAGCAATTTTCGCGCGCGCGATATCGCTGCCGGCGGGCAAGGCGCCCCGCTGACGAGCTACATCGATTGGCTCCTGCTGCGGCGCCCGACGCGCTGGCGGGCGGTGCAGAACATCGGCGGCATGGGGAACGTGACTTTTTTGCCGCCGCTAAGTGATGAGACATCGGCGCCCGTCGCCTTTGACACCGGCCCGGGCAACGCGCTGCTGGATGCCGCCGTCGCGCATTTCTCTGCCGGCGCGCTGCATTACGATCGCGACGGTGAATACGCCCGGCGAGGCCGGGTCAACGAAGAGTGGCTGGATGAGCTTTTGCAGCATCCCTACTACGCGCGTGATTATCCCAAGACGACCGGCCGCGAAACATTCGGGACTGCCGCCGCCCTTGCCCTGGTTGCCGACGCGCGGCGCCGCGGATTGACAGCGCCCGAGATCATCGCCACCCTGACGGCGCTGACAGCGACCAACATCGCGGATGCCTACCGCCGGTTCGCGCCCGCGCCTATGGACGAGGTCATATTGGGCGGTGGCGGCAGGCATAACCCGGTCATGGTTGGCATGCTGCGCGAACTGCTGGCGCCGGCGAAAGTCATGACCCATGAAGACATCGGCATGGACAGCGACTTCAAGGAAGCCCTCGTTTTTGCGCTGCTGGCTTACGAAACCTGGCATGGCCGGCCGGCCACGCTCCCCGCATTGACCGGCGCGCGCAAGGCATCCCTGCTCGGGTCCATCACGCCCGGCGGCAACTACGCCGATCTGCTTGCAAGCCGGCAATCCAATCCACGTAGATAAAACCATGATGATGCGCTAAACTATCGTCAGACCGGCGCTAATTGACACAAGCGAGGCCTCATCCAATTGGAACTGCTGGGCGGCTATCCTATCGAGTTGGACGATTTCGATCCGGAAGAGGATGTGATCACATCCGAGGTGATCAGGCCCGAGTTAAGCGCTGCCGATCGGTCGATAGCGCGGCGCGCAAGTCTTCAGATCCTCTACGAATTGGACAGTACCGATCACGACGTTGGAGATGTGCTGGCGGTGCACTTTGCCGAGCGCCCGGAGGCTTACGCGGCGCGTCAAATCATACGCCGGTTAGTCGGCGGCGTGATGGACAACCGGGCGGCCCTCGATGCCATTCTCGCCGAATACGCGCCGGAATGGCCGATTGATCAGGTCGCCGTCGTCGACAGAAATATCTTGCGAATCGCGGTCTACGAACATCTGCTGCAAAAACGCAAGACGCCGATTCCCGTAATCATCAATGAGGCGGTCCACCTGGCGCAGCTCTTCGGCGCGGATCATTCGCACAGCTTTGTTCACGGCGTCCTCGGCGCGATAACGGCCGAACCCAAGCAAAAGTTCGAGGTTGCAATCGACGAGGTAGACAGCCTATGAATGTATTCGGCGTCGGCGCCTGGGAGCTCGTCGCGATTCTGCTGATCATGCTGGTCTTTGCCGGCCCCAAACGCATGATTCACTGGTCCTACGTGCTCGGCCAACATGTGGCGAAATTCCGCAAAATCTGGTCCGAGACTGTTGATCTTGTGCAGAAAGAATTTGACGACGCCGGCGTCGACATCAAGCTGCCCAAAGAGCCGCCGACGCGCAAGAACCTCAACCGCAGTCTAACAGACGCGGTCAAGCCGATGACGCAGCAGGTGCAAGATTCGTTGGATGAAGTCAAAAAAGACATGGAAACATTCAAGGAAGTCAGCGATTCGCTCAATGACAAGAAGCCCAAGCCCGCTGCCGGCGAGGGCGAAGCAGCGGCGGAGTCGTCAACGCGAGCGGTAAAATTGCCCGCGAAACCGGCCAAGGCGCAAGCGAAGCCGGCCAAGGCGCCAGCTGAACCGGCCCCGGTCCCCGCCTTGGGTACCTGGAGTGGCGAGGCGGCCAAGACAACGGCGGCAAGCAAGGCCAACGGAAACGCGCAAGATTTTGGCGCCTGGTCCAAAACAGCGGACAGCGATTAGAGTGACGGATGGCTGAGCTCGCCGAGCAGGAGGAATTCGAAGATGGTCATGAACTCCGTATGGGGTTCTTCGAGCATCTCGACGAGCTGCGGCAGCGGCTGACGAAAGCGGTTTTCTCGCTGGTAGTCGGTACCGCCATCGGCGTTTTCGTTGCAACGCAAGTCCTCATATTGCTACTGCAACCCTACTGCGCTATCGTGACAGACTGCGAGTTGGTCATCCTCGACCCAACCGGCAATATTCTCATCTATTTCAAGGTCGCCTTGATGGTTGGCGGCATATTGTCGATTCCCTTGGTGACTTACCAATTGCTGATGTTCATTTTGCCCGGGCTGACGCGGGTGGAAAGGCGCTACGTCCTGCTGTCGATTCCCGCGACTACCGCCCTGTTCGTGGTTGGCGTACTCTTCGCCTGGCGCATTTTGATGCCGCCCGCGCTCGGTTTCCTTCACGGCTTTCAAGCGGAAATCTTCGAGCCGGAGTGGACGGCGGACGGCTACATCAGCTTTGTGACATCGCTGCTGTTTTGGATGGGCGTCGCCTTTCAAACGCCGCTGATTTTCTTCCTCATTTCGCTCATGGGCCTGGTCAGCGCGGGCACCTTGGTTCGTCAGTGGCGCGTCGCCGTGGTGGGCGCGTCGATCGCCGCGGCCCTTATCACCCCAACGATCGACCCCGTCAACATGTTTCTGGTCATGGCGCCGCTGCTGACTTTGTACGCCCTGAGCATTGTGCTTGTCTTTTTCGGCCGCAAGATGTCCGGCATTGACCGGAAAGACTGAGCGCAGGCTGACAGGCCGCAATTTCTTGTGCTAGAATAACGCCGTCGTTGCGGCTTCCCACCATTGCGGAGAATTTCATGATTGTCGAAAGAACGAGATTGGTCGCGCCTTATGGCGGCGAGTTGGTTGATTTGCTTGTCCCCCGGGAAGAATTGGTGGAGCAATCCGCCTATGCTTATTCATTGCCTTATATTCAGGTAAGTCCGCGCGTCGAATGCGACCTGGAGTTGCTGGCGGTGGGCGCCTTTTCTCCCTTGCGCGGCTTCATGAATGAGGCGGATTTTCGCAGCGTCCTGGATACCATGCGGCTGGCCGATGGCAGGCTGTTCCCGATGCCGATCACATTGCCCGTTGACGCGAATGCGGAAATCCACCCGGGCGCCGATATCGCTCTGCGCAACCGGAAGAACAACATCCTCGCCATTCTCGCTGTCGAGGAGCGCTACGAGTGGGATTTGGAGGAGACGGCGACAAAGGTATTCGGCAAGTTCGACACCCGCCACCCGATCATCGCCGAGATGCATCGCTGGGGCAAGGTCAATATCGCCGGGGCGCTGCGCGTGCTCCGGCTGCCGCCCCATTTAGACTTCGCTGAGCTCCGCCGCACGCCGGCCGAAACGCGCGCCGTCCTGGAAAGTTACGGTCACGAAAATGTCGTCGCCTTTCAAACGCGCAATCCCTTGCATCGCGTTCACGAAGCGCTCACGAAACGGGCCGCCGCAAATGTCGATGGCGTCTTGCTTCTGCATCCAGTAGTTGGCATGACCCAGCCGGGCGATGTCGATCACTATACGCGCGTGCGCGTCTACAAGACCTTGATCGATAATTATTATGAAGAAGACCGCAGCCTCCTTTCGCTGCTGCCGCTGGCGATGCGCATGGCCGGCCCGCGGGAAGCCGTCTGGCACGCCATCATCCGGCGCAACTATGGGGCCAATCATCTGATCGTCGGGCGCGACCACGCAGGCCCCGGTCCCGATTCCAAAGGCGAACCATTCTACGGCCCCTATGACGCCCAGGACATGGTGATGCAATACGCTGAAGAAATCGGCGTCAAGCCGGCGCCCTTCACCGAGATGGTCTATCTTGAAGACGATGACCGATACGAAGAGAATTCAAAACTGCCGAAGGGCGCCAGGGTGCGCAAAATCTCCGGCACGCAGGTGCGTGAGAATTATCTTGGCCGCGGCGTCCCGCTTCCAGCCTGGTTCTCGCGCCCGGAAGTGGCGAGAATCCTGGCGGACAGCTACCCGCCTCGTCATCGCCGGGGCCTCTGCTTGTGGCTCACCGGTTTGAGCGGCTCGGGCAAATCGACTACGGCCGAGCAGATCGTCAACCTCTTGCTGGAGCTGGGGCGCAACGTCACCGTGCTGGATGGCGATGTGGTGCGGACGCATCTCTCCAAGGGGCTTGGCTTCAGCAAGGCGGATCGCGATACCAACATTCGGCGGATCGGCTACGTGGCCAGCGAGATTGTGCGGCATGGCGGCATGGTCATCTGCGCCGCCATCAGCCCCTACCGCGCCACGCGCGAAGATGTTCGCAACATGGTCGGCGAAGGCTTCATGGAAATTCACATGGCGACGCCGCTGGAATACGTCGAAGCGCAGGATGTCAAGGGCTTGTACGCCAAGGCGCGCCGCGGTGAAATCACCGGTTTCACCGGCATCGACGATCCTTACGAACCGCCGCTGAATCCACAATTCACATTGACGGCGGAAAACACCAGCGCGGCCGCTAACGCTCGTCTGGTCGTCGATCGCTTGATCGAGCTGGGTTACGTGCTCGCTGATTAGCGCTGCGGCCTCTCGATCATACTGCCGCGGATGCCGCGTTTCACGCTGCCGAGGCATCCAGCTTCAGGACACGGCGGAATACCCACTTTTCGACTTCCACAAAGAGCAAGACAAATATGCCCGCCGCTATGCTCACGAGCACATGGCTCATATCCAGCGCGGTCGTATCGAACAGCGCTTGCACGAAGGGAACATAGACGACAATCAGCTGCAGCAAGAAGGTGGATAGCACCGCCCAGAACAAGAGCATGTTGCCTTTGAAGCCGGCCTGCCAAAATGTACTGCGGTCGCCGGCGTGAATGGCCATTACCTGAAACATCTGGGTGAACGCGAGCACAGTAAAGGCGATCGTCCGCGGGACGCGCTCGGCTTGGTCCAGCAGGTGGCGGCCGGGGTCTTTTGCCCCTTCATGCTCTTCCAGGAATCCAGCGCCCGCTTCCATCTCAGCCGCGCCCAGGAAGGCCAGTTTTTCTTGCGCCGTCCACTCGTCCCAAGTTTCGGGCACGGCTTCTTCCCCCGCCAGATCCACGACGGCTTCCCGCTCCAGGCGCTCCAAGCCCAGCGACGGCGCGCTGGCGTCCAGGCCAATCGTGCTGTATCCCCAGACATAGCTGATCAGCGTCAGGATGGCAATCAGAATCCCCACCAAAACGATGTGGATGCCGGCGCCACCGGCAAAGATGCTTTCGTTGGTCGGCCTGGGCCGCCGATTCATCACGCCTTTTTCCGCCGGTTCAAAGCCCAAAGCGATGGCTGGCAAGCCGTCGGTCACGAGGTTGATCCAAAGTATCTGAATGGCGAGCAAGGGAATCGGCAAGTTGATCAACAAGGCGACAAACATCACCAGGATCTCGCCGACATTGGAACTCAGCATGTACTTGATAAACTTCTTGATGTTGTCGTAAATCGCGCGGCCTTCTTCGATCGCCGCCACGATTGAGCGAAAGTTGTCATCGGTGAGGATCATCTCCGAGGCGCCCTTGCTGACATCGGCGCCGGTGATGCCCATGGCCACGCCAATATCGGCCTGCTTGAGCGCCGGGGCATCGTTGACGCCGTCGCCCGTCATCGCCACAATATTGTTCTGATTCTGCAGCACTTGCACGAGCCGCAATTTGTGCGCCGGCGATACGCGCGCGAAACATGATGTCCCCCGCGCCGCCGCCTCCAGCTCGTCATCCTTCAGCTTGTCAAGTTCGCTGCCGGTAATCGCCCTATCTCCCTCAGCGATAATGCCGAGGTCGCGGGCGATCGCTTCCGCCGTCAAGACGTGGTCGCCGGTGATCATAATGGTGCGGATGCCGGCTTCACGGGCGCGCTGCACAGCGACCTTCGCTTCCGGGCGCGCCGGGTCGAGAATGCCGATCAGCCCAATCAATTCCAACCCGCGTTCGATCTCGTCAGTGATTTGCTCCGGCAGCGAGCCCAAGGGGCGCCAGGCGATGCCCAGGACGCGCAGCCCATCGTTTGCCATCGAGTCGACGCGCTCCTGCCAAGCCATCCGCTGGCTCTCGCTCAGGTCGACGACATCGTCCGGGGTCTGCTCGCTCGCCGACCATTCGATCAAGCGGTCAGGCGCTCCCTTGGTGATGGCGACATACTCGGCGTCGGGGAAGAGCTGCTTGGCCGCATCGCCCAGCACATGATGCACCGTCGTCATCGCCTTGCGCTCGCTGCTGAAGGGCAATTCCGCCACGCGGGGCATGTCCTTCTCAAGCCGCTCCCGCGTGAAGCCGATCTTTTGCGCCGCGACCAGCAGCGCCGCTTCCGTGCTGTCACCCACGACTTTGACCTGATCTGTACTGTCGACAGTTTCCAGATAGACGTTCGTGGAGAGCGCCATCGCTTTCAACATTCTTTGCGCTGCTAAATCGTTTTTCGCGTCAACTGGCTTGCCCAGGTTGGCCGGGTCCTGCGTGCCGAGGGAAACGAGATTGCCTTCGGGGCTGTAGCCGGTGCCCTCGACGCGGATGTCGTCGTGGCGCGGCAAAACCAAATACGTCGCCGTCATCTCGTTTTTGGTCAGCGTGCCGGTTTTGTCGGAACAAATGACATTGACCGAGCCGAGCGTCTCCACCGCGGGCAACCGGCGAATCAGAGCGTTGCGCTTGACCATGCGGTTCGCGCCCAAGGACAGGCCAATCGTGACGAGCGCCGGCAGGCCTTCGGGCACGGCGGCAACCGCCAGACTGATGGCGATCAGGAACATTTGCTCAGCCGGGATGCCCTGCACCCAGAAGCCAACGATGAAGACGATCGCGACCACGATCAAGGCGGCGGTGGCGAGGATTTTGCCCAGATGATTCAGGCGGCGTTGCAGCGGCGTCGTGCCTTCCTCCACTTGCATCAGCATGGTCGCTATGTTGCCGATTTCGGTGCGCAGCCCCGTATTCGTCACGACCATCTCGCCGCGCCCATAATTGACCGAGGTGCCCATATAGGCCATGTTCCTGCGGTCGCCCAGCGGGATCGCGTCTTGCGCAGCGATGGCGTCGGTCGCCTTCTCCACCGGGACTGATTCGCCGGTTAACGCCGCTTCTTCAATTTGCAGGTTGATCGATTCGATGAGACGGCCATCGGCGGGGATGCGGTCGCCTTCGCCGATCAGAACGATATCGCCGGGGACGAGCTCTTCCGCGCTAATCTCATGGACTTGCGCGCCGCGCCGCACGCGAACCTGCGGCACTTGCAGGCGGCTCAAGACAGCCAGCGCCTGCTCGGCCTGGTACTCCTGATATATCCCGAGCATGGCGTTGAGCGCGACAATTGCCAATATGACGATGACGTCGGTCGCTTCGCCCAGCAGGGCCGATATAAATGCGGCCACGATGAGGATGATCACCATGACATCGGTAAACTGTCCCAGGATGAGTTGCGCCCAATTGACGCCTTTGTCGGTCGGCAGGGCGTTTCTGCCATATTCCGCTTGCCGGGATGAGACAGCCGCCTCGTCCAGGCCCGCCGTCTTGTCTACGCCCAGCTCAAGAAGTGTCGCTTGAACATCCTGATGATAGGCCTCGGCCATGCCATTCTCTCTAAGCGCAGTTCCCTGATCCGCCTCATGCCCCGCCACTGAGACATCTGCGCCATCTGTTTCGATGTCTGGATTTCAGTCTTTGATATGCTTCGCCGCCTGGAATCACCTGTCTGCATTGTACCGCAATTTGACCACATGGCTTGATCTCGCTCGATTTTCGCTAATGCCGCCGGGCGGGCTCGCGGTCGGACATTTGCCCTGCCAGCGGCCGCTTTCGCCATTGCGAACAGGCTCTTTACTGTCTAGTATCGAATCGGAGACGTGACCGGTGGAGGATGGGAACCACAAAGATGGATTACATTGACTTGAGAAGCGATACGGTTTCGCATCCGACGCCGGCAATGCGCGAAGCGATGGCCCGGGCGGCCGTCGGCGATGATGTCTACCACGACGACCCGACCGTGAACCAATTGGAGGCGGAAGCCGCCGCCAAGCTGGGGAAAGAGGCGGCCGTATTCGTCACCAGCGGTACGCAAGGCAATCTTTGCGCGCTGCTTGCGCATTGTCAGCGCGGCGAATCCATCATCATCGGCGATACCTCCCACATTTTTCGCTATGAGCAGGGCGGCATGGCGCAGGTTGGCGGCATTGTCCCGCACACAGTTCCCGTACAGGCGGACGCCACCATGCGGCTATGCGACTTGGAAAACGCAATCAATCCCGACGATGAACATAAGCCGGTCACGCGATTGGTGGCGCTGGAAAACACCCATAATGCCGCCGGCGGCTTGCCAATTTCCGCCGAGTATACAGCCGAGGTCGCCGAGTTTGCCCGCCGCAACCGGTTGATGCTGCATATCGACGGCGCCCGGATCTTCAACGCCGCCGCCGCTTTTGCCGTCGATGTCAAGGAACTGGTGGCGGGGGCGGATTCGGTGACCTTCTGCCTCTCCAAAGGGTTGTGCGCCCCGGTCGGCTCGGTATTGGCGGGGGAGCAAGATTTCATTCAGCGGGCCCGCCGGGCGCGGAAAGCCCTGGGTGGCAGCCTGCGCCAGGCCGGTGTGCTGGCCGCCGCCGGTTTGATCGGGCTGCAAGAAATGACCGATCGCCTGATTGGGGATCACCAAAACGCCCAGCTGCTTGCTGAAGGCTTGAGCGAATTTCCAGGTGTGCGCATTCTGAGCCAGAACACAAACTTCATCTATTTCTCGCTCGCGCCCGATGTGGAGATGACCCTGGATGAATTTGTCCGTGTGCTGCGTGAGGATTATAATATCCGTATGTCCCCCTATAGCGGAGAAAAGGGCGTGATCCGTCTGCGTACGCATTACTGGATTGATCGGCCCGCAATCGCAAAGATAGTGTCGGCGGTGAGTGCAATTCTTCCATGATGCCCAATGCGCCATTCGATCCTTTGGCCGATGCGAAGGATCGATCACAGAGCGAACCCGAGACGGCGGAACCTGCCGAAGGACAGAACGAAGGAAGAAGCATCGCCATACCCGCGCAATATCGGGGCGCAAGCGATCCGCTCTTCGGCTTCATCATCGCGGCGGCGCTCAGCGTCGGCTTAACGCCCCTGCTGCCGGAGAGCGTCGAGTTGCGCTATGCGCTGGCTTGGGGCGCCTTGGCCGGCGTGAGCGTCCTCTCGTGGCTGCTCGGAAGCATGGAGCGCATCGGCCAGGAGCGGCCGGACAATCTGGGCTGGGGCTTGCTGTACGGCGTGCTGCTGGGCATACCCTTTCTTGTCTTCCTCGGTCAGCATGTATTGGCGCCGGCAACGGAGCAGCTGTTCCCCGCTATGACAGCCGGCAGTTTGCTCGCCTTCCTGGTTTTTGTCATGCCTATCGCCGAGACCCTCTTTTTCCGCGGGCTCTTGCAAGGCCTGCTGCAATTCTGGATCGTCGGCCTGCTGGCGACGCTGTGGAATATCGTGCTTTTCTTTCCCGTGATGTGGGGGGCGATCACCGATTATCAAGTGATCGCGCTGGTTATCGTCATCCTTCTGCTCACTATGAATTTGCTCTACGTTTACGTGCGCAAGCGCAATGGTTTGGCGGCCGCCTGGATCTGTCAAATTGTGACCAACCTCATCATTCTGTATATCCCGTCGCTTTGAGGCTTGGCTGCCTGCCACGCGCCGCAAACAAAAAAGCCGCGACGTTTTCGCCGCGGCTCCCAGGTTGCCTGTGAATTGTGTTGGACAAGTTACTCCGCCAGATGCTCCAGCGGGTCCGGCTTTGGCAGCGGTTTTACGAACCCGGCGAAGAAGATGAACAGCAAACCGGCCAGGAAGCCGCCGATATGCGCCCAATGCGCCACATCAGTCTCCACGCCGATCCAACCCACTTGCTGCAAGACATCCATCAATAGCCAGTAGCCCAGGAAGAGAAAAGCGGGCACATTCACCGACCAGACGAAGGGGCGGAAGAAGCCGAGCATTGTCTTGACCTTGGCGTTGGGCCGCAGAACGAGAAAGCCGCCCATCACGCCGGCGATCGCGCCGCTCGCGCCGATCACCACGCCGGTATCCGTCACTGTGCAGACGGTGCTGCCCAGCGCGACATGCGCCAAAGTCGCCACGGCGCCGAAACCAAGATAAGCGAGCGCAAACTTAACGCTGCCCAGGTAGCGCTCGACCAGGCCGCCAAAGAGGAACAAGAACCACATATTGCCGAGAACATGACCCGCGCTGGCATGCAAGAACAAACTGCGGAACGCATCCAATCCGGTTGTTGAAATTGGCTGCTCTCCGATTTTGCAAACCTCCAGGCCATAATTCTGCAAGGCAGCCTTGAGGAAGCCATCACACTTGGCGTCTACCGAAAGCTCCCAAAGGAAGATCAGCAGATTGACCGCGATGATGATGACAGTTGCCTTGGGTATCTTTTTGTCCCGCGCAACCACCGTCAATGGAAACATAGCCCCGCCCTTAACTTGCCTTGCCCCTATTACGTTATCACAAGCATTTTGTTTCGCGCAAGCCTGCTCGGCATCTCATCAGCGGCTGCCCCTCAAGGCGCGCGGGGCGGCTTGATGAAGAAAGAAAAGAGAAATATCAGCGCCAACCCGGTGATGAAGCCGCCGACATGGCCCCAATGAACATTGATCCGCGGCGCGACCGAACCCACCTGATTGAAGAATTGCAAGAAGAACCAGTATACGAGATAGAGCCAGGCCGGTACATCGACATCGTAGCCGAACACTTTCAAAACGACGATCTTCGATTTGATGCGCGCCGTCGGGAAGAGGAAAAGGAATGCGCCGATAATGCCGGAGATGGCGCCGCTGGACCCCACCATATACTGCGGTTCGCTGCACAAGCCGCCGTCAAACAGCAGATGGCCCAAATGTCCGCCAAAGCCGACGGCGAGATAAAAGACGAGAAAGCGCAGATGCCCCAGATGCTCCTCAATGCGGGCGCCGAAAACATAAAAAATGATGATATTTGAGGTCAGGTGCACAAAGCTCATGTGCAGGAAGATGCTGCGCGCGCCGTCAATCAGCGTCTCGCTTAGCGGCTGCCTGTGCACGGCGCAGACATCCAGCGCGTACTGTCGGTAGACTTCCTCAAGCGCAAGACCACCGAGAAAGGCGTAGGTCAAAATGTAGATAAACGCCAGCACATTGGCGACGGTGACAAAAAAGGCGACATAAGGTCGGTAATTCGAAGTGCCGACGATTTTGTAGGGAATCATGACGCCGATCTCGCAGCAGACTGCCAACCCAGTGGCTCAACGGCAGCGAAGAAAACCCCCGCGCTTATATCAACTACCGGATTTCCTGCTCTCGCAAGCAGCCGAATCTATTGGAAAGCGTAGCACAAGAGATTGCCGCAAGGCAAATGCGGGCGAGAAGGGCAAACAGTCTGGGCTCGCGGCGGACGGCGGCTGGAGGGTGCGGCGCTACCGTTCGTCGATGGGCGTCCACTTGCAATCAAAGGGGCCGACATAATTCGCCTTGGGTCGAATCAAACGCCCACCCATTTGAGCGATCACATGGGCGGACCAGCCGGCAATCCGCGCCATGGCAAAGAGCGGCGTAAACATATCGATGTCCAGCTCAAGCGTGTACAAGACGATCGCGCTGTAATAATCGACATTGGGATAAAGATTGCGCTTGACAAAATAGTCATCGGCGCGCGCCGTATCCGCTAACTTGACCGCGATGTCATACCACTTGCGCTTGCCCGAGCTTTCCGCCAGCGCTTCCGCATGACGGCGGAGAATGCCAGCGCGCGGATCATTCGATTTGTAGACCCGATGCCCAATGCCCATGATGCGCCGCTCGCCCGACTTGATGTACTTTTCGAACCAGGGAACGACATTATCAACTTCGCCGATTTCAAGGAACATCTTCATCGCCGCCGAATTGGCTCCGCCATGCGACGGTCCTTTCAGCGCGCCGATGCCGGCGACGATTGCGCTGTGCATATCAGAACCGGTAGCGGTGACGACGCGCGCCGTGAATGTACTCGCATTCATGCCATGCTCGGCAAGCAGCACCAAGTAAACATTGAGCGCGGCGCAGGCGGTCGCGTCCGGCTCGCCGCCGGATATCATGTATACGAAATTCTCCGCCACGCTGAGGTCGGCCCGAGGCGAAACCGGTTCTTCGCCTTTGGCGATTCGCATCCAGGCGGCGCATACGGTGGTGATTTGGCCGGTTAAGCGAATAGCCTTTGCCTTGGCCGCTTCTTTGTCCGTCAGGTTCTCGGCGTCGCTGTCAAAGGCGGAGAGCATGGAGACAGCCGTCCGCAGCGCCGCCATCCCTGACGTGTCTCTCGGCAGCGACTTGAGCATAGCGATCGCTTCGTCCGGTATCGCGGCGTCGCGCGCGATTGCGTTGCGAAGCGCTTCATATTCCGCGCGATTGGGCAGACGGCTGTTGAATAGCAGGAACAGGACTTCTTCAAAGGTGGCGTTTTCAGCAAGGTCTTCAATGGCGTAACCGCTGTAGATCAGTTTGCCGATGCTGCCGTCGATATAGCTGGTTGCGATATCGGCAACCGAGACCCCCGCAAGCCCTGCTTGATCCGCCATCTATTGTCTCCTTATCGCCGGCCGCTGCCGCCGCTTGATGTCCCCGCGAGGCGCTGGCCAATCTGTCCAGATTAACGGACGCTAGTATAGCACTCGCAAACTTGAGCGACAATATTGACAAATTCCGCTGCATCTGCGCGAGGAGGCGGCATAAGGAAGTGTATCCCTTTCGGTGGAAACAAAAAAAACTTTACCACCGAGGACACCGA
>JAPPEU010000072.1 GCA_028875245.1 Chloroflexota bacterium
CTATCTTTACGGTATGCAAATTTGCCCTGCTTGTCAAGCAAGTCGACGAGGCGGGCATTTTCCCATCGCGTTCTAGCTAGCCGCTTGCGACGCGCAGTTCAAGGCTGGTCTCGAAGAAACTGCCCAATGACCTGGCCTCGGCCTCCAGCAATTCTAACTGACCGGCCTCCAGCTTCTCAAAAGGATCGACGACAAGCCGCTGGCGTGCCCCGCGTTTCTCCAGTTTCCAATTGGCTTTCGCCTCCCCGTCGATGATGACGCAGGCGCGGATCAGCCCGCCGCCGGGATGGACCTGCTTGGCATAAGCCTCATCGACCATGAAGGCGCGGCTCGCGTAAGCCAGCAGGTAGTTGTCGTAGCGCGGCAGCAAGCGCAGGGTAGGCTCGTCTGGCGAGGACTCAAGCAGGGCGGCCTGCCGCTCCAGCAGCAGCGCCTCGCCGGCGGGAAGGGACAGCGCAAGGCATTCGGCGCTGATAGCGGCCCAAGCCTGCTTCGCCTGCGCCGCTGTCAAGCCCGACCAGCGCTTGAAATCCGCCATTGTCGCCGGTCCGTATGCGGCCAGATAACGCAGCGCGAATTGCCGCAGCGCCTCATCAGCGTTGGGCTTGGCGCCATCAGCCGGCGCCCACTCGTCGAGCAGCGCGTATGTCAGGTCGCCATCGATGGCCGGCCCGAAGCAGATCAGACCGCGCAAGGCGGCGAAGCGCGCGAGGTGATGAATGGCTTGGCCGGCGACCGGAATCCCGCGCGCGCCAAGCGCTTCCGCCAGTTGCGCCCGGGGCAAGGCATTGTCGCCGCGCAAGATGTCTTCAATCGCCCCCAGCGCCCGCTCGCGAATGTCCTCGGTCAGCCCGAGCTGCTTGTAGCGACTTCTCGTGCCGCGGAGGGCGGGCGGCCCGCAGAGCTCGAGCTGCCAGCGAAGATCTTCCGCCGCGACCAGATGCAGGGTGCCGCGCAAGCTCCAAGTCAAGACGAAAGCGCGCTCGACTTCGCGGGCATGGATGACATCGGCCTGCGTGATTCCGCGAGCGCGGGCGTGAATGGCCAACTGCGCCGACGGCCACTCCTGCGCTTGCAGGGCGAAAAGCGCGCGCGCGATATCGGCAGCGGATGACGCTCGGTTGGTATCGTTGAGAAGTTGGCGGCTTAAGCGCGTCTGGCGCAGTTGCTCGGCGCTGATGTGATGGCGCATGGTCGATTTCTCAACTCTTCGCGAGTACGGATTGAGTCCTTGCTTGGCAAATGTGATAATAGGCGGCGGCTGCAATCCTGTCAAAAGGCCTTATGAAACCTGCCGCGCGCTTTAGAACGATTTCGCTTGCGCTGATCAGCCTCGGTCTGCTGCTCATGACGGCTTGCAGCGCCGACCCGCCGCGCATCGCCTTCGCGGATCTGGATCTCGCCCTGGCCGACGCCGGCAGCGGCGAAAAGCTCTTCAATCAGTCGAACAATGAAGCGCCCGCCTGCGCCGCCTGCCACAAGATCACCGGCGAGAGCAGCGGCATCGGCAATGCGCTGGCGGGCATTGCCAGCGTCGCCGGCCAGCGCGTCGCCGGCCAATCGGCCGAGGAATACCTGTTCTGGAGCATCTTGCGCCCCGGGCGGCACTTGGTCGCCGGTTATTCCAACATCATGTACGCGCGTTACGAGGAGGGCCTGGAAGCAGCCGATGTCGCCGATTTGATCGCCTACCTGCTGACTTTGTAGAGGCGTCTCGCCGAGACGCCCGAAGGTGTGCTGGGATTGAAACGGGCGTTTCAGCGAAACGCCCCTACAGTTTTCGTTGCGGCGGAGGGCGACACAAGTGTCAGCCCTACAGTTTCGCCGGAGCAAAGCGGTTTATAATGGAATGGCGCAGCGCGCGTCTTCGTGAATTTGAAATCATAGGGGAGCCTGTCATGGACATTAGTACGGCGAGCGGCGCGCTGATCATCTCGCTATTGCGCCTGCTGCATATTGTGGCTGGGCTCATCTGGGTCGGGGCGGCTTTGCTGATGTCCTTCTACATCGAGCCCATGGCCGGCTCGTCCGGGGCGGAGGGCGGCCGCTTCCTGCGCGCCCTCTACAGCAAGACGCATTTTCCGCGCCTGATCCCGCTGTCGGCGCTCGTCGCCACCATCGCCGGCCTGCTCTTATACGGCCTGCTCGCTTATCACGAAGCGATGAGCAGCGCGATGGGCGTCATCTTGACCCTAGGCGCGCTCTTCGGGCTGCTGGCCTTCGGTCATGGCTATTTCACCGTCTGGCGGCGGAGCGGGCATTACGCTCGGCTTGCCAAGGCGGCAAAGGCCGACGAGGGGACGCTGGGGCAGATTGAAGACAAGATGCGCCGCAACGGACGCGTCAGCTTCTGGCTGGCCCTGGTCTCGCTGATATTGATGGCGGGCGCCCGTTATGCCGGCCCGATCTTCGCTTAGGCGCGGATTGAGCAAGACTGTACGCGGCGTGTATATTGATACGCCATGCGCCTAACGCGAAAGCCAACTGAATAATGGCGGAAACTCCATCATTGCAGGCGGATGCCGCTTCCGATGCGACCGTGCCGGGAGATCAGGAACGCACCAACGCGCGCCTCGCCAGCGCCAGCGGCATTCTCGCCTTGGGCAACATCTGCAGCCGCCTCCTCGGGCTGGTCCGCGAAATGGTGATCACCTATCTCTTCGGCGCGAGCGGCGCGGTCGATGCTCTGCAGGTCGCTATCATCGTGCCCAAAGCCATTTACGATCTGCTGATTGGCGGCCATATCAACGGCGCATTCGTGCCAGTGCTCAGCGATGTGATCACCCGGCGCGGCCGCGAGGAATTGTGGCGCGTCGTCTCCGCTTTGATTAGCCTGGTCATTGCGATTCTGGCGCTGCTCGTCCTGCTGCTGGAGCTCTTTGCGCCGCAGATTGTGCCAGTGGTGGCGCCGGGCGCTGACAGCGGGACGCGGCGTCTCGCTGTCGAGCTGCTCCGCCTGACCGCGCCCGCCCTCATCTTCATGAGCCTCTTCGCCGTCTTCAGCGGGACGCTCTTCGCGCTGCGCTCCTTCACGCTGCCGGCCTTCGCTGGCTTGGTGTTTAACGCCTGCATCGTGCTGGTGACGCTCGCGCTGGCGCCGTCGCTGGCGCTGCTTCCGCGCCTGGATGGCGGCTCCATCGCCCTTCCCTTCGTCATTGCGCGCCCCTCAGCCGGCATCATTGCAGTGGCGGTCGGCTGGCTGGCTGGCGCGATTGCGCAGATGCTGCTGCAGATGCCCGGCTTGCGCTTGCGCCGCCTGCGCCCCAGCGTCAACTGGCGGCATCCGGCCCTGAAAAGCATCGGCCTGCTCTACCTGCCGGTCATGCTCTCCCTCGTGATCGACACGCTGATCATCCGGCCCTTCAGCTACAACCTGGCCAGCCAGACGATCGAAGGCGGCATCGCCATCATGAATTGGGCGACCACGCTGGTGCAATTCCCGCAGGGCTTGGTGGCGACCGCCATCAGCGTGGCCATCCTGCCGACCCTGGCGCGCCAATCAGCCGAGATGACCGAGGCGGCGCAACGCGCTTTCAAAGATACGCTCGGTCTGGGTTTGCGCCTGGCGACCACGCTGATACTGCCGGCCGCGACCGGCTTGTTCGTGCTGGCGGGGCCCATCATCGCGCTGCTCTTCGAGAACGGCGCATTCCTGGCCGCCGACACCGAGATTACGGCCCGGGCGCTGCGCCTTTATTTGATCGGCTTGCCCTTCGCCGCCCTTGATTTGCTGCTCGTTTACGCCTTCTACGCGCGCAAGGACACGCTGACGCCGGCGCTCGTCGGCATCGTCAGCCTGGTCGGTTATCTGGCTGTCGCTCTGCTGCTATTCGAGCGCTTCGGCTTGTTCAGCCTGATGATCGCCGACAGCGTGAAGCATTTTGTGCACGCTTCCATCAGCGGCGTGCTGCTCTGGCGGCGGCTGGGCGGTTTCGGCCGGCAGCGGCTGGCGCGCACCGGCGCCAAGTCGGCGCTGGCATCGCTAGTCATGGCGGGGCTCGCGCTGGTCACCTTGCCGGGACTGTCGCGCTGGATCGGCGCGGAAAGCATTCTGCAGGAGGTGGCGCTGGTGGGCTTTTGCGCGCTCCTCTATGGGGGCGTCTTTTTCCTGGCGGCGCGCGTCATGAAGATTGATGAGTTGGCCTGGCTGTTCAAGCTGCTGCGTGAGCGGCTGGCGCGGTAGCCGGTGTCTGTTTGCTGTCCACAAAATCGGGTCAAGTTCAACTTGTAGGGGCGTTTCGCTGAAACGCCCGCTGGAGTATGAGGTGGCGTTAGGGCGAGACAAGTCTCGCCCCTACAAATTTCGCTATGATTGCAGATGGAATTTGGTAGGTTCATTAAATAAGAGGAAAAGAGGCACGCACAGAGGGCACAAAGAGATCCTATGTTGCACCACAAACAGCGCTGTAGGGGCGTTTCGCTGAAACGCCCGAAAATAGAAACATTTGATTGGGGTATCTCTGTGCTCTCTGCGTTCTCTGTAGTTGGTTTTTTACGCAACCTACTTGCGCTTGCTGTTTTGACCCAGTAACGGTCAAGCCTTGTAGGGGCGTTTCGCCAAAACGCCCGCTGGAGTATGAGGTGGCGTTAGGGCGAGACAAGTCTCGCCCCTACAGATTCGATTTTGGCGGGCTAGATATGGAGCGCGCGAATAGATTTCGTTGTAGCGGGGCGGCAGCATAGCCCGCGCGTCTAAACTTGGATACACTCCCCCGAATATGTCCGGCGCCTATGAGTCCAGGCAGGCTCCACATGCGCAAACGACGCAGCGACGATTCTTTGAAGCTGTGGCTGATCTGCTGCTCGGTCTTCGCGATCGGCGGCATTAACGGCGGCGCCCTGGGCGTGGTCTGGATTTACATGCAGGCCGACTTCGGCGTCACGGTCAGCGCGCTCGGCGCATTGCTGACCGCGGCTACGGTCGGACGCACGATCACCAGCGGCGTCAGCGGACCCATCATCGGCGCCGTTGGCATCGCGCCGGTGATGATGGGCGGCGTAAGCCTTTTCGCGCTTAGCATGCTTGCCTTCGCTTTGGCGCCATCCTGGATCGTCATCCTGATCTTCGCCTTTTGCAGCGGCTTCGGCTCCGGCGTCATGGCCGTCGGCTTGAACGCATTCGCCGCCGTTCATTTCAGCGCGCGCCGCATGAATTGGCTGCATGGCAGTTACGGCATCGGCTCGACCATTGGCCCGTTCGTCGTCACCACCATCGTCATTGATCTCGCCCTTGACTGGCGCTGGATTTACCTGCTCTTCGCCGGGGCGCGCGTGCTGATGTTTCTGCTGTTTTATGTCACGCGACATGAATGGCGCATCAGCGAAGGGAATGCGGACGGCGGGGAGCAAGCCCATGCCGGCATGCGGCAGACCTTGCGCTTGCCCGTCCTTTGGCTGATGGCGGGCGCCTGGCTGCTGGCCACCGGCAACGAACTGGTCGCCGGGCAATTCGCCAACAGCTTCCTCATCGGCGCGCGCTCGATTGAGCCGAAAGTGGCGGCAACCTGGGTCAGCATCTATTGGGCCAGCCTGACCGTCAGCCGCTTCTTCGCCGGCTTCATCATCACGCGCATCAGCAGCAGCAGCTACCTCCGCCTGAACAACATCCTCATCATGATTGGCGCGGGCCTGCTCTGGTCCGATCTGAGCCCGCTGGCCAGCTTGATCGGCCTGGCGCTTATTGGTTTCGCGATCGCGCCCTTTGCCCCGCTGATGGCATCGGATACGCCGGGGCGCGTCGGCGGCGCGCACAGCGCCAACGCCATGGGGCTGCAATTCACGGGCGCCAGCCTGGGCATGGCCCTGCTGCCTTGGCTGGGCGGCATCCTGGCTGAGACGGTCGGGCTGGAAGTCATCCCGCAATTTGTCTTCCTGAGCGCGCTTGTCACCTTCATCTTGTACGAAGGCATCGTCTGGCGCGATTTCAAACGTCCGGTGGCCGCCTAAAGGCCGCCCCCCTATATTGCGCGTAGATTAGGGCGAGACAAGGGTCGCGTAGACACTGACCGTCTCTCGCCCTTACAGTCCCTCGCGAGTGACAACTCGGCTCACACAAAATAATGAACTCTGCACAACGAGAACGTGTAGGGGCGAGCAACCTGGTCGCCCGTCGCAGCTAAGGATGCGCTTTCGGGCGACTTGATAGACAGTGTTGAAAAACTGGATCGACATA
>JAPPEU010000058.1 GCA_028875245.1 Chloroflexota bacterium
TGAAGACGACATCATCGGCATCCAAGGCTTCGCCATCGGACCAGGCCGAACCTTCACGCAAGTTCAAGGTCCAGACATCGAGCGAATCGTTGCTGGACGCGCCCGCCGCCAACCAAGGCATGACTTCGCCGGTTTCGTAGTTCAGGATGAACAGCGGCTCAAATACAGCTTGGCCCAAGCCGCCATTGCTAAGATTGTTGGGCACGAAGGGATTGTAGTTGTCAAAGGCGGGCTGGGGGCCAACGCGACCGTCACGGTCGAAGATCGCGGTGTCTTCACGCGCGACATCCTGCGCCATAGCCGTGAAGCTAAAGGACGCGACGACGACGGCGAGAAGAACGAAAAGTACGGTTCTTGCATTCATGTGTTGTACTCCTACAACTATTGAATAGGGTTTGCGTTCGCCAACTCCGAAAATGGTTTGTCATTCAGCGGCTGGCGCCTGCCGAATGACGGGCGCGCTGGCGGCGCCCAGGTTGCCAAGCAAACTTGTTGAATTCCCTCCGCTTCCGCCTCCTCTCCCTATGATTCGACCAAACTGTCGACGCCGATAAAAGGCGCCGCCGTAGACGCTCTGATGCTTAACTTTGTCGGCACGGCATAACTGCGGGGCGCCAAATCCTCACCGCTCAGCCGTTCCAGCAGCATCTGCGAAGCCACCTTGCCCAACTCGTAGGCATCCTGCGTCGCCGTCGTCAGCGGCACGCCGATATGCGATGCCAGGCTGATATCGTCAAAGCCGACAACGGACACATCATCCGGCACGCCATAACCCATGTTGCGCAAGGCGCTTATCGTCACGATGGCGAGAATATCGTTGACGCAGACAATCGCCGTCGGCATGGGGCCCTCGGCGTCGGTCAAACTCTCTACCTGCTGGATGACATCCCGGCTGCCTGAGCCGACCAGGCTGTAAATATCGGTCTCGTGAAATTCGTGGCGTCCCGGCGCGCTGATCTTCCACGGCGCGTAAGCGAATAGGCCGCGTTCTTCAAGGGCGGTCATATAGCCGCGCCGCCTTTCATTGACGGGATGCAGGTCGTCAATATTCGGCATGAGCTGCACAATATGCCGATGCCCCAGCTCGACAAGATGGCAGACCAGATCATAAGAACCGCCGAAGTTGTCGCTCGCGACATAATCCGCATGAATGCCGTCTATCAACCGATCCATGAAGACGATTGGAATTTCTTGCTCCGCAAATTCCGCCAGGATGGACAGCGTCTCATCCGTTGGTTTCGCATTCGCCCAGAGCATCAGCCCGGCCACCTCGTCATCAAGCAGCTGCCGCAGGATCCGCGCCTCGTCATCGCGATCTCTCGAATTGCTGAAAATCACTTGATAACCGGCGGAACGCAGCTCCGTCTGGGCGCTGCTGAGGATATTGGTATGGATTTCATTGTGGAAACTGCAAGTGAGATAACCGATGGAGCGGTTCGCGCTATTCTCTCGCGGCTGATACATGACAAAGGTGCCGCGGCCGGCGCTTCGCTTTATCAAGCCTTCGACTTCGAGGCGCTGGGTGGCGATGCGCACGGTCGTGCGGCTGATATCCAAATGGCGGGCGAGCTGCATTTCAGTCGGGATGCGCTCCCCATACCGCCAGCGGCCAGACACAATGAGCCGGCGCAACTGATTATGCAATTGCACATGCAGAGAAATGTAACTGTTGTGGTCAAGCCTGATCTTATCGAGTTTTTCCGGCATAAAAGTCTGGCGCTTGCGCTAAGAACAATTTTGAAATGTACATAAATGTATGTACAATGCGCGAATATAACACGGTCTTTCCCTGTATGCAATGGACGAATTTTGTCGGGGGTGGTGGAAATCTCTGTGTTCTCAGTAAGTGCAAGTAAGTCGCGCAAAAATGAACTACAGAGAGCGCAGAGAGCGCGGAGAAAGCCAAATAAGGTGTTTCCATTTTTCGGGCGTTTCAGCGAAACGCCCCTACAGATTCCTATTTTTGCGGGTTCGTAATTTTGTGTGAGCCGAGTTGTCACTCACGAGGGACTGTGGTCAACAATTTGCGGTTCCCGTCATAAGGCTATCCCATAAACTCAGCGCGCATTCTCCCAAACTTGCTCATGTCAATTGCCGACTGCGAAATATCGCGCGTCAAATCCAGCGTTCAATGTGATAAAATCCGGGCTGCGCCTGCCATCGCCTCAAAGCCCGAGTGGCCGCGCAGGCATTCCGAACTCGACTCAAATCTAAGGGAAACGAACAAACGCCGTGGAAGCCAATCGCAGTCAAACAGGTTGCCTCAAGACATCGCTCATCATGATCGGGAGCGCGCTCATCTTCATCGCTGCGATTGTCCTGATTGGCGATCTGAAGTGCGCCTATGATGTTGAGAATTGGTGGATGCCGCTCTACCCCAATGGCGAAACGGTCGATGTCGAATACGATTTCTTGCGGCCGCGGGCCTGGGGCACAACGACCTGGATAATGACTACCACCGATGATGTCGAGACAGTCAAGCAATTCTACCGAGACACGCGCCTGTTCACGCTGAAGAACAAGGCGCGTGGCATCGCCTGGGGAGAATCCAATGCGCTGTCGCTTGAACAGGCTGTTGAAGCGGCTGATACTCGCTTGAATTCCCTCGTCAATGATTTTGAAAATGCGCCTGAAGCCGAGAAAGATGAGCGGGCAGCTGCTATTGAGCGCGAGGAAGCCTGGCGCGCAATGCTCTTTCAGCGGCTGGAAGCTGGCCATCGCAGCCGCATTATCCTGCTCAGCGTTTGCGGCATCTAGCTGACGCGCCGGAATATAGCCATGAAAATAGCCGCTTTTCCCAAGTGTTATCTCGATGACATCGCCGGCGACCGCAGGATGTCCGTGTTTGACTGGATAAACATGGCGCGGACGCTCGACGCCGACGGCCTCGAAATGTACGAGGGTTTCTTCACCAGTCTCGCTGACGATTATCTGGCGCGCGTACGCGATGCCATTGCCGGCGCCGGCTTCGAGATGCCGATGCTCTGCTGCTCGCCGGATTTTACCCACCCCGACGCCGATCAACGGAAGCGCGCGGTCGAGCGCGAGGCGGAGATGATCCGCGTCACCCGGTTCCTGGGCGGCGAGGGCGCTGTATGCCGTGTACTGAGCGGGCAGCGCTACCCGGAAGTCAGCCGCGAGCAAGGCATCGAGTGGGTGGTCGAGTGCATTGAGGCGGTCCTGCCGGCCGCGCGTGAACAGGGCGTCATCCTAGGTCTGGAAAACCACTACAAAGACGGCTTCTGGATCTATCCCGAATTCGCCCAGAAGATGGATGTATTCCTCGCCTTGCTCGACGCCATCCCCGAACGCGAATATTTCGGCGTGCAGTACGACCCGTCCAACGCCATCGTCGCCGGCGACGACCCTATTGAGCTGCTGCGGGCCGTGGCCGACCGCGTCGTCAGCGTGCATGCCAGCGACCGCTTCCTTTCTCCCGGCGCTTCCCTGGAAGACCTGCGCCGCAGCGACGGCTCAGTCGGTTATTCCGATGCGCTGCAGCACGGGGTGACCGGCCGCGGACTGAACGACTACGATACGATCTTCCAAATTCTGCGCGATGTCGGCTACAAGGGCTGGATCAGCATTGAAGACGGCATGAATGGCATGGAAGAGATGCAGGCATCGCTCGAATTCCTGCATCGTATGCGCCGGAAGTATTTCGCTCACCCAACATGATAATTCCAAGGGCGATCTTTCAAGTCGCCCCACCGCGCCCAGCATGCGTAACATCGGCGACCTGTGCTATACTCAACGTCCATTAGCATAGAGAGACTAAAAATCGATGGCAATCCAAGAAAAACTTTACACCGTCGACAATGTCTGGGAACTCTCACACCGACCGGAAAACCATGACAAGTATTTCTATCTCATTGATGGGGAGTTGTATTGGGATATGCCACCAGGTGGAGAACATGGAAATCTAGCATTTGAAATCGGGTATCACTTGCGGGTATTCCTCGAACAGCATGACTTAGGCAAAGGCACAGTGGAGACAGGCTATTATCCGCCGGATGACCGGAACACGCTGCTCGCGCCGGATGTCGCCTTCATCAGCAAATCAAGGGCGCCACAGCCCTTCCCCAATAAATTCGTGCCAGCCATGCCGGATTTGGCGGTCGAGATCCTTTCCCCCACAGATTCGCTCGCTGAAGTTCGCCGCAAAGCTGTTGTCTACCTCGCCAATGGCACTAGGCTGGTATGGATAGTATTGCCAGCGGAAAAGGGCGTGGACGTTTGCCGCGCCAGCGAGGGCGATGGATTGAATATCGAATTTGTCGGTCTTGACGGCAGTTTGTCCGGAGAGACGATTCTGCCCGGCTTTGAACTCGAACTCAAGCTGCTCTTCCCCGAATCTTGAGCGCGCCGCAATAAACCGATTCAGAAGCCAACCCGGAGCCAAGTCGAATATCAATTGCGGGCGATCCGGCGGGCCGCCCGCGAAACTCGCAAGGACTACATTATGGACGCGCTCATAAAATACGGACGCCAGGACAAAAATGTCGAACTGCGCGATATCCCGCAGCCGCCCGACCCCAAACCGGGCGATGTCGTCGTGGAAGTCCGCGCCGCTGGCGTCTGCGGCAGCGATATCCACATGTGGCGGAATCATCAGAGTTGGGCGATCACCCTGCCACTCGTGCTGGGTCACGAATTCTGCGGGACGGTCGCTGCCCTCGGCGCGGGCGTGGAAAACTTCTCAGTGGGCGACCGCGTCGCCGTTGAAACGGCGGCCGAAGTCTGCGGCAGCTGCGCCTACTGTCATGCCGGCGATTACAACCAATGTCCGCACCGCCTTGGATATGGCGCGCTCATCGACGGCGCCTTCACCCAATTCGTGACCGCGCGCGAGGCGATCCTGCATCACATCCCGGAAAATGTGTCTTTTGAGCAGGCGTCGCTGACCGAGCCAATCTGCGTCGCCTACAACGCCCTCGTCGAGAAAACGCCCGTTGTGCGTCCGGGCGATACCGTCGTGATTCAAGGTCCCGGACCCATCGGCATGATGGCCCTCTTCATCGCCAAACTGCGCGGCGCCGGCGAGATCATCATGCTCGGCACCAAAGTCGACCGGCAACGCCTGGCTGTCGCCGCCGATATCGGCGCGACCCAGACGCTCAATATTGACGAGCACGACCCGCTGGAGCTGGTGCGCTCGCTCGGCGATGGCCACGGCGCCGACCTGATCGTCGATTGCAGCGGCGCCAGCATCGCCCTGAAATCGGCCATGGACATGGTCCGCCCCAACGGCATCATCACCAAAATCGGCTGGGGGCCGCAGCCGATGGACTTCAACCTCGACCCGCTGGTGCAAAAGGCGGTGACGCTCCAAGGCTGCTTCAGCCACTTGTACTCGACCTGGGAGCGGGCGCTGGCGCTACTCTCCAGCGGCCAGATCGACCTGAGTCCCATCATCGGCGGCGTCTACGGACTCGGCGATTGGGAAGAAGCCTTCGAAGAAATGGAAGCCGGCGTCAACGTCAAGTCGGTTCTGCTGCCCGTAGACCCCTCAGCCCATAAAGAGGGAGGGGCCTAAAGATCGCTAATTTGCACGGATTCTCCCCTTCCCTCATTTTGGGGGAAGGGCTAGGGATGGGGGCGCCATGAAGGCCAAAATTCAAATCTCAATTGATGTCATCGACCTCGACGAAGCGCTCGACCTCGCCCGCGCCTCGGTGAAGGCCGGCGTCGACTGGCTGGAAGTTGGCACCCCGCTGCTGCTCGCCGAGGGCCTGCATGCCGTGCGCGCCTTCCGCAGCAACTTCCCCGACACGCCCATCGTCGTCGACCTCAAGACGATGGATGGCGCCGGGCTGGAAGCCGAGATGATGTTCAAAGCCGGCGGCGATATGGTCGTCGTGATGGGCCAGGCGCATGACGCCAGCATCATCGAGCAGGTCAAAATGGCGCGGCGCTACGGCAAGCAAGTGATGTGCGATGTCATGCTCTGCCCCGACAAACCGGGCCGCGCGCGGGGGGCGCAGGACATGGGCGTCGATTTCATCATCGTGCACACCGGCTTCGACGAGCGCAATATGATCCCGGGCCTCAGCCCGCTTGACGACCTGGAAGACGTGCTGGCCGCGGTCGATATCCCCGTGCAGGCCGTCGGCGGCTTGAGCGTCCCCCAAGCGATACAAACGCTGGCGCTGGGCGCGGAGATCGTCGTCTTCGGCGCGCCGCTCGTCATCAGTGGCCAGGAGTTCAAAGCGGCCGACCCAAATTTCGACCGCCAATTGCGCGAGATTGTTAAATCTGTGCGCGAGGCTTAAAGCAATTCGTAGCTTTCCCCCGCTCATGGTGTTTCAACATGCGCGGGTTTGTGAAATATTTCGCATTGTCGCCTGCTATTGAGCGACGGCGACTGTTCGCGTATACTGCGCTGCTTGAGTAGCGAACTGACCTATTGGACCGTCGAGCATGTATATAAACGACCCGGATTTCGGCGCCATCGTCGACTTCGACCAGTTGCGGGGGTCGATCCTGCATCTTTACAACGCGCTCCTGCCTGATTTTGACATGCACAAGTCGCTCCAAGTCGGCGCCGAGCTCTACGGCGATGAACCCGATGTCATGATCGCGGCCGGCGCCAGCATGCTCGCCTGGATGACCATCATCGCGGCCGGCGAAGACGACATCGCCGAGGAGCTCAAAGACAGCCTCTTCACCCTCGGCTGGACGGAAGAGGAAATCGGCTCCGACCTGCTCAGCGCCAGCACCATCGCCAGCCCGCTCCACGACGACCCCGCTTGCGTCGATTATCATCTCAAGGGCCGCAAGTGGCTGATCAACAATTCTTACCACGCCGATTATCATACGATCGTCGCCAAGACCGACCCCGACTCCAGCGGACCGCGCTCGCTCTCGATCTTCCTCGTGCCCCAAAGCAGCTGCAAGAATTGGCAGCGGCTGGAGACGCACGTCCTGCGGCGCATGGTCTTGACCAGCTTCGACATTGACGGGCCGGGCCGCCTGCTCGGCAAGGTCGGGCATGGCCTGCAGATCCTGCAGCGCATGGCTATGCCCAGCAAATACCAATGCGCCTATGTCGGCATCAACCTGCTCAACGAAGCGATTCCCGCCAGCATCGAGCACCTCTCCAAGAAACGCATCTTCAACGAGAATCCCATCAATTTCAGCAATGTGCTGCGGCAGATGTACAACATCGTCATGGGCGCGGCTGTGCTCAACTTCATCTATTATCGCGCGCTGGCGTTGAGCGCGAGCAACTTCCTGCAGTTCCACGGCGTCATGCTCAAATCCTGGCTGCTGCTGCGCGCCAACGAACTGCTGGGGCAGAACTTGCTGGTGACCGGCTCAAAGGGATTTCTGGCCGAATCGGTCATCGGGCGCAACGCCATCGACTCCTTCGTCCTGCCCGTCTTTGATGGCCATTACACCATCAACACCTTGATGACCGCCAAGCACGCCAAACGTTACCTGGGGGCGACGCGCCGCGCTGATGTGGACGAGCGCATGGCGACCCTGCGCTTCGGCCTCGCCGGCTCATCCGGCGCGGACCAAATTCGCGCCCACTCGCGCAAGCTGCGCAATCCCGATTTCTTCGACTATGCCCAATACATCGAAGACCTCGAGCTGCCGATCGATCTCGACGCCCGCCGCCTCGTCAAGCGGATGAAGTCCCTGGCCGACGAGCTGAACGAGCGCGACCTGAGCACCGACCCGGAACACCGCTACAAGCTCGGCACGATGCTGCACTGGATGGAGGCCCTGCTGGCCGCCTGCGAAATGTGGAAAGCGACCGACGAAGACGAATACCTCAATGCCGTGACCATGCAGTACAACGCCTTCGTCAATCAGTTCAATTCCGTAATCAGCGAGAGTGCCTTGCGGACGGACTTCCTCCCGCTCATGCGCCAGCGGCCACTGGGCTGCTTCGGCGAACCGCGCGAATTCCTGCTGCGTCTATACAGCCGCGCCCAGCAATTTTCGGCGCCGCGCGAGGCGGCCGTGGCGAAGTAGGGGGTAATATAGCCGTGACTCAACCTGAACTAGAAGCGACTTACGATAAGAAATACGAATACGAGAATGAATTTCAAGAGCACACTGTCTGCTTTGATGACGCAGAGGCGTATATAAAATGGATCGAAACTTTTCACGCCAAATGCGGTGATCACCATATTTACAGAGGGCAACGTTGTCATTCTTGGACATTGTTGCCAGCGTATCTGAGATTGCAAACTTATGACCTGAACAAATATCGGCAGATGCTCATGGATTATTTTCAGATTGGTTTATTCAATGGACTAGACTTACCTTTAGACAAACCTTACGAATCGCTGATAGATCCCGTTCGACAAAGACTTGTTTTCACGGACAGGGGGCCTGTTGATAATCCTCATATGCAAGCCCCAAGTGCTCTAGTTGCTCATGCTCAACATAACGGATTACCCACAGAACTGTTAGATGCCACACGCGACCCTATGGTGGCGAGCTTCTTCGCCGTCTGGAAGAATACTGGCGAAAATCGGGAGCCTCTAAACGAATCAGTAATATGGGCATTTAATGAAAATGAACTTTATGCGCGTACTAACTTGCGTGTATGGACCTACCCGGTAAGCGCTTCATTTACACCCAATCAGAAGTCCGTATTCTTGTGGGACTCTGGGGGCTCTGGTAGAAGCGATTATAGTAAACCTTTTGAAGAGGAATTGTTACACGCCAAAGACATAGAAGGTGCGTTCCGCAGAATTGTGTTGTGTAAGAAAGCTATTATAGGTTTGCAGGATATCCTTGAGAAACGAGGAGTCACATATACTTCCATGTTCCCTGACTGGAGAGATATTGCTTGTTCAATCAAGAAGAAGTGCGGCTTTTCTGAAGCCGATCACAAATCTTAACATCATCATAAAATCGCCATCTAATGAACACCATTAAAGACCCCCAGTTCGGCGACATCCTGGATTATGACCGCCTGCGCGCCGGCATGATGGACGTGCTCGACAACGTCTACCCCAGCTTCAACCTGATGGGCTCGATGTTGGTCGCCACCCGTCATTTCAAGAACAATCCAAGCTATATGACCGCCTGCGCCGCCAGTGGGCTGGCGTATATGATGCTGGTCGCCGCCGAAGAATATGAACTCGCGGCGGAGCTCAAGGGCAAAATCTTCACCCTAAGCTGGACGGAAGAGCACACCGGCACCGATTTGCTCAGCGTGCGGACGCGGGCCACGCCGCTCTCCGATGATCCGCTGGAGAAGGATTTCCACATCCAAGGCCAGAAGTGGCTGATCAACAATTCCTACCACGCCGATTATCATTCGGTCATCGCCAAGGTGGACCCCTCCGCCAACGGCCCGCGCTCGCTCTCGCTCTTCGCCGTGCCACACAGCAGCACCCGGAACTGGCAGCGCCTGGAAACGCATGTCCTGCGCAGCATGGTGCTCACCAAATTCGACATTGACGGGCCGGGCATCCTCATCGGCCAGGTCGGGCGCGGGCTGGAGATCTTGCAGCGGATGGCCCTGCCATCCAAATACCATTGCGCTTACATGGGCGTGAAAATGGTGGATGACTCGCTGCCCGCCGCCATCGATCACCTGTCGAACAAAAATATCTTCGGGGACAACCCAATCCGCTTCAGCAATGTTTTCCGTCAACTTTACAATCTGGCCCTGGGGGCGGCGTTGATCAACTTCACTTTCTTCCGCGCCCTCGCCTTCAGCGACAGCCCCTTCCTGCAATTTCACGGCATCATGCTGAAGTCCTGGCTGCTGCTCAAATGCAACGACATCCTCTCGCAGAATCTGCTGGTCACCGGCTCCAAGGGCTTTCTGAAGGAATCCAATATCGGCGGCAACGCCATCGATTCTTTCGTCTATCCCGTCTTTGATGGGCATTACACCCTCAACACCCTGCTCACCTACAAACACACGCGCCGTTATCTGCGGGCGAAAGCGCCGGGCGATCTCGCCGCGCGCATAACTGTCCTGCGCGAAAACGCCTATGTGCCGCTGGAAGGCAAGCAAATCCTCAACAACAGCCGCGAGACCCGCCACCCGCCTTTCTTCGATTACGCCGATTATGTCGCTCGCTGCCGCCTGCCCATGCCTCTTGACGCGGCGCGGCTCATCCGTGCCAGCGAAGCGATTATGGACGCGATTCAAACGCAAGGCCTCACCAACGAACCCGAATATCGCTACAAAATCGGCATGCTCGTGCACAACCTTGAGGCCCTGCTCTCCGCCGTCGAGCTCTGGAAAGTAACCGAAAACGAACACTATCTCAACGCCATCATCATGCAATACAACGATGTCGGCAAGCTGATCAACCGCATCATCAGCGAGGGCGATCTCGCCGTCGGCTTCATCGAGCCGCTGCGCCAGCTGCCGCTGCCCCAACCGGAGGACCCGCGCGCATTCCTGCTGGACCTGCTCGATGTGAAGCGGCAGATCCGCGGCGGCTGACTTGACCGCCATGAACATCCGGCCGCCGATGCCATTCCACGCCGCGCTATTTTAAGTATGTTGATCTCGTCTTGCGCGAAAATCACCTGACGAAAGTCGATTCCATGACCGAACTCAACACCCTCCTCGCCGAGCTCGTCTCAATCAATTCGGTCAATCCCGACCTCGCGCCAGGCGGCGCCGGCGAAGGCGACATCGCCGACTTCATCGCAAGCTGGGGACGGGACGCGGGACTCGAAGTCCACGTGCAGCAGGCCCGCCCCGGCCGCCCCAACGTCATCCTGATCGCCCGGGGCAGCGGCGGCGGACAGTCGCTGATGCTGAACGCCCATACTGACACCGTCGGCGTTAGCGATATGGCGGCGCCCTTCGAGCCCGTCATCCGCGGCGGCCGCCTGTTCGGACGCGGCGCTTACGATATGAAGAGCGGGTTGGCCGCCTGCATGGCCGCGCTCAAAGCGGCGCGCGCAATGAACCTCCGCGGCGACGCCATGCTCAGCGCGGTCGTCGATGAAGAGTACGGCAGCATCGGCACCGAGGCGCTCCTGGCGGAATGGGCGCGCTGGCCCGCCGACGCCGTCTTAATCGCGGAGCCGACCGAACTGGATATCAGCATCGCTCATCGCGGCTTCGTCTGGGTCGATATCGAAACTTTCGGCTTAGCGGCGCATGGTTCGCGCCCCGACCTGGGCATCGACGCCATCGCCAAAATGGGGAAAGTCCTGGTCGCGCTCGACGCCCATGATCGCAGGATGCGCGCAGATCCGACGCATAATCTGCTGGGCAGCGGCTCGCTGCACGCTTCAATGATCAGCGGCGGCGAAGAGATCTCGATGGTTCCGGCGCATTGCAAACTGCAAGTCGAGCGGCGCACCATCCCCGGCGAAACCCGCGCCAGCGTCGCAGGGGAAATACAAGTCATCCTTGAGGAAATCGCCGCTGCCGACCCCGATTTCAAAGCGGACGTCCGAGCGACCTTCGCCCGCAGCCCCTACCACATCGACGCCGCCCATCTCCTCGTCCAGCAGCTCAAGCGCGTCGCCGAAGCGAATCTCGGCGCTGGCATCCGCTTGATCGGCAGCAGTTGGTGGATGGATTCGGCCTTGTTTGGCGAGGCGGGCATTCCGACGGTCGTGCTGGGTCCGGCCGGCGCCGGCGCCCATGCCAAAGAGGAATGGGTCGACCTGGCCTCCGTCGAGCGCTGCCGCGCAATCTACACCGACTTGATCGCTGAATTCTGCCGCTGAGCCCGTCAAACGTTGAAGCGAAACAAGATCACATCGCCGTCCTGCACCACATAATCGCGGCCCTCCGCTTGCAGAAGGCCGGCCGCTTTGATGGCGTTGCGGTCTTGATGCCGCTCGAAGACGGCGAAGGGAATGACCTCGGCGCGGATGAACCCGCGTTCCATATCGCTATGCACGACGCCGGCCGCCTGCGGGGCGGTCCAGCCCCGGCGGATCGTCCAGGCGCGCACTTCATTTTCGTTGTAGGTGAAATAGCTGATCAAGCCGAGCAGGCGGTAACTCTCGCTGATCAGCCGTTCCAGGCTGCTCCCCCGCAAACCAACCATGCTGATGTATTCGGCGCGTTCATCATCGCTCAAGCTCGCCAGCTCCTGCTCCAGCCCGGCGCAAACGGCGATCAACTGGGCGCCCTCCGCCGCCGCAATCGCTCGCGCAGACTCGAGCCAGGCATTGCCGTTCTGCAGATCGTCTTCGCCGATATTGGCGACATAGATGATCGGCTTCCCGGTGAGAAAGCGCATCTCGAAATCGAGGGCGACATAATCCGGGTTGTCGCGCTCCTCGAAATCGCGCAGGGGCCGCCCCGCCCCGACGAAAGCCTCGACCCGCCGCGCCATCTCCAGCTGGCCCGCCAGCTTGGGGTCGCCCTTGACCTCGCGCTCCAGCTTTTCCAGGCGGCGCTCAAGCTGCTGCAAATCCGCCAGCGCCAATTCGGTGTTGATGACTGCGATGTCATCAGCCGGCTGCGGCGTCGCGTTCACATGCACGACATTCTCGTCATCAAAGCAGCGCACGACATGGGCGATGGCGTCCACATGGCGGATGCGCCCCAGAAAGCGATTGCCCAAGCCCTCGCCCTTGTGCGCGCCTTTGACCAGGCCGGCCACATCGACAAAATCGACGCGCGCCGAAATCGCCTGCTCGACGCCGACCCAGGCACCCAGCCGGTTCAAGCGCTCATCGGGCAGCGGCAGAACGGCGTGGTTGGCTTCGACCGTGCTGAAGGGATAATTGGCGGCGACGGCGTTCTGGGCGCGGGTCAAGGCGTTGAATAGCGTACTCTTGCCGACATTGGGCAAGCCGACGATGCCGATGCTCAGGCTCATAAGTCTACCTCACCATTTCGATTTCATAAACATATTACGGCAGAAACGGCAGAATTGTGACAGCGATACTGTCGCCAGCTCTATCGAATCGGCATGGCGCCGGTGGTATAATCGCGGACGGTGAAGATTGGCAGGGTCAATATGAGCGAAGTTCCGCAATTCCAACGCATCGAGCCGGCGACGCTGGAGGAACTGCGCGCGATCGGCACAGCGACCATCGCCGGCGCGCTGTCGAAGGCGGGCATCCGCAATCCACACCTGGTCGGTTTGACGCCCTTCAACCCGGGCGCGACCGCCTGCGGCCAGGCTGTGACGCTGCAATTCATGCCCAAGCGAGAGGACTTGCATTGGGGCGATGAATACGCCGCCGCCCCCGGGCGCGAGCTGCACCGCATCGCCATCATGGCCTGCCAGCCCGGCGACATCATCGTCGTCGACGCGCGCGGCAGCCTGAGCAGCGGCGTCTTCGGCGAGATGATGCTGACTTCTTTCAAGGCCCGGGGCGGCGAAGGCGTCGTCATCGATGGCTGCATCCGCGATTTTCCCGAGGTGAAAACGCTGGATCTGGGTCTCTGGCTGCGCGGCGCCACGCCGAATTTTCATACGCAGACTGATATCTTCCCGCATGCGGTCAATGTCCCGATCGCATGCGCCGGCTGCTTTATCGTGCCGGGCGATATCATCATCGCCGATGATGACGGCGCGCTGGTCCTGCCCTTCGCGCTTGCGGGAAAAATCCTCGAAATCGCCAGCGCCAAAACAGAATGGGAGGTCTTCTCGCGCATGAAACTCGAAGAAGGCGGCCGCCTCGAGAAATACTACCCGCTGGACGAAGAGGCGCAAAAGGAATACGAGGCCTGGCTGCGGGAGGGGTCCACCCCGCCCCCGGGCACAAGCTGTGGGTCAGCCACCGGCTGAAGCCTGCAAACATCATCGATATCGAATTCTGTAGGGGCGAGCCGGTGGCCCGGTCACAATGCCGCGCAAACGCAGACGGACGTTTGACCCGCTGTGTCTACGCGCGGCGGCGAAACGTCCCTACAGTTCCTTGCTTTTGGCAGGACGGGCTGGAGGTGATTTGATGTCGGAAGCCGCCCTGGCGTTGAGCCTGTTCTTGCACATCGCCGCCACGGTCATCTGGATCGGCGGCATCCTGCTGATAACCTTCCTCGTCGTGCCCGAGCTGAACAAAAGCCTCGCCGGGCAGCCCGCCCTTTATCGCCTGCTAACGCGCCTGCGGGTGCGCTTCACGATTGTGGGCAATCTGGCGTTGGCCTTGCTGCTCGTCACCGGCGCGCTGCAAATGTCGGCCGACCCCAATTATGAGGGCCTGCTGGCTTTCAGCAACCGCTGGAGCCAGGCGCTGCTGCTCAAGCACATTCTCATCATCGTCATGGCTCTCTGTGGTTTGTTCTTGCAATTCGCGGTGGCGCCCGCGCTGGAGCGGACGAGCCTGCTGCGGGAACGCGGCATGGGCGATGCCGATGAGTGGCGGCGGCTTCAACGGCGTGAACGGCGGCTTACGCTCATGATCGCGCTTCTCGCCCTGTCCATCCTGGCGGCGAGCGCCTGGCTGACTGCGATTTGACCGGCATCTTAACGAGGTCTTGTAGGGGCGAGCCATTGGTCGCCCGAAAACGCAATCTATCAATACGTCGGGCGTTTCAGCGAAACGCCTCTACAGATTACAAAGTGAGAGAAAACTGTCATAGTTAGCGCATTTGATCTTGATGCGATCGCCCACGCCATTGCGCGAACAAATATGCCTTCGGCAGCGTAATCTGTTATAAAGGAAGTATCAATCCGTTCAGCGACTTGGAAGAGAATGCTCAAAGAACAAGCGCCACTTGAAACGCAGATATCAGCAGCCAACTTCGCGGAATTCACATTGGAAGACCGCTACACGGTTGATAGCGGCCGCGTCATCATGAGCGGGATTCAGGCGCTGGCGCGGCTGCCGATGGATCAGCATCGGGCGGACAAGCGCCGCGGCTTGCGCACGGCCAGCTTGATCACCGGTTATCGCGGCTCGCCCCTCGGCGCGCTGGATTTTGTGCTGGAGAGCATCCCCGGCTTGCTGGCGGAGCATCATGTCCGCTTCGTCCCGGCGGTGAACGAAGAGCTGGCCGCCACCGCCATCATGGGCAGCCAGACGGTCAACATGCTGCCCGGGCCCAAATATGACGGCGTTTGCGGCATCTGGTACGGCAAGGGGCCGGGCGTCGACCGCAGCGGCGATGCTTTCAAACACGCCAACCTGGCCGGCGTCGGGAAGCATGGCGGCGTGCTGGCCCTGGCCGGCGATGACCCCTCCTGCAAATCCTCCACCATCCCCTCGCACTCGGAAGTCGCGCTTTTTGACGCCCTGATGCCGATCCTCTATCCGGGCAGCGCGCAGGAGATTCTTGATTTCGGTTTGCTGGGCTTCGGCTTATCACGCTTCAGCGGCCTTTGGATCGGCTTCAAGATCGTCACCGATGTCGCCGATGAATACAGCAGCGTCGATGTCGGCCTCGAGCGCGTCTCGATTGTCGAGCCGGAATTTGAGCTGAATGGCCAGCGCTGGCGTCCACGGCAGAATTCTGACCTGATTGCGCCATACAGCTTGCAGCAGGAGCAAGAGATCCACGACGCGCGCCTGGACGCGGCGCTCGCCTTCGCCAAAGCCAACCGCATCAACAAGATCGCCGTCCCGACCGCCGACGCCTGGCTTGGCATCATCGCGGCGGGCAAGACCTGGCATGACTTGCGCGGCGCGCTGCTCGAGATCGGGCTGGATGACGGCGCGCTAGAAAAGGCGGGCATTCGCTTGCTCAAGCTGGGCATGATCTTTCCGCTGGAGCGGGGAATCCTGCGCGAATTCGCGGCCGGCCTGGAAGAGATTCTGGTTATTGAAGAGAAGCGCTCCTTCATAGAGATGTTCTGCAAGGACGCGCTATACGGGAGCGGTCACGCGCCCCTCATTGTAGGCAAGAAGGACGAGGCGGGGAATAAGCTGGTCAAGGCGGATTACGAGCTGGACGCTGATGAGATTGTGAAGATTCTGGGGCGGCGGCTGCCGGGGCGCGTCGATGCGCCGCTGCTGGAGCGCCGGCTGCGGGAGATCAACCGGGCGCTTGACCTGGGCACGATCCCGATCGTGGCGCGCTCGCCATATTTCTGCTCAGGCTGCCCGCACAACCGCTCGACCAAAGTGCCGGCGGGTTCGATGGCGGTGGCCGGGATCGGCTGTCACACCCTGGCGATCTTGATGGACCGCGAGACGGGCGGCGTCACGCAGATGGGCGGCGAGGGCGCCAACTGGGTCGGCGCCGAGACCTTCAGCGATATCGAGCATATCTTCCAAAACATCGGCGATGGCACCTTCGCCCACAGCGGCTCGCTTTCGATCCGGCAGGCGACCGCCGCCGGCACGACAATGACATTCAAGATTCTTTACAATTCGGCCGTGGCGATGACCGGCGGCCAACCGGCGGACGGCCTGATGCCCGTTCCCGAATTGACGCACCTGCTCTTCGCTGAAGGCGTCAAGAAGACCATTGTCGTCGCGGACGATCCGGACAAGTTTCCGCCGGACGCGCCCTGGGCGCCGGGGGCGGAAGTCTGGGAGCGCGACCGCCTGGAAGAAGCGCAGCTGCTCCTGCGCGATACAGCCGGGGTCACCGCGCTTGTCTACGATCAGGAATGCGCGGCCAACCTGCGGCGCAAACGCCGACGCGGCTACGCGCCTGACCCGAGCTTGCGCATCGTCATCAACGAAGCGGTCTGCGAAGGCTGCGGCGATTGTGGCTCGGTCTCCAATTGCCTGAGCGTCCAACCGGTCGAGACCGAGTTCGGCCGCAAGACGCAGATTCATCAGTCCTCTTGCAACAAGGATTACACCTGCCTCGATGGCAATTGCCCGGCTTTCATGAGCGTGATCCCGGATGATTCGCGCGCTGTGGCTGCGAAGCCGAGCTACCGCGTCGACCATGCAATCGCAGAGCCGGCGCGCAGAATCAACGGCGCGGCCAATATCCTCTTCATGGGCATCGGCGGCACCGGCGTCGTCACTTCGAATCAAGTCCTGGGTACGGCGGCGGCGCTGGAAGGCTACCACGTGCGCTCACTGGACCAAACGGGCCTGAGCCAGAAAGGCGGGCCGGTCGTCTCGAATCTGAAGATCAGCAGCGAGCCGATCGACAGCGCGCCCAAGATCGGGGCGGCGGCGGCCGATGCCTTCCTCGTCTTTGATGCGCTGACGGCGACCGAAGGCAAAAACCTCATCCGCGCCCATCCGCAGCGCAGCGTCGCCATCGTCAGCAGCAGTCAAGTCCCGACCGGCGCCATGGTGCGCGATACGACCGTCGAATATCCCGAAGCCGATCATCTGCTTGAGCTGATCAATCGACAAACCCTGGCCGGCGACAATGTGTTCTTCGATGCGATCGGCCTGGCGGAAGCCCTGTTTCACGATCACATGATGGCCAACATGATCGTCATCGGCGCCGCGTATCAAGCCGGGACGCTGCCCATGTCGGCCGCCGCCATTGAGCGCGCCATTGCGCTGAACGGCGTCAAGGTCGAGGACAACCAGCACGCGTTTCGCGCGGGCCGCCTGGCCGTTGCCGAGCCGGGCCGGCTGGCGAAGCTGGAACTCAAACGGAGCGGCGCCCTGGAGATGAAGAGCGACCCCTCGCCGGCGGCAAAAGCGCTCATCAACGTCGTCGGGGCGACCGGCGAATTGAAACGGCTGCTGGAAATCCGCGCGCCGGAGCTGATTGCCTATCAAAACGAGGCTTATGCGCGGACTTATATCGATGATGTGAAGCGCGTATACGCGGCGGAACAACGCGCCTGCCCGGGCGCGGCAGACCTGAGCGAAGCTTTCGCCCGCTACCTCTTCAAGCTGATGGCTTACAAAGACGAATACGAAGTCGCTCGCTTAAGCCTCAAAGGCGAAGTGCAGGCGGCGCTGGCGGAGCAATTCGGCGCGCGCGCGAAAATGCACTATCACTTGCAGCCGCCGATTCTGAAAGCCCTCGGGCTCAAGCGCAAAATCAAAGTGGGGCGCTGGTTCACGCTTGTCTATCGCGGGCTGCGTCAACTGCGTGGCCTGCGTGGCACGCCCTTCGATATTTTCGGCTACGATCATGTGCGGCGGACCGAGCGTGATTTGATCGCGCAGTATCGGCGGCTGATCTTCGACGCGGCGGAAGATTTGAGCCGCGAAAATTATGATCGCGCGGTCAAGCTGGCGGCGCTGCCCGATATCATCCGCGGCTACGACGAAGTGAAACTGGGGAATGTGGCGCGCTTTTGGGAGGCGGTGCGGGCGCTGGGTTATTCGCCGCCGGGCGATTAGTTGCTGCTTGCTTATCGTTCTGGCGCCGAGTCAGTCGGCGGGCAAGGCAGGCCCAAATGGTCGATGATGGCTTTGCAGCATCGCGCGGAGTTCTTCTATCGCCTGGCGGTCACTGACAAAGTTCAAAGTGCTTCGCAGGGGCCGCTCCTCAAGTTCGATACGGCCGACGGGGGTGTCTTCGCTGGGCATAGAATAACCTCGGGCCAAGCCTGAGGATCTGTCTATGCTATCGCAAGCGGCCGCCTTCGGCTTGCGCGCGCGGTCAGGAGTTGGCTTGCGCCTGGATTTTCTTCTTCCCGCTCTCATCAAGCTCGCGATAAAATTTGCGCAGGGCGGACAGCACCGCCTGGCGGATGATGAAATAGGGAACGACCACGAGCATAAGCACTATGAGCAGCATCTGTACGACAATCGCCAATTCAATCATTCCCGTATTGAGCATGTTACACCTCCATAGCGCGTTCAAATGATCCGAGCAGCCGCAAAGAACGTTACTCCCACCCCGAGTGCTGACTCCCTCTAATCATTGACTGACACTCTTCCGAGTCAAAATAGTCGCGCACCCACTCAGCCCGTTCGCGCGCCGTTTCCCGTACCAACTGCGCCAAGCCCTCATCTTTCATCCAATTCGCCTTCTTGTTCTCGCGCAGTAAGCCACGCAGTGTCAGGTATTGCCCTTTCCTGCCGTTGCAGGGGCGGCAGAGCAAGATGCGGTTGCGGATGTGATTCTCGCCGCCGTCCACCCGCGGGGTGATGTGATCCAGTTCCATGAACTCGCGTTCCAGTTCGCGTCCACAGCCGGCGCAGATGACATTGCCATTGCTTCGCTGCGCGTATTCCAATATCTTCACCATCTGCCGATGCGACAGCTTCTCCCATGCTTCCATGGCGCGCCTTATCTTCAGCTTGAGCCCCGGCGCCGCTAATTCGTTGTCGTCTGTGCGGCGCGGCGGCTCGGTATCGTAGTGAACTTGCGGCAAAGTCACATGGTTTTTGTCGTCAAAGCGTAAGACGGTATCCCGCTCCATCCGCTCCATCACTTGCGTATACGCCCCGTCCCAGATGTCCATGCCTACCCATTGTCGTTTCAAGCGTTCGGCGGCGATGGGCGTGGTGGCGCATCCGCAGAAGGGATCCAGCACAATGTCGCCTACATTGCTACTAGCTCTGATGATTCGTTCGTAAAGGGCAAGCGGCTTTTGAGTTGGATAGCCGGTGCGCTCGCGCTGATTAGTTAGGATTGGAATGTCCGACCACCAATCTTCCGGTACTTTTCCGCCTCCAAATTCGCTTTCAACCTCGGTTGCGCTTCTGCGGTCGGCTGTTTTGACCGAAGCTGATATGATGCTGCGTTTCCCTTCAATACGCCCGCGTCTGGCGATGGTTTCGTGATGATATGGAATGCGTATTTCCTCCCGGTTAAAGGTCTGATTTCTACTTTTTGTATAAAAGAGAATGGTGTCGTGCTTGCGAGGAAACCATCTCTTTGTATTGGAAGGACCAGTGTAGCACCAGGCAATTTCATTGCGAAAGTTAGCAGATCCGAAGATGCCGTCCATCAGACACTTGGTATAAGCGTGCGCGGTATGGTCACAGTGCAGATAAATGCTGCCATCCTGCCGCAATACCCGCCGCATCTCCATAAGACGAACACCAAGCCAACACAGAAACGCAGCCATGTCATCGCCATAGCTCGCCCGCGCCGCGTCAACCACCTCGTATACACCGCGCCAGTCATCCTTTATCGCTTCCCACCATTCCTCTTGCACATCATCGTCCCAGCGCCAGCGGTCTTTGAAGCGGGCGCCAGCCGCCAGGCTATCGGGCGTGGCGTGGAAATCTCGGTTCTTGTTGAAGGGTGGATCGGTGGCGATTAGATGCACGGTTTCGCTGTTCATCCCGCGCAGGAAATCCAGGTTGTCGCCGTGATATAGAGTGCGGTTCTGGAAGTTGGGTTCTGCCACGTCGTATAATTCAAAATAGCTGGAACAGTTAAGCGTTTCATGGCGCGATGAAGGGGCTAATGCCATGAAAAGCGTTTCACAAGATAGCATAGTCCATTCTGCTGGGCTACGCAATACATTGGCTGAGTGATGCCCCCTCGACCTGTACCCCGCCCACCTTTCACGTTACCATTGCCCGCATCCAGTCGGACGGGCACAAGATACGAGGATGAGCGACATGAGCGAGAAAATCGGATTCATCGGCCTGGGCATCATGGGCCGCGGCATGGTCGACAACTTGATGAAAGCCGGCTTTGCGGTCACCGTTTGGAATCGCACCGCGAGCCGCATGACGCCTTTTTTGGAGCGGGGCGCCGACGGGGCGGATTCACCCAAAGCGGTCGCGGCAGCCAGCGACATCACCATCATCTGCGTCAGCGATACGCCCGATGTCGAGGCGGTTGTGCTGGGCGCGGACGGTGTGATTGAGGGCGCCTCGGCCGGCGATCTTGTGATAGACATGAGCACGATCAACCCGGTCAACACAGTCGAAATCGGCGAACAGCTTAAGGCCAAGGGCGCGGCCATGCTCGACGCGCCGATCAGCGGGGGCAGCGAAGGCGCCGCCAATGGCACGCTCAGCATCATGATCGGCGGGAGCGAAGACGATGTGGCGCGGGCTATGCCCTGTTTCGAGGCGATGGGCAGCACCATCACCCATGTCGGCGAGGCGGGCGCGGGGCAGACGGTCAAGCTGTCAAATCAGATTCTTTGCGTGGTGAATATGCTGGCGGCGAGCGAGGCCCTGCTCTTCGCGCAGGCGGGCGGCGTCGATCTGGACAAGATGCTGCAGGCGGTGACCGGCGGCGCGGCCGGCAGCTGGATGCTGGCGAACCGGGGCCCGCAGGTGATCCGCGATTATTGGGCGCCGGGCTTCTCGATTGACTTGCAGCAAAAGGACCTGCGGCTGGTGCTGGGCGCGGCTGATGAGATGGGCATCCCGGTGATCGCGACCGCGCTCTGCTTCAACCTGTATCGGACGCTGCAGGCGCAGGGGCTGGGCGGCGAAGGCAACCACGGCATCATCAAGGCGCTGGAAGCGATGGCGGGGATTGAGGCGCGCTTGACTTGAAGGGGTTCAACGCGCCATAAACCGAAACCGAACATTTCATGCGGAGATGTGTTATTCTCATCGTGTACGCTTACGACAATTGGAGCGGATGATGGCGACAGAGGTAGCGGAACGCCTGCTGACCGTAGACGAATTCTTGGAATGGGAAAGCCAACAAACCTTTAGACATGAATTGGTAAAGGGCAGGGTCGTTCAAATGCCAGGAGCAAGCAGACCGCACAATCGTATCGTCCTGGACCTTGCCCGCGCGCTTGAGGATAGACTGCACAGCCAGGCATGTGAGGTGTTTGCCGTTGAAGTCGGTGTGCTGGTCGATCTCGCGGGGACATACACCTACCCCGATGTGATGGTTGTATGTGGTGAACAGAAAATTCGCGCCGACGCTCCGCAGTCTTCGCTGGAGAATCCTACGCTGCTTTTTGAGGTCTTGTCACCATCCACGGAAACGTATGACCGCAATCAAAAGTTGGACCAGTACCGACAGATTCCTTCGCTTCTGGGCTATTTTCTCGTCGCGCAAGACAAGCCGCTGATTGAAGCGCACACGCGCACTTTCGACGACTGGCAGTATCGCGAGTATGCCGGGTTGGATGCCAGCCTGCACATTCCGACGCCGGACTGCGAGATACCGCTCAGCGATATCTATCGCCGCGTGAGCTTCGCGGACCTATAATCCGATCCGGTTACACCGGCCGCAGTGCGAAAGCAATCAATTGTAAATCGCCTTCGCAGCGTGGATAGAAGCGCGTTTGTATCCACTTACGCGAATACGGGGCCATGATGTGGTATGATGTGGCTCCACAGCCTAGAAAGGCGGCGCCTATAATGGCAGAGCAGTTAGCGGAATACTTGGTGAGCGCTGCGGACTATTTGGCTTGGGAGAGTCAGCAGCCCTGCAAGTATGAACTCATCGAGAACAGGATATATCCCATGACCGGCGCAAGCCTCTCGCATAACTATATATGCACGCGGCTGGCAGTTGCGCTGGACAGCAGACTGTCACAACGAGGCTGTGCAGTTTACACTAGCGACATGCGGGTGCAAGTCGAAGAATCGGGGACCTACACGTACCCCGATTTGGTGGTCTTGTGCAGCCAGCCGCGAGTTCGACCGTACGCAGAACAAGATACCCTGCTTAATCCTACTCTTCTTTTCGAAATCCTGTCACCGTCGACTGAGTTGATAGACCGCAAGCAGAAACAGGCGCAATATCTCGAAATCCCGTCCTTGCATGGCTATTTTCTAGTCTCCCAGGGCAAACCGCTTATCGAAGCCCATACGCGCAGTGCCGATGATTGGAGGCTTCGCATTTTCTCGGGAATGGACGCCACGCTAGTCATCCCGGCGCCGGATTGCGCGATTCCGTTGCGCGAGATATACCAGCAGGTCAGCTTCGCGGATTTATAATCCGATCCGGTTACACCGCCGCAGTGCGAAAGCAATCAATTGTAAATCGCCCCCGAAGCGGGCATAATCTCCCCCATTCAAAAGATGCTGTGTTGAGAGGAAGCTGATGAATCCAATACGTGTAACCGTCTGGCATGAATACCGGCATGAGAAACTCGAGAAACATGTCGGCGATGTTTATCCCGAGGGCATCCACGGGGCGCTGGCCAAGGGGCTGGCCCCCTGTGGCTTTGACATCCGCACGGCTACGCTCGACGAGCCGGAGCATGGGCTGACGCAAGCGGTGCTCGACAACACCGACGTCCTGACCTGGTGGGGCCACATGGCGCATGACGATGTCAGCGATGAGATCGTCGACCGCGTGCAAGAGCGCGTCCTGAATGGCATGGGTTTGATCGTGCTGCATTCGGGGCATCTGTCGAAGATCTTCCGCCGCTTGATGGGCACCGGCTGCATGCTGCGTTGGCGCGAAGCCAACGAGAAGGAGCGGATTTGGACGGTCGATCCATCGCATCCGATTTGCGAGGGCTTGCCGGAATACATCGAAATCGACGAAGCAGAGATGTACGGCGAGCATTTCGACATACCGCCGCCGGACACGCTGGTCTTCATCAGCTGGTTCGAGGGCGGCGAGGTCTTCCGCAGCGGCTGCTGCTATCAGCGCGGGCAGGGCAAGATCTTCTACTTCCGCCCGGGGCATGAGACCTATCCCATCTATCACATGCCGATTGTGCACAAGGTGATCGCCAACGCAATCAATTGGGCCAAGCCAGTCTCCAACAGCGCGCCCGTGCGGGGCAACATCCCCGAGTTCATGCCATAGACCCAAACAAGTGAGTTGCCCGCCAATGACAGAAATATGTCGCGGCGGCTATCACGTATCAACAGAACCTTTAGGGCGTTTGACCCGCAGTGTCTACGCGCGGCGCTGAAACGCCCACCGTAGAATGCAAAAAATGAAGGGGCGACATATCATGCCGCCCGCAAACTTCAAAAGGAAAATACATGGAAGCGTTAAACGTTGGCATCATCGGCACGGGCAATATCGCTCCGGCTTACATACAAGGCTGCGCGCCATTTGATGTGATCAAACTGACGGCTTGCGCGGATATTCTAAAAGATCGCGCCCAGGCCTTCGCCACCGAGCACGGACTCACGGCTTACAGCGTCGACGATTTGCTGGCGCGGGACGATATCGACATCGTCATTAACCTGACCTTGCCAGCCACCCATGCCGAGGTCTCGCTGCAGATCATTGAGGCGGGCAAGCACGCCTACTGCGAGAAACCGCTGGCGATCAGCCGCGCCGATGGCGAGGGGGTCATCAAGGCGGCAGCGGCGGCCGGCCGGCGCATGGGCTGCGCGCCCGATACCTTCCTCGGCGGCGGCGGTCAAACCGCGCGCAAAGTGATTGATGATGGCCTGATCGGCGCGCCAATTGCGGCGACCGCGACCTGGCTCTCGCATGGTCACGAAAGCTGGCACCCCAACGCCGGCTTCTATTACCTCGAAGGCGGCGGACCCATGCTCGACATGGGTCCCTACTATGTGACAGCGCTGATCAACCTGATGGGACCGGTCGCGCGAGTATCGGGCGCGGCGCGCATGACCTTTGCCGAGCGCGTCGCCACCAGCGAAGCGCTGATGGGTCAGCGGCTGCCGGTCGAGGTCAACACGCATGTCGCCGGCACGCTCGAATTTGAAAGCGGCGCTATCGCAACCGTGATCATGAGCTTTGACGTATGGGGACACAACCTGCCCTTGATCGAGATTCACGGCGAAGACGGCTCGCTCAGCGTGCCCGACCCCAACCGCTTTGACGGCGACGTATCGATTCTGAAAGGCGGGACGCGCGACTGGGTCGATATTCCGCTTTCGCATTCGACCAACATCGGCCGCGGCGCCGGCGTCGCCGATATGGCGCAGGCGATTCAGTCAGGGCGGCCGCATCGGGCCAGTGGCGATCTCGCTTTTCATGCCCTGGACATCATGCTGGCGCTGGAAGAGTCCTCAGAGCAGGGACGGCATATCGAGATCAAGAGCACGCTGGAGCAGCCCGCGGCGCTGCCGGCCGGCTTGCCTGACGGCGTACTGGATTCATAGCCGCGACGCGCTTGCAGATGCCTTTCGCTGAAGCGCCCGTTGCTTATTCGCAATCATCGTCAGGCAACTCGCCGCCGCGCCTGGACACTGCGGTTAAGCCGCCCCTGCAACTTCAAAATAAAGAGAGTGTGAAGCCAAAGACCGTCTTGAATAAGGAGAGACCGTGGACACATTGAACGTTGGCATCATCGGCACGGGCAATATCGCGCCGGCTTACATCGAAGGTTGCGCCGGTTTTGACAATATCAAGATCACCGCCTGCGCCGATATCCTGGCCGACCGCGCGGGCGCCTTCGCCGCTGAGCACGGGTTGATCGCCTGCAGCGTCGACGACCTGCTGGCGCACGACGATATTGATATCGTCGTCAATTTGACGATTCCGGCCGCCCATGCCGAAGTCTCGCTGCAGATCATCGAGGCGGGCAAACATGCCTACTGCGAAAAGCCGCTCGCGATCAATCGCGCGGATGGATTGCGGGTCATTGAAGCGGCGAATGCGGCGGGCCTCCGCATCGGCTGCGCGCCCGATACCTTCCTCGGCGGCGGCCTGCAAACCGCGCGCAAAGCCATCGACGACGGCCTGATCGGGAAGCCGATCGCGGCGACGGCGGTCTTCATGGCGCATGGGCCGGAAAGCTGGCACCCAAACCCGGGCATCTTCTACCAAATAGGCGCCGGCCCGCTCTTCGATATGGGTCCCTACTATCTGACGGCGCTGGTCCATCTGATGGGACCTGTCGCGCGCGTCTCGGCGTCGGCGGGCATGAGCTTCCCCGAGCGCGTCGCCACCAGCGAAGCCTTGATGGGCGCGCGCCTGCCGGTCGAAGTCAACACGCATATCGCCGGGACGCTGGAATTCGCGAGCGGCGCCATCGCCAGCGTCATCACCAGCTTTGACATTTGGGGACACCACCTGCCGAACATGGAGATTCACGGCGAAGACGCTTCAATGAGCGTGGGCGACCCCAATCATTTTCATGGCGCGATCCACATCGTCAAAGGCGGTTCGCGGGAATGGGTCGAAATGCCGCATACGCACCGCACGGACATCGGGCGCGGCGCCGGCGTCGCCGATATGGCCGCCGCCATTCAGGCCGGGCGTCCGCATCGGATCAGCGGCGAGCTGGCTTTCCACGTGCTGGACATCATGTGCGCGCTGGAAGAATCGGCGGCGCAGGGACGGCGCATTGAGCTTCAGAGCGCGGTGGCGCAGCCAGAGGCGCTGCCGGTGAACGTACTGGACGAATAGGATGCCTGAGAAGGCACTTCTATTTTTCACCACCGAGGACAGCGAGTATTTCGAGGACACAGAGGCATACTTCGTAAAGCAGTTGGTATCCTCGTCGGCTAAAACTTCGGCTGCCAGACCGGTCCAGCCGGATCCCTTCCACGCGGGAAGTCGCAGCCCAGCGGCGCTTGATTGGCGTTGCCCATAACCCAATTGACATAGATTGCGTTATACTCGTTTTGAGAGAGCCACGTTCGTGAGGCAGGGATGGCTATTCAAGAGCGGCTGTACACGGTGGACGATGTCTGGCGGCTTTCACAGCTGCCCGAGAATGAACTCAAGCGATTCTATCTGATAGACGGGGAGTTGTTTTGGGACATGCCGCCTGGATATACGCACGGAAATCTCGCGGGACACATTTTCCGCTACCTGTTGAACTATGCCGAAGCGCATGACCTGGGGGATGGCAGCGTCGAATCCGGCTATTTTCCCGCCGATGACCGCCATACCTTGCTTGGCCCCGATGTCGCTTTCATCCGCAAGGAAAATGTCCCGCCGGCGGATCATGAAAAATTTGTCCCGCGTATGCCCGACTTGGCGGTTGAGATCTCGTCCCCGAGCAATACGGTCGCCGAGTTGCGGCGGAAAGCGGCGGTGTATCTGGCGAATGGCACAGAATTAGTATGGCTTGTGCTGCCCGAGCAGGCCGGCGTCGAGGTTTGGCGCATAGGACCCGATGGCGAGCCAGCCAGCGAGATTGTCGCGCGCGATGGCAGCTTGAGTGGCGAGCAGGTCTTGCCCGGCTTCACGCTGGATTTGCGGCGTCTCTTCCCCAGCTAAAACTTCGGCTGCCAGACTGGACCGGCCGGATCCCTTCCACGCGGGAAGTCGCAACCCTGCGGCGCTTGATTGGCGTTGCCCATAATCCAATTGACGTAGATTGCGTTATACTCGTATCAAGAGAGCAACTTTCCTGAGGCAAACATGGCGATACAAGAGCGGCTGTATACGGTGGACGATGTCTGGCGGCTTTCGCAGCTGCCCGAGAATGAACTCAAGCGATTCTATCTCATAGACGGGGAGTTGTTTTGGGACATGGCGCCAGGATACAGGCATGGACGACTCGAAATTCTCATCGGACATCACTTGTTGGTTCACGCCGAAGAACATGATTTGGGCGAAGTCACCGGCGAAGTCGGCTATTATCCCGCCGATGACCGCCATACCTTGCTTGGCCCCGATGTTGCTTTCATCCGCAAGGAAAATGTCCCGCCGGCGGATCATGAAAAATTTGTCCCGCGTATGCCCGACTTGGCGGTTGAGATCTCGTCCCCGAGCAATACGGTCGCCGAGTTGCGGCGGAAAGCGGCGGTGTATCTGGCGAATGGCACAGAATTAGTATGGCTTGTGCTGCCCGAGCAGGCCGGCGTCGAGGTTTGGCGCATAGGACCCGATGGCGAGCCAGCCAGCGAGATTGTCGCGCGCGATGGCAGCTTGAGTGGCGAGCAGGTCTTGCCCGGCTTCACGCTGGATTTGCGGCGTCTCTTCCCCAGCTAAAACTTCGGCTGCCAGACCGGACCGGCCGGATCCCGCCCGCGCAGAAAATCGAAATCACAGCCCAGCGGCGCCTGGTTGACGCTGCGCAGGTAAAGCTGGCCGTAACCGCGCTCGTAAGCCGGCGGCGGCGGGGACCATTGCGCGCGGCGCTCCGCCAATTCCGCTTCCGAAACGTGCAGCTGCAAGCGGCGCTCGGCCACATTCAGTTCGATCTCATCGCCATCGCGGACGAGGGCCAGCGCTCCGCCGATGGCCGCTTCCGGCGCGACATGCAGGACGATCGTGCCATAGGAGGTGCCGCTCATGCGGGCGTCGGAGATGCGGACCATATCGCGCAGCCCTTGTTTCAGCAGCTTGCGCGGGATGGGCAGGTTGCCGATTTCGGGCATGCCGGGGCCACCGATGGGACCGGCGTTCTGCAGCACGAGCACATGATTGGGCGTCACATCGAGCGCGGGGTCGTGGATGCGCGCTTTGACATCGTCGGCGTCTTTGAAGACGAGGGCGGGGCCGCGGTGCTGGCAAAGCGCGGGACTGGCCGCGGCATGTTTGATGACCGCGCCGTCGGGGGCCAGGTTGCCGCGCAGGATGCTCAAGCCGCCCTCCGGCGCGAGCGGATCGTCCAGCGGCCGGATGATATCGCGATTGCTGACCACGGCGCCCGCGACATTTTCTGCCAGCGTCCGCCCGGTCACGGTGAGGGCGTCGCCATGCAGCAGGGGCAGCAGCGCATTCAGCACGGCGGGGATGCCGCCGGCGTAGAAGAGGTCTTCCATTTGATACTCGCCGCTGGGGCGCATGTTGGCGATGAGGGGACTGCGGCGGCTGATCTCGTCGAAACGCGCGAGGGGCAGGTCGACGCCGACGCGGCCGGCGATGGCGGGGAGGTGGACGATGGCGTTGGTGCTGCCGCCGACGGCGTTGAGCAAGGTGATGGCATTGTCGAAGGCGGCGGCGGTCAAGATCTGCGACGGGCGGATATCGCGCTCGACCAGGTCGACGATCTGCCGGCCGGCGGCCTGTGCCAGCTGGGTGCGGCGCGAGTCGCTCGCCGGTGTGGCGCCATTGCCCGGCAGAGCCATGCCCAAGGCTTCCATCAGCGAATTCATGGTCGAGGCCGTGCCCATGACCATGCAGTGGCCGGCGCTGCGCACCAGGTTAGCCTCAACCGCCTTGTAGGTCTCGGCGCTGATCGCCCCCGCTTCGTACTCGGCGGTGTATCGGCGGCAATCGGTGCAGGCGCCGAGGATCTCGCCTTGGTAATGCCCGTTGAGCATGGGTCCGCCGCTGACCATGATGGCGGGCAGATCGGCGCTGGCGGCGCCCATGAGCGCGGCGGGGGTGGTTTTGTCGCAATTGGTGAGCAGGACGACGCCGCTGAGCGGATTGCCGCGGATCATCTCTTCGGTATCCATGGCGGCCAGGTTGCGGCAGAGCATGGAGGTCGGGCTGAGATAGATCTCGCCGAGGGAGATGGTCGGAAATTCGAGCGGGAAGCCGCCGGCCTGCAGCACGCCCCGTTTGACCGCTTCACTCAGTGCGCGCAAGTGGCTGTTGCAATGGTTGAGCTCGCTGTAGGTGTTGCAGATGCCGATGAGCGGGCGGGCCATGTCGGCGCTTTCGAAGCCCATGGCGGCGGTGAAGGCGCGGCGAGTCAACCCGGCGACGCCCTCGGCGCGGAAGAAGTCTTGGGAGCGGGAGGCGGAATTGGACATTGGGGGCTGCCTTTTCTGTTTTGAACACAGAGGACGCAGAGAGCAAATCGCAAATGAGCCGACTGTAGGGGCGAGACAAGTCTCGCCCGCGCATGAACAGTAAAGCGCGGCAATTTTGACAGCCTAACACAGCGCCATTATACTGGATTGAAACACACGGGGAGAAACACAATAGCCGCGACTTCAGATATTCGCTTCAAACGCATGCAGCGGGAGTATGAAAATCTGCACGACACTCAGGATGAGACCTTGGACAAGGTGGACAGCATTGAAGCGGCGCTCTTGGGCTTGACCGAGATAGTCGCGGAGAATCGAGAGCGGCTTGAGCGAGTGGAAGGCGCAGTCGCGGAAAACACAAGACAGATCACGGATTTGCATGAGAAGATGGACCGGCTCATGACGCACCTGGACGTGCCGCCCAAGCCGCCGGCCGGCTTTGTGAAGGAGTGAGCGTCAACGATTCAGCAGCAGAGGCACAGAGAGCAAAGACGTTTCTTCACCGCGAAGGTGTGCAAAAGCTATAGAGTTAGTAAGTTATTCAGTATGGTGAATCTTCGAACACCCTAATGAAGTGTCTCCATAGACATTCGGCAGTCTTATCAGCTGTGCATATTCGGCATTCGTCTTGCTGATTAAACATTCTCAAACCTAGCGTAAACTCCAATGCTAGATTTCCGTTAAGCGAAGCCACTTGTGCAAGTTCATTGTACGAGTTCATGTTAAAATGGTGCATACGCCCGTGCGCCTCAAAATATGCAATTCCATGCAATCCGACGTTGTTACTGATCCAAATGGTGCAACTCTGCTGTATTTCACCATTGAGGAATAACTGACAATGAAAACGCGTGTTTGATTCATCTCGTATCCTGGTTTGAATTCGAGTATCAGTGCTTTCAGATTCGCTAAGCGCGCGACCGAAATAATCACGGATTTTTCTCAGCGCCTCATAAAGAAAATCCTCCTTTTCCATATCCGTATGTTCGCGCTTGATTCTAGGTATTGGAATTTGAGTCTGCGAGGATGTTGGAAATCCAATCGGTCCTCCACCTAGCCTCTCCCAATGAGATGGTATCTTGTCGCGGCTCATTGGCTTTGGATCCGCTAGCGCACGGGTCAATTTCGCTCCTGCAACTGGTGTGTCATCAAATAAAACATACTGGATTGTGTTTATTGGATAAGGAATCTCAATATCCGGCGTGAACGCAACAGTTAAGATAGGTTTCTGAGATAATGCTGCATGCTGCAATTCTTTCAGGCACCATTCAGATTGCAGAGAATATTCCGTGATAACGAATAGGAGTATTTCACAACGGTCTATCTCGAATTGAATTTGGCCTCTCCAGTCTCTTCCGCCGTGTAGATCGTAAACGAATTGCCAACTCCTCTGTCCGCCGTGCCTGACTATTTCTTCAAGCGTGGCGACTTTTTCTTTATCTTCCTTGGCATAGCTGATAAAGATGTTCAAGCACAACTCTCCTGTCAAATTCACCGGCTTTCATTTTATCACAGGTGTTCGTCGGTCAAGACAAATTCCTTTATGTTTTGTGCCTCTGTGGTATATTCTGACTCACCCACCCTCCACAACCCCCACCTCAACCCCGCTCAACCCATACAGCCGATACACCAGCCCGTCAATCTTCCGGTCCACCGCCTCAATCCGCTGCATGAGGGCGGTCGTCTTGTTTAACGCTATTCGATTTAATGGGGAACGATGAGCGACAGTCTTAGCCACTCAGCGCCGCAAACGCGTCGCGCCGAGCCTCCGCCGCCGCCAGCTGCCGGGCTTGCAGCACCCGCGTCAGATTGGCCAGGTCATCGGCGATGGGCATGAGGTCGATGCGGTTGGCTGTATTGATCTGCTCGACCCATTCGGGGCGCAGGGCGTCGATGCCGTGCAGGGCGCCGGCGATCGCCCCGCCCATGCCGGCGATGGAGTCGTTGTCGCGGCCGTAGTTGGTCGCGCCCATGATCGTGCCTTCGAAGTCGCCGCCAGTGACGACCAGGAAGCCGAGCGCGACCGGCACTTCTTCGATGCTGTGGGAGCGGCTGGGCGTCCAGTCGTCGCTGCCGTTGCCGCGTTCGGTTTTGGCGTCATCGGGCGAGGTGTCGAATTCGCGCATGACAGCGCGCAGGGGAGCGATGGCTTCGCGCCAGTCGGTCAGGGTGCTGGCTTTGTCGGCGATGGCGGCGATGCAATCGGCGGTGCCTTCTTTGGCGACGGTGAGGGCGGCGTCGATGATGGAGCTGACCGATGCGTCCGGCTTGAAGGCTTCGGCGACGCAGGCTGCCTGGACGGCGGCCGCTTCCAGCCCAAAGCTGACCTGGTGCGGGCTGAGGACATCGACCGCTTCTCGGTAAGCGCCGAGCGGATCGCAGGCGTTGATGATGCCAATGGGCGCGGCGTACATGGCGGCGCCGCAGTTGACCATGTTGCCGACGCCGGCGTAACGGGGGTCGGCATTGGCCAGCCAGCGGATGAAGAGCCACTTCTCGGGGTAGAACAGGCGCTCGGCTAGCGGCATCTCGCGCCCGCGGTCGGGGATCCAGCGGGTTTCGTAGCCGATCATGGGGCCGATGCGGCGGAAATATTCGTGGGCGTCGAGGTGGTCGCCATGCTCGATGTAGCAGCGGCTGAGCAGCTGCACCATGTGGCTGTCGTCGGTGTAGCGGCCATCGCCGCGGCCGCTGGTGTCGTCGGGGCCGTCCCAGGCTTCGACCAGGTCGGTGATGTAGCCGTAGCGCGCGCGAATCTCAGCGGGCATGCGCCACTCGGCGACGCCGCCCATGGCATCGCCAATCGCGCCGCCGTAAAGGCAGCCCTGGATTTTCTTCAATAGGAGATCAGATGAATCCTTCATAGGCCTATACATCCTTATACTCGGTCTGCTTTCGCATTATTTGGCTTATAGAAAATGAAAGCGGCAATCGGGCCTGCAACGGGGAGCAAGAGTATAATCACCGCCCAGAAAAACATATCGCGTGTTTGTCCTCCAAGACGATAAATGTGAATCCACGCCGCCACAGGGAGCACCGCGAGTACGATAAAGCCGCATACTGGCACAAGTAAGATAAGAATCTCAGTAGGTCCAAGGTTAGGCATTGTGCTCTCCTTTTGGAATTTAGCTACGAACGAAACTTGAGATGCTTTAGCTACATAAACCGCACGGAGTAGACGACCGCCAGGTTGTTCGTGAGGCAGCGCCAGTTGTCGCCGCGGTCATCGGAGACGTAGAAGTTGCCGGCGGTGGTGCCGAAGGCCAAGGTGTCGCCCGCTTTATCCAGCGCGTGGCGGAAGACAAGATCGTAGCAGTGCTGCTGGGGCAAGCCGGCGCGCAGATCCCGCCAGGTTTCGCCGCCGTCTTCGGTCCGGCAGATGACCAGGGCGCGCTCGACCGGCACGCGATACTCGGCGCTGACCGCCGGCGCCACCCAGGCGACGCGCTCGTCCTGGTCGTCGACCGTCAGCGCAAAGCCGAAGCCGGCCGGTCCGCCATTTTTGTCCGAGATATCGCGCCACTGTTGGCCGCTGTCGTCGCTGCGGAAGATGCCGCAGTGGTTCTGCTGCCATAGCACATCGGGGTTGGACGGGCTGGCGAGGATGATGTGGGGGTCGTGGCCGTGCTCGTGATGGGGATCGGGCAGGTAATCGGCGTAGAGGCCGCGGTTGCGCGCCGCCCAGCTTTCGCCGCCGTCCCGGCTGACATAGACGCCGCCGACGCTGATGCCGATGGTCAAGTGGCGGCTGTTGCGCGGGTCGACCTGTATGGCAACCGTCCCGGGATGATCGCGGCCGGCGCCGAACCAGTGCGTATTGCTGGGGTGATGCCAAAGCGTCTCGACCAGTTGAAAGGAATCGCCGCCGTCATCGCTGACGAAGAGGCCGCCGGGGTCGGTGCCGACATAGAGCCGATTCGGTTCATCGACGCCGCCGGGCTCGATCAGCCAGATGTAATTGGTTTTGGCCGCTATGCTGAAATCGGGCGGGCAAGCCGCGCCTTCGTAATATTTTGGCGCCTCGACCTCTTCCCAGGTCGCGCCCAAATCACGCGAGCGATGCAGCTTGCCGCCCCAATGCCCATGATCGAGGCTGACCCAGAGGGTGTCGGTCCGCGGATCGCGGAAGGCGTAGACGACCGGTATCGCTTCGAAATGCGCCGATTCGACTTGCCAGTCGCCGCCGTCGCGGCCCATGATGAGCAAGCCCTTGCGCGTGCCGACGAGGAGTTTGTTATGCAAGGCTTACACCCATCCCCTAGCCCCACCCGCCATTTCTATGGCGGGCATCCCCAAAATGAGGGAAGGGGAAAAAGACTTCAGAATTAGCAATTCGCGAAGCAATGACAACAACCGTAAACGCAAGGTTACCCCCCTGAGAGCGCCTGGACAATGAAGATTCGGGTATCGGCGGAGACGCGGTCAGTGAGGGTCTGTTTGTCGCGCAGGAGTTCATCGCCGACGAAGATATTGACATGTTTGCGCAGGGCGCCTTGTTCATCGATGATGTAATCGCCGAGCCCGCGCCAGCGCTTGTCTACCGCGGCCACGATCTCGGCGACGGTGGCGGCCTCGATCTCGCATGGGCAGAGGTCGGGGAAGAAGCGTTTGAGATTGGGTGTGAATTTCACCTGCGCCATGGCGCGCTCCGTTCTCTCTTGGGCTTAGATTAGAACGGATGGTGGTGTGCGTGTCAAGATTGACCACCGAGGCTGTGGGGGCGTCTCGCTGAGATGTCCGTAGAATGAATTTCTCATACAAGCGGGCGTCTCGCCGAAACGCCCGTCCATGCGATAGCGCGAGCTCGTAGGGCGAGACAAGTCTCGCCCCTACAATTTTCGCTGTGATTGCAGATTGAATTTGGTAGTTCATAAAATAAGAGGGCACAGAAGTAGTTCCAAGAAAGTAATGAGAATGATCGCAGAACAAACGGAAATTGCCATAACAATCGAAAGGTTGTAGGGGCGAGACGGTGGCTCGCCCACTTTGTCTATAGATTGCTTGTCAGTTTTCGCATGACTAACTTGGAACTACTGAGAATATCGCCCGCGGCAGCGCGCTCAAAGCTGGTAGCCGCGGCTGTAGAAGTCGTCAATGAGCCGGCGCAGATAATCGTGGAAGCGTTTTCTGGGGTCAAAAACATCCAGCGCCTGGATTTGCACGGTTTGACAGAATACCTCTTCTCTGAAGCGCTCAAAGGCCGTGCCATAAGCCCAGCCTTCCTTATCGCGGTAGATATGACAAGCCTCATGCACGAGCACCCCGGCCAGCCAAACGAGGGCGTCATCCAGGTTGGCATTGTTGTGGAGAAAAGCATGGTTTGGCGGCAAATGGAATACTCTCTGGTTTACATCGACGCCCACGATGCCCGCGGGGACTTCGTTGATCGTCTTCAGTTCCTTGATGGTGTAGGCATACCAGGCGGGCGCCCTGGCTTTCAGCAAATCCAGCGCGGCTTGGACCTGGGCGACAAATCGCGCGCCGCCGATTATATGCACATCGGGATGCTTGCATTGATTGCGCTGAAAGGCGAGGTATCCGCGCTGCCAATCTTGATCGCTCGCGCAGTGCATTCCGATGAAACAGCAGTTGTCAACGCCGGGCGCGTCTTGGCTCGCCGGGGTTTGCGAGCTGGCGGGAACCGGCTGCGCCCCGCACTGCTTGTTCTGGAACGCCCAGTAGCCGCTTTCCCATTCTTCTTGTGAGCGGCACTGACGGTCCAGGAAGCAGCAATTGTCGATGTCGGCGCCGGCCGCGCTCGCGGGTTGGCCGTCATGCACGCGGCTGTGGCGCAGCCAGCTCGCCATCCACAATTCGCGCCCGTTTCTGTTGATCTTCAGCCAGCGTCCGCGTTGCCCGGTGACCTGGAGGATGGCCCCAGCCGGCGCTGTTTCGACCCAGTCACGATCCAGCCCTGGGCCGCTGCGCAAGTTCGTGTTGGCTTCCGTGCGAATGCTGTAGTCCTGCGCCCAGGCCACGCTCGTGAGGAAGCACAGCGCTATTGTGACTGCGATTAACTTGAATTTCACAGGGTTGCCCCCGGTTTTTTTGGCACAGGTACTATAACGCGGGGGCGGGCTGCGGGCAAAATGTGGGCGCTTGCGGCGGTGGGATATGTTTTTACCGCTGAGGTCAGCGCGTTATGGTTAGTTCGCCGAGGGCGTTGGTTTTGAACCGCGAAGGCGCTCAAGAGAAAAGTATTAGCGAGATAGACGATGGCTGACTTAAGGCAATAGCTCAAGGAAATCACAGTGTTGCGGGCGAAATATGCTGAAGTCGCGTCTATCAAAGGTCGCGATTCGTGTGATGTTCAGGCCTTCGGCGATGGCCAAGATACAGCAATCCACGATATCAAATCGGGCGTCCGCATAGGCGCTTACAATATCACGTACTCTTGCCAAGTCTTGCATGCCAACTGCTTCAAGCTGAACATCTAGCTGCATAAAGTACTCAAGGAAAGTTCGCATTCCGCTGTGGCCAATATCGCGCGTAATGAGATAACTGACTTCTGGCAGGACCACATCGGGCACGAGCATAACTTCTGTGTTTTGAGACAGCAAACTCATACCGGCTTGATGATGGATATCATTGGCGTTGTAGAGCGCATAGACGAAGTTGCTGTCCGCGATGAGGGTCATCGGTTGGCGCGGCGTTTCAAATAGTTCGCGAATTCTGTGTTAAGAATCTCGCGACTGCGCGCTGAAGTATCCACCGGCTCGGGCGACGCCAGCCCCGCGGCTTTGGCGTTTTTGGCAAAATCCGCACCTGTCGCCCAGCGCTTCTGTTTGGCGTCGCACTCTTGCCCGTAGCGCGCGAGCAAATCTCGCAGCAGGTCGGCGATGTCGGCGTCGTCACGTTCTGCCAGTTCTTCCAATTGCCGCGCAACGTCTTCGGGGATGTCGATAGTCATGATCCTGTCCTCCGCTTTGGGCGATTATAGCATTGAATGCGTTGTGAGCAGTGATGGCATTTCTTACCACCGAAGTCACCGAGTTTTGGGGAGGCCACATGGGGCGTTGGTTTTGAACTACAAAGACGCGAAGGGCGCAAAGGCATCAGTTGCCATTATCAAAATCTGTAGCTACATTTAGCGAAGGGAGACGCGGGGACTCTAAGCCATGGCAGAACCTAACTTCAAGAATCGCACGCTGTTTCATGGTGACAATCTCGAATTTCTGCGCGGAATGAACAGCGAGACGGTTCACCTCATCGCCACTGACCCTCCGTTCAACAAGAATCGCGATTTTCACGCGACGCCGGAGAGCCTGGCGGCCGGCGCGAAATTCAAAGATCGCTGGCGCTGGGACGACGACGTGCACGAAGAATGGACCGACAGCATCAAGGACGACTGGCGCGCCGTCGAAAACGTGATTGCGGCGGCGCGAATAGCCTATGGCGACGACATGGGCGCGTTTCTATGCTGGCTCGGCGTGCGCCTGATGGAGATGCATCGCATACTTCGATTGGATGGTACGCTTTATCTGCATCTTGATCGCACAGCCGTCGCCTATGTCAAATGCCTGCTGGACGGCATATTTGGTCAAAAGAACTTCATCACCGAAATAATCTGGAATTACGGTACGCCGTCTGGTGGCAGGGCTGGCGGAAAAAAACCCGTTAAGGCTCATGAAACACTGCTCGTCTACGCGAAGCAGTACAGCAAGCATACGTATAACAAGCAGTACACGCCGTACTCCGAGAATTACAGGACAAATTGGTTTAGGCACGTGGACGCCGACGGTCGAAAGTATCGCACTCGAAAACGCAAAGGAAAAATCGTCAGACAGTATCTTGACGAGAGTCCGGGCGTACCCTTATCGGATACTTGGACGGATATAAAGTCGCTCTATGGCTCGTCAGGGTGGTTTCCCAACAACAGAGGCGAGATAACGGGCTATCCCACCCAGAAACCCCTCGCGCTTTACCGCCGCATCATTGAAGCCGCCAGCAATGAAGGCCATTATGTGCTTGACCCATTCTGCGGCTGCGCCACCACGCCGGTAGCTGCCGAGCAACTGGGGCGGCAATGGGTCGGGATAGACATTTGGGACAAAGCGCATGAGACAGTCCTTAACCGCTTGGCAGATGAGGGTATGCGCACAGAAGACAGGAAACCGCTGCAATTTTGGACAAAGCGCGTTCACTACGAAATCGAGCCGCCGCGCCGCAGTGACGACAACGAATTGGCGGCGCCCAGCCTCAAGCTGAAGACACCGCGAGCAGTGGAACCGTGGGAGAAACTGACCCACCGTGAGATGGTGAAGATATTGGAGTACGCACAGCGGAGCAATGGCAATGTCATCTGCGCTGGCTGTGGGCGCGAGCTGGAACGCGAATTTATGGAATTGGATCATATCACGCCGCGGGCGGATGGCGGCGAGAATCACATACGCAACCGCATCTTGCTTTGCCGCCCCTGCAACGGCAGGAAGGGGCAATATCTGACGCTGCGCGGCTTGCTGCGGGAGAATAAGAAGATCGATTGGATGAAAGACGAGGGCTTGGCGCAGTTGGCGCGTGAGCATGCGCGTGAGCGGGCGGACTGGGTGCGGGACAATTTTGGGAGCGAGGAGTGTCAAGCCTTGATAGCGGTGTGAACGCTTCCGCCAATATGCGCGCCAAAGGCATTGCGAGTGGCGGAGAAATAGCAGCCCAAGGACGTGCGCCGGGCTGCTATTGTGTATGTTCGCGCTAGCTGGCTATGAGTTTGCCTTTACCTGCCTCAAGTACGCCAGATGTTCCCGCGCCTCGGCGATCCGCACTCTAATCTCATCTCGCCGCGCCTTCAAGGCGTTCCTCTGCGCCCGCTCATGATCCAACTTCGCTTTGAGCGACTGACGCTCGTCTCTATCTGTGGCTTGATCCCTGCGCATTCTTAGGTCGGCGAGGATAGCCCGCGCCGCCACAAGCTTGACTCTGACCTCGTCCTTTTCAGCCATGAGCCTCTGGATCTCCGCCTTGGTTTCCCTAATTTCAGCCTTGATATCCGCGACCTGCGCCAATGCGGCGCCACCCAGGCTGGTCAAGGCGAATAGCATCATCAATACCAACAAGAATTTGATCCGCATGTGAACTTTCCTTATTGTAATTGAGCAAGAACTACGATGGAACTCAAGCGAGTATAGCACGTATGACAAAAAATGCGGACCACAGGCGACAATTCTCTGCGCCCTCTGTGCCTCTGTGGTGAAATCGTCTAAAATATGCCATCATTCGCGATCCACACCAAAGGAACCCCCCATGACCGATTCCAAATTCGCCGGGCTGGCCGAATTCCGCTGCATCGGACCCTTCCGCGGCGGGCGCGTCGTCGCTGTCGCCGGCGACCCGCGCGACATGAACACCTTCTATTTCGGCGGCGTCTGCGGCGGCGTCTGGAAGACCACGGACGCCGGGCAGTATTGGGAAAACATCAGCGATGGCTATTTCACGGCGTCGTCCGTTGGCGCGCTTGAAGTGGCGCCGGCTGACCCCAACGTGATCTACGCCGGCACGGGCGAAACCACCATCCGCATTGATGTCTCCATCGGCGATGGCATCTACAAATCGACTGACGCCGGGCGCAGCTGGAAGCATCTCGGCCTGAAAGAGACGCGCCAGATCGCCAAAATTCGTACGCACCCGGAGAACGCCGACCTGGTTTATGCGGCTGTCTTCGGTCATGCCTTCGGGCCGAACGCGGAGCGCGGCGTCTACCGCTCGAAGGACGGCGGCGAGAGTTGGGAGAACGTCCTGCATGTGAGCGAGAAAGCGGGCGCCATCGACCTGAGCATCGACAAGAACAACCCGCGCATCATCTACGCCGCGATCTGGGAAGCGTATCGCAACTTCTGGAATATCTCCTCCGGCGGCGAGGACAGCGGCATCTGGCGCTCAATGGACGGCGGAGACAGCTGGGAGCGGCTCACCCCACCCCCTAGCCCCCTCCCCGACGCATCAGGGAGGGGGAACACGGACCCCGCGCAGAATCAGCATCCCCCTGTAAATACGGGGGGACCGAGGGGGGCTGGGCTGCCCAAGGGTCTGTTGGGCAAGATCGGCCTGGCGGCGTCGCCCGCGCAGCCGGGTCGCGTCTGGGCCATTATCGAGAATCAGCCCGATGGCGGCATCTACCGCAGCGATGATTATGGCGAAACCTGGGTCGTCGGCAGCAAGGACAACCGCTTCATCTCGCGCGCCTGGTATTATATGCACCTGACCGCCGACCCGCTCGACGCCAACACGGTTTACATCAACAACCTCAACTTTTGGAAATCGACCGACGGCGGCCACAATTTCACCGAAATCACGACGCCGCATGGCGACAATCACGACCTGTGGATCAACCCGAGCCAGAACAAAGTCATGATCCACGGCAACGATGGCGGCGCTTGCGTATCGCTGAATGGGGGGCTTTCCTGGTCGAGCATATACAACCAGCCGACGGCGCAGATTTATCACCTCGATGTCGACAGCAACGAGCCCTATTACGTCTACGGGACGCAGCAGGACAATTCGAGTTTGCGCGTGCCCAGCCGCAGCCGCTACTCGTCGATCATGTGGGAGGATTGCGATATCACCGGCTCGGGCGAAAGCGGCTATATCGCGGTGGATCCGGCTGATTCGAACATCGTCTATGTCGGCGCGATCGGCAGCTCGGCCGGCGGCGGCAATTGCCTGCAGCGCTACGACCATCGCAATCAGCAGATTCGGCTGATATCGACCTGGCCGCGCAGCTCGACCGGCTTGGGCGCGGGGGCGGACAAGTACCGCTTCGCCTGGACCTACCCCATCGTTTTCTCGCCGCATGACAGCAGTGTCATCTACATCGGCGGCAATCAGATTTTGAAGACGACCGACGAAGGGCAGAGCTGGGAGGAGATCAGCCCCGATTTGACCAGGGCCGATCCGGAGACGCTCAAGCCATCGGGCGGGCCGATCAATCGGGATGCGGTCGGCGCTGAGCATTATGCGACCGTTTATACGCTGGCGGAATCGCCCCATGAGCCGGGCGTCATCTGGGCCGGCTCGGATGATGGTTTGCTGCATATCACGAAGGACGGCGGCGAAAACTGGGCGGATATCACGCCGAGCATTGACCCACCCCTCCCCGAAGCATCAGATGCCCACCATAGAGATGGCGGGAGGGGAGCGCATATCCAGCCTCCCCCTGCTGCCGCGGGGGGACCGAGGGGGGTAGACCCGCCGACGATGTTCACGATGATTGAGCCGTCGCCGCATGATGCCGCGACCGCCTACGCGACCGCCACCCGCTACAAGAACGACGATTACGCACCTTATGTCTTCAAGACGACCGACTATGGCGCGAGCTGGTCCTTGATAGTTGAGGACATCGCTGACGATCATTTCTGCCGCGTCCTGCGGGAAGACCCGCTGCGCGCGGGGCTGCTCTATCTCGGCACCGAATTTGGCTTGTACATCTCCTTTGACGGGGGCGCGTCCTGGCAGCGCTTTCAGCTGAATTTGCCGATCTCGCCCATCTACGATTTGAAGATCAAGGGTGACGATCTCATCGTGGCGACGCACGGGCGGTCCTTCTGGATCCTGGATGATCTGACGGTTTTGCATCAGATCGCGGGCGACCCAATGGCTCGCCCCTACAAGGATCTCGAGGTGGAGGGGGTACTACTCCTCAAGCCGGCCAGGACGGAGCGCTGGCTGCCGAAGATGTTCGAGGGCTTGTTCGAAAGCGGTGACGGCAAGCAATACATGAGCACGCTGGGCGCTGTCGCCGCTTATGTCAAAGAGGAGACGCCCGAGCATGGCGTCAAGCACACCTATCTCGACAGCGGCGTCAACCCGCCGAGCGGCGCGGTCATCACCTATTACCTGCGCGAAAAGCCGGAAGCGACCATCACGCTGCGCATCGACGATGCCGCCGGGAACGAGGTCAAGACATTCAAGAGCCTGCACGCCGACGAGGAAGATGTAGGGGCGACACAAGTGTCGCCCGCGTCCGCAAAGGCCGGGGACGAGAAACCAAAAGAACTGCGCATCCCCGCGAAGGCCGGCTGGAATCGCTTCATCTGGGATCTGCGCTATCCCGATGCGAAGAAAGTCATCCCGCATGATGACCATCAGCAGGGTTTCATCAAGGGACCGCACACCGTGCCCGGGCGCTACCGCGTCACGCTGACGGTCGGCGAAGAGGTACTGAGCGAGTCCTTCGAGCTTGTAAAGGAAGCCGGCGTCACGGCGAGCGAAGCCGACCTGCAAGCGCAGTTTGACCTGCTGCTGAAGATACGCGACAAGGTCTCGGCGACGCACAAAACCATCAATCAGATGCGCGACCTGCGGGCGCAGCTCAAGGGCTGGCGCGAGCGGCTGGCCGGGCTGGAGACGGCATCGGGCATCATCGAGGCGGCGAAAGCGCTGGAAGCGCAGGTGCTGGAAGTCGAAAAAGAGTTGATGATCCCGGAGACGCGCGCCGGCTGGCCTGATGCCATGAACCACGGCGACCGCCTGGCGATGCAGCTCAGCAACCTGAGTTTCAACGTCAACATGGGTGATTACAAGCCGACCGATTATGAGTACGGCGCCTTTGAGGAAATCGCGGCTGATATTGACGGCGTGGCCGACAAGTTCAGAGACATCGTCGACGGGAACATGGCCGAGTTCAACACCATGCTGAGCAACGCCGGCTTCGGGGTGGTTGTGTTGAAAGTGGAGTAGCGTTTGCGTCTTGGCAGGCGAATGACTGCGCTTAATCGCGGTACAGCGCCTTGGCTTGCTTGAACAGGCGCTTCAGGGCCGCCAGCACATCGCGCCCGTTCCCGCCTTGCATCAGGTATTCCCGAATCGGCGCGCCGGCGTGATCCTGAAAATGCAGATATCCGGGGAAACGCGGGCGCAAATAAGCGCGGTCCAGGGCCGGCAAGGTATTGCGGAAGTAATTGTTCGAGCGGCGATTCACTTCCGCATCCAGCCAGGCGCTTCGATGCCCCGGCTGCCCGCCGCTGTCAAAGAAGAGCGTGCCTTGAATCGCCGGGCTCGCTGTGAACATGGCATAATCCCGCGCGATCTCAAGCGCCTGGCAGCGGGCGGAAATCGCCAGGCCGGTCCCGCCGAGCGTCGTCTGGCAGCGTCCCTGTCCATTAATATCCACCATGTCGTCAAACATCAGCAGTTTGTCGGCGTATCCGCTGCGGGCATAATTCGAATAGCCATAGGCGAATGGGCAGTAGACGAAGTCGTCGCGCCGTGAGAGCGCCTCATAAACAGCGATTGGATTCCAGTCGAAGATCGCCGGCGGGCACAGGCTCGCCAGCTCCCGCAATTGCTCCAGCGCTCGCAAGCTCATCCCGTCTGAAAGCGCCCACTCATCCTCGATGAAGGGCGCTTCGCCCTGCGTCGCGCAGAGCATATAGAAGTTCATCAGCGTATCGATGGGAATCCCCGGCATGATGACGCGCCCCTTGCGCGCCAATGCCAGCAGCTCGCGCCAGGTTTGCGGCTGCTCCAGCTCATAGCGCGCCAGCAGATCGGGCCGATAAGAAGCGACCGGCGTCGCCGCGTCAATCGCCAACGCGCATTGACTGCCATCGAAGATGTAACTCGCGTGGGAATGACCGACGGAGTTCGCCGCCTGATCGCGCATGAATTCATCTGGAATCAAATCTTGCAGCGGCAGAAGGACCTGGCTGTAGGCGGCGTAACCGGCCCAAGGATGATCGATCACCAGCAGGTCATACTCCTCCGCCAGGCCCTGAATCGGCGCGTCCGCGAATGCCTGCAGCGAGCGCTTCTCCCAGCGGATTTCCACCTCCGGGCACATCTCGCTGAATCGCTGCGCCGTAGCCACGACCGACAAGAACCCGCGCGAATGATTCCAGGTGATGCCGCGCAATAGCGTCTTGCTTTCCATACGCCGTCTACTCCTTTGCTATTTTCACCACAGCCCTTCGTGAGTAACAACTCGGCTCACAGAAAATAACGAGCCAGCCAATGAAGGAGTCTGTAGGGACGTTTGACCCGCAGTGTCTACGCGCGGCGCTAAAACGCCCCACTGCCTTATGGGGCGGCGGGAGGGCGAGACAAGGGTCGCCCCTACAGACTTCGCTATGACCGCTGATGGAATCTGGCTGGTTCATTGAGATAATGGAAAGACCCCATAGCTTTCAATGGTACTCGCAGAGCGTTTTGCTTGCAAAATGCAATTTTATCTGCAAAATATAGTGAGAGCGGCCGCGCTTGTCAACTCATGGGCGCGCGTTCGCCCAGCCAGGCAGGTTACCGGGGACAATCCATGATCAAGACGACGTATTTTGAAGATTACGAGATTGGCTCGAGCCGCGAAACGATCGGCAGGACGATCACGGAGGCCGATATCGTGCTGCACGCAGGCCAGACGGGCGATTTCTTCCCCCACCACATGGATGCCGAATGGGTCAAGACGCAGGAATTCAAAGAGCGCATCGCCCATGGCACGCTGATTTTGAGCATTGGCATCGGCATGACCGCCAACGAAATTAATCCCGTCGCTTTTTCTTACGGCTACGACCGCATCCGATTTATCCGCCCGGTCTATATCGGCGATACCATCACTGTGAAAGCCACCATCAGCGAGAAGCGCGATTATCCCAAACGCCCCGAGCTCGGCTATGTCATTGAGCAAGTTGAGGTTTTTAACCAGGGGGGCAAGATCGTGCTCGCCTGCCAGCACCTCTATCTTGTACAGCGCAAGGCAGGCGCGCCCGCGGAATGAAGCGCCCCCATCCATCGAAACAGAAAGCCGCGCGATGTCTGAGATGCGATCAGCGCCCAATTACAGTGTGCCTGCCCTGGAAAAAGGCCTGGCCGTCGTTGAATTGCTGGCGCGGGCCTCGGAACCGCTCTCCCTGTCGCAAATCTCGGAGATGATGGCGAACAGCACGAGCCAACTCTTTCGCACGATGAACTGCCTTGTCGACAGCGGTTACGTCATCAAGGACGAGATACACGGCAAATACAGCCTCACGCTAAAGCTCTTTGAATTGGCGAATCGTCATTCGCCGTTGAAACACCTGCTGCGCGTCGCCATCCTGCCGATGCAAGAACTGGCGCGGACGATACGGGAGTCTTGTCATATCAGCATCATTCAGCATCGTCAGCTGCTCGTCGTCGGCCAGGCGGAAAGCCCGGAAAAGGTTCAGATTTCGGTATCCGTCGGCACGTCCTTCCCGCTCGTTTCGACCGTTTCCGGACGCCTGCTGCTGGCGGTGATGGACGAGACAGGACGCAGCGCCATCCTGCAAGAAGACGCGGATTACCGGCAAATGCCAGCGGGTGAACGCGAGCTGTTCTGGGAGCGCATCGCGCAGATCCAAAGCAGCGGCATATCCAGCGCCGTTGGTGAATCCTTCATCGGTTTGCAGGATACAGCCGTGCTCGTTGGCAATCCGGCGGTCGGCGTCACCGCGGCTATCGCCATCACGCAGCTGACGGCCAGCCGGCAAAGCAGAGATCCGCGAGAAGTGACCGACGCCTTGCTGAGCTGCGCCCGCCAAATCAACCAGCGCGCTGGCTTGACTGAAATCGCAGAGCCGCAACTGTCACAGGTCTTTTAGTCCGAATACGGCTATATGAGGATGATCTCGCATGTCAGCATTTGAGTTTCGCCAAGCAGCGACCCTGCCCGCCAGGCCGCGGCCAATCGTCAGCATCGGTCTGGGCGGAATTGTGCATGACGCGCATTACCCCGCTTACCGGCTGGCTGGCTTTGATGTGGTCGGCGGCTTCGATATCAATGGCGAACGCGCCGCCATGATGGGTGACAAATTCGGCATCCCGCGGCTATACCGCTCGTTGTCAGAAGCAATCCAGCAGGCGCCGGGGGACGCCGTCTTTGATATTGCCGTGCCCGGGGGCGCCATCGCCGATATCCTGCGTGAAATCCCCGCAGGCCGCGCCGCGCTCATCCAGAAGCCGATGGGTGAAGACCTGGCCGAAGCGCGACAGATTCTGGACATTTGCCGCGAACGCAAGTTGATTGCCGCTATCAACTTTCAACTGCGTTTCGCCCCGTTCATCATCGCCGCCCGCGACATGATCGAGCAAGGTTTGCTCGGCGAGCTGAACGATGTCGAGTTCCGCGTTCAGTGCAATACGCCCTGGCATTTGTGGCCTTTCTTATTCCCCTTGCCTCGCTGCGAGATCCTGTATCACAGCATCCATTATGTCGATCTCATCCGCTCATTCTGCGGCAGCCCGCGAGGCGTCTACGCCAGGACGATGAGCCACCCTTCGGCGCCCGACCTGCGTGGGGGCGCGCGCTCCATGATCATCATGGATTACGGCGATAATCCGCGCGTCAACGTGATGACCAATCACAGCCACGCTTACGGCGGCGAAAAGCAGCAATCCTACGTGAAATTCGAGGGGGGCAAGGGCGCGATTCAAATCCGCGCCGGCCTCAATATGAATTATCCGGACGGCGTGCCGGACCGCTTCGAGTACATCCTGCTCGACGAGGGCGGCGACCCCGTATGGCAGACGCTCGACATCAAGGGCTCATGGTTTCCGGAAGCCTTTATCGGCACGATGGCGAGCCTGATGCGCTATGCCGATGGCGAGACCGAGTCCCTGCCCACATCGGTTGAGGACGCCATCTTGACGATGGCCACGGTGGAAGCCGCTTACGAATCCAGCGCGCGCGGCGGGACGCCCTTGCCCGCCGTATAACCAAACCGCACTATAGATTCAGCTTGTAGAAGGCATTGCCCGTCCCGCCGAGGATCGCGTCTCGCTCCTCCGATGACAGGTCGGCCAGGCATTTCTTCGTCTCGTCCCAAACCTTGGCGTAATCACCAGCGAGCACGGCCACGGGCCAATCGCTGCCGAACATCAAGCGCTCAGCGCCGAAGGTCTCCAGAGCATAATCCACCAGCGGCTTGATATCTTCATAGGTCCAATTCTCGAAGTCAGGCGTCACCGTGTTTAAGCCCGAGACCTTGGCGTACACATTCGGGCTTTCCGCCGCGGCCGCCAACTGCGCGCGCCAGACCGCCCGATCGTCGTCCCCCAGCGGCGGTTTCGCCAGGTGATCAATCACCATTTTCAGGTTGGGCACTTTCTCGGCCAAGGTCGGCACATGCTTGAGATGATTGGGGAAGACCGCCACGACATCGAAGGTCAGGTCGCGGTCCGCCAGGATTTGCAGGCCCTCGATCACCTGCTTCTGGGTGACCCAGTCCGGGTTCGTCTCTTCATGGATGAGATGCCGCATGCCTTTGAAGGTGGGGTTCCGCCCGTACTCGTCGAGTTTCCTGGCGGCTTCGGCGGGGTCATGCAGCGGCGCCCAACCGACGACGCCCGCGACCCAATCATTGGCTTCCGCGATCGCCAGCATCGAATCGGTATCGGCGTAAGAGTCCATCGCTTGCACAATCACAGTCTTGTCGACGCCCGCCGCCTCCAACTGCGGCGCCAGCTCAGCCGTGGTGAAGGTCCGGTAGATGGGTCCGTAGGCCGGCACGAGCCAGGGATAAGCGACTTCATCCAGATTCCAAAAATGCTGATGCGTATCAACCGTAATCATCTGCGCCTCCAAAGGCCGGAAAAAGCGTCGCCGTTTGACAGAACTGATTTTGCTGACTATATTTTACGGATAAAAAGTGTTTTTGCAAGCAAAACAGCATTGCGTCCAACAGGCAGCCATGAGCTCGCCCCGACTTACTGTAGGCGCAGCCGTTCAGGAGACAAGAGAGACAATGCGACCATTGGAAGGTTTACTCGTACTGGACTTCAGCATTTTTCTGTCGGGTCCCTCGGCAGCCTTGCGCCTGGCCGATTTGGGGGCGCGCGTCATCAAGGTGGAGCGCCCGGACGGCGGCGATCTCTGCCGGCAGCTATACATCTCCGAGCTGGAGCTGGATGGCGAAAGCACGCTCTTTCATTCGATCAATCGCAACAAAGAGAGCTTCGCCGCCAACTTGAAAGAGCCGCTTGACCTTGAGCGGGTCAAGGACTTGATCAAGCAGGCGGATGTCATCATTCAGAATTTTCGTCCCGGCGTCATGGCGCGCCTGGGGCTGGATTACGAGTCGGCGCGCGCCATCAACCCGCGCATTGTCTATGGCGAAATCACCGGCTACGGCAACGAAGGACCCTGGGTTTACAAGCCGGGCCAAGACTTGCTGCTGCAATCCATTTCCGGTTTGGTCTGGCTCAATGGCGATGCGGACCGGCCACCGACGCCTTTTGGTTTGGCGGTCGTCGATCTCTTCGCGGGCGCGCATCTGGTGCAAGGCATTCTGGCCTGCCTGGTGCGCCGCGGCATCACCGGGGAAGGCGGCCTGGTGCAGGTCAGCCTGCTGGAGTCGATCCTCGATTTTCAATTCGAAGTCCTCACGACGCATCTCAACGATGGCGGCAAGCTGCCCCAGCGCAGCCGGATCAACAACGCCCACGCCTACCTGGCCGCGCCCTATGGGATTTATCAGACGGCGGATGGCTTTCTGGCGCTGGCGATGGGTTCGATACCGGTCCTGGGCGATTTGCTGGAATGCCCGCCCCTGCTGGCCTATACCGAGTCCGCCACCTGGTTCACGCAGCGCGACAAGATCAAAGCGACCCTCGTTGAGCACCTCAAGACCGAGTCGACGCAGCATTGGCTGGATATCCTGGAGCCGCGCGATATCTGGTGCGCCGATGTCTTAACCTGGGACCGCCTGCTGCGGCACGACGGCTTTGCGGTGATCGATATGATTCAAGAAGTTTCGCGCGATGAAGATGTCAAGCTGGCGACCACTCGCTGCCCGATACGAATCGATGGCGAGATACTGAAGAGCGCCAAGGGCGCGCCGCGCATCGGCGAAGACACCGGGCGCATCATGAACGAGTTTGCGCTGTAGATTTGAGGAGTGATCCATGCCGGAAAATACACCCGTAGAAATGCACAAGGACTTGCCATTATTCAATACCGAGACCTGGATGTACGAGGACTTCGAGATCGGCGCCAAGATCAAATCGATCCGCCGCACGCTCTCCGAAGGCGAGTGCATGATCTTCAACGCCATCGTGCTTGATATGCACCCCTACGTCGCCGATGAGATCTTCGCCCGCGACGAAGGCATCTTCGACAAGCGGCTGGTGGCCGGTTCCATGGTCTTCAGCATCGGCCTGGGCCTGATGGCGCACAACAATATCCATACCTTCAGTTACGGCTATGACAAGCTGCGCTTCATCAAGCCGGTCTTCATCGGCGATACCATTTACACCGTGCGCACGCAGTTAAGCAAAGAGCCGAAATACGCCGAAATGGGATTGGTCAGGGTCAGCTACGAGGTCTACAAGAACGAAGGCCTGCTCGCGCTGTATTGCGAACACTTGCAGACGGTGATGTACCGTCATCCGGAAAACTTCAACAAATAAGCGAATTAGGAGAAACAAGATGAAGCGTTTTGGGCAAGTCATTGGCTTACGGCCGGAAGATGCCGCCGAGTATATCCGCTTGCACGCGGATGTCTGGCCCGGCGTGTTAAAGAAGATCGAGGAATGCAACATCCGCAATTACTCCATTTTTCGCTACGGCGATCTGCTTTTCGCCTACATGGAATATCACGGGGACGATTTCGACGCCGATATGGCGGCTATGGCTGCCGACGAGACGACGCAGAAGTGGTGGGCGCTCTGCATGCCGATGCAGAAACCGGTGGAAGACCGCGCTGAGGGCGAATGGTGGAAAACGATCGAGGAGGTCTTCCACTGCGACTGAGCGCGGCTTGCCCCCCTGCTCGACTACGCTACAATTGCAGGAGCGGCTCGGTGAGTCGCCCGCAAAACAATGAGATTCCCGTTTCGCGCCTCAGCCCTTGACCGCGCCGAAGGTTAAGCCGCTGACCAGGTTGCGCTGCACCAGAATCACAAAGATGACAGCCGGCACCATCATGATCACGCTCATGGCCGCCATGCCGCGCCAGTCCACGGTGAATTGCTCGGTGAAGGCGAACAGGCCGGGCGGAAAAGTCTTCGCCGCATTGTTGCGCGCCAAAACGCTGACGATCTGAAATTCATTCCAGGCCGCCAGAAAAGCGAATATCGCCGCCGTCGCCAAGCCCGGCAGCGACAGGGGCAGTTCAATGCGCCAAAAAGCGGACCAGTGGCCGCAGCCATCGATATAAGCTGACTCGGTCAATTCCTTCGGGATCTGGCGAAAGAAGCCATCCATCAGCCAGGCGGTGAAGGGGATGTTGACCGCGACATAGACGAATGCCAAGCCCAGCACATTATTGGTCAAGCCGACGCGGTTGAAGAGCAGGAAGAGGGGCAAGCTCAGGGCGACGCCGGGCACCGCCCGCGACAGCATGATGCCGAGGAAGAACGTAGTATGAAAGCGAAAGCGAAAGCGCGCAAAGGCATAACCGGCCAGCGTGCCCAGAGAGACGGCGACGATCGTGCTGACGCCGGAGGCCAACAGCGAGTTCCGCAGATAGGCTTCCACGGCGACGCGCTGCTGCACATCGGGATTCAGCCCGAACATATTGGCGTAGGCTTCCAGCGTCAAGCGCTTGGGAATCCAGACGGGCGGATAGGTATTGATCTCCACATTGGGGCGAAAGGCGGTCATGATGATCCAGAAAGCCGGCAGGGCCAACAGGATCAAAACAGCCCAGGCGACCCCGTTCCAGATCATATCGTTGCGGCGGCGGTTCGGGCCGACGCTGCGCGTAATCACTGCAGGGTCCTCCGCCGCTTTTCTACCCCATCCCCCGGCCATGTGCCCCCTCGGTCCCCCGCCTCACGAGGGAAGGGGAGCGCCGCGCGCGGATCCACGCTAAAGCGGACGTCATCCCCCCATCGCAATGGGGGGACCGCGGGGGGTTGACCTGTAATCATTGCACGATCCTCGCCTTGACCAACTGGCGGAAGAAATAGAGGGTAAACAGGACCGACAGGAAGACCGTGATCCAGGACATGGCGCTGCCCAAGCCGAACTTGGTGTCTTCAATCGCCAGGCGCGTGATGTATGTCCAGAGCATTTCGGTGCGCCGCGCCGGCCCGCCATCGGTCATGATGCGCACGATGTCAAAGGCGCGCGCGATATCCAGTGACATGATGGTCAGCGCAATGTAGGAGAAGGGCGCCAGCAGCGGGAAGGTGATAAAGCGAAACTTCTGCCAGCCCGACGCGCCATCCACTTCCGCCGCCTCAAAGGTCTCCGATGGCAGAGACAAGGTGCCCGCCAGGAGGATGATGGTCATCACCGGGATGTTCATCCAGATCGAGGCGATGATGATGGTGATCATGCCCAGCGGCACATCCACCAGCCAGGCGATTTGCCCCTGCTCCTGGATCAGGCCAACGCTGATCAAGAAATTATTCACCAGCCCCAGATTGGCATTGAAGAACCAGCGAAACTGCATGCCGACCAGAATCGGCGCGAACATCATCGGCACCATCAGGAGCGTGCGCAAAACGCTCTGCCCCACCGTCACGCGCGCCAGGAGCTGCGAAAGCGCCAGCGAAAACACATAGCTCAAATTCACGGTCACGGCGAGGAAGACAATCGTATTCAAGAGCGAGCGCCAGAAGATCTCGTCGTTGAGCAGTTTCTGGTAATTGCGCAGCGCTCTCGCCGCCGTGAAGTTCAGGCTGTTCGGCTTCAACAGCTCATAAGGCGTAAAACTGACGTACAAGGAGTAGAGCAGAGGAAAGCCGATCACCAGGATGATGAGGATGACGGCCGGCGAGATCATGGCGAAGGGAAAGAAGCCCGCTTCGATGCGGCTGACCACCTCGAAGCGCGCCTGACTATCCTTTTGCGCTGGGCTGATTGAATTGGCGGCCATGGCAATAGATAGAGGTTTGAAGATATTCCAGCATTCAAATTCGTACGGGCGAGCCGGCGGTGTCTGTTGAAAAACAGCCTTAAATGAAGTTAGTTGCCAGAAATCGGACAG
>JAPPEU010000087.1 GCA_028875245.1 Chloroflexota bacterium
CCAAGCCCACCAACGTCTCGGCCGGCAGCATCACCAACGACAGCATCACCCTCACCTGGACCAAATCCAGCGGCGCCACCAGCTACGAAGTCCGCTACAACCGCGAGACATCTGATTTCACGGATTATTCGGATGTCGGCAATGTCGCCAGCTATACCTTCACCGGGCTCACCGCCAGTAGAGACTACGCCCTGCAAGTCCGCGCCAAAAACGCCAACGGCGTTTCCAGCCATGTGACCGCCCGCGCTACCACATTAGATGGCCCAAACAAAGCCCCGCCAAGACCGACGAACCTCCGCGTCACCCGCATCACGCATAACAGCATCACCATAAGTTGGACCAAATCCCCCGGCGCAACCAGTTATGAAGGATTAAGAAGTTTCGGTAGCACCGGCTGGTTTAATTACGGCAATGTCGACAGCTATACTATAATCGGGTCTGCCCCCGATACCTTTATCAACGCCATCGTAGCAATCCGCGCCAGAAATGCCTATGGCGCAAGCGGACAGACAACAGTCAGTATTATGACAACTACCCTGCCCGCGCCGCCCGGCTATGGTGAAGGGGGCGATGATGACGATGAGGGTGATGAGGAAGATGATCTTCCGCGGCCCACCCCTATGCCCACCGCAACGCCCATCCGCGATACGCTCAATCGCCTGCCGCCGGGCATCCAAGTGAACAACTGGGTCGATGGCGCCCAGGGGCAGCGGGTCAAGCCCGTCGGCGTCGGCCGCGCCGATGTCATCCCTCATCACGAAATCCTCAACGCCGTCAATATCTGGGGCTATGTGACGCCGGGCATTGAGGTCTGCTTCGACCAGCCTGGCAGATTGCTCTTCGTCGATTCGGTTTATCCGCCGATCGCGCCCTTTGAGCTGCCGGCTCATCGCCGCGATGGCATGACTTGCGCGACCATCGACACCGCCGGGACTGTCGTCTTGCTGCGTGGAGAAAGCTCGCCAGAGCAGAGCCTGTCGCAAAGCCAAAATCCCCCGCCGCTGGCAACCGCGAAACCCAGCGGGACGCAAAGATTGAGCGGCTGCGAGGTGCGTCCCTGGGCGAATGTGAAGTTCCGCCAGAGCCCGCCCGGCGGCGAGGTCATCAGCGTGACGTCCATCCGAAAATGGCTGCCCGCCAGCGAGACGCGCTACGGTTATTTCAAAGTCCCGCTCTGGGGGCGCGAGGGATGGATCAGCGGCCGATTTGTCTACACCCGCGGGAATTGCGGGAGCTGAAGCCGGGGAGCGTCTCGCGCGCGGGCCCGGCAATTTCACGCACTTACGCGGCGACAGGCTTGTTTCGATGCCCGGCTATGGCAGGCGGTCGACGGGAAACTGCTGCGAGAAGACGGCGAAATACTGGCGGACTTTGGCGATGATATCGCGCCGCTCCGCGTCGGGCAATAGACCAAAAACCGCCCGCAGTTGATCCATCAAACCGCGCTGTACGGAAACGAAGCAGTTATGACCGGCCGCCGTGAGGATGACATCGACCGAGCGGCCATCATTTTGATTGCGCCGGCGCCGCACCAGGGGCGGGTCCATCGCTTCCAAACGTTTGACCAGACCCGTCATTGTGGCGCTGGTCAAATGATGATCGCGCGCGATATCGCCGATGCGGCATTCGCCCGCATTCTCGGACAACGTCTTCAGCACGTAAAACTGCGGCGGCGTGAGCTGATGCGCTTCAAAGTGGCTCGCCAGTCGTTTTTCGCTGTCGGACACGATGTCGAACAGAGTCGACCAAAGTTCGCTCACATCGCGGTCCAGGTTCTTGTCCACATCCAGCCGCCTTCCCCGGCGCGCTACTCGCCTAGGGCATCCCACACGTCCAGTTTGCCACGGGCCTCGCGAATCACCTCGTCCACAAATTCTGTCGTGCTGGCTTGCCCGCCCAAATCCGGCGTTTTGACGCCGTTGTAAACCGCCTCCAGGGCCGACTCATAGATGGCGCGGCTGGCGAGCGCGGCTTCCTTGCCTTCGACGTTGCGCAGCAAAGCGCCGCATGCCAGAATCATCGCCATGGGGTTGGCGATATTCTTGCCCTGCAGGCTCGGCGCCGTACCGTGCGGCGCTTCCGTCAACGCCACCTTCACGTTGAAATCTTCATCGAAACCGAAGACGATGGATTCAGCGCCGGCGATCGTGCCAAACATCTTGATGACCAGATCGCTCAAGTTGTCGCCGTCGCGATTCAGGGCGGGAATTACCAAAGCTTCGCCATGCGTCTCCAGCAACAGCGCATAGGTCGCGTCGATGAGCTGCGGATCGTAACGGACGTCCCTGTGGCTGCGGGCCGCGCGATCCAGCTCTTCCTTGAACATGCCTTCGTAAATTGGGCTGACGGTATACTTTGGCCCGCCGAATACGGTGGCGTGATGGGCCGCGGCATAGCGGAAGGTGAACTCGGCCACCGCGCGGCAGGTGCGGCGCGTGATGAAGCGTTTGTTGTAAGCCACCTCATCAAGGCCTTCGCCTTCACGCCATTCTTCCGCCGCGTAGGCGCCCTCAACCGCCATGCGCACAACCGCAATGGGCGCATGCACGCCCGCGAGCGGCATGACAGAGGGAATCCGCCGTCCTGTGCGCAGCACGACGCTGCCATCCACCAATTCCCGCAGCAGCGCGTTTGGGCTGCCCACATCATCAGGGTCGCCCGGCGTGATGGTGGCTGCCTTTATCCCGAGGCCGGTTTCCAGAATTCGCGCCGCCGCCTCGCGCACGACCTCATTCTTCGTCCGCCCTCTGTTTTCCAGCGACAGGTCGAAGGTCTCAAAAGCCAACTGGCTCATGCCAATAACGGAGGGATCAAGCACACGCAGGGCTTCATCCAATAATTCCTGCCCTGTCTGATCGCCCTGCAAGATGCAGATTCTAATCATGTCTGTTGAATTCACTGGTTCGTTGCCTGTATTGCCCGGTCACTGTTATCATTGTAAGTTAAGTCGCCAAAGCGCGTACGCGCTTTTCAAACCACTGTCGCGCGAGAAAAGGCTGAGCAATTTGCCCACTTGCGGTAGAATAAGCGCAATTGACCGTCGGCAACGAGTTTTCCAGGATAAGGACATCATGCCTATACTCAAGATTTTTACTGGCCTGATTTTGCTTTTGACTCCATTATTCGCGGGAAGCGCGCAAGAAGACAGCGGCTACACCTCGACGGTCAATTGGTTCTACAGCGCTTGTGAAGACCGTATGGTGATCGACTTCAGCGGCGCCATGCAGCTTGGTTACGATCTGTATTTCCAGGCATTTGACAGTTATGGCGGCGTGGGCGAAGCGATCACCGGCTTGCGGCGCATCAGCGTCAATGGGGATTACGCGGTCAGCCAGGTGCTGCAATGGCTCAATGGCGAGACGCGCGCGCTGGGCACGCCAATAAGCGTTGTCATCCGCATCGGGAGTGAGAGCGACCCCAAAAGCACACTCTTCCAGCAGCCATCTGACGATGTTCTCGGCGAATGCGAAGAGCCGGGCAGCGCGCTGGTTGAAGGCGCGGAAGCAGATGCCGGCCCCGAAATGCTGTCGAGTTCAGGCGTCTTCACACCCGATGGAAACCTATTGAATCCGGTGTACGCGAGTCCGCCCGAATCGCTCGTGCAAATTGGCGCCCGCCGCAGCGAAACAGACGCGCCGGGGCGAACCGCCAATCCGGGCTTGATCTTCGCCGAATGCCGAGATGTCGATGGCGCTGATCCCGGCCTCCTCTACGACACGGATGAGATTATTCTCTTCTGGTCCTGGTACGCCAAAACCGCCCTCCAGGTGCGGTCTCACATCGACAGCGCGCAATACGCGGTGACGCTGAACAATGAGTCCTTCCCCATCGTGCATGTCAGCCATATCAAGCAGATACCCGGCAGCGTGGACTGGTGGGTCTTCTATACCGTCAAATTGGGCGATAAATGGCGGCCCGGCACTTATGACATAAACTTCGCCCTCACCTGGGACAACGCGATCACGGACGGCTATGAAGATTTTGGCCCCGGCACTGAAAACGAACGTATGGACAGCGGCTGCCAATTCACCATTGAGCCGAATCCATACGGGCTCGAATTCCTGCACCAGCAGCCAACCGTCCCGTTGAGTTCTTATCCCTAGGCGCGGCTTCGCCATCTGCGCGGCGAATCATCGCACGTCCCGCGCCGCCGCCGCCCGCTTTGCGCCGATGACCTCGCTGAGACATTACGCCAAGAATTTGCTCGATCAGGAACTGTCGGTCGAGCAAATCCGTCTTTTCGATCGGCTCACGGAACTGCTGCTGGATTGGAATAAACGCATGAACTTGACCGCCATCACCGATCGGCAGGAGATTGCGGTCATGCACTATCTGGACGCCTTGACGCTTACGCGCGCGCTTCCGCCGGTGGATGGCCGCCGCTTGATTGACGTGGGCGCCGGCGCCGGCTTCCCCGGCCTGCCGCTGGCGATCGCCTTTCCGCGCCTGCAGGTGACGCTCATGGATTCGACCGCGAAGAAATTGCGCTTCATTGATCACGCCTGCTCTGAACTCGGGCTTAAGAATGCGCGCACGCTTCATGCCCGCGCCGAAGATGCCGGGCGAGACGAGCGCCACCGCGAAGCTTACGATTTTGTCGTCGCCCGCGCCCTCGGCCGATTGCCCGCGCTATCGGAGTACACGCTTCCATTGGCGAAACTCGGCGGCCAGGTGATCGCCATGAAGGGAAGATCCGCTTTTGAGGAAAGCAACGCCGCCGCCAAAGCGATCGACTCACTAGGTGGAGAGCTATTCACCATTGAAGAACTGAAGCTGCCCACGCTCGACAACCCGCGTTATCTTGTCGTCATAGACAAGGTGAAGCCGACGCCGCGCCGCTATCCGCGCAAAGCCGGCGTCCCCTCGCGCCAGCCCATCCTTTAGATTTCCCGCGTTTCGAGCAACTCAAAAGGATTGCTTCGGTAAGCGTGATACAGCGTCGGCCTGTCGCTTCGCAGCAGGTCGCGCAGGCATAGAAGCAGGACCGGTTGGCTTATCAAATCAAGCGCTGTCTGCGCGTCCGCCCATCGGACCGCGGGCGTTTCTTCGCTCGGGCGCAGTTCGCCGCTCACATAGGTCGCCTCAAAACAGAAGATGACGATGGATGAACTCAGATTGCTCCGCACCTGGAGCAGCCGACCGATGTCGATATCGATGCCGCATTCTTCACGGACTTCGCGCTTTAGACCGTCGAGCAAGGATTCGCCTGATTCGATTTGGCCGCCCGGCAGCTCCCAGCCTCTGCGCTCAGTTCGCACCAGCGCCATTTCGCCCCTGTCATTTGTTACCAGAGCGGCGGCCGCGACAATATGCCGGGGTGAGTTGTCCAGCATTTTCTAAACTTCTCCGCAGTTTTCCGGCGCGTGCAGAGCGATGCGATAAGGGTGCCACTCGGCGCGAAAGAGCTTCTGCGCCACCCCCGGATCCTCCGCGACGATCTGACGCATCTGGGCATCATCGCGCGCCTGGAAGATAGCAATGCCAAAAGCCGAATAATCGTCGTTGAGCGTGCGCCCGGCCAAAATCAACAAGCCCTCTTCCATCAAGCGCTTGAGATAGGCAAAATGCTCGCCGGTTATGCGAGCCTCCTCGGCTGTCGGCCCTTCGGAAAGCATCGCCGGCCGTACAGGCTGAATTCGATAAATGTAGGTCGGCATTCTGAACTCCCTTATGACAATGATTGAATTCGCTGCCGCAAGGATAATCGCAGCGATCGCCTGCGGGCAGTCCAATTCTTGGCGATGCCGCTCATGGCTTGCGCTTATCGCCGGTCCGCAACATCGGCTATAATGGCGGCGTCAGCGGGCGCTGATAAGGCAAGGACGGCGCAACAGAAAGAGCATCCATGACTGGTTTGAGCGAAATCTGCAACGCCATTCGTGAAGACCTTGAACGGCGAAACGCCGCGCGCGACCGCGCCATTGTGCTCTCGCGGCAGCTCATCAGGCACTGCTCCGAATGCATCCGCGCAATCCACCGCCGCAATTGGGATGGCGCCGACGCCAAGCTGACGGATGTGGAAGCCGGCGCCGCCGAACTCAGAGCGGTGGTCCAGGAATACCCCGATCTCTACCACACGGGCTACACCCAGGACGCGCTGAAGGAAGTCGCCGAAGCATTCATCACCCGCGCGATAATCAGTGGCGGGCCGCTGCCATCCGCCGCCGAGCTCAACATTGAGAGCGCGACTTATCTGAAGGGCTTGGGCGAAGCCGCCACCGAGCTGCGCCGTTTCATTCTGGATATCATGCGGCGGGAAGACGGTCACAGCGCTGAAGCCGAGCGCCTGCTTAACGCAATGGACGAAATCTATGATCAGCTCGTCACATTTGATTTCCCCGACGCGCTTACTCACGGTCTGCGCCGCCAGACCGATGTGGTGCGAGGCGTGCTGGAACGGACGCGCGGCGACCTGACCCAAAGCCTGCGCCAACAGAAACTGCAGGATGCGCTTCAAAGGCTCGAGAACGAGCTTGACCTTGAAGCTGGCAGCGCCCCATAGCGCCCCCAATGGCTGGCCCGCGCTAAGCGCCGCGTTTCCACTCGATTAGCGCGCCCGCCACCCAGGTCGGCTTGGGCTGGCCATAAAGTTCAGATGAATCGGTGTAGCTGATATCCAGGACCTCTCCTGCCAAGGGACCGCGCAAATAACGATAAACCTGTCCACTGTCCCGCGCATCGCTCTTCGCCTCAACACAGTGCTGGTTGTAGCCCCAATAGTCGCCCTTTTCCAGCAGGCGCATTCCATCCTCAATGACCGCTTGGGCATGAGCCAGGCCCGCCTCATCGTGATCATAGGCGTCTTCAGGCGCGTCTCCATAGCCGATGCCATGATGGAATGGGTCGGCGGTTGACACAATTACGGCGTTTTCGGCCAAGCGGGCCAGCTCATCAATGCCGGGCAAATCCTGTGGCCTGCCGGCGGCCAGGTAAGGATAGCGCTCGTAGACCTTGGGCGCGTCCCGCTCGGCGATGCCGCGCCGATTTAACGCCGCGCGCCAGAAATGACGCCAGCTAATCAAGGCGTGGTCGCCGGTCCATTCAGCGCGTCCTTCGATTCCGGGCCCCTGAATGCCCCAGAACTCGAAGTTGGCCGGGTCTTCGCCGGCAGCGACGGCGACGCGCGCCGCTTCCATCGCCGGCGTGAAAGCGTGAAGAACGCTGAGCACGATGACTTTGTCCGCCCCGCTGTCAAGCGCCGCATGGACGCAGGCTGCAATTTGATATCCGCAGTCATGGACGCCGGCATGGGGAAAAACGAGCACGCCGCCCGCGCTCAGCGTCGGCGCCAGATCCCACCGGCGCCCGCGCTCCAGGTGTTCGATCGTGCCGCGCTCGCCCAACTCAGCGTGCTCACGGACGTAAAGTTCATGCACTTTCTTTTGCAGAGCATCGCGATCCAAATCCATTTGTTTTCCGTCCCGGTCGAAATTGCAATGCCTTCATTATTAGCGCAGGGGCGCAACGGCGTCAACTCGACAGATTGAGCCTTGACCAGGCCAGATGCCTGCTTATAATTTCAAACTGGCTAACAACCGCATAGCGACGTGAACCGTAGACAGCAGGTGGGCAGCCGCCCTTAATTGCCTGCCGAGGGGCGCTCCAAGATCTTCATGCAGAGAGACATGGCAGAACTTTGAAGCGACCTGAATTAGCGGGTCGCTTGTTCGTTTGGGCGGCAGACGGTTTGCCGGGCTGTTCGCAGCTTGGCCCGTTCGAGGAAAGGAGCGCCAATTGCCAATTTCAAGAGAGCGCAAGGAAGAGCTTGTCGAAAGCTACGTTGAGATTCTCAATGACTGCGATGGCTTCATTATCGTGAAGACACAGGGCTTGAGCGTGCCGCAGATCCAAGACCTGCGCAACACCGTGCGCGAGCACAACGGGCAGTACCTCGTGGCCAAGAATACGCTGATGCGCAAAGCGCTGCAGGATGCCAAGTGGATCGTGCCGGAGGACCTGCTGGTTGGCCCGGTCGCGATAGTCTTCGGGCGCGACAACATGCCCGGTGTTTCCAAAGCCTTGCTCAAGCACATTGAGGACGAGGAATTCAACGAAAAGATGCAGGTGACCGGCGGTGTTATGGCCGGCGATCTGCTGGATGCGCAGCAGGTGGACGCCATATCGAAGCTGCCCACGCTCGATGAATTGCGCGCGCAGCTGGCCGGGCTGGTTGTCTCGCCGGCGCAAGGCATCGTCAACGTGCTGCATCAAGCGACCGGCGGCGTCGTGAACGTCCTGCAAGCCTATTTGGACAAACATGAAGAGACGGCAAGCGCATAAGCGGGCCGCCAAAGCGATACAAGCAAACTGATTCAGCAATCAAGACAAGAACCTGAAGAAAGGCGAAGACAATGGCAGACCTGGACAAGTTGGTAGAGGAGCTCAGCGCGCTAACCATTCTGGAAGCGGCTGATCTCAAGAAAAAGCTGGAAGACGCCTGGGGTGTGGAGGCGGCTGCCGGCGGCGGCATGATGATGATGGCCCCGGGCGCTGGCGTTGCCGCCGAAGCCGAACCCGAAGAAGAAAAAACCGAGTTCGACCTGGTGCTGAAAGAAATCGGCCCCAAGAAAATCAACGTCATCAAGGCCATCCGCGGCATTACGCCACTCGGCTTGAAAGAGGCCAAGGAATTGGTCGAATCCGCCCCGGCGGTCGTGCTGGAAGAAGTCAGCAAGGACCTGGCCGAAGACGGCAAGTCCAAGCTGGAAGATGCCGGCGCAGTCGTCGAACTCAAGTAACTTGAGCGGCATGCGTCCGCGCAATTTGCTTTGAATCGCGCGGAGAATCGTTGAAGAAGGCGAAGCAGTCGGCAGTTTGTCGGCTGCCCCTTTTTCGGGCTCCGGAACAGGCGGCGCGCCCCCGCCGTCACCCATACGGGCCAATTGGAACGGCGGCTCTGCCCAAGGTCGGCAAAGGGCAAATCGCCTCAGTGATGATGGCCGCAATGCGGCTTTCGGGCTTCATCTGCTATAATTGTGGCTGAACTGGAGTTCGAGCGTCGGCGCGTGGCAAACATAACTTACAGCAAACTTCTCGACCCCGTCAGCGACATCATCACACTCATGGAATCCATGTTGGAAGGCGCCTTCGGCCCGACAACCGGCGATCAACGCGAGTGCTACAAACGAATCCATGCCTACTGCTGGGGCTTGCATACCCTGGTGATGGACGTCATCACGGCTTTGGGCATCGAAAACACCGCAACCCGACCGGCCGTGATGGAGCGTTTTGTCGCGCTCAACGACCCCATCAAGCTCACGCTGGACAATTTGGCGGCCGGCTTTGACGGCGTCTTGACCGACGAACAGGATGCCATGATCGAATATGTGCTTGAGTCAGTGCTGTCAATCGAACGCATGATGATCAATATCTGGCATTATTCGCTCTTGAAGCATGACATGATGGCCTATGCCAACGACGAGTTCGATGGCACTGTTTTGATCCGGCGCATGAAATCGGTCCTCAAGCATATAGCATTGAGCGAGCCGCCCGCGCGCTTTCTGGTCATCGGCGATGAAGCGCGTCTCAGCTATGCCTTTGCCGAGCTTGCCCACAATGTTCACAGACACAGCGGCGCAAAGCGTGTGACCCTTGATATGCAGGATTTCGGTTATCGGGCGGATATCACCTTGTACGATCGCGGCAAGGGTTTTCGGCTGCGGGACAAAGCGACGGCTTTTCTCCCCTTCTGGCAGGCGGCGGCCGACGATCCTGGGTTGGGTTTGGGTTTACATCTGGCCAAACAGTTTATTGAAGGCTGCGGCGGCTCAATTGCCCTGCACAGCAAGCCCTATCACGGCACATTGGTCAAGGTCTCTCTCAACACCGTCCCTTGAATCACCGAATCGCGCAATCGTTCCACGGCGATCAACCGATCGAGGCGCGGCAGTTCGCCCGCCAGCGCGTTGAGTTTTTTGCCCGCGCCAATCTGCGTTTGCGTTATAATAGCGCGCGGGAAAACTCGTCTGGAGCGCAAGCATGAGCGAATTCAAGGTCTTCGTCACCCGTCAAATGCCGGCCAACACGCTGGATCGCCTGACAGAGCACTGCCAAATGGAAGTGTGGGACGCCTTCCTGCCGCCTGATTACGAGGTCATTTTGAGCAAAATGGGCGATCTGTCAAGCTTGCTCTGCCTGCTCACCGACCGCATCGACGCCCGGTTGATGGATGCCGCCCCGAATCTTAAAGTCATCAGCAATATGGCGGTGGGCTTCGACAATATTGATGTGGCCGCCGCAAACGAGCGCGGCATCCCGGTCGGCAATACACCCGGCGTCCTGACCGAAACGACAGCTGATTTCGCCTTCGCCCTGCTGATGGCGGTGGCGCGCCGCATCCCCGAAGCGCGGCAATACATCCAGGAGGGCAAGTGGCTGACCTGGCATCCGACTGTTCTGTCCGGCCAAGATGTCTTCGGCGCCACTCTGGGCATCATCGGCAGCGGGCGCATCGGAGCGGCGGTCGCGCGGCGAGCGCAGGGTTTCAACATGCGCATCCTGGTCAACAGCCTGGAAAGCGAAGAAGAAATCCGCCAGCTCGGCGGCGAAAAGGTCAGCCTGGACCACCTGCTGGTCGAGAGCGATTTCGTCAGCCTGCACGTTCCCCTCACCGACGAAACGCATCATCTGATCAGCGAGCGCGAGTTGGCGCTGATGAAGCCAGGGTCTATTTTGATCAATACCGCGCGTGGCAGCGTACTCGACCCCAAGGCGCTCTACGCAGCTCTGAAAGACGGTCAGATACTGGCGGCCGGCCTGGATGTCACCGACCCCGAACCGATTCCTTTGGATGACCCGCTGCTAACATTGGACAACTGCCTGGTTGTGCCCCATATCGCCAGCGCCAGCGTGGCCACGCGCGCGAAGATGGCCGAGATGGCGGTGGACAATGTCATCGCCGGGCTTCTGGGCGAGCCGCTCCCGACATGCGTCAATCCGGAGGTTTATGGCGGCGCCTAGCGGCCATTTGCCCAATCCCTAGCCAAGCGGGGCTTCGCAGTGGAAAGACAGATGCCGCCAGCGATTGATTTTTCTGTCATTCTCTACTATAATTTCCCTAGTTTGATTCAACGAGTGTCGGCAGACGTCCTGTCCAGTGGGCAGGGCGTTTCATCTACTAAGAGCGCTTGCGAAGGATTTATGAAATAGATAAGACCTTTTGCGCCGGTCACCGTATAGAAAAGGTGATTGCAATTCGAAAGGAAGTTGTCATGGCGGAAAGACGCATTCAATTGACGCGGCAGGGCTTTCAGAAGCTGCAGCGTGAGTTGAATATTCTCACCAGCGAAGAAAACTCAAAGGTCGCCGAAATGCTCGCCGAAGCGCGGGAAGACGACCAGGGCGAAGAAGCGGTTTTCTTTGATGCGATGATATCAAAGGAACGTCTTGATGAACGCGTATCCCACCTGCAGAATGTGCTCGCGCGCGCCGAAATCATCGACGCGGACGAAGACCCAAATACGATCACGCCTGGCAACCGCGTTACAGTCTATGACAGCTCGGAGAAGGAAGAATTCACGCTGGACCTGCTCGATCACGAAGAGATCACACACGGCCGCCGCGGCGTCTCCCTCGAGTCCCCGGTGGGCAAAGCCCTGCTGGGCAAGAAAGTGGGCGCCCGCGTCAAGGTCGAAGTGCCCGACGGCCTGGTCACCTACAAGGTGCGCAAGATCGAAATGATACCGGAAGACGAGGATTGACGCCGACAAAGTTCACAGAGAAAAACGAGGGATACGGCTAGCCAGCGCATCCCTCTTCTTTTTTCCCATTCCCAAGTTTGACCAAGGATCGCAGGCCCGGGTTATAGCGAAGTCAGGCCTTCAGCGGCAGTTCATCGAGGTAATCCAACATGGATCGCAGCAAATATGGCGTGAGCGCGAGCGTGGCCGTCGCGATTTCCGGTTCGCTGCGAGCGCGGTTCTCCGCATCATCCAGCAACTGAATCAAGGCGTCGGTCACAAGCGTCATCCAACCAATCGTCTCAATCATCACATTGCTCAAAAGCTCGGGATCGCGCCGCGCGTTCAGCACCAGCCAGGAGGCGGCTTCCATCATGGGCATCATCGCCATCATGGAGGCGGACAAGCAAAGCATCATCGCTTGCTGCGTTTCAGGCGGCAGGTCGCTCAAATCGGCCTCGGCTTGCACGCGCTGCGCCAAGCGCGCCATGATGGCGGCCGCCAGACGCGCGGGGGCGCGCTGCTGGGGCGCTCGCTTCAGCAAGCTGTCCACCCGCTGCAAGCGATCGTATTCCCGAGCCGCCGATTGGTCGCGTCCCAGGATCTCGACAAGCCTTCCCGCCATGTCCTCGCTGAGTTGCCCATCGATCGCGTCTTGCATGATTCGCTGCCGCTGGCTCCGCTCTTCGGCCATCTCAACTTCCTTTCGTCATGGGGTCCGCTAACCGGTCATCGCTTTTGACGTCGAGTTCATCCACCGTTTCCAGCAGCTCCGCCAGCTTTTTGCGCGCGCGATGCAGCCGGCTCTTGATCGCGCTTTCGGTTGTGTCCATCATGTCCGCGATCTCGGCATAAGAATACTGATACCAATAGCGATAGACGACGGCGAGCCGGTAATGCTCGTCCAGTTGAAGCAAGAGACTCTGCACATAACTGCTGACTTCGCTGGTCAGGGCAGCTTGTTCCGGGGTTGGGTCATTGCTGCGCAAGGCTAAGGCGGCGGCGGTTGGATCATCGTCAAGCGAAACGAACTGCATGCGCCGCTTCCGCAGGCGGTCAATGCAGTGGTTGGAAGCGATGGACAGCAGCCAGGTCTTGAAGGGGCGCGTCGTATCGTAGCGCTCCAGATTCCTAAAGACGCGCAGGAAAGTCTCCTGGGTCGCGTCTTCCGCCTCGCCGCTTTCCCCCAACATGCGGTAGCAAAGGTTGTACACGGGATCTTGAAACAGGTAGACCAATTCGGCAAAGGCATCCTGGTCGCCCGATTTTGCCCGCGTCACCCACTCGATAATGACAAGATCGACTTCAGGCACACTCTGACCCTATGTCAGCAATTTGACCAGGAGCGCCGGTTCCTCGTCTATTACAGGAAACGCCGTTGGCGGTCCGGCCGTCAGCGTCATTATGTCGGCTGAACGCTGGCCGGCGAAGCAAGAAATATGTAAGATCGGCGCGCATTCAGGCGTTGATCAGCAATACGGCGGTCGCGATATTGGTCGCCAGGGGCACATTATGCACATTGCAGATCCGCAGCAGACCCTGAATATCCGGGTCATGCGGATGCTTGCCCAATGGATCGAGAAAGAAAAACACGGCATTGACGCGCCCCTCCGCCACCTGCGCCGCGATTTGCGCATCGCCTCCGTAGGGACCCGAAAGCATGCAGCGCAGCTCAAGGCCGGTCTTTTCCTGAATGAGCTTCCCCGTCGTTTGGGTCGCCACCAGCTCGAAATCACCCAGGCGCGCCCGGTGGTCCATCACGAAAGCCACCATATCGGCTTTCTTTCCATCATGGGATATGAGCGCCAGGGTCTTTCGTTCAGGTTCCGTCGCCATGATGCAGGGGCCTCGTTCTCCGGTTCAGGAAAGACTGCGGGGCCGTCGCACCAGCTGCGCCGGAATCGACAGCGGCAAATGATAACGCGTGAACCCGAACAAGCGCTTGAAGCGCTGATTCATAATATATGCCTCTTCGTAATAGCCCTCCAGCTGCGCCATCAACGCTGACCAGGGGCGCTGCTCCGCCAATTCGCGCGCTTTGAAACTCATCGCCAGCCGCTGCGCCGGCTGATCACGCAACTGCCGTATCACCGAGGCGAAGGCGGCCGCGGTCGGCTCAACGACGATGCCGCTCAAGCCATGTTTGATAACATCGGGCGCGCCGCCAGCATTCACCACCACCGATGGCAAACCCGAGGCCATGGCTTCCTGGATGACCTGGCCGAAGGTTTCGTATTTGCCCGGGAAAACGAAGACATCGGCGCTGGCATAGGCTTGCGCCAGTTCGTCGCCGATCAGATAACCAGTGAAATAGGCGTCGGTGTCGGCGAATACGGTCTCCAGTTCTTCGCGCAGCGCGCCATCGCCGATGATGCTCAAAGCCACGCCAGGCGTCTGCGCGACGTCGCGCAGCAGGTCAATGCGCTTTTCATTGGCAAGCCGCCCGACAAATATGCAGAGAAGGGAAGCGGGGTCGCGCCCATTCAGGAGGCGCCGACGCATCGCGGGGCGCGCGTGCCGGGGATTGAAACGCTCCGTGTTCACGCCGCGTCCCCAATGCCGGACACGGCGATACCCTACCGACCGCAACTGACTGATGATGGTGCGCGTCGGCGCCAGCGTCAGGTGGCAGCCGTTGTGAATATAGCGCAGCCAGCGATTGACCGGTCCCGACAGTATGGGAAAGCCGTAATTCTCGGTGTAGCCGGGCAAGTCGGTCTGGTAGTTTGCGATCACGGGAAGATTGAGATGGCGCCCAACCGCCATGCCATTGACCGCCATCGCCGCCGGGCTGAAGAGATGAATCAGATCCGGATTGAATTCCTCGATATGCCGAGCCACGACCGGATTCGGCAAAGCCAGGCGCGTCTCCGGCGCTTGCGGCACGCCGATTGAAGGCAAGGGTATCACTTGCGAGCTGCCGATATGGTCGACCGCAATATCGGGCGCGAACACCAAAACCTCGCGCCCCGTCGCTTGCAGGTAGCGCACCGTCAGGTATGTCGTTTTGACTACGCCATCCACCTTGGGCAAGAAGGACTCGGTCAAGATCGCCACCCGCTTGACAGCATCAAAGGGCGCCCTGGAGTGGGCGTCGTCTATCAGGCGCGGGTTCCCGAAGAAATCATCCAGCGCCGTATCCTGCTGAGCATGCAGATTGTCGAGTAATCGCTGCGCTTGCATCGCCACCTTTTTTGCAATTGCCTCCTCAGTATGTCCAAGCAAGTGCTTAAAATTTTACCACCGAGTACGCCGAGTTTTAATGAGGGCGCAGAGGAGCATTTTACACCATTGCGCATCAAGCCAAGCCAACAGCATTGCAGGCGCGCGCCATGGCTCGCCCTTCAGCAGAACAATCTACCAGAGCGCCGCAGGACTTGCTTGCGCTTACTACTGTTTCAGTGTAACACAGCAAAATCACTTGCCGCGTCCAAGCTCATCGTCATTATTCATAACCCGCAAACATATCTGGAGATTTGCTGTTCAGCGCGCCTTTTGGCAACGCGCGGCGCGACGGGTATAAGAGCAGCGCTCAGCCGGCGTCCACGCCGTACAGCTCGCGATAGATATTGTAGTTGCGATAGATGAACTGCACATAATGGCGCGTTGAATCAATCGTTATCGTCGTCATAAACAGATCGGGGTCGCCGCCGGAAAGCGCGTTCCAATCGTAAGCGCGGCCGGGGCCGGCGTTGTATGCGGCGAGCGCGACCACGGCGTTCCGATCGAAAAGCTCCAGCTGTTCATAGAGGTAGTCAGCGCCAAATGCGATGCCCGCGTAAGGGCGAAACAGGTCCGCGTGTTGATAATCGGGCCAGTTGAGTTTGCGCGCGATGTACTCTGCGGTCGAAGGAATCACCTGCGTAAGGCCTTTTTCGCCCGCGCCGGCTGTGGCGTACGTGTTGAAAAGGCTCTCCTGCCGGATCAATGAAAGCATCAGCAAGGGGTCGACGGCGCGTTCAGCGGCCGCCGGCTGGATGACGTCAATGTAGTAGGCGGGGAAACGCAATCGGGCGATGGCGGGTGGCGCCTGCAACGTTCCCAGGCCCGAGGCGATTATCACATCGGCCGCCGCGATAATGCTCTCGCGATAGGCGCCGAGAGCGCGCAAATGGATCGCCAGGCGGTAGCTGCTCAAGACATCGCCCCGCTCGCGCGCCTCATCGACCAACTCTTCAAATTCGTTGAATGCTTCCTGAAAGGCGCTGACGGCCAGGAGCTCGCGCCCGCGGATCATACGCGGGTCGCCATCCAGCGACTCGGGCAGGCGCCATAAATCACCTGTGTCTTCAATGGCGAATCTCCCCCGCAGCCAGCTCTCGGCCGCCTGCAATTCCGTCATTTCGTCGAAATCAAATTGGACGCGGTCGGGCGCCAGGAAGGGCTGACGGCCGATGCGGAAGTCGCCGGCGCGGGCCGCAAAATAACTGTCGGGCGCCGCCGCGATCGCCTCGTCGAATGCCGCGTTGGCCGCTGCATTGTCCGCGCGGTCCAGGGCGATCCGGCCGATCCACAATGACGCCGCCGCCCGATCCTCGCCGTTCGTCAAGGCCGCGATCCGTTCATAGAGGCTCTCGGCTATGTTCCAGTCTTCATCGCGCACAGCGGCCGATGCCGCAATGAACAATCCGTTTGTGGTCAATTCATGATCGGGATAGCTATCGGCCAAGCGGAGAAAAATATCCCGCGATAAAGCCGTCTCGCCATTGGTCCCGTGGAGATAACCCGCCCGCCAAAGCGCTTCGCCCGCCGCCTTCGCCAGCGTGTCATAGTCCGCAGCAATCGACAAATAAATCTGAATCGCCGCCGGGATATCGCCCGCCAGAAAGCGCGTACGCCCGCGCTCCAGCAGCGCGTCGCCAAAGAGCCGATCCCCAGGATAGCGATCGATCAATATCTGAAAGGCGATGGATGCCGCGTCAAAATTGCCTATCTGGCGATAGGCGCGCCCGAGCAAAAGGAATAGCTCCGCCGGAACCGCCGTCGAGTCAACTTCGGTCGTGTATTGGTTGAAGGCCTCGATCGCCGCCTGATAATCCCCGGCGGATGTGGCCGCGCGGCCTCGCTGCAAACCGTCGAAGACTTGGCCATGCCGCCGCAACTGATCCTGCGCCTGCCAGGCTGCGGCCGTGCCGGGGTAATTCTCGACCACCGCTTTCATCCGCGCCAGGCCGGTATCGGAATCGACGCTGTTAAGCGCGACTTTCGCCGCCGCCAACGAGATATCAGCGCGGTATGGGATATTGCGCGCCACAGACAGAATCGCGTCATATTGAGCGACCGCTTCGGCATGCCGCCCCAGGTTGATATGGATTTGAGCCAGCTTCTCACGCAGTATCAGCAGCGGCACCTTCGAGCGTCTGGCGTTGATCGCGCGTTCGTAATTCCCCAGCGCGCCCTCCGTCTGCCCCAAGGCGATCTGCGCATCGGCGATTCGCTCATAGACGTAACTGTCAATCAACGACGGGCGAAGCGTCAAATACTGCCGCAAATCGGCGATGGCCGCTCCCCACTGTGACAGCCCCAGCCGGGCATCGGCGCGCAAGAAATAAGCCCGCGCCAATTGTCCATCGTCCGGAAATTCGTCGATGAACAGCGTGAAGCTGTCGAGCGCCTGCTCAAAATAGCCGGCGCGCAAGGCGACCTGCCCCAGTCGAAATCGCGCCTGGGCGCGAGGCTGCGAGCCGACGGCATCGCCGTAATTGAGCAAACCCCGATATATGCCCGCCGCCTCTTCCAGGTAGCCGTTGCGAGTGAGGTTTTCGCCCGAGTGCAGCAATTTCGCCGCATCGATGCCCGGCGCCGTTGGAGCGGCCGGCGGAATCTCGGTCGGGGTTTCGCTGGGCGCCGCCTGAATCGCGAGCGGCCGCGGCGTCGCCGTAACGTAGATGATATTATCGGCATCCGGCGTCGGCAGCCCCGCCTCCAAGCTGCGAAAACTGCAGGCGTTTGCGCAGATTATCAAGGCAAGAAAAAGCAAGGAAGAACGGAGCGCGTGGCTGGATCCGCCCGAATGAAACCTGTCCGTCATAGTACGCAGCGCCGTATTGCTTGTCATGCAAGGTCAAACGATTTTAATCCGCCGGTGGAACCAGGTCGCCCGCTAGCCAGGGAATGCCGTAACCGATAATCAAGTGCCCGGCTTCCGCCAATGCGGCCCCCAAAGAGTCAGTGTCTTGAAAACTCCACCAGTGATCAGCGGCGGGCAGAATCGCCACCGCGAAATCCTCCACAACCAACTGACCGAGCCCGCGCGTCGCATAACCCGTATTGTCCCTGGCCATGCCATGACGGTCGGGCGAGCGCGTAAGCTGCACTTTGAAGCGCGATGGCGCCCCGGCCGACCACATCGTGTTGCTGTAGACCAGGGCCTGGAAATCGATCAAGCCAAAGTAACCATCGTGAAAGTCTTTCAGGAAGCGATACTTCCCGCCGGCCCGCTGGTAGGGATTCTCCCGCAGGTGATAACCGGCGGCGCTGAAAGCCTGCCCCACGACGGTCTGCAGCAAAGTTCGAAAATAATCTTGACCGGCCTGCCGCTCTTGCGTCATCAGCTGGCCCCCGGGGCGCTCACCATGCCGAAAGCAATGCCTCGACTTCCGCCGCCGTCGTCACCGGGAGTCGACAGGCAAAATTGCGGCAGACGTAGACGGTTGTTTTGTCCTCTAGCTTTTTGCGCGCGTTCAAAAGTGGAATGCTGTCCTGTTTGTCAACATCGTCTTCCGCCATCGCCGCTATCAGGTTCGGTCGATACCGCCGCTGTATGACGTTCAGAATTTCAGCGGTCGGCTCGCTGGCGATGTCGCCGATGATCGCCACTTCAGCGATTCCCCGCACGAACATGTCGGCGGCGTTCAGTGATTCAGCGAATGCTTGCGGATACTGCCGCATGGCGTCCGAAAGTTTCCGCAAGACCGAGCGAGCGGCTTCATCATAGCGCGCTTCACCAGTGTAGGCAGCGAGACGCAGCAGCTGCTTCGCCATCATGCCGTTGCCAGACGGCATGACGTTGTCCTGCAAGTTTCGCGGCCGCACAATCAGCGCTTCGTGATCGTCGCTCGTATCATAAAAGCCGCCATCGTCCGACCGGAAACGCTCAAGCGCCACACCCGCCAGCTGCCTTGCCGCGCGGAACCAGCTTTCATCAAAGGTAGACTGATAGAGTTCAAGCAGGGCGTCAATCATATTGGCGTAATCTTCCAGATAGCCGTTCAGCTTGCTCCGCCCATCCTTGTGGCTGCGATACAAACGCCCGCCCTCATCCAGCATCTGCTCAAGCAGGAAAGCGCCCGCGCGCCGCGCCGCCGCCAGATAATCGTCGCGCTCCAAGACCCGGGCCGCTTCCGCCAGGCTCGCCAGCATCAGGCCGTTCCACGAGGTCAGAATTTTGTCGTCCAAATCAGGTGGCGTCCGCTCTGCGCGCAAGGCATAGAGACGCCGCTTTATAAGCGTGATCGCAGCCGACAAGTCCGCCACAGACAGGCCCAACGTTTCGGCCGTCTCGTCCAGGGATCTTGGCAAGTGAAGGATGTTGGCGCCCTCGAAGTTTCCCTGAGTCGACATGCCGTAAGTCTCGATGGCAATCTCCAGCGCGCGCGGCGCTTCCTCGCTGATCGGCTCAAGCGCTTCCGCCACTTCTTCAATTGTCCAGACGAAGAACTTGCCTTCTTCGCCCTCGCTGTCGGCATCGGTCGCGCTGTAGAATCCGCCGCCGGCCGCCGTCATCTCGCGCAGGATGTAATCGTAAATGTCCTCGGCAATAGCGCGGAAAAATCCATCGCCGGTGATCTGCCAGGCATGCAAATAGAGCCGGCTTAACTGGGCATTGTCATAAAGCATCTTTTCAAAGTGGGGCGTCAGCCAATGAGCGTCGACGCTGTAACGGGCGAAGCCGCCGCCGATCTGATCGTAAATCCCGCCCTGGGCCATTTGACGCAGCGTGAACGCCACCAACGTCAGCGCCTCGTCAGCGCCCGCGCGCGCATGATGGCGCAGCAGGAATTCCAAATTGATGGGATTTGGGAACTTGGGTTGCGAACCAAAGCCGCCGTTTTCGCGGTCGATGCTTGCCAGCATGCCCTGGGCCGCCTCGTCCAGCATGTCGGCGGTCAAGCCGCTGTCGTCCGCGCGCCCAATCGCCAGCACATCGCGCCTCAGCGCCTCATGCAACTGGCTGGCCTGCTGATCCAAGTTCTCTCGTTGATTGCGGTAAGCCTCATGAACGGCGCCCATCAGCTGGGTGAAGGAAGGCATCCCATGGCGGCGTTCTTTGGGAAAGTAAGTGCCGCCATAGAAAGGACGGCCGTCTGGGAGCAGAAAGACCGTCATCGGCCAGCCGCCTTGCCCGGCGATCGCCTGCACCGCGCCCATATAAATGTCATCAACATCGGGCCGCTCTTCCCGATCAACTTTGACGTTGATGAAGAGCGCGTTCATCATTTCCGCCGTCGCTTCGTCTTCAAAGCTCTCATGCGCCATCACATGACACCAGTGACAAGCGCTGTAGCCGACGCTTAGCAGAATCGGCTTGTCCATTTCCCGGGCGATGCGAAAGGCTTCATCGCCCCAGGGATGCCATTCCACCGGATTGTTCGCATGCTGCAGCAAATAGGGGCTGGTCTCGTACTTTAGTCGATTCATGCCTGCTCTCATATGCTTTTGCAAGGCTTGGCGCTGCGCTCGTCCGCAAGCATAGCGGAGTTTAGCCGGAAACGATATTGCCACTTCCGCGCCTCTTCTGCCCGTCTTTGCAGCCCTGATCGCCTTGCTGCCTGGCCTGAGCCAATCCGCAACCGAGCAACCCATTACGCCGTATTCCGTGTTATTATCGGCAGTCAACGCTAGCGGTCCGCCGCTTTCTAAGACAATACTTGCACAATTTGGGCCGCTGATAAGGTATAATCAGACTACACAATCCGTATTTCGCAGGTACTATCTCTCCATGCAGTTTTGGGAAAACAACGATAACGACGAAAGCCCTGAGGGCGGACGTCCGCCGCAACCGCCGCCGAATTGGCGCAAGTGGATCTCACCGGGGCTGCTCGTCCTGGTGATGCTGCTGGCTTTGATTTCCTCACCCGGTCTTTTGGGTGGCTTCTCGTCCACGCCGGAAATCGCCTATTCCGATGTCTACGAGCAATTGCTCCAGAATAACATCAGCCGCCTGCATTTTCAGGACAGCATCGCCGTCAGCGGCAGTTTCAAAAGCAGCATCACCGTCTCGGCCGCCTCCGGGCGCATGCAAAGCGTAACGCGCTTTACCGCGCAGCTCCCGCCTTATGCCGGCGCTGCGCTCTTGCGAATGGCGGAGGAACGCGGCGTGAAACCAATTGAGGGCAATTGGACGCAGCCCAACACCTGGCTGACGCTGCTCATCAATTTCCTGCCGCTTGTGCTCATCATCGCATTTTTCGTTTGGATGGGGCGCCGCGCGCAGGGCCAGATGAATGGCATCTTCTCGTTCGGCCAATCACAGGCGCGCGAGAAAACGCCCGAGATGCCAGCCATCAAGTTCGAGGATGTCGCCGGCCAGGACGCCGCCAAGATGGAACTGGAAGAGGTCGTCGATTTCCTCAAGCAGCCGGAAAAATATGTCAAGGTCGGCGCGAAAGTGCCGCGGGGCGTACTATTGATTGGCCCGCCCGGCACCGGCAAAACCTTGATGGCGCGCGCCGTCGCCGGCGAAGCCAATGTCGCGTTTTTCAGCATCGCCGCTTCCGAGTTCGTGGAAATGTTCGTTGGCGTTGGCGCCTCGCGCGTTCGCGATCTCTTCAAGCGCGCCAAAGAAAACGCGCCCGCCATCATCTTTGTCGATGAGATCGACGCTGTCGGCCGGCGCCGCGGCACCGGCTTGGGCGGCGGCCACGACGAGCGCGAACAAACCCTGAACCAATTGCTCTCTGAGATGGACGGCTTCGACAACGACACCAACATCGTCATGATCGCCGCCACCAACCGGCCCGATGTGCTGGACCCTGCCCTGCTGCGGCCCGGGCGCTTCGATCGGCAAATCACGGTGGACCTCCCCGATGTCAAGGGCCGGCACGAGATCCTCAAGATTCACACCAAGAACAAGCCGCTCGGCAACAATGTCGAGCTTGAGTCCCTGGCGCGCGCGACCATCGGCTTTTCCGGCGCCGACATCGCCAACCTCGCCAATGAAGCCGCCATGCACGCCGCCCGCTTCGACCGCCGCCTCATCACCATGTCCGACTTTACGACCGCTTATGAACGCATCCGCCTGGGCACCAAACGTCCGCCGCTCTCCAACGATAAAGACCGCCGCATCACCGCTTATCACGAGGCCGGTCACGCCATTGTATCCTTCCTGATTCCCGATGCGATGGCCCTGCTCAAGACGACCATCATTCCGCGTGGGCGCGCGCTTGGCGTCGCTTTCTACATGCCCAAAGATGATTCGCTCCATCAATCTCGCAAACAGCTGGAAGCCTTCATCCGCGTCGGCCTGGCGGGAAGGATCGCCGAAGAAATCGTCTTTGACGATGTCACCACCGGCGCCGCCAATGACATTCAGCAAGTGACGCAGATCGCCCGGCGCATGGTCAAAATGTTTGGCATGAGCGACTCGGTCGGCATGGTCAACTACGGCGACGACTCCGACCAGCCTTTCCTCGGTTATGCCATCGCCAGCGGGCGCGATTACAGTGATGACACCGCCGCCAAGCTCGACGCCGAAATCAAGCGCATCATTGATGTCGCCTATCAGGAAACGCGCGAACTGCTGGAAGACCACCGCGATGAATTGGACGCGCTGGCTGAAGCCCTGCTCGGGAAAGAGACCGTCGAGCGGAAAGAGATACTGCGAATCATGGGCATCGAAGACGATGCGGACGATATCGTGCCCGATTCAGTCGCCAAGCACCTGCGCGAGCCGCAGGCCGCCGAAAACAACGGCTCGGATACGAAAGAAACCGCCGAGGTGGAAAGCGAACCCGGTTAGAAAATTCCCCCGGCCTGATGCCACAAGACCAACGACAAAAGGGCGGGATCGATTGACCCCGCCCTTTTTTGTCGCGATATGTTTTCTTGCTAGCCCGCCTCCGCCTCGACCTCGGCGATTATCTCGCCTTGCACATAGGCGGGCACACGATCGTAGCGGTTGAAATCCATCGCATAGATGCCGCGTCCGCCGGTCATGGAGCGCAGGTCGTTGCCATAGCGCAGCATCTCCGCCAGCGGCACTTCCGCCGTGACAACACTCTTGATGCCGATCGTATCCATGCCTTGCACCCGACCGCGCCGCGTATTGAGATCGCTCATGATGTCGCCCATCATCGACTCGGGCACGGTGATCCTGACATCCATGATTGGCTCGAGCAGCACCGGTTTCGCCTTGCGAAAGGCATCGCGAAAAGCCTCGCGCCCGGCAATTTGAAAAGCGATGTCCTTGGAATCGACCGGGTGCTCCTTGCCATCAAAGACATTGACCTTCACCCGCACGACCGGGAAGCCGGCGATGACGCCATCACCCAGCACGGCGCGGATGCCTTTCTCGGTCGAAGCGACAAACTGCTGCGAAATCGCCCCGCCGAAGACCGACGATTCAAACTCGAAGCCCTCGCCCTCAGGCGTCGGCTCGATTTTCAGATCGACCCGGCCATACTGGCCGGCGCCGCCGGTCTGTTTTTTGTGCGTGTAGCTTGATTCGGCATTGCCCGTAATTGTCTCGCGATAGGGAACTTTGGGCCAGTCTGTATCAATGCCGACGCCGAGCGCTTCCGCCCGCTTCAGCATGACCTCCAGATGGATCTGACCCATGCCCTCGAGGACCGTCTGCCGCGTGTCGCCGTCCTGGCGCCAGCGCAATGTCGGGTCGGCATCACAAAGATTGCTCAGGGTCGGTCCCATTTTCGCGCTGTCGGCTTGCGTCCTCGGCGTGACCGCCAACATATACAGCGGCGCCGGGAAGTCGGGCGCGATGACGCGAAGATCGGAGGCGGCGTCAACAAAGGTGTCGCCCGTCTTGGTGTCGGTGAGCTTCGCCACCACGCCGATGTCGCCGGCATGCAGCGTCTTGACGGGAAACTGTTCCTTGCCGCGCATTACAAACAGTGAATTGAAGCGCTCCTCGGCCTCGCTGTTTGAATTCATATAGCGCCCGTCACTGGAAATTGCGCCGGAAAAGATGCGGAAGTAATTGAGCGTACCCACGAAGCGATCATTGACCGTCTTGAATACGTAGGCGGCCAATGGGCCGTCATCGCCATGCGGCGGGCGCAGAACGTCGGCTTCACCGCCACGGGCGATATCGACGCGCCGCTCGCTGGGTGGCGCGGTGTAAGCGACAAGCGCTTCCATCAGCGGGACCGTGCCAATGTTTTCCGTGCTGGACAGCGTGAATACGGGGACCGTCTTCAGCTCCGGCGAACGCGATGCCTTGCGCATGCCGGCGCGGATTTCGTCGAAAGACAGGGTCTCTTCCTCAAAATACTTCTCGAGCAGCTCATCATCCGCTTCGGCCGCCGCTTCCAGCAATTCCATGTGCGCTTCTTCCAGCGCGTCGGCATATTCCGCCGGCAGGTCGGAGCGGTCGGCGCCGGCGCCAAAATAAGCCTTCTGCGTCAGCGCATTGGCGACGCCTTTGAAATCGGTTTGCTGGCCAATTGGCAGCATTACGGGGATGAATTTGTAATCGTCAAATTGCCCGCGCAGTTGCTCGAGAACGGCTTCGTAATTGGCATTCTCACGGTCCATCTTGTTGATGGCCACAATGATTGGCTGTTCGCACATGCGCGCGTATTCCCAGGCCAACTCCGTGCCCACTTCCACCCCGGCCACGGCGTCGACAACCACAATCACCGAATCAGCCGCCAGGATCGCGTTCTTGAGTTCACCCTGAAAATCGGTGAAGCCCGGCGTGTCCAATACGTTGATCTTCACATCATCGAATTCGACCGGCGCCAAAGAAGTGGAAAGCGACAGGCCGCGCTCCCTTTCTTCATCATCCCAGTCCGAAACCATATTCGATTCGGAAATATGTCCCATCCGGGTCGTCGCGCCGGTGCTGTGCAAAAGCGCTTCGACCAGCGATGTCTTGCCACAACCTTGATGCCCCACTAAGGCGACATTTCTGATGTTTTCCGTCAGGTATTCCTTCATAGGGAGATCGCCTCCAAACAAGCATGATCCGGTTTCCAGTATTTGAAAGTCAGCGGCCCATTGCGAACCGTAAGCGTCTTGGATTGTATAGACGGCAAGCGCGATTGTCAAAGACTCATCTCTGAATCAATCGGCAGCCTCGAATCGGCAAAATCACATCAACTGTATAATCAGTTGACGATAAGGCATCAGCGCGAGTTGCCAGTATGCCCATCGACTCGCGGGAGAATCACTTGCGCCGAAGCATTTTCACCAATGTATTGATCGCCGCCGGCGCCATTCTGCTGACGCTGATTCTGCTAGAACTCGTCGTGCGCCTCGCCGGCAAAACCGACGCCGATGGCCGATTTACCTTGCTGAACTTCACGCTGGAGCCGCAAGCGCTGCCGGTCAATGAACTGCGCGGGCAAGTCGAGGGGTATATCGCCAACAAAGACATCGCGGTCGTGATTTATGATGAGTGGCTCGGCTGGAGCTTCCGCCCCAACTCAACCCGCCAAAGCGGAACGTTTACGATCAACAGCGCCGGTTTTCGCTCTCAGCGCGATTTTGACAGCATGCCGCCGGCGAACACCCTGCGCATCGCCGTCTTCGGGGATTCTTTCACCGCGGGGGACGACGTGGCCGATCACGAGGTCTGGAGCGCCCTCCTTGAGCGAGAGTTATTTGACGCCGGCATCCGAGCCGAAGTGCTGAATTTCGGCGTCGGCGCCTATGGCATGGGCCAAGCTTACTTGCGTTGGCAGCGCCTGGGGAAAAAATTTGCGCCCGATATGGTCATTTTCGGCCTGCAGCCGGAAAACCTCAAACGGAATGTGAACGTCTTTCGACAACTGCTCCATCGAAGCGGGCCCGCGTTTTCCAAACCTCGTTTCGCCCTGATTGACGACGAGCTGCAATTGCTCAATGCGCCGGCGCTGCCGCCGGAACAACTCATCGATGTCTTCGAAAACTTCGACAGTCACCCGCTCGCGCCTTACGAATTCCATTACCAGAGCCGCTTCCGGGCGGCGCGCTGGTGGTCATCGAGCCGGCTAGCCAGCATCGTCTTTGAAGCGCTGCGACAAAATGCGGAAGAACCGGGCATCTATACACCCGGCAGCGAAGGCGGCGAATTGGGAAAAGCGATCGTCGATGCATTCGCCCAAGACGTCCTGGAAGCGGGCGCCGAGTTCGTCGTCCTGCACCTGCCGCTGCAAAGTCATTTGGCCCGCTACTTCAGCAACTTGCCGCGTCCCCGCCCCATTTACGACTTCCTGCTTGAGCACTGCCGCAGCGCTTACAACTACATCCCCTTCGAAGAGCGCCTGGAACCGCATCACGTCGACGACGCCTACTGGAGCGCGACCAAACACTATGGCCCGCCCCTCCATGCGCTGCTGGCGGAGGTCCTGGCCGCCGAGATCGTCAATTGCATCGAAAGCGGCGCCTGTCGTTTGCCCCGTTTCGACGATCTCGACGACTTCGCGATCGCTGGCCCACCCGCCGCAAACTAGCATTTTCCGTTTGCAATGCGGGACTCCGCATAGTTCGCCGTGGAGAGCCGTGATAGAATCGCCAGGCGCGCGAGACGATACAGGAGCCGGTTCGAGCCATGACCAACAATGACTATCTCTTCCGCGGAAGCGTCAAGGAACTGGACCCGGATCTTGCTGATCTGATCCGCCATGAGACGGCGCGGCAGCAAGAGAAACTGATTCTGATCCCATCCGAAAGCACCGTGCCTTTCGCCGTAAGGGACGCGCTCAGCTCGCCCTTCCACAACATCTATGCCGAAGGTTACCCGCTGGAAAACTCGCGCGCAATGTCGCAACCCGAGATCCTGAATTACCAGGCGCGCCTCGCCGAGTATCGCCGCAATGCGGACCAGCGCTATTACAAGGGCGTTGAATACGCCAATATCCTGGAAGCGCTCGCCCGCCGCCGCGTCGCTGAACGCTTCGCCGGGGCTGGCCTCAGCCCGGACGATCTCTTCGTCAACGTGCAGCCGCTCTCCGGCGCGCCCGCCAACAACGCCGTTTACAGCGCCTTGCTCAATGTCGGCGAAACTGTCATGGGCATGGACTTGATTATGGGCGGTCACCTCACCCATGGCAGCCCGGTCAACCGCAGCGGCATCAATTACAACATCGTCAGCTATGGAATTGACCCGGCGACTGAACGCCTCGACTATGACCACATGCTCGCGCTCGCCCGCAAACATAAACCGCGTCTGATCATCGGCGGCTTCAGCAGTTATCCGTTCGCGGCCGATTGGGGGGCATACCGTGAGATCGCCGACGCCGTCGGCGCCATCCTGCTCGCTGACGTCGCCCACGTCGCCGGCCTGATGGCGGCGGGCCTCTATCCCAACCCGGTCGGCATCGCCGATGTCGTCAGCTTCACCACCCACAAGACATTGAACGGGCCGCGCGGCGCCGTGCTCATCACCCATCGCAAGGATCTTTCGCGCAAGCTCGATCGGGCCGTTTTCCCCGGCGAGCAAGGCGGTCCTCATATCAATGCGATGGCGGCGATGGCGGTTGCGCTGCGCATCGCCGGCACAGATCAGTTCCATAATCTGCAACGGCAAACCCTCGCCAATGCACGGCGACTGGCCGCCAAGCTGACGGACCGCGGCTTCCGCTTGCCCTGTGGCGGGACCGACACCCACCTGCTCCTGCTCGATTGCAAGTCGATTATCGGGCCGGATGGGACGACGCTCAGCGGCGATATGGCGGCGCGCATCCTCGACCTGGCCGGCATCGTCGTCAACCGGCAGACGATCCCCGGCGATACATCGGCGCTGCGCCCCAGCGGCATTCGACTGGGCACGACCTGGGTCACCCAGCGCGGCATGGGCTCGCCTGAAATTGACGCGCTTGCCGGCATCATTGCCGATGTGCTGGACGCCTGCCTGCCCTTCAGCCTCACCGGACGCATCCGGCCGCTGCCTCGCGCCAAGATAGACTTCGACGCGCTGGTCTCTGCCGGCCGGCGCGCCCGCCAACTTTCCGCCGGCCTCGGCATCGACACTGACGCAGCTAGCGATGGCTATCCACACTTTTACGCCGGGGAGCTAGAAAGTGTAGAGGCGACCAACCTGGTCGCCCGTAATTCGATGACGGACGGCGGGGGACATGATATGCCGCCCCTACCGACGTCGCGGCGCGAGGGAGGGGATTGGAGTACATCCCTCGAAATCAGCATCGAGGGCGCCGCCGGCGACTTTTTGCATGTCGCGGCCACCAGCGATGTCGCCGCCTTGAAAGATGGCGAAAGCCAAGCGACGCGGCTCCTCGAGAAAGACGGCTCAGTGATGGCCGCCGGCTCAGTCACACGGCAAACTGCGACCCAGTATCGCCTCAACCTGGCTGGACGCGCCGACCGCGCCGTCGCCTGGCTTCGAGCGCTCAGCGATGGCTTCGTCCTCTTCGATGACAGCGACCTCCCTGCCAAACTACCCGGGCCAGTCGCCGTCAATGTCTTGGGCGACGCCGAGCCCCTTGCCCTGGCCGATCTGGCAGGCTATGCGCGGAAAGCCTACCACATCGGCATTCACGGCGAGAAATTCCTGCTTGCCCCTCCGGCCGCCGATATGGAAAGTGTAGGGGCGACCAACCTGGTCGCCCGTAATCCAAAGAGGGGCGGCGGGCGACATGATATGTCGCCCCTACAGGAGTCGCAACTTGAGGGGGGTTCGGCGCCCCTCCCAAAATTCATACCCGAGATCGCGGCGGCAGACGTACTAAGGGAAACGCCCCTGCACAGCCTGCACCTGGACTTAGGCGCGAAGATGGCGCCCTTCGCCGGCTACGATATGCCCCTCTGGTACAAATCGGTCAGCGACGAGCACCGGGCTGTGCGCGCGCAGGCCGGCATCTTCGATGTGGCGCACATGGGCGTATTCGACGTGGAGGGCAGCGGCGCCGAACGCTTCCTCGACCAGATGACAACAAACGACGTCACGCGGCTCAAGGTCGGTGATTCCCACTATACTTATCTGCTTGATGTCGACGGCATCCCGCTTGATGATCTTATGATCTATCGGCTGGCTGATGAGCGCTTTCTCGCCGTCGTCAACGCCTCCAACAACGACAAGAATTGGGCCTGGCTCAATGCCGTGATCGCCGGCGACGTCATGATCGACCCAAGCGCCCCCGGCCGGCGCATTGAAGGCGGCGATCGCTTCCAGCTGCGCGATCTTCGTTTGCGGCAATGGGGCGCGGAACGCCGCGTCGATATCGCCCTGCAAGGTCCCATGAGCCGTGACTGCCTGCTGCAGCTCGGCGGGGACCCAGCCGCTTTGGCCGCGGTCAAGCGCTTGAAATGGGCGGGCGTAACACAGGCGACGCTGGGCGGCTTTGACCTGATCGTCTCACGCACCGGCTATACCGGCGAGCGCGTCGCTTACGAATTGTTTGTGCATCCCGATCGAGCGGCCGAGCTCTTCAAGGCCTTGGTCGGCATGGGCGCGACGCCCTGCGGCCTGGCAGCCCGGGACAGCCTGCGCACCGAAGCTGGCTTGCCCCTCTATGGCCTGGAACTGGCCGGCGACCTGAACATGAACCCGGCCGATGCCGGCTTCGGCGCCTACGTCAAGCTCTACAAGCCCTTCTTCATCGGCAAGCGCGCCTTCGTCGATTACGAGGCGAAGCGCAAAACGCAGGTCAGCCGCTTCCGCCTGGATAACCGCGGCGCCCGCCCCGCTCATTACGGCGACCCGATCGTCAACGCGCGCGGACGCGTCGTCGGCGTCGTCACCAGCTGCAATATCGATGTGGATGGTTACCAGCTTGGCCAGGCTTTGATGGACCGCGCTTTTCGCAAACCCGGGACAGCGCTGAGCGTATTCGCCGGCGCCGCCCGCGCCAAGTCAGCGGATTTCGCCAGCCTCTCGCTCGGCGCCCGCGTCAAAATGCCCGAGCCGCTGACCATTCTCTCCCGCTTCCCCAAACGAAAATGAAGCTTGTTCCAAAGCGCCGGCTCAAGAATCAAGTATGAAGGTAGTGTATCGAAGTCGGTGGAAATTCATTTTCACCACAAAGGAAAGAAGGACACAAAGAAATTGCATATAGTCTACGTTTCTCGGTGTCCTCGGTGGTAAAGTTTTTTTGTTTCCACCGAAAGGGATACACTTCCAGTATGAAACTTGCGCCGCGCGCCACAAATGGAGTAAAGTTTGAATCTCAGAAACAATAGCCAATTTAGGAGATTCATACTGATGTCCAAGAATCAAATTACGATGCTGCTGCAACGGCTGTCAATGATTTTGCTGATCGCGCTGCTTCTGGGCCTGTTAAGCCTCGCTTCGGTCGCCGCGCAGGACGCGACCGATATTCTTGTCTGGTCGCTGGGATACAGCGGCGATTACAACGACACGCTCGTCGAACGTTTCAACGAGGCGCATGACGACGTGCAGATTACCTATGAAGACGTCTTGACCGGCACCTTCACCGAGAACAATCAGAAGGTGCGCATCGCCCTGGAAAACGAAGCCGGCCCCCATGTGCTCGGCGGCGTTGATGTTGGCGCGAACTTGCAAGCGCTGGTCTCGACCGGGCAGGTCAGAGATCTGACGGAGTATTATCGCGCCTCTGGCTTGATCGATCGCATCCCGCCAAACCTGCTCGCGCAAGTCACGGTCGAAGGTCGGATTTACGCTATCCCGCAAAACATGGAATCGGTCGGCATCTTCTACAATAAGGATCTCTTTGCCGAAATGGAGCTGGATGTCCCGTCGGAATGGGCGGAATACATCGACGTGTTGGAGGCGGTCAAAGACGCGGGTTACTATGGCTATACCATGGGTCTGGCTGGCGGCTGGCCCTCGGCGCTAATGGCTTCCATGTTTATGTACAGCAGCGCTGGCTCTGAGTATATTGACGTGCTCAGCGGCACACAGCCCTGGACGGATTGTGACAATTGCCTCGATGGCTTGAACGCCTTCTACGGCATGGTCGAAAACGGATACGCCAATCCAGAGCCGCTGGGCATCGACTACGATCAGTCGCTGGACTTGTTCTACCAAGGCATTAACGCCATGGTGCTCAACGGTCCCTGGTTCATCGACGCATCGGTATCCGCCGCGCCCGATTTCGAAATCGGCTTTTTCTATCTGCCGGCCGTCAATCCGAATACCGATATCAAGACGCTTGGCGGCATCGGCGGCTCGATCATCATTGCCGAATATGCTGATGTGGATGCCGCATTTAAGGTAGTGGATTGGCTGACCTCCGAAGACGTAGCGGTGCAAGCGCTGCGCGAAGCCTTCGTGTTGCCGGCTTTCTCAATCGATGTGCCTGAAGATATCGATCCGCTCACCTATCAGATTGCATCGGAAACAGCCGCCAATGTCGATAAGATCGGCTTCTGGCCTGTCACTTATCTGCCGCCCAAGGTATTTGGCGATATGAACCAGATCGTACAAGGCATGATCGGCGGCATGCTCAGTCCCGAAGAGCTCCTCAGCGAAATGCAGGAGACGCACAGCACCTACCTGGCGGAGAACTAAGCCAGTCGGGTAGCCAGACAATAACAGGCGCGACGGTTGTAGCTACAGCCGTCGCGCCTATTTGCTTGTTGACGTCCACCCAGTTGCGGACGCAGACTTTCTGACGCGAAAGGGAGCCAAAGCATGGCGCAATCGTTTAGCGCGCCAAGAAAACGAGCGGCCGGTCCGCGCTTCCGCATTGACCTGATGCCCTATCTATTCATTCTGCCCGCCGTTATCATTTACGTTATCTTCAACCTGGGTCCGGTGCTGGCCTCCTTCTTTTTGAGCTTCTTCCGCTGGGATTTGTTGTCGCCGACCACAGAGTTTATCGGCTTTAAGCATTACAACTTCATCCTCAATGACGCCCGCTTCTGGAACGCGCTCAGTCACAACTTCATCTTTCTGGGGCTGGCGGTGGTCATTCCCGTGTCGATGGGATTGTTTCTCGCCGTATTCATTTACGAGATCCGCAAGGGACGCGTCTTCTTCCGCGCCGCGCTCTTCTTGCCCGCAATCTTCTCCGGCGTGGTCATCGCCTACGTCTGGAAGTGGATCTACCATCCCTTCGCCGGCGTGCTGAACCCGATCCTGGAATTGGTCGGCCTGGGCGCCTTCACGCAATCCTGGCTGGGCAACCCCAAGATCGCGCTCTACTCCACCTTTATCGCCTACACCTGGGCCAGCTTCGGTTACTCGATGGTCATCTTTCTCGCTGGCTTGCAGGACATCTCCACCGATATCTTTGACGCGGCGCGGGTTGACGGCGCCAACTTCCGGCAGAAGCTCTTCTATATCACGATTCCCTGCCTCTATGACGTTTTCACCTTCGTCATCACGCTGCGCATATTCACGGCGATGGGTGTCTTCGGCGTCATCTACATTCTGACCGGCGGCGGCCCCTTCTACTCATCTGATGTCATCGATATCTACGTATTCCGCATGATCGGCAATTATGAAATGGGCTGGGCGACCGCGGCCGCGACAGTCAATACGGTCGTTGTCGTCTTCATCTCAACCGGTTTCATCAAATGGCGGGAGTGGCGCTCATGGAGCTCCTAAGCCGACGAACGCAGCAGCGCCTGCGGGGCTTGCCCTTCTACCTCTTGCTGACTTTGGCGACCGTCATCACGCTCGTGCCCATCATCTGGGTTTTCGCCAGCGCGCTCAAGTCGAATAAGGAAATCCGCGGGAATCCCTTGGCATTGCCGGGCGAATGGCGCTTTCAGAATTACATCGACGCCTGGTTCGGCGCCAGCTTTGACGCCTATTTTTTCAACAGCATTTTCATCACGGTGACGAGCGTTGGGCTGGTGCTGATACTGAGCTCGCTGGCCGCGTATTCCTTCGCCAAGATGCGCTTTCGCGGCAATCAGTTGTTGTTTTTCATCTTTCTTTTCGGGATGGCTTTTCCGCTGTCGGCAAAGCTGGGACCGCTGCTTTCGCTGATGTATGAACTGAACCTGGCCAACAGCCGCTTTGGCTTGATCCTGGTATACGTGGCCGGCAGCCTGCCCTTCGCCATTTTGATGCTGCGCGCCTTCTTTCAGGGCTTCCCGCAAGAACTGGAAGACTCGGCCGCGCTGGACGGCTGCAGCCGCTTCCAGTTTTATCTGCGCATCCTGCTGCCGCTCTCCAAGCCATCGCTCATGGCCCTGGGCATCTTCGTCTTCATGGGCACCTGGAACGAATTCTTCCAGGCGCTGCTGCTCATCAACGAAGACAGCAAGCGCACCCTGCCACTCGGCTTGACCGCCTTCCAGGACGAATATTTCACCGATTTCGCCCTGTCCTTCGCCGGCATCAACATTACCGCCGTGCCGGTCATCATCGTTTACATCATGTTTCAGCGCAATCTCATTGAAGGCATCACCGTCGGCTCGCTCAAGTAAGGCATGAGATACAACAGTCATTTGTAGAAAAGGATCTTAAACCGACATGGCAAATTCACGCCCCAATATCGTCTTCATCATCACCGATCATCAAGCCTTCTACGGACATGATCGCGAAGGCGAATACGAATACAAATGGGAAAACTTCGAGCGATTCGCTTCCGAAGGCATCCGCTTTGACCGCGCCTATTCCGTCTGTCCGCTCTGTTCCCCGGCGCGCAGCAGCATGATGACGGGCGTCTATCCCAGCTCGCACGGCATCATCATGAACACGGAGGCGGCGCTTTTCGGAAACCAATCTGACCTCGACTCGGGGCAAGCGCTCTACAGCCACTACTTGTCGCGGGCCGGCTATCGCAACGGCTACGTCGGCAAATGGCACTGCGGCCGCGAGCGCCTGCCCATCGACTACGGCATTGAAGGCTGGAGCTTGCCCGATTACGGCAAGATCTATATGTCCGATGAATACAAGCGCTACGCCGAAGAGCGCGGTTTCGGCGACGCGCGCGCGCAAATCGAGTACAACATCAATTATCCGGAGTGGCGCGGGGAGGAGATCGTCCTGCACGATCCCTCGCCCTGGAAATTCATGAACGGCTCGGGCATCCTCGCCGGCCCGCCGGAAGCGCACGAAGAGCAATTCGTCGCCCACCTCGCCTGCGAAAAACTGCGCGAGTTCGCCCAGGACGATCAGCCCTTCAGCCTGGTCCTCAGCCTCTGGGGACCGCACCAGCCTTATTACCCATCAGCCGAATACGCCGACCTGGTCAACCCGCGCGATATCCCTGAGTATCCCAGCTTCCGCGACGATTTGAGCGGCCGTCCCTTCCGCCATCTCTTCCACCGGGAAATCTCGCACCAAAGCGCGCAATCCTTCCCGGAATGGTCGACATGGCAAGAGATCCTCGCCCGCTGTTACGCGCAGGGGCATCAGACGGACGCCGCGATCGGCAACGTGCTCGATACGCTGGATGAGCTGTCGCTGACGGAGGACACGATTGTGATCTGGCTGGCCGATCATGGCGACGCGGTGGCCAGCCACGGCGGCTTGTGGGACAAATCCTCCACTTTTATCGAAGAAGTCGCGCGCGTGCCGATGGCGATTCGCTGGCCCGCGGCCATCGAAGCCGGCGGACGGACGGATCAGCTCGTCTCCAATATGGACGCTACCGCCACCATGCTGGACGCAGCCGGCGTCGCCATACCCGAGCACATGCACAGTCGCAGCGTGCTGCCGCTCTGCCAAAGCCCCGCGGATGCCGATTGGTCCGACGAGTTGATCTGCGAGCACATGGGGCACAGCTACCTGTTTCCGCAGCGTATGATCCTGCAGGACCGCTACAAATACGTCTTCTCGATTCATGATATGAATGAGCTCTACGATCTGGAGGCCGACCCCTTTGAAATGAACAATCTGGTTCATGATCGGCAGTATGCCGACCTCGTAGCCGATATGAAGCAGCGCCTTGCCCGGCATTTTGAAACGTCAACCATGCGCAATCCGCGTATGAAGCGCCTTTTCCAACTGGCGCTTGAATACGATCAATAGGCTTGGCTACCCCTCATCTCCCGGCCCCGTAAAGGCTTGTCCGCACTAAACCACAGTTGCTCAAAGGTGGTCAGAATAAGGCGTTGTAGGGGCGAGACGGTGGCTCGCCCGAATTCGCGTCCTATTGCTACGAAGAGCGAGACAAGTCTCGCCCCTACAGATTCCCGTTTCCCTGAGCTGCTCAAATCAGCCGCTGTTTCATCCATTCAGCGCTGTTATGGAAGCTCGCGACCGCGCTCCCGGGCGGAACCAATCGGTCGCATGACGCAGCCAAGTCCTCACTGAGTGTCATGTCCAGAACAGGCAGCAGATGCTCTAGCTGCTCGATTGTGCGCGGACCGATGATGGGGGCGGTGATGCCCGGCTGATCCTTCACCCAGAGCGTCGCCAGCTGGGCCGGGGGGATGTCATGCTCATGGGCAAGGGCGACCAATCGCTTGCCGATCTCGATGCCCGGCTGGGTGATGCGTTCGGAATAGATCCCGCCGCGCAGGGCGCCGCGCGAATCGGCGGGCAGATTGCTCGCATTAGGATAACGCCCAGCCAGGACGCCCTGCGCCAATGGCGACCAGGTTATCAAGCCCAGCCCATGCGCCTGGCACATCGGGACTAATTCGTTTTCGATCCGCCGGTCGAGAAGATTATACGGCGGCTGTTCGCAGACGAAACGGGCATAACCCTTCAACTCACTGACCATAATGGCTTCCATGATTTTCCAGGCCGGGTGCACCGAACTGCCGATATAACGCACTTTGCCCTGGCGCTGCAAATCGGTCAGCGCGCTCAAAGTCTCATCCAGAGGAATCGCCGGCGACGGCCGATGCATCTGATACAGGTCGATGGTGTCCGTCTGCAATCTGCGCAAGGAGTCTTCACAGGCGCGCACGAGATGAAGGCGCGACAAATCCTCATCGTTTGGGCCTGAACCGACTCGATAGAAAGCTTTGGTCGCCAGGATGACCTCGTGTCGGCGCTTCCCTTTGGCCAAAGCCCGTCCAATGAAGCGTTCGCTCTCGCCATCGCTATAGGAATTGCTCGTATCGATCAAATTGATGCCGGCATCAATGGCGCGATACAGGATGCGGCCGGCTTCGTCTTCCGTTGTCGGGTCGGCAAAGTTGCCGGTCCCCAACGCGAGCGGCGCCACCTTGACGCCGGACCGACCCAGGACTCGATACTGCATACGCGCCTCTCCTTAACCTGTCTCCATCGCTGTTTCGGCAACTGCTGAGGGCGGCAGCGAGCTAACCGCGCCCTGCTCTTGCCATGCACGATTATAGAAAGGCGTCACTTGTTTGAAAAGTGACTTGCGGATTTTGTGGCGGTCGCTCTAGATGATGCCATTCCGCAGCAGGTAAATCAGTACCGTCAGCGTCAACGGGCTGATTAGCGTTGAGGTAACGATGAAACTCAGAGTGAGGTCGCGGTCCGTATCAAACTGATGCGCCAAGACCAGCGTCAATACCGCGGTCGGCATGCCCGCCTGCACGATAAAGGCGAAGCGGGCCGGCCCCGCAAGCTCGAAGAACGGCGCGATTATGACCGCCGCCAGCGGCGCCAGCAACAGCCGAATCACCGTGCCCGACGCGACCAGACGCCAGCGGTCCGGCATTGCGAAGCGCCCCAGCTGCAAACCCAGCAGCACCAGCATCAGCGGGATCGCCGCATCCGCCAGCAATCGCGACGTCCGGCCAAGCGCCGGCGGTAGATGGTCGATGCCCAAGGCTTTCAGGGCGAAGGCCAGCGCCAGCGCGTATATCACCGGCGTACCCAATACATTCCGCAGCGCCGCCCGAATGGACGCTGCACCTTGCGAGGAAACGTAGACGCCGACGGTCCAGGCCACCGTCGACCCCGCCACATAAGCGATGACGGCGTAGCTTAGCGCTTCGGCGCCAAAGGCGAAACTGACGATGGACAGCCCGAAATTCGCGCCGTTGAAGACAAAACTGGCGACCAGTGCCGCGGCGCGCTCGCTCGGTTTGATGTGTTGCGGGCGCAGGACGGCGTATGAAATCAGGGCGATCACTGTCAAGAGCGCCAGCGTGCCAAGATACATTCGCAGGAATTCAGCGCCGCTGATGTCCTGCGTGTACAAAGCGTGAAAAGCCAGCGCCGGCGCGAACACATAAAACATCATGCGGGAGATAGCTGCCGGCTCAATGTGGAAGCGGCGCCGCAAAGCCACGCCGACCGCCGCAATCGCCAACACCGGGATCATGTTGTCGACGAAGATATCGAGCAGGTCGAGAGCCGCGCTCATATCACATTCCGTTTCAGGAAGACAGGCCGGTATGATTCATCGAGTCATCAACAGATGTAGGGGCGACCAACCTAATCGCCCGAAATCGTAAATGTGTCGGCGGGCCGCGCGCACTGCGCCAATCACCCTCTCGGCGGCCGCGCCGGCGCGCAGCAGAGCGCGAGCTCCTTGGCCGCGCGCACTTCATCGAGCCGCCTCACGGGCGCCGTGTGGGGCGCATTGCGCAGCAGCTCCGGCTCCGCCCGCGCTTCCGCCGCGATCGCCTCCATCGCCTCGATGAACTCGTCCAGGTCGGCTTTGGTCTCGGTCTCGGTCGGCTCAATCAGCAGCGCCTCCGGCACAATCAGCGGGAAGTAGTTGGTTGGCGGGTGAAAGCCGTAATCCATCAGCCGCTTGGAGATGTCGAGGGCGTGCACATCGTCGGCGTCCTCAAAATGGCCTTCGAGCACGAATTCATGCCCGCAATAACGCGGGTAGGGCACGGTGTAGGTCGCCATCAGTTTGGCGCGCAGATAATTGGCGTTGAGCACGGCGTAGCGCGTCACATCGCGGATGCCAGTGTCGCCGTAAACGCGGATGTAGGCGTAAGCGCGCAGGTGCATGCCGAAGTTGCCCTGAAAGGCCTTCATGCGCCCGATGCTCTTCTCCGGCATGACGAAGCCATAGAGGGGCGGCTCTACTGGCTCAACCCCGCCCCCCGTGGTTTGCAGGGGCGAGCCATTGGGTCGCCCATCGTCACGACGCGCGTTTCGGGCGACCTGGTAGGCCGCCCCTACAGGCTCGTCACTGGCGGAAAAGTCTCCCTCCATTGCAATGGGGGGGGGTTGGGGTGAGGGTTCCTCCACAATCTCCACAATCGGGCCCGGCAGATAAGGCGCCAGCTTCTCATTCACGCCGACCGCGCCGCTGCCCGGCCCGCCGCCGCCATGAGGCGTGGAGAAAGTCTTGTGCAGATTGTAGTGCATGACGTCGAAGCCGAGCTCGCCCGGCTTGACCACCGCCATCAGCGCGTTCATATTGGCGCCGTCCATGTACATCAAGCCGCCGGCGTCGTGCACAATCGATATCACCTCGAGAATAGTCGATTCAAAGAGACCCAGCGTACTCGGCACGGTGATCATCATGCCGGCGATGCGGTCGCGCAATTCGCCCTCGCAAGCCGCGCGCAGCGCATCCATATCGACGTTGCCGCGGGCGTTTGACGGCAGCTCATGCACGTGCATGCCCGCCATCGTCACGGTGGCCGGGTTGGTGCCGTGGGCGCTGTCCGGCACGAGGATCAGATCGCGCTGGCCCTCGCCGCGGTCGATGTGATATTGGCGGATCATGAGAATGCCGGCGAATTCGCCCTGCGCCCCCGCCGCCGGCGTCAGGCTGACCTTCTCAAAGCCGCTGATCTCGCCCAGCCAGGCCTGCAATTCGTGCATGATGAAAAGCGCGCCCTGCGAGCCGCTCTCGTCCGTCAGCGGGTGCAGGTGGGCCAAGCCGGGCAAACGCGCCGCATCCTCGTTGACCTTTGGATTGTATTTCATCGTGCAGGAGCCCAGCGGGTACAAGCCCTCGTCGATGGAATAATTCAGTTTGCTCAGCTTGACGAAATGGCGCACAACCTGCACCTCGCCGACCTCAGGCAGGGCCAGGTCCGCGCGCATCAGCGCCGCCGGCAACTCAACCTTGGGCACATCGCATTCGGGAAGGTTCACGCCCATTCGCCCCGGCTCGCCGATGTCGTAGATCAGTGGCTGCAATTGTTCTGTTGTCATTGGCGCAGTCCTCCGTCGTTCAACCGCCGTGGAATATTGCTCGAATAAGGGCGGCTCCTTGGGTCGCCCTTGGGAATCAGGTATCAACTACGTGGGCGAGCCACCGGTTCGCCCTTACACATAGTTTTTCTTGAAGGGTAATTTGTAGGGGAGACATATTATGCCGCCCGCCCTCGCACATCGGATTTTGGGCGACCAGGTTGGGCGCCCCTACAACTATCATATCTGGCGGCGCGGGATTCATCCCAGCCCTCCCAGGATCTCAACCAGGCGGTCGATCTCGTCTTTGGCGTTCATCTCGGTCACGCAGAGCAGCATCCGATTTTCCAGGTGGAAATAGTGCTGCCCCAGGTCATAGCCGCCTATGATGCCCTCCGTCAGCAGGGCGTCGTTGATCTCGGCGACCGGGCGGGGGCAAGCGACCACAAACTCATTGAAGAAGGGCTTGCTCATATCCACGCTGAAGCCGTCCAGCCGATTGATCTCGTTGGCGGCGTAATGCGCTTTGTGGTAATTGAGCTCGCCCACCTGCCGCAAGCCATTCTTGCCCATCAGCGCCATGTAGACCGAGGCCGAAAGCGCCATCAAACCCTGGTTGGTGCAGATATTGCTGGTGGCGCGCTCGCGCTTGATGTCTTGCTCGCGCGGGCGCAGCGTCATGACGAAGGCGCGTTTGCCATCGGCGTCCAGCGTCTCGCCGATGATGCGGCCGGCAATGCGGCGCACATATTTCTGGCGGATGGCGAAGTAGCCGAGGTAGGGCCCGCCGTAGCTCAGCGGCACGCCCATTGGCTGCCCCTCGCCCACTACAATATCCGCGCCCAGCTCGCCCGGGCTCTTGAAAATCGAAAGCGCCATCGGGTTCGAGACCATCACCAGCAGAGCGCCCTTTGCATGCACCGCCTCCGCCAGCCCTGAGAGGTCGTCGATTTGGCCGAAGAAATCCGGATACTGCAGGGCCAGCATGGCGGTGTTGTCATCAAGCATCTCCATCAGGTCGACGATTTCGCCGCGCCCGCGATCACCGATGATGCGGATATCGCGGCCCTGGTGGTAGGCGCGCAAAACTTCGCGATATTGCGGGTGGATGCCATGGCTGAGGATGATTTTCTTGCGTTTGTTTCGCGTAGCTTCCAACGCGACGGTCACCGCTTCGGCCAGGCTGGTGGCGCCGTCATAGTGGCTGGCGTTGGCCGCGTCCATGCCGGTCAGCGCGCACATCATGCTCTGGTATTCGTAAGTCGCCTGCAATGTGCCTTGTGAAATCTCCGGCTGATAGGGCGTGTAGGCGGTATAAAACTCGCCGCGCAGCAGAATATGGTTCACTACGGATGGGATGAAATGGTGGTAGGCGCCCGCGCCGCGAAAGAGCGCGAAGTCTTGCCCGTGATCATTCGCCTCGCTGATCGCCAGCATTTCAGCCGCCACTTCCATCTCGCTCATCGGCGGCGGCAAATCCAGTTTGGGGAAGCGATGTGACCGCGGCACCGCGCCAAACAAGTCGTCAATGGCGTCGACGCCGATATCGGCGAGCATCTGCTGCGTCTCGATTGCGGTATGCGGTATGTAGCTCACGGTTTAACCATCCAATCTGCTGCGCCCCCGCGCGTGATGACGGGACAGCACGCTTTTCCTCGCGCGTTCCTAGGAGATTCGTTCACGCTGGATTCCTGTGATTTTGCGAACCATATCTACTTCGGATGTAGTGACTCTAATTTCTTCCTGAACGAGATCATACATATCTGACCAAAAGCTTTTGTCACTTGGCGTCTCATATTTGGCTCGCAATACGTATGCTGCGCAATCGTGCAAATGGCGTAGTTGCTCTTCATGCCTTCGGATGTCTTCCATTGCTTCCGCTGGAGAAGCATATAGCCTGCCCGCTTTTGTGGTGGCTCTGTGTTGTCTCCGTGCGTTTCTCGCAGTTTTTGGCGCAGTTATTGGCATTTCTCACCTCACGTTTCGCTGTATCTAATTTCTTGTTCCGCTTACCCGCTTCGTTGCGTGATCGATCGTCTTACTGATTATTCAACCAAGTATTGGGGCTTATACCGAACAGTGCCATTACTCGCGTCGGAGCTGCTTGCCGAGCGGGGCGAGAGCGACATTTGGCCAAGGTCGGCGGCAGCTAGCGGCTGTCGCAATACGCGTCATAGCCGGCCGCGTCCATTAATCCAGCGAGTGGAGACAGGTCGGTCGTTTTGATCTTGACCATCCAGCCCTCGCCGAAGGGATCGGCATTCACCGTTTCGGGCGCATCCTCCAAAGCCGCATTGACTTCGACAATATCGCCGGCGACGGCGCTGTACAATTCGGAAGCGGCCTTCACCGATTCCACTTCGCCAAATGAATCGCCCGCGTCAAGCCCATCGCCGGCATCTCTGAATTCCACATAGACGATGTCGTTGAGTTGGTCCTGCGCATAATCCGTGATGCCAATCGTCACCACATCATCATGGACGGCAAACCACTCGTCCGTCTCCGCATACTTGAGTGCCGCCGGTGTCCGCCATTCGCCCATCTTGCTCTCTCCTCAAGCACAATCAATGAAAAAGGGCGCATCTCTTGCCGAGAATGCGCCCTGTCGGTCCCTTCGACCTTCAGAGTATCTTGCCCCAAGAATCCTTTTGCCTGAGAGTTTCACGCAAGTTGGCGTACTTGTCGCTTGCCCCTTCGGCGTTTTGTCGGCTGACAAAATCTCTCTTCTTGCGACATTTTCATTCTAGCCGCTTTTATTCCCTTTCGCAACGCAAGCATCCAGGGCAATCGCAGCAAAATCATTTCGCGCCGATCGCCATGAAAATAAAGGAAAATGGTGGGACGGCAGGACCGCAGTGTCTACGCGCGGCTGTGTATCGCCCGCGAAGACAGCCTAAATTATGCGCGCGATTCACAGAATCGCCCCTACAGATTACGAAAGTTGCCGGGAAAGTAGTTGATTTCAGCGCCATTTCAATTTGATGCGATTGCCCGGTATCCTTCCCTCGCTACATGAATTCACAGGTTCCTGCTAGAATCAAAATGGACGCCGCAGCCGATCGAGGAATTGCCAGTGAAGAGCAAACGAGAACCGGGCCGCGCTGCGCAGCTGCTCTACAGCATCATCGCTGGCCTGATCATTGGCATATCCGCCTTGACGATATACCTCGTACAGGAGAGATTGCGCGGACCTAAAACCAGCGCAGCGGAACATTTCAGCGTTGAAGGCGAAGCGAACTTTGACGGCGCCATCCCGATTCAGCCCCCAATTGAATTGCCCGAATTCACGCTCAGCAACCAGGATGGCGAGGCAGCGAGCCTGCGCGATTTGCGCGGCCGCTACACGCTGCTGACATTCGGCTTCACCAACTGCCCCGATATTTGTCCGTTGACCCTGAACGATTTCGAGCGCGTTGCTGACATGCTGGGCGACCAGGCCAAAGGCGTGGCCTTCGTCTTTGTAAGCGTCGACGGGCGGCGCGATACACCGGCAATGCTGCGTGATTACCTGGACTTCCGCGATATGGAGGGCATCATCGGCTTGACCGGCGACGAAGAGGCTGTTCGCGAATTCGGCGCGCCATTAGGCCTCTCCTTTGAAATCCCGGACTCGACGTCAACGGACGCTTATTCAGTCAACCATAGCGCCGGCTCATATCTGCTTGATCGGCAAGCGCGCTGGATCAAGCGGTATCAATTCGGCCTGCCGCCGAGCAGGATCGCCACTGATCTGAACGCGCTCTTGAAGCGCTAGTCAGCCGTCCAGATATGCCCGCGGCAAGCGCGGCGCAATCGTCGTGACCACCTCGTAATTGTTGCTGCGGATCCAGCCGGCGATTTCATCCGCGCTGATCCTGTCTGCGCCCTGCCGCCCCAGCAAAACCGCTTCATCGCCGACCTTAACATCAGCAATATGGCTGACATTGACCGTGATTTTCTCCATGCTGACGCGCCCCACGAGAGGCGCGCGCTGACCGCGGATCAGGACCTCCCGCCAGGTTTCAGGCGCCCGGCGCAGGCCATCGGCGTAGCCCACCGGCAAAATCGCTATTGTCTCCTCGCCCCGCGTGCGGTAGGCATTGCCATAGCCCACCGGCGTATCCGGCGGCAGCGATTTCACCTGGACAGCCCGCGTCTTCCAGCTCATCACCGGCTGGAGACTTTCGGCGCAGCCGCTGTTTGGCATCGGCTCAAGCCCGTATAGCAGGACCCCGGGGCGAACCACATTGAAATAGGCTTCGTCGCAATTTAACAGAGCGGCCGAGTTGCCAGCGTGAATATATTTGAAATGCAGTCCGCCTTCGGCGAGTTGCCTCAGGACAGTCTTGAATGTAGCGAGTTGCCGCCTCATATAGGTTGGGTCATCATCGGCGGTGGCGAAATGCGTGTAGATGCCTTCCAGGTTGATGTTGGCGGCCCGCCGCAGATGACCGCAAACCGCCTCGGCTGCGAGCGGCATCAGCCCCAGGCGCCCCATGCCCGTATCGACCTTGACATGAACCTTAAGGCGCTCGCTTGACCCCTTCGCAACGGCGATGCATTGCTCGGCGATCACCGAATCATAAACCGACACGGCGATGTCATGGGCGGCCGCATCCTGCATCCGGTCCAGCGGCGCGTGGCTGAGCGCGAGGATGGGCGCGTCGACGCCGCAGTCTCGCAATTCAAATGCCTCCGCCAAATTGGCGACCGCCAGCATATCAGCGCCGGCGCCCAGCGCCGTCCGCGCGACAGCAGGGGCGCCATGCCCATAAGCATTGGCTTTGACCACAGCCATGATGGCGGCGCGGCGACCAACTCTCGCCTTGATCCAACGGACGTTCGCGGCCAGGGCGGCCAGATCAATCTCGACGCGCGATGGATATGACGGCGGCAACCCGCATACCGCCCGCGTTTTCCCTGGCGAGCGAAGGCTTGCCCGGTCAGATTGGGCGACGGTTTCCAAAATTCGCATAGGTTTTCACAGACCGAGGATCTATCGGCGAGCGTTGACTACGCAGGCAGTATAGCAGCGGCCGCAAAGGGCTGCCCCAGAATCGACCTGCTCTTGCCGCGCGCCGCGTGCGATGAACTTCAGCAGTTGATGTGCTATAATGCGCGCCGACGAATGCCCGTTCGGAGTACGGCTCCGCGAAGCAGCATGGCGCTCGCTCTGTAATCCTGGTTAAGCAGCGCCGACGTCGCCGTAGGAACAGCTATGCCTTTCGATTTTGAAGTCATCGCCACTGATGGCAATGCGCGCGCGGGCATCCTGCATACCCCGCACGGAGACATCCTCACACCGGTCTTCGCGCCCGTCGGCACCGCTGGAACAGTCAAGGCATTGCCGCCGCGAGACCTGGAATCGCTCGCCGTCAAGCTCATACTCGCCAACACTTATCATCTTTTTCTGCGGCCGGGGGATGAGCTGGTGCGAGACATGGGCGGGCTGCATCAATTCATGAATTGGCGGGGACCGCTCTTGACCGATTCCGGCGGCTTCCAGGTCTTTAGCCTGGCCCAGATCAACAAGATTGACGACGACGGCGTCACATTCCACAGCCACCTGGACGGCAGCAAGCGGCGGCTCGACCCGAAACGGTCAATGGCGATTCAGCAAAATCTCGGCGCCGATATCATCATGGCCTTTGACCAATGCCCGTGGCCCAATGACCGCGAAGAAGTCAGCGCGGCGGTGGAGCGCACGCGGCGCTGGTTGGCGCAATGCCGGGAGGCGCACCCCTATGACGACGAGCAAGCCCTCTTCGGCATCGTGCAAGGCGGCGTCTTCCCCGACCTGAGAGCGCAATCGGCGCGCTATGCAACGGACATGGATCTCAAGGGATATGCCATCGGCGGGCTGGCCGTCGGCGAAAGCAAAGCGGAGATGGCCGCAGCCCTTGATGAAACGCTGCCCCGCCTGCCGGAGAACCGGCCGCGATATCTGATGGGTGTTGGCGAGCCTGACGATCTCGCCGAAGGCATTCTGCGCGGCGTCGATATTTTTGACTGCGTCATACCGACTCGCCTCGCACGGCATGGCGCCGCCTTCACGCACGCGGGGCGCATCAATCTCCGCAATGCCCGGTTCAAGCGGGACGAATCGCCCATAGACGCCCAACTCGACAACTACGCCAGCCAATTTTCGCGCGCCTATCTGCGGCATCTGGTGATGGCCAAAGAATTGTTGGCGCACTATCTTGTCAGCCTGCACAATGTCGACTTTCTCGTGCGCCATGTGGAGAATATGCGCCGCGCCATCATCGACGGGCAGCTGAAGACATACGCGGCACAGTTTCTGGCGCGCTTTAAGCAGGGCGATCCGGCCACCGAGTAGGAGCTTGAGCGGTCAAGCCGCCGCCCACACAAACGACTTTACATCTCGCTGTGGACATTAAACTGGCTGAATCAAGTGCTCGCGAGATCTACCCCATCCCGCCATCTCTATTGCGGGCATCCAGCGAGCTAGGAAAGAGGAGCTCCTGCAAGGAGCATGACGATTGGAGTTGCTTTACGTCGCATCTACGCCATGAATCGCAGCTTTGAAGATGAGTCACCCTTCCCTATTTCAATGGGGAAGGGCCGGGGATGGGGTTCGCTGCCTCGACTGGCGCTCAGCCGCCTTCGTTGAGTTTGACATTGGCAAATAAATCGTCTTCGTCAATGCGGCTGTGCTTCGGCTGGGGGTAGGCGCGGGTGAAACCCTGCGTGCTGTAAAGCATCCGCCGCAGCAGCCGCGATGTCCGCGTGACCCGCCCGCCGCCCTGGCTGGCGTGGCAGCGGCTCGCCTTTTCCCATATCTCCAGATAGGGCGCGATGGGAATCCTGGCATGCACCGGTTTGATGCTGGCGAGAGACTTCAGCGTATCGACATCCTGATTGATGCCCATCCGACGCGGATCCTGCCCCTTCAGGCGCGCTTTCCAAATGCGCATCCGCAGCGAAATCTTCGGATAAGCCGCATAATAGAGCCTCTGCGGCGCATGGACATGGTCCTTCTCAACATCCTCTCGCAGCCGCTCGAAGGCGCTCACTGTCGCGCGCTGAATCGCTATGTGATCGGGGTGCCCATAACCGCCGTATCGGTTGAAGGTGATCACGACCTGCGGCCGCACCCGCCGCATGATGTCAGCCACGTCGGCGGTGACGCGCTCGGGATGATGCCGCCACTGGTAGGCCAGCGAATCCGGATGCCTGGATGTTTCGCTGCCGTTCATGCCGCTGTCGCGATAACCGAGCATGAAAACATCCTTGAACTTGAGATATTGCCGCGCGCATTCCAGTTCACTCAAGCGCAGCGCCGCCACTGTCGGGTACTTTCCCCGCAGCGCTTCCGGTACGTGACCGACTTCGCCGCCAGTCGCGCAGATGAGATAAACGTCTACGCCATCGTCAATCCATTTGGGCACGGCGGCGCCCAGACCGAAGCTCTCATCGTCCGGATGGGCGTAACATATCAGCAGCCGCTTGCTTTCCACCAAATTATCCATCCAACAAAGCAGTCAAATTACGATTCTCCTATTATACTGAAATCGACTTGTGGGAGTCAGCGCGGTTTTCCTATACTGTTTTTGGTTTCAGGTATGAATTGCAGAAAGTTGGCCCAGGTGCGTCGATTGATTGTGTCAACATGGATGAGCGCGCTCTTGACCTTCTTCAGCATCGGGGTCGTCTCCACCGTCAGCCAGAGTCAAGATGACGCTGCAAGTCCGAATTCCGATTCCTCGGTCGCCATTGGCGCCAGCGGCCGGACGGAGGACAGGCTGACAGGCCCGCGGCTGGTCAGCGCGGCGATCGCCGATTTTTACTCGCCCTGGCCCGTTGAAGCGGTTGGCCCGCTGAGTTATCCGCCTGGCCTCAATCCGCTCACCGGCTTGCCCTATCCGAGCGAAGAAGCAAAGCTGCGGCGCAATCTCATCGTCAAGGTTTCCAACTGGCCGCCCAGAGTCCGGCCTCAGCATGGCATCAACCAAGCGGATCTGGTTTATGAAATGGAGTCTGAAGGCGGCGTCACTCGTTTCGCCGCGATCTTCCGCAGCAACGCGCCGGAGAGGGTTGGCTCGGTGCGCAGCGCCCGCCTGGTCGATATGGAGTTGCTCAACATGTACGCCGCTTTGCTTGCCTACTCCGGCACGAGCGGACCTGTGCGGGAACTTTACAAGGCGCGCGTCAACCGATTCGTGCTGCTTTCGCCTTCCCTCGGCGACAATTGCGAGACCGCCGGGTTCTGCCGCGATGAAACCCTGCTTGACAGAGGCTATGAGCATACACTCTTTGGCGATACGCGGCAGATGTGGCAAAGCGCCACCTGGCGCGACGTCAACATCGGCTTCCGCGCGAATGGATTCGCCTTTGATCTGCAAGCGGACGCCGGTGGACAGCCAATTCGCGATATTTATATCAACTGGTACAACAGGACCGATGTCCGCTGGCAATACGACGAAGCGAGCCGGCGTTATCTGCGTTTTTCCGACGGCCTGCCGCACTTCGACGCCGCCGATGAAACGCAACTCTGGGCGGACAACCTGGTGATGCTGCAGGTCGCGCATAATCGCCGCCCCGATCTCTTTGAGCCCGGCGCCATCAACGAGTCCTTTGAGGTCGCGCTCTGGGGGCAGGGACGCGCCCTGGTCATGCGCGAAGGCCAGCTGTACAAGGGTTACTGGCGCCGCCGGGACCATAATCGAGGCGCGGCCATCTCCCTCATCTACGGCGACGAAGCGCCAATCATGCTGAAACCTGGCCGAACCTGGGTTACGGTTATGCGGTCGCTCGATTCGGTTGAGCCTAGCGCGACGCCGCAAGACACAAGCGCCACCGTAATCTCCGGTGCGCAATCTTGATCGCCAAGGTGGCGCTGCCTGCCATAATCGCGGCGCCGAACGCTTGAGGCTTGCACTTGCGGCGCGCGACACGAGGTTGTTTTCTCCTCTTTACGTTCCTGGCAGTTCTGACTGTTGGACTGCTGGCCGCCTACTTGCTCGCGACTGATTGGCAGCTCTGGGGCGCCGCGCAGACCGCAGTATTGCGAATACAACTTAGCAATCGAACAAGGGAGTTGAACGCGCCCTTCGGCAGCGACCGCGACCCGGTTCGCTTTGAAATCTCAGCCGGCACTGGAGCCGGCGCTATCGCCGCCGCCTTGGTTGAAGCGGGGCTCCTTCAAGATGCGGAGCTCTTCATCGATTATGCCCTGCTCGAAGGTTATGACCGACGCTTTGAAGCCGGTGTCTATTTCCTGAACCAAAACTTGTCGATCAAACAGATCGCCGAGATCCTCACCGATTCCAGCAAGAGCTACATTCCTTTCCGCACTCGGGAGGGCGCGCGCATCGAAGAACTGGCTGAATTGATCGACCAGAATCGCCTCTTCGGTTTCAGCGGCGCAGACTTTCTGACCCATGCCAAACAAGGCGCCGTCCTGCCGGCTGAATTCGCCGCCTGGGCCGGCATCCCGCCGGGGGCATCGCTGGAAGGGTTCATGTTCCCGGATACTTATCAGCTGCCGCCCGACATCAGCGCCAATGGCTTGCGCGATATCTTATTGCGCGCGTTTCGAGAGCGCGTCGGCGATGACTTGCGCGAGGCCGCCCTGGCGCAGGGTCTCACCTTGCATCAGGCGGTCACCCTGGCGTCGATCATTGAGCGGGAGGCCGTCTGGCGCGACGAACACGCCATGATCGCCAGCGTCTATCGAAATCGCCTGGCTGTAAACATGAAGCTGGAAGCCGACCCCACCGTGCAGTACGGCATTCAGGGCGCGCGCGGCGTCTGGTGGCCCCAAATCACCCGCGCCGACTACCGCGGCGTGAATTCGCCCTACAACACCTATCTTGTCGCTGGCCCGCCACCCGGTCCCATCGCCAGCCCCGGGCTCTCGGCGATTCAAGCCGCCGTCCATCCAGCGGAATCCGGATTCTATTATTTCCGCGCCGCCTGCGATAATTCACATTATCACAATTTCGCCGTCACTTTTGATGAGCACCTGGCCAATGGCTGCTGACTGGCGCAGCCCCGCGCCCGACTAAAACTTGCGGCCATCCACGACGCCGTGAAACAGCGGCAGCGGTTCGACGGCCGAAGCGCTGTATCCCACCGCGCCGCCGAGTTCCTCCAGCGCCGTCTGCAAGCTGCCTTCGTTATTCGCGTGCACGGTCATGAGCAGATCCCCAACAGCCACCGCGTCGCCGACGCTGCCGAAAACTTCGATGCCAACCGCATGATCGATTTCATCGTCCTTGGTCCGCCGCCCCGCGCCTAACGCCAGGGTCGCCCAGGCGACGCGGTCCGCAAGGATGGCGGCGATGGCCCCGCTCTGGCGCGCATGCACGTTGTAGCGAAGTTTCGCCTGCGGCAGCTTGCGGATATCTTCAATCTGCGAGACATCGCCCCCCTGCGCTTTCACCATCCGATGAAGATGCTCAAAAGCCGCGCCGCTCTTCAATACCTGGTCAACTTCAGCGCGCGCGTCGGCCAGCTCAGCCCAGCGCTCCCCACGGCCCGCCAGGCGCAGCATCTGCGCGGCCACCTCAACGCAATGCTGGTGAAAATCGGCCGGCCCTTCACCCTGCAAGGTCTTGACCGCTTCCGCCACTTCCAGCGCATTGCCGACCGCGACGCCAAGCGGCTGATTCACATCGGAAAGCAGGGCGACCATATCGCGCCCGGCATCGACGCCGATCTGCACCATCGTCCTCGCTAATGCGCGCGCCTCGTCAAGCGTCTTCATAAAGGCGCCGCGGCCGACCTTGACATCAAGCACGATGCCGCTGGCGCCCGCCGCCAGTTTCTTGCTCATGATGCTGCTGGCGATCAATGGCCGGCTGGCGACGGTGCCGGTGACATCGCGCAGCGCGTATATCGCCCCGTCCGCGGGCGCGAGGCTTTTGGTCTGCCCGGCGATCACAATGCCACACTCGCGCGCAATCCGGCGAAACTCGGCTTCGGACAGGTTCACGTTGAAGCCGCTAATTGATTCCAGCTTGTCGATTGTGCCGCCCGTCGGGCCCAGGCCGCGGCCGCTCATCTTGGCGATAGGCACGCCGAAGGACGCAACCAGCGGCAGCGCAACCAGGCTGGTCTTGTCGCCCACGCCACCGGAAGAATGCTTGTCAATCGCGTATTCACAGATCTCAGACAGGTCAAGCATATCGCCCGATTCCGCCATCGCCCGGGTCAGATTCACCGTTTCGGCGCGGTTCATCCCTTGGAAATAGATCGCCATCAGCAAAGCCGCCACTTGATAATCCGGGATCTCCCCCGCCGTGTAACCGTCGATGAAGAAGCGAATCTCGCTCTTGGTCAGCGCATGTCCATCCCGCTTCTGCTCAATCAATCTATCCATAGTCATAAGACGACAACTCCTCAACTATTGGCCGGTGACGAAATCCGCCTCATCCAATAATCGTACAATGCATCAAGCGAATGTAAATCAGTTGTAAACTCCGCCCTTATCCTAGCCCCACAATTGACGGCGGCACAAATGCTTTGTAGGATTTGCCTATCAAGACGAAACGACTTACGGCGCTCGTGGGCGCCAGCGCAAGTTGTGAAATAGATGACAAGGATAATGACGTGACGCAGAAAACCAAAGGTTCACCCCAGCGCGCGCGGCTGATCCTGGGCGCGGTTGTGCTTGTCGCTGTCGTCATCGCGGCAGCTCTTGTCCTGATATCCAGCCAGAGCTCCTTCAGCGCGACCACTGTCGATTATTCGCAGATTCCCCAAGGCCGGCAGGATGACGGCGGTTTCGTCCTCGGCGACCCGACCGCGCCAATTACGATCGTCGCCTTTGAAGATTTCCTCTGCGGCCACTGCCAGCGCTACAAATCCACTGTCGACAAGCTCATCAGCGATTATGTCGCCAAGGGCAAGGCGCGCTTCGAATATCGCTTCACGCCCGTGGTCGAACCACAGGGTTATTCGCGCACAGCTGCCGAACTCAACGAATGCGCCGAAATCCTGCGTCCCGGCTCATTCTGGAACGCGCATGACCGGCTCTACGAGCTCGCCAGCGCCCGCCGCTTCAATGACAGCTCGGCGCGCAGTTTCGCCGAAATGATGGATATTCCCTACGCCGATCTGCTCGCATGCAGCAGCGACGCCACCCAAGTGGATATCGACAGCCGGCTCGCGACGCAGTTGGAAGTCCGCGGTACGCCGACGGTCTTCTTCCGCATCGGCGATGGCGTCCCGCAGCTGAGCCCCTTCAGCAATCAGCCGACGATTGAGCAATTGGGAACGCTGATCGAACAGTTCAGCTAGCTGCGATGTCATACGGCAACAGCGCATTGCCAGCCTATTATAATCCGAGACGGGTCGGTGTTCTCTTTCCGCCGCAGGTTCAGGCGGCCGTTGAAGCCGGGGCAGCCGCCCGTCTGCCGCCCGCAAATGCCGACGACCCGAAAATCGCGCTGGTGCTGGTGGACATGCAAATCGACTTTGTTCATCGTGATGGCGCCTTATCCGTGCCGGGCGCAGTCGCTGATTGCCGGCGAATCGTCGAGTGGATTTACCGCCACGTCGGGCGCATAAGCAAGATCTTTCTCTCACTGGACAGCCACTTTCCGCTGCAAATCTTCTTTTCCACCTGGTGGCGCGCCCCCGCCGGGGAACATCCGCCGGCGAATACGACCATCAGCGCAGCCGACCTGGAAGCCGGCAAGTGGCAGCCGCTCTACAAAGCGGAATGGTCCCGGGCCTACGTGGCTGCTTTGGAAAAGGAGCACAAGAAGCAGTTGATGATCTGGCCTTTCCACACCTTGGTCGGCACGGTTGGGCATAACCTGTCGCCCTCCTTGTACGAAGCCGTCTGTTATCACTCAGCGGCGCGCCAAAGCCAACCGGCCAAACTGACCAAGGGCTCGATACCGCAGACGGAGCACTACTCCATTCTTGAACCCGAAATCAAAGTCGCCGATCATCCGGGTGGCGGCCTGAACCGCGAGCTGCTGAACGAATTGAGCGAATACGATCTCATCTATCTCGCCGGGCAAGCCAAAAGCCACTGCGTTCTCGAGACGGTGAATTCGATCATGCGCGCCTATGCGCCGCGGCCCGAGTGGATCGCGCGGCTGCGCGTCCTGGAAGATGGCATGTCCTCGGTCCATGTACCCGGCCTGGATTTCGACGCGCTGGCGGATGCGGCATATCAGCGGCATCGCGACAATGGCTTGACATTTACTGACACAACCAAGGCGATAGGCTAATGCTCATGCGAACTGTCGAATGGGAGAGCGGCGCTGTCAAGATGATCGACCAGCGCGCCTTGCCCTGGAAGCTGGAAACCGTCCGTCTGGAAACGGTTGAAGCGGTCACCGAAAGCATCCGCAACATGACGGTGCGTGGCGCCCCAGCGATCGGCGCGGCCGCCGCCTTCGGCATGGCCCTCGCCGCGCGCCAAAGCAAAGCCGAAACGGTTGACGCGCTAATTGGCGACTTGCTGCGGGACGGCGCGACGCTAAAGGCCGCCCGCCCCACCGCCGTCAACCTGGCTTGGGCGGTGGACAAGCTCTTGCAAATCGCCGGCAGCGGCGAATTCAACAGCGCGGATGATCTGCGCGAGGTCCTGCTGCGGGCTGCCCAGCAGATCGCCGATGATGATGTCGTCATCAACAGCCGCATGGGGCAGGTCGGCGCAACGCTGGTTAAAGACGGGGCGACGGTGCTGCATCATTGCAATACCGGCGTGCTGGCCACCGTCGATTATGGCACGGCGCTAGGCGTCATCCGCGCCGCATTTGAAGGCGGCAAAGATATCCACGTCCTGCTGGATGAGACGCGCCCCCGCCTGCAAGGCTCCCGGCTGAGCGCCTGGGAATTGGAACAGTCCGGCATCAGCTATGATATCATTCCCGACACCGCCGCCGGCTATTATATGCAGCGGGGCGAGGTCGACATTGTCCTGGTCGGCGCTGACCGCATCGCCGCCAATGGCGATTTCGCCAACAAAATAGGCACCTACCAATTGGCGATCATGGCGCAGGCGCACAGCATACCTTTCTACACCGTTGCGCCCACCTCAACCATCGACCTGGGCTTGAGCAGCGGCGATCAGATCCCTATTGAACAGCGCGACCCGGCAGAAGTGACGACGCCTTATGGCAATCCCATCGTGCCCGATCACTTCAAAGCGCGAAATCCAGCCTTCAATGTCACGCCACACCGCTACCTGAGCGGCATCGTCACCGAATTCGGCATCGCCCGCCCGCCATTGAGCAAGAGCTTGAGACGGCTGGTTGCCGGTCAGGAAGCTTGAGCGGCTGCCTGCTGCCGAGGCTCAATCGAATTCGCTGAAATCGACCCGTTCCAGATCGGGATTGTCACAAGGCCGCCGCCCCACCTTGGACATATTGACCCATTTCCCGCCGACTTTCACCCGTACAACATCCATTGTGAAATCTGAATTCGTCCGCCGATCGTTGCTCAAGAATGCCGAACCGATGCCATAACTATCGACCGGCGCGCCCTCGCGTTCGAAGCGAGCCACCCGCTCTCGATTGAAGCCGCCCGATACGACGATCTGCGTGGCCCGGCAAAATTCACGCGCGACGGCTTCCAGTCCGCGCGGCACATCCCAACCCTCCCAAGCCCGGTTCAACGCTTCACGCAGGGTGAAAACAAGCTGAGGGCTGACGCCTTTCTCCGCTTCGGCGGGCAGGGAGCGGTCGCGGAGGCTCGCGCTGGTATCAAGCCGCACGCCGTTCAAGCGCCAGCGGGCCATGCCTTCCCGGTCGGACGTTTTTAATGCGGCCGCGTAGTGGGGCCAGAAGGCGGCCAGGGTCGCGCGGCTGTCGGCCACCACATCGTTGTTGAAATCGGCCAGCAGGATGCGCGGCGTCTCGATCGGAATATGGCGCGCGAATTGCGCCATGGTCTCGGCGCTATCGGCGAGAAAACAGGCGATCATCGCGTGCGAGATTGTGCCAACGCCCGATCCGCCCCAGAGCGACGCCTGGGCGTCCGTGCTCGCCAGCGGCGTCGCCTGGATGCCAGTATCAAGATGAAAACGCCGCAGCGCCAGCCAGTAAGCGTAGCCGTCAATCGCCTGCACTTCGGGCATGTCAAAGCGCGCCGGGAAAAACAAGACGGGCTTCCCGCCGGCCGCGCCCAGCACCTCATACACATTGGTGGCGATTCTGCTGGCGCGGGATAGCACGCCTAGGAGCGTCGTCTCCAACACGGCAAAATCCCGATAGCGCCCGCGAATCTCCATGACCGTCAGTACATTCTGCGGATCGCCATCAAAATTGGTGACGACGCCATCCTGCACCGCGTCAATTTCGAGGCGGTGCGCGGTATCCACCCATTGCCCGTCAGCGCCAAAATAGCCGGTTGCGCAGCGCAACTGGGCCAAGGCGTGGTCCACACCAGCGATCAAAGCCATTGGCGAGCGCCGATTGAAAATCTGCGCCTCCACTTCGATCTCGCCGACCTGGAGCTGGCTGGCCCCGGCGACCTCCCGTGGATTCAGCCCGCGGTAGCTGTAGGCTTCTTTCGCCAGCGCGGCAAGCATCTGACGGCTGTTGGCGAAGTAGCGGTCGGCGAAGAAGCCGCGCCGCAGCGCTTCCACCGGCAGCGCGAAATTCTCCGTCTTCAGGCGTTTGCGATCAAATATCGACAATTCCAGCGATCCCTCTGTCAAAGACCCGCGCGCGAAACCGGGCGCTGATCACAGCAAGTATATCATCAGCCGAAAGACGCGGCACACAGCCTCACAAGTAGACACAGGTCGGTCATGCAATAGGTTCGCAAGGCTGGCTCTCCCTCTCTCCTTGTGATGCTCGCCATAGAGATGGCGAGAATGGGAGCGGGAGGTAAAGGCAATCGCTTCAAATTGTTTTTCAACACAGAGGACGCAGAGGACGCAGAGTTCAGGTAGTTTCTGACGACAATTCCTACAGATCCACCATTTGAATATGGCAAAGTTGCCAGAGAAATTTCATTTGCCGCTCAACAAATAAAGTTGAACTAAAACATGAGCATATATTTTGTTTTTCTCTGCGATCTCTGCGTTCTCTGTAGTTAATTTTTAGTTTGAGTTTATATCATTGAGTTTCATCATTTTGAAGCGATTGCCCTAGGCAGGGAATGAGTTGGAAGAGCGGAATCTTCCGTATACCGCACCCGCCAACTGCGCTATACTGCGCTGCTGCGTCTATAGCAGGACATTGGACTTCAGAGATGGAAACACTTGTAACCGGTTCGATCGCCTATGATTACCTGATGCGTTTCCCCGGCAGCTTTCAGAAGCATTTCATACCAGACGAATTGCACAACATGAGCCTCAGTTTCCTGGTCGACGACATGACCAAACATTGGGGCGGCGTCGCAGCCAACATCGCCTTCACCATGGCCAAGTTCGGCCTGCGCCCTAAACTCATGGGCGCGGTCGGGCGCGACTTCGGCGATTATCGGCGCTGGCTGGAAGGCAACGGCGTCGACTGCGGCACCGTGATCCAAATCGACGAGGTCTTTACCGCGTCGTTTTTCGCCAATACCGATGATGACAATAATCAACTGGCGTTCTTTTACGGCGGCGCGATGAACCTCGCCCGCAACTATGCCATCGCCGATGTGCTCAGTCGCAAACCCGATCTCGTCATCATCTCGCCCAATGACCCGGTCGCCATGGTCCAGCTCTGCGACGAATGCCGGCGTGAAGCCATCCGCTTCATTTATGACCCGGGCCAACAGGTGGCGCGCTTAAACGGCGCCGAGCTGCGGCGCGGCATCGAAGACGCCTTCATGGTCGTCGTCAACATCTACGAGGCGAGCGTCATCTACGAAAAGACCGGGCTCACGCTCAACGACCTGCGCGATCAAATCGAGATCCTGGTCATCACCGAAAGCGAGAACGGGTCGAAGATCTATCACGACGGTGAAGTCATCGCGGCGGAAGCCTTCAAGCCCGGAGAAATTGCCGACCCCACCGGCGCTGGCGACGCCTATCGAGCCGGCTTCATACTCGGCTTAAGCAAGGGGCTGCCTCTGAAGCTCTGCGCGCAAATCGGCGCTTTGAGCGCCACCTACGCCCTCGAAGTCGTCGGCACGCAAAACCACAGCTTCAGCCCTGAGGAATTTGTCGCGCGCTTCCGCTCCCAGGCGGACGACGAGGGACGCCTCGACTGTCTGCTGGGTGAAGCGTGAACGGAGGCATAATGGAATCTGAAGGAGCGACCCTTGTCTCGCCCTACGAGCGCGCGCTATCGCAAAGGCGGGCGTTTCAGCGCCGCGACATAGGTCGCGTAGACACTGACCGCCGACACTGCGGGTCAAACGCCCCTACACTTTCTCGTTGTATAGAATTCGTTATTCTGTGTGAGCCAAGCCCAGACTTGCAGGAGCTCTGGTGATAATATGCGCCGCACTCGCCACATCATAGAATCCGCGAAATCTGCCCAGCCAAAGCGCAGGACAGCCGCCCGCGAATGTGCTAGAATGCGGCAGTTTACGGATACCATTGCCTTCGCGTCCCAAAACAGGAGAGATTATGGCGATCGCGCATGACATCAAGGATTTGCAACTGGCGACGGGCGGCCGCTACCGCATAGACTGGGCGGGGCAGGAAATGCCCGTGCTCAAACAGATACGCGAACGATTTGAAGCAGAGAAACCGCTGGACGGCATTCGTGTCTCCGCTTGCTTGCACGTCACCACAGAAACGGCCAATCTTATGCAGACGCTGCAAGCCGGCGGCGCCGATGTCGTGCTGACCGCTTCCAATCCGCTGTCGACTCAAGACGATGTCGCCGCTTCGCTGGTGACAAACGACGAAATACCGGTATACGCCATCAAAGGGGAAGACAACGAGACCTACTACCAGCATATCCACGCGGCGCTAGACCACCGGCCGCATATCACCATGGACGACGGCGCCGACCTGGTCGGCACGATGCACAAGGACAGGCAGGATGCGCTGGAGGAAATCGTCGGCGGCACCGAAGAGACCACCACCGGCGTCATTCGGCTGCGCGCCATGGCGAGGGACGGCGCCTTGCGCTTTCCCGTCATCGCAGTCAACGACAGCGCGACCAAGCACCTCTTCGATAACCGCTACGGCACCGGCCAGAGCACGCTCGATGGCATCATCCGCGCGACAAACATCCTGCTGGCCGGGCGCGTCGTCGTTGTGGCCGGCTACGGCTGGTGCAGCCGTGGCATCGCCATGCGCGCCGCCGGCATGGGCGCCAACGTCATCGTGACCGAGGTCAATCCCCTGCGCGCCCTTGAAGCGGTGATGGACGGCTACCGCGTGATGCCGATGCTCGAAGCGGCTAAAAGCGGCGACATTTTCGTGACCGCCACCGGCGACATCGGCGTCATCGACAGGCAGCATTTCGCCCTGATGAAGGACGGCGCGATTCTATGCAACAGCGGGCACTTCAATGTCGAGATAAATCTTGCGAGCCTGGCGGAAATGTCTGACGGAAAACCGACCCTGGTTCGCCCCTTCGTCGAAGCATACAAGCTGGGCTCGCGCTCAATTTATGTATTGGGCGAAGGACGCCTGATCAACCTGGCCGCGGCCGAGGGCCACCCCGCCTCCGTGATGGACATGAGCTTCGCCAATCAAGCCCTCGCCGCCGAGTACATGATGCGCAACGTGGAAAATCTCGCGGCGCAAGTCTATACTATACCTGCTGATGTGGACCAGGAGATCGCGCGGCTCAAGCTCGGGGCCATGGGCGTCAGCATTGATAAACTGACCGAGCGGCAAGAAGCCTACCTCAATCAATGGCAGGAAGGCACATGATTCACTAGCCGGACCAAGGCGCGCTTCGACAACAACTCCGCTCCATTTGCGCCGTTAGTGGTTTCCCGCTGGGCGAATCGTGAGGAACGGGGTTAGCCGGTATGACTGCTAGAAAACACTTGGTAACGTCTTTCGTAATAATCGCAATTTATGCCCTGTTGGCAGGCTTCTCGCTTGCGCAGCCGGATGCGCGCGCCCGCCTCATCCATATCGCTGCCGACAGCCCGGCCCTGGACATCTATGTCAATGGCGAGCTCGCCGTCGCCGCGCTGGCCTATGGCGAAGACTCCGCCTATTTCCGCCTGCCCGCCGGCGCCGCCGAGTTGACGGCAGCCGTCGCAGGAACGACGACGCGCTTGCTCCTTGAGCCGGTCAGCCTGGCTGCCGACGCTTCCACGATCATCCTATGGAGCGACGTTGAACTGGAACTGCTTGTAGCAGCCGATGACCTGCGGCCGCTAGACTTTGGCATGACGCGCTTGCTGATCGTCAACGCGCTGGACGTCGCAACCGCCATCGAGATCCCCGAGCCGGCTTCCGAGGCCTTTTCCGGCGGCGCCATCGCGCCCGGCGACGCGTTTGGCCCCATTGATCTGGCTGCCGGTCAATTCCACTATGCAGCGAGGCCGGCGGCTGGAAATGGAGAAGCGCCTGAGCTGGAATTGCTCGCCACGCTCAATGCTGGCGCCAGCAATATCCTGGTGATCCACGGCGACGCCGACAACCCCCGGGTGGTCCACGCGGCCGCAGCGACCGATGCTGATGAAGGGAGCGGGCTCGTCCGTTTTGTGCATGCGGCGCAGGGGGTCGCGCCATTGGATCTCTCACTGAACAGTCAACTGATCGCGCCCGCCCTCGCTTTTGCTTCGCCCACGGAACACATTGCCCTGCCAAGCGGTACGCATCAACTAACCTTGAGCCTCAGCGGCGCCGCTTTTACATCCGCCACGCTGGAGGTCAGCGCCGGGCAAATGCAGACGGTCGCTGTGATGGGCTCCCCCGCCGCCCTAAATGTATTCGCCTTCGCTGACTCTCAGCGAGACTTGAGCGAATCTTCCTCCGTCGTCAACCTCATCAACGCGATGCCGAATAGCGCCGTCAACCGGCTGCAGTTGGACAGCGGCGCCATCGTCGCGGCAAACGTTGGATTCGCTGAGGAAGGCGGTCCCGTCCAGATCGTCCCCGGCCAACAATCGATGACGATGATCCTGGAAATCGGCGAAGACCGCGGCGCCATCGACGTGCCGCCGGCCCACTATTTCGCCGGTTCATATTACAGCCTGATCGCATTGCCCGGCAACGCCTTCACTGCCCCCCGCCTGCTCATTGCGGAGATCAGCCTGATGCGCGGCATACGCGCGACTTTGCCGCCGATGGAAGACGAGGACGAAGCCAAGATCGAAATAAGCGCCGAGGAACAACCAGCCGCCGCCGAAGCAGCGGATGAGCCCGCCCAGCCCGAAATCGCTCAAGCGATGGGCGACCAGGACGAAGCGGAAACCGCGGAACAGCCGGATTCCATGGCCGACGCCGATGCCGAAGAGCCAGCCGCCGCGCCGGAGGAAAGCGTCCCACCCCTCCTCGCCATCAGCCCTTACGCCGTCGTCGACTTGGACCCGAGCGGCAGACTGCACCTGCGCGAATACCCCTCTGGCGAGGCGCTGTCGCTCGGTCTCTTGCCAGGCGGAAGCAACCTGATTGTGCTCGGCCGGCGAGGGCTGACCAGATATTATCCCGGCGAAGCGCCCGGCTTGCCGCTGGATCTCAGCGAATACGATACAGATCCGGCCGTGGCGCTCTTTCCCGCGCAAGACCTTCAGCCCGCCGATACCTGGCTCTTTGTCATGTACCCGACAAGCGACAGTGGCGCGCTGCTGGGATGGGTTAACGCATATTATCTGCAAGTTTTCTCTGAGACCGGCGAAGAGCAGCGTTTGGCGAGCCTGCCCACCGTGCGGCAGAACCGGGCCGGCAACACCACGAACACGGAGGCGCAGCCGCCGGAGCTTGCCGATTACGTGACTGCCCGCGTTAAGCAGTTATTCCCGGGCGCTATGCTCAACTTGCGCATGGCCAATGACCCAGGAAGTGAAGTGCTGACGCAATTGCCGCCAAATGAAGAGCTGGTTTTGATCGGGCTGGATGAGGCGGACGCATGGGCCTTCGTCGACCATGTGGCGGAGACCGGCGAAATCACCCGCGGCTGGGTCAGCGCCGTCTATATTCAATTGCTCCTTCACGGAGAACCCGTCTCCGTTCGCGCTTTGCGCGCTCTCGATGAATCCATCGCGCCGCGAGTCAGCAGCCAGCTGCGGGGCGGCATGCGCAGCGCGGAAGACACGGGCCCGACTCCAATCCCGCCGCCGGAAGACATGATGACAGGCATCGTCGGCGAAATCATGCTTGATCCCGGCGCCATGCTGCATCTGCGCCGAAATCCCACCGCCCGCGCCGAATCGCTTCGGCTGATCCCGGCCGGGACCAAGGTCTCAATCAGCGGCATAACCGAAAATGCGGAATGGCTGAGAGCCAGCTACGACGATAAGGACGGCTGGATAGCAGGTCACTATGTCTCGCTCTTGCTGCGCGGCCGCCTGTACAATCGAAGTTTCATTGAAAGCCTCCTGCCCCTGCACGACAATGCGGGCAACCCAAGCCGATAACTCTCGCCGGCAAGTATGGCGGCCGCCCTCAGCGCTTCGAAAATGGGGGCTGTCATGTTCGCAGTATGCAGGGCGTGACGCAGGTCTGGCAGGCGCGCGGGGTTCGTCTATAATGACGCATGCTGGCTTTCGCCATAAACACGAGTCAATTATGAGCAAAATGATGCCGCAGCGGACGGCGCGTGACCGGAATTCCGCCGCAACAGGTTGCGGGCTTTGCGCGTCCTAATCACCGGCGCGGGCGGGTTTGTCGGCCGCCATCTGTCGGCGCATATCAGCCGCGTACAACCGCGCGCGCGCCTGACCGGCACCACATTCTTCCCCAGCGAAACCGTCCACGAGGCGGTAAGCAATCAACAGTTGATTGATCTCAAAGACTACGAACGCGTTCGTAATCTCTTGGCGGACTGCCGCCCCGACGCAATTTATCACCTGGCCGCCCAGGCATTCGTCCCGCGCTCCTTTGAAGCCCCCTGGGAGACCTTGGAAAACAATATCCGCGCTCAGCTCAACATCATCAGAGCCTGCCTGGACCTGCAAATCCGCCCGCGCATACTGATCGTCAGTTCCGCCGAAATATACGGCGCCGTCCAGCCCGGCCAGCTGCCGATGAACGAAGAGACGGCGATCCGCCCAACCAATCCATACAGTGTCAGCAAAGTCGCCCAGGACATGCTGGCATTGCAGTATTACCTCAGCCATGATCTGCCGCTAATGCGCGCTCGCCCGTTTAATCATATCGGCCCCGGCCAGAACGACCGCTTCGTCGCGCCAGCCTTCGCCTTGCAGATCGCCGCCATTGAGGAAGGACAGCGGGACGCGGTTATATATGTCGGCAACTTGACCGCCCGGCGAGACTTCACCGATGTCCGCGATATCGTTCGCGCCTATCACATGATCGCGGAAAAAGGCAAAGCCGGGGAAGCTTATAACATCGCCGCGGGTGTGGCGCATAGCATCCGGCATCTGCTCGACATTCTGCTGGGATTGACCGAGACCGAGATCGAAGTTCGCGTCGACCCGTCCCGCCTGCGCCCGGTCGATGTGCCGGAGATTCGCGGCGATGCCAGCAAACTCCAGCGCGATACCGGGTGGAAGCCTGAACTGACCTTCGAAGATACCTTGCGCGATGTATTGGCTGATTGCCGCAGACGGCGACAGCATAGTTAAGGATTAGCGCCTATGCCAAAGAAAGCCCTAATCACCGGCATCACCGGACAGGACGGCTCATATCTGGCCGAATTCCTGCTGGGCAAAGGCTATGAAGTCTACGGCATGGTGCGCCGAACCAGCACCGTGCGTTATGAGCGCATCCAGCATATTCAAAATCAGCTGCGGATCATTCAGGGCGATATGGGTGACCTGAGCAGCCTGATCACCGCCATCAACTCCATCGAGCCTGACGAAGTCTACAACCTCGCTGCGCAGAGCTTCGTGCCGACTTCATGGAACCAGCCCGTCTTCACCGGCGACATTACCGGCCTGGGCGTGACGCGCCTGCTGGAAGCGCTGCGAACCGTGAATCCGGCGATCCGCTTTTACCAGGCATCCAGCAGCGAAATGTTCGGCAAAGTGCGCGAGGTGCCGCAAAAGGAGACGACGCCCTTCCACCCGCGCAGCCCTTACGGCGTCGCCAAAGTTTACGGCCACTGGATCACGATCAATTATCGCGAAAGTTATGACCTCTTCACCTGCAGCGGCATCCTCTTCAACCACGAATCCCCGCGCCGCGGCCTGGAATTCGTCACGCGCAAAGTCACCTATCACGCCGCCAAGATCAAGCTCGAACTGGGGAATGAAATCCGCATCGGCAATCTGGATTCCAAGCGGGATTGGGGCTTCGCCGGCGATTATGTGCGCGCCATGTGGCTCATGCTGCAGCAAGATGAACCCGATGATTTTGTCATCGCCACCGGCGCGACGCATTCGGTCGAACGGCTGCTCGAAGTCGCTTTCGCTCATGTCGGGCTGAATTGGCGCGATTACGCCGTGCAAGACCAGCGCTTCATGCGGCCGGCCGAGGTGGATCTCCTGGTCGGGGATCCAGCGAAAGCCAAGCGCAAGCTCGGCTGGGCGCCCGAGGTCGGCTTTGAAGAGCTCATCGGCATGATGGTGGAAGCCGATCTGAAAAAACTGCGCGACAACCCGAATCAGGTCATCTGATGGAGCTGGTCGATACCCACTGCCATCTTAATTTTCGGGGATACGATCGTGATCGGCCTGAGGTCCTGCAGCGCGCTCGGGCCGCCGGCGTCAGTCGCATCATCATCCCGGGGATCGACCTGGACAGCTGCAAGCAAGCGCTTGAGCTGGCCGCATCACACAGTGGCATCTTCGCCGCGGTCGGCATCCATCCAAACAGCAGCGTCGATTTCGCCGAGTCAGCGCTGGAATCCCTGCGAATGCTGGCGGAGGACCCCAAAGTGGTCGCGCTCGGCGAAATCGGCCTGGATTACCATTGGGACAAAAGCCCCAAAGCAAATCAATGGCGCGCCTTCGAAAGGCAGCTCTGTCTGGCCTCGTCGCTGGAATTGCCCGTGATCATCCACAACCGCGAGGGGCGCGTAGACACAGCCCCGTCGGCCAGCCATGATCTGATGGCGCTGCTGGAAAAATGGGCGCCAAATACGCCAGCCAGCCTCAAGGGGCGCCTGGGCGTCTTGCATTCCTTCTCCGCCTCGGCCGACATTGCCGAGCGCGCGCTGGAGCTGGGCTTCTACCTGGGCTTCACCGGTCCGGTCACATTCAAGAATGCGGAGGATCTGCGGGAAATTGCCCGCCGCGCGCCGGTTGAGCGCCTCTTGGTCGAAACGGACGGGCCCTTCCTGGCCCCACAGCAGCGCCGCGGCAAGCGCAACGAACCCGCTTATGTCCGCTACATCAATGACAAGCTGGCGCAATTGCATGGCTTGCGCCCGGAAGAAATGGCGCGCCGGACATCGCATAATGCCGAGAGGCTTTTCGCCCTGCCGCCCGGCTGATCCTTTCCGCCCTCCCGCGCTCTCGAAATCGGCGAAAGACTGTTAAACTGCCAAATGAAAGACGCCTTGAAGGACCAGGCCTTGGCTGACCTGTCTGTCATCATTGTCAGTTGGAATGTGCGCGATCTGCTGGACAAATGCCTGAGCAGCTTGGGTGCGTCGTCGCGCTCCATTCGACCGGGCGCCGACGCTGACTGCGACATCGAAATCATCGTGGTGGATTCGGCGAGCGATGATGGCAGCCCGGCGCTCCTGCGGGAAAATTATCCCGCTGTTACCTTGCTGGAGCAAAGCGAAAACATCGGCTTCACGCGCGGCAACAATATCGGATTGGCGCAAGCGCGCGGCGATTATCTGCTCCTGCTCAATCCTGACACCGAGGTCTGCCCGGGCGCCCTCGCGCAAATGATTGATTACATGATGCGGCATCCGCACGTCGGCATCCTGGGACCGCAAACGTTCAACAGCGATGGCAGCCATCAATCAACGCGCCGCCGTTTCCCCACCCTCATGACCGGCATATTCGAGAGCACCTGGCTCTCAGCCTGGGCGCCGGCCGGCGTGGAGCGCCATTACCGCATGCTTGACACGCCGGACGACGCCATCCTCGAGGTGGATTGGGTGCAAGGCTCGGCGCTGATGATGCGGCGCGAGGTTTACCAAGCCATCGGCGGGCTCGACGAGGGCTACATCATGTACTCGGAAGAGTTGGATTATTGCCGGCGCGCTGTATTGGCCGGCTGGCGCGTCTGCTATCACGGCGGCGCCCAAATCACGCATCATGGCGGCAAGAGCAGTGAACAAGTAGCCGCCTTAAAGCAAATCCATTTTCAGACCAGCAAACTCCGCTACTTTCTAAAGCATCACGGCTACAGTCATTACCTCATCCTGCGCGCCTTGCTCCTGCTGCAATTCTCTTGGCAGCTCTGCCTGGAAGGCGTCAAAGGCGCGCTGGGCCACAAACGAGACCTGCGAGCGCAGCGCGTACGCGTATATTGGCAGGTGCTTCGCAGCGGCCTGAAGGCGACTCTATGAAGATCGGCCTGGTCAGTGGCGAGTTTCCCCCGATGCCCGGCGGAGTCGGGGATTTCACGCGCATCCTGGGCGAAAGGCTGCTCGAACAAGGGCAGGACCCGTATGTCCTGAGCCGGCCCGGCTCGACGAGCGACAGTTTGCCTGTCAGCGCCGTCAGCGGCTGGGGGCCCGGCTGCATCCCGGCGATACGCGCCTGGATACGCCGGAACCGCATCGCCATCGTTAATCTGCAATATCAGACCGCCGCCTACGGTATGTCGCCCTTCATTCATTTCCTGCCAAGAGCGCTGAGCGTACCGGTTGTCACAACATTTCATGACCTGCGCTATCCCTACCTTTTCCCCAAGGCGGGCCCGCTGCGCGACTGGATCGTGATGCATTTGGCGCGCTCTTCGGCGGGCGTCATCACCACGAACCATGAGGACGATCGGCGGATGCAAGCGCTTTCACATCGCCGCATAATCCCGATTGGCAGCAGTGTGCCAAGCTTAACAGACGGTAGAAACGATGCTGCCGAATGGCGCCGGCGCGCTTGCCCTGACGACGACGCCTTTCTCATCGGTCATTTCGGATTCCTGAAGGCGGTCAAAGGGCTCGACTATCTGATCGACGCGATGGCCAATCTACGCGCTGCCGGCTGCAAGCTGCGCCTGCTTCTCATCGGGGGGCGCAGCAATACGGTCGACAAAAGCGAGGATGCCGCTTATCTTCGGCGGCTGGAAGAACGCATACAGCAGCAAGGTCTGCAAGACCTGGTCGCCTGGACCGGCTTCCTGCCAGATCACGAAGTGGCGGCCTGCTTCCAAGCCGTCGACTTGATGGCGCTGCCCTTCACCGACGGCGCGTCATTCCGCCGCAGCAGTTTGATAGCGGCCTTGCACAATGCCTGCGCCATCCTGACGACCGAACCCGCGTTCAACGTCGAGGTTTTCTGTCACGCTACCAATCTATGGCTGGTGCCGGCTCGTTCCGCCACAGCCATCGAAACAGCGATCCGCCGCTTGATGCGCGACCGCGATCAATTGGATCGCCTGCGCGCCGGCGCTGCGGAATTGAGCGCCCACTTCGACTGGGATGTCATCACAAGAAACACGATCGACTTTCTTCAATCAACCGCTTGACGAGACGATAGCATGACAGGGCTTCAGCAACTCGCCCGAAACAAGGACCTCTGCGCCATTGCCATCCTGATACTGCTGTGGCTGCTTTTCTTTTGGCGTCTCTTCACGCCCGTCGCCGCCGACCAGGCATCGCTGACGCAAGGCGATTTCTCCGGGCAGTTCGTCGCCTTTGGCGGCTACCAGTATGAGCGGCTGTCGCGGGGCGAGATTCCGCTGTGGAACCCCTACAACAATGGCGGATTGCCCTTCATCGCCGACAGTCAAGCGGCCGTCTTCTACCCGCCGCGCTGGATCACGATCGGGCTCAGCGCCCTGGCCGGCGGCTGGAGCTACAACGCGCTGCAACTGGAAATGACCGCCCACGTCCTGCTGTACACGCTGCTTATGTATGCCTTCCTGCGCCGGCTGACCCTCCATCAGGAGTTGAGCCATCTGGCGGCCCTGGCCGCAGCGCTGATTGTCGGCTACGGCGGATTCACTGCTGGTTACCCCCCGCTGCAGTTGGCGCTGCTGGAGGCGGCGGTCTGGCTTCCCTTGACGCTGCTTGGCATCGGCGAGGCGGCGCGCAATCGGCGGCTGGCACCCCGCTTCCTCGCCTTGGCCGGCTTCGCTTTGGGCCTGTCCTGGCTGGCCGGGCATCCTCAGACGAGTTGGTTCGCATCCTGCCTGGCCGCCGCCTACCTGGCATATCGCTGCTTCTCGCGGCGCATGGGCTGGCGCGCGTTTACCGGCGCCCTCGTCATGTTGGCGCTGGTCGCCATTGGCACAACAGCCGTGACCCTGCTGCCCGGCATTGAGTACCTGTTGCATACCACGCGCGAAGGGCTGGGCTTCGCCGCCAAAGGCAACGGTTTTCCCTTCCGCGATATCGCCCAGTTCCTCTTTCCCGGCTCAGTCAGCCAATGGTCGCCGCTCTACGTCGGCATCCCGGCGCTTTTCCTGGTGGCGGTCGCCCTGTTCCGCCGCGCGCGCGAGAGCCGCTTCTGGCTCGCCGTGGCCATCGTCGCTCTGCTGCACAGCCTGGGTGAAAACAGCGCCTTCTATTATGCCAGTTACAATCTGATCCCGGGGCTCCGCTTCTTCCGCGGCCAGGAACGCGCCGCCTTTCTCGCCGCCAACAGCCTGGCCATCCTCGCCGGCCTGGGCATCACCGCCTGCGCCAACTGGGCCAACCAGACGCAGCGGGATCGGGTTTTGCGCTACTGGCTGGGTTTCGCGGCGCTGCTGGTCATCTTCGCCGTCGGCCTCTTTCTCGCCTGGAACGATGACGCGGCCAGATGGAGCGGTCTCTTTGAGATATCGGCGCGCAGCGCGGTCATCGCCGCCGCCGCCTATGGCGTCATGCGCTTATTCTTGCGCCAGCCGCAACGCTTCGCCCCGCAGCTGGCCTTGATCGCCTTGATCGCCTTCGAGCTGTTCTCGGTCAACATCGATCATCCCGCCAATTACGACCCCGTCCCAGCCGCCGAGCAGCTCTCCATGACGCCGCCGCCACTGGTCCAAGCCGTCTTGGACGACCAGGACGGGCGCCCCTTTCGCGTCGATGGCTTCCGCGGCCTGCGCGATAACTTCGGCAGCCTGTACGCGGTGATGGATATGCGCGGCATCAGCCCGCTTTTCCTCAAGGGACCGGCTGCCATCATCTATCGCGATTATGTGAACAATCCCTTGGCCTGGGAATTGTTCGCCGTGAAATACGTTTTCAGCGGAGCGCAATCGCTCTCCCTGCCATCCGAAGTCATCGCCCGCGGGCGCGACCAAGACGGCGAGGTCTACCTGCACCGCCTGGCGGATCCGCGGCCATTCGCCCGGCTCTTTTATGCGGCGGACCGGGTCGATAGCGACGCCTGGGCAATGGCGTTGATGGACGACCCACGCTATCATGAGCGCGAGAAAATTGTCTTGCAGGGCGCCCTTGGGCATGCGCCTCCTGAAACAGCCGCCGAGGGAACCGTCGACGTGAATTCATTTGAACCCGAAGCAATTGCGCTGCGCGTCGACACGCCAGAAAACGCTGTACTGTCCCTGGCCCTGCCGCATTATCCGGGCTGGGAGGCGCGCTTGAACGGGCAGCCCGTCGAAATCATCCGCGCCTACGCCGGGCTGATCGCGCTGGAAATCCCGGCCGGGCAGCACAGTCTCAGCTTGACATACACCCCAGCCAGCTACACGATCGGCTTGCTGATCAGCCTGGTCACCTGGCTTGGTTTAGCGCTTTTCACTCTGCTGACCCTATTGCGGAGATAAGCCATGCCCGCGGCCAATGGTCTGCAAATCTGGATCAGTCAACTCGATCGCCGTTCTTACGCGCTCGCCGTCGGCTTCGGCATCGGCATCGTCGGCGGCGTCATCGGCTTGATGATCGCGCTGCTGGGTCCCTGGCTGGCGATCGCCGCCATTCTCGGTCTGCTCGCCGGGCTTTATATCATCACCGATGTCAGCATGGCGCTTTATGCCATCATCGGCATCGCGCTGCTCCTTCCCTTCGGCGTCTTCCCCGTCAAGATCGCCATCACGCCTACCCTGCTGGATCTGGCGCTGGGCGGCTTCCTGCTGGTCTACCTGTTTCAGTGGATGACCGGGCGCCGCGGCGGCCTCCGGCTTAGCGCCGTCCATGCGCTGATCGCCCTCTACGTGATGTGGCTCGTGCTCGCTTTCGCTCTCGGCCTGCGCCATGCCAGCCCGAGCCCCGCGGACATCCGCCAATTCGCCGAAACGCTGCTGAGCATCGGCATGGTTTTCATACTCACTGATCTACTGCGCAATCCGGCCATGCTGCGGCGCTTGGTGCTGGTCATCCTGCTGGCTATCGGCCTGCAGGCGCTGCTGGCGGTCTCCCTCTACCTGGCGCCCGATGCATTGGCCGAAGTGCTGCTGGTCCGGCTGTCGCGCATCGGCTATCCCGCCGGCGGCGTCATCCGTTATATCGAAGACAATCCGGCCCTGGCCGAGCGAGCGATCGGCACTTGGGTCGACCCCAACGCGCTGGGTGGCGCTCTGGCGACGGCTGCCACCATGATCGCGCCGCAGATAGTCGCCAGGAAACCGGTGCTGCGCTGGCGCTGGCTGACGATCGCTATCTTCGCGGCGGTCGCCATCGCGCTGTTCCTGACGTCGTCGCGCGCCTCCTTCCTCGCCTGGGGCGCCGGCATGTTTATGATCGCCCTGGTTCGCTACCGGCGCTTACTGCCCGTGCTGCTCGCTGGCGGCCTGCTGTTTCTCTTCTTGCCACAGACACAGGCCTACCTGGACCGGCTTTCGCAAGCCTTTCAAGGCGCGGACCTGGCGACAAAGATGCGCATCGACGAATGGACGGATTCCCTCGAGCTGATAGGCCGCTATCCGCTGGTGGGCGTCGGCTTCACCGGCACGCCCGAGATCGACATCTATACGGACGTCGCCAACATGTATCTGATGATGGCCAATCAGATCGGCTTGACGGGCGTGCTGATATTCTTGCTGGCTATGGGCGGCGTCTTCCTCTATGGCCGGCGCGCCTGGCGGCATGCCAAAGAAAACCCGGATTTCGCCGCCATCCACTTGGGTTATCACGCGGCGCTTTTCACCGGTCTCGTCAATCAAATTGCCGATCTCTATTTCTTCCGGCTTGATTTTCAGTCGTCAATCACCTGGTTCTGGCTGATTGTCGCCCTCTGCGTCGCCAGCTCGAAACTGGCGCTGGAACACGCGCGCAAAACCGCGCCCGGAAACACCATTGCATAACCAGCCCGCCTGCGCTAACATGACGGCTTCACAATTGAATGACAGCTTTCCGCTTCGCGCCGCCTCTATGCGCGAGGCTTCTATCCGAGGAAAGGAACGTCCATGAGAGACTACGAACTCACCTTTATCGTCCGCATTTTGCCCTCCGACGAAGAAGTCAACCAAGCCATCGATCAAGTCATCAGTTTCATCGAACTCGGCGATAACGGCGCCGTCAAAAGCGTCGACCGCAAGATCTTCGGCCGCCGTCGGCTGACCTATCAAATCGGCGGGCAGCGCGAAGGCCACTATGTGCTGATCCGCGCCGCTATACAGCCCGAGCACATCAACGAGCTGGAAACCGAACTCAAGCTCTTTGAACCCGTGCTGCGCTATCTCCTCGTCCGCGATGAAGGGGAAGTGAAACTGAGCGCTTGAACGGCGCCGGCACAGGATCCACATGCCCGGCAGCGCGCCCGGCGCAACACAGAAATGACACGCGAATAGACTACGGAGAACAAAACCCGTGAGCGAAAATAGAGGGACACAGCGAGTATCCAGGCCAGCGGGGGAGCGCTCCTCCGGACGCCGCGGTGGAGGCCCCCACGGCAGACGGCGCGGGCGCCGCCGCCGGGGCAAAACCACCTACTGCCCAAAAGGCAGATGCTTTGATTACAAAGATCTCGATACGCTCTCTCGCTATGTCAACGAGAGCGGCAAGATCAAGCCGCGGCGTCAAACCGGCAATTGCTCGCGCTGCCAGCGCGAACTCGCCCGTGAAATCAAAAGAGCCCGCCACCTTGCCCTGCTGCCCTATGTCGTTGCCGACTAGCGGAAGCCCGCGCCCATAACTACGTTGGCCCGCCCGCGTCACGGCGGCGCGGACGGCAAGGCGTCCAAAGAAACCCACCGGAGGAGCTTACGCAGTCATGTCGAAGAAGGCTTTAACGACAGGCGCGCCCAAACGCCGGCGGCGCAGAACCCAAGCGGCGGATACCGAGGGCGCCGGCGAAAACATCCCGCCAGGCAAAACCGACTCGTCATACCGAAGCCGCGCAGAAAAAGAAGAGCGAATGCAAAAGTGGGCGATTCGCGGCGTCGTCGCCATTGCCGGCGTCCTGGCTTTGCTTGTCGCCATCACCTTCGCCATTGAACAGCTCATTGTGCCCAATCAGGCTGTCGCTGTCGTCAACGGCGTCGACATAACGGTCCGGGAATTCCGCCAGCAATATCAGCTGGAGCGCAATCAGATTTTGCTGCAGCTTAACCAAATTCAATCGTCCGGTTTCGATATCCAGCAATTGGCGCAGCAGGAACCGTATCAGACCTGGATCAGCGAAGTCAACGTGCCAGACCAGCTCGGCCTGCGCGTGATCAATGACATGGTCGACGACAGGCTACTGGCGCGGGAAGCCGCCGCGCGGGACATCCGCGTTGACGAGGCATCCCTGCGCCAATCAGTGGAAGAATTCTTCGGCTATAACGCGACGGAAGTCGCCCTTATCGGCGTTGAACCCACCGCCACCCTTGAGCCGACGGTTACGCCAACGCCCTTTGTTTCGCCAACACCGACGCAAAGGCCGGCGCCGTCTCCAACGCCTGATCCTGCCGCGACCGTCGAAGAGACCACAACCGAGCCGACCGTTACCCCGCAGCCGACGGTGGTCGAGCCGACGCTCAGCGCCGAAGAGGTTCGCGAGAACTTTGAACAAAGCGAGCAAGATTACCGCGCTTATTTCGATCGCCTGGGCATTGCGGCCGAGACAGTGGACGAGTTCTTCGTGGGTATCGCGTTGGAACGCCTGCTCGCCGACGCCCTTGTGCCCGCGGATGGAAGCCTGCTCTATGCCGATGTGCGGCACATCTTGGTGGAAGAAGAAGAAACAGCCCAGCAAGCGCTGCAAGCCCTGCGGCAGGGGGAGTCCTTCGCTGCCCTGGCCCGCGCCATCTCGACCGACCCGGGCAGCGGCTCGCGCGGCGGCGAATTGGGCCTGGCTTATGTCGGCAATTATGTGCCCGAGTTCCGCCGGGCGATCGAAGAAGCGGAGACCGGCGCGCTGGTCGGGCCGGTCGAGAGCGAATTCGGCTTTCACATCTTGCAAGTCCGCCGCAAAGAAGAACGCAGCGGCAGCGACATAGAATTTCAACTAGAGCGCGCGCAGCGGCAGGAGCTCGAGCAATTGAGAGGTTCCCTGCGCGATCAACAAGACGACAACTTCGCGATCTTTGATGCCTGGCTGGATTATATCCCGCGCGGCTGACCGAGCGCTTCATTCAGAACTTTAGGCATTGTGTTGCCTTGGCAAGCTGGACGCTATGGAAGGCGTTTACAGGGGCGAGCTACCGGCTCGCCCATACGCACAGCAAATGTGAAATTCAGCCTGCGTCCGTGCGCACATGGCGATAGACCGCCGATGTTGTTCACTCCCCGATTTGCCCGCGCGGGCGTCTCGTCTATAATGCAGGCATGAGCGCAAACCCGCTTGACAAGCTTGAACGCCAGCTCGAAACCATGATAGAAGGCGCGTTTACCCGGCTCTTTCGCAGCAGCATTAACGCGCGCGACATCGCCGTCTTGCTTTTGCGCTCAATGGAAGACAAGGCGGCGATGGCTGAGGAACCAGGGTCAATCCCGCTCGCCCCCGATCGCTACACGATCACCTTGCACCCGCAGAACGCGCGTCAGTTTCTTGAACATGCCGGTTTGACGGCGCGCCTGGCCGCTGCCATCAGCGAAATCAGCGCGGAATCCGGCTACCAACTCCACGCGGCGCCCGAGGTCCTGATCCTGCAAGACAGTCAGTTGGATCTTCATCAAGCTCAGGTCACAGCCGAACACAACGAGGCAAGGACCGCCAAGACAAAGAAGATGCGCGCCGTAAATGACAGCGAGGACGCTTGGCCGGGCGCGGCGGGCGGGTCTGCGCAAGCCTTGCCGCCGGGCTAGGGACCTGCCGTGAGCCTCGAGGTCCTCCTCTTTATCTTGCGCTTGCTGGCGGGGCTGAGCCTGTTCGGCTTTATGTTGACGCTATTTGTGATCATCTGGCGCGGCATGAAGCAAGTCGACCGTCAGTTGCGCAGGCCCCGGTCTACCCTTGGCTATCTCACGCGCCAACCGCCCGATTCCGAAGGCGCAGCCGAGCGCTTCCCGCTGCAGGCGATCACGACCATGGGGCGCGCGGGGTGGAACAGCATCGTCGTCCAGGACGACTTTGCCAGCGCCGAGCATGCGCGCATCGTCCTCGAAAAGGGGCGGTGGTGGCTGGAAGACCGCCGCAGCCGCAACGGCACCCGCCTCAATGGGGCAACCATCGAAGAGCGAACGATGCTTGCGCATGGCGATGTGATCGAAATCGGAAGCTGCCGCTATCGACTGGCGCTGGAACCTGTAACGCTTGAGCCGGCGCGCTGATGCCGTGAACCCGGCCACCAGCGGCCATATTGGACGGCATGCAAAGGAAGGAGACGAACGATGGAAGCAACAAAGATTGCCGTAATTGGCGGTTCCGGCTTGTACAACATGGACGCCATATCCAATGTGGCGACCGTCAATGTCGATACGCCCTTCGGCAAACCGAGCGGCGCCATCCGCATCGGCAGCCTGCGCGGGAAGCGGGTCGCCTTTTTGCCGCGGCACGGCGAAGGGCATATCCTTTCGCCATCTACCCTGCCCTACCGCGCCAACATTTACGCGCTCAAAACACTGGGCGTCCGCTTCATCATCGCCGTCAATGCGGTCGGCTCCTTGCGGGAAGTTTTTGCGCCCGGTCATATCATCACACCCGATCAGATCGTCGATTACACCATCCACACGCGGACCCGTTCTTTCTTTGAAGACGGCCTCGTCGCCCATGTTTCCGTCCCCGAGCCAATGAGCGCCTACCTGCGCGCCATCATTGCCGATGCCGTTGAGGCGGTCGGCGGCGTCGTACATCGCCAGGGCACCTTTCTGATTGAAGATGGGCCGCGCTTCGCCACGCGGGCCGAGAGTCATCTATTCCGCGCCTGGGGCTGCGATCTCATCGGCATGACAACCGCGCCTGAAGCCTTCCTGGCGCGCGAAGCCGAAATCGATTACGCATCCCTGGCGCATGTGACCGACTATGACAGCTGGCGCGAACAAGAAGAAGCCGTCACCTCGGATATGGTCATCGAGACGCTGCAGCAAAATATCGAGACGGTGGCGAAGGCATTGGTCGAGACGATAGCGCGCTTGGATGAAGACCGGGAGACGCCAGCCCATACCGCCCTCGATACCGCGCTGGCGACGGCGCGCGCCGCCATGGATCCGGACGCCATCGCCAAGCTGAAGCCGATTCTGGCGCGGGCGCTCGCGCTTGAGCCCGACTAGAGAAATCGGACGATGAGGCTTGACGCAGAGCGGCCCATGACCGGGCGTCTGCACACTCTCCTGCTGGTTTTCGCCGGCGCCCTGGTTGCCAGCGGCCTGGCCGCCATTGCGCTGACGAACCCGGCGCAGTCCGGTCTCTGGTCAATAATGATCGTCTGGGGGGCTTGCGCGCTTGCGGGTACAGCCATCTTGAATCGTTTCCTGCCCTCGCGCGATCTTCTGCTCTTTCCCCTGGCGCTCTTTCTGGCTGGCTGGGGGCTGGTCGCCATCCAGCGATTGGCGCCCGCTTTCGCCCAACGTCAGACCATCTGGCTTGTGATCGGCGTCAGCGCCATGCTGGCCGCCGCTGTCTTTCCTCATCTCTTGCGCTGGCTGCGCCTTTATCGTTATGTCCTGTTGGCGCTTGCGCTGCTGCTTTTGCTCGCCACCATCGCGTTCGGCAGCAATCCCTCGGGCGTTGCCTTCGCGCCCCGTCTCTGGCTCAGCCTCGGCGCACTCTATTTTCAGCCTTCCGAGTTCATGAAGATCATCCTGGCCGCCTTCATGGCCAGTTACCTCGGCGAACATAACACGACGCTGCGGGCCCATGCCGGGGCCGCCGGTCTTTTGCAGCGCCTGTCGCCGCGACTCTTCGGGCCCGTGCTATTGATGTGGCTGCTTTCGCTGATGATCCTCATCTGGCAGCGCGACCTCGGCGCCGCTATGCTCTTCTTTGTTGTATTCGTCTTGCTGACGCATTTGAGCAGCGGCGATACGCGCATTCTGCTGGGCGGCGCGCTCTTGGTGCTCATCGCCGCCTTTGTCGGCTATCATCTTTTCGCCGTTGTAAAGCTGCGCGTGGACATCTGGCTCAACCCCTGGCCGGAAGCCGATGGGCGCGCTTATCAAATCGTGCAAAGCCTGTTGGCCTTCGGCGCGGGCGGCATATTCGGCTCGGGCGTCGGTCTCGGCTCATCCGCCTACATCCCGCTGGCGCATTCCGACTTTGTCTTCGCCGCGCTGGCGGAGGAATGGGGGCTGCTCGGCGTCATTTCTGTTTTGAGTTGCTTTGCCGTGCTCGCATACCGCGGGCTGGTAATCGGGCTGTCCCATTCCGGCCGCGCCTTTCACCAGTTCCTCGCCGTCGGATTAACCATGATGTTGGTCCTCCAGGCGATAATGATCATGGCCGGCGTGCTCAAGCTCTTGCCCTTGACCGGCGTTACCCTGCCCTTCATCAGCTACGGCGGCAGCTCTATGCTCGTCTGTTTCACCATGACCGGCATTCTGATTCGCCTGTCGGCGGGAGCGCGTTAGGTGCAATTCGCCCAGGGCATCCGCCGGCTCTTTCTGGGCATGCTCGCCTGCCTGCTGCTGATCGGCCTGTCAGCCACTTACTGGGCAATCGCCGGGCGCGGCTCGCTTCTGCTTCGTGACGACAATCCCAGGTTGATCGAAGCGATCGCCGATATACAGCGCGGCGCCATTTACGACCGCGGCGGACAGTTGCTGGCCGAAACAACGGCATCGGAAGCGGGCTTGCGCCGTCGCTACCTGCGGCCATCCACCTACAGCGTCGTCGGCTACTACAGTCTGCGCTATGGGGCCGGCGCTGCTGAAGCGGCCTTTGGCGAACTCCTTTCCGGCTCCAGCGCCGTGATGACGCTGCGTGATTATGTCGAGCGACAGCTGCTGAAGCTGCCGCAGGTCGGCGCCGATATCAGGCTCACCGTGGATGCCAACATACAAGATGCGCTGGCGGCTGCCATGGGCGATGCGGCCGGCACCATCGTCGTCTTGAACGCGCAGTCCGGCGCCATCCAGGCTTTGCTCAGTCAGCCGGGTTTTGATCCCAATGCCCTGGATGAAGATTGGCGGGAGCTGGCCGAAGCCGCGAGCCAGCCATTTTTCAACCGCGCCTTGCAAGGCCATTATCAGCTGGGCGGCGCGATGTATATGCTGCTGCTGGCGCAGGCGCTGCGCTCGGACGCCGATGTCACGATGCGCTTCCCCAAGGCCGACGCCCCGGTCAGCTTCAAAGATGGCATGACAATTACTTGCGTCATCAAGCCGGAGCAAAGCGAACTGTCGCTGATTGATGCCTATATCTACGGCTGTCCCGCCGCCTTTCAAGCGCACTGGCTCGCTGAGCCGCGCCAGGATTTGGCCCCGATTCTGGCGCCCTTCGCCTTTGACGCGCCGGTCACGCTCGCCGGTTTCCCCCAACCGGAGCCGATCGACCTGCCCGCCGCAGCCGAAGCGCTGGATGAAGAGACATTGATGCTGCGCGCCTTGCACGGCCAGGGCGATGTCACCACCACGCCCTTGCATACGGCGGCCATCATGGCGGCGATAGCGACAGACGGGAAGGCCGTTGCGCCCGCCATACTTTCCGCTACCCGGCCCCCCGATGCGGCGCAGTGGCGGCCGCTGACCACAGAGACGAGCGCCCCGCCAATTTTGAGCGCGGATGTGGCGCGGGAATTGCGAGGGATCTTGCGGCGCGCCTGGTCAATCCTGGGTGACGGGCCGGCCGGCGACGTGGGCGCGAACATCGTCCGCTCACAGTCAGGAGATCAGCGGCAGATCTGGCTGACCGGCTTCGTCGCCAATGCCGACGGAGCGGCGAATTCCTTTGTCATCCTCTTGGAAAACAGCGACGATGCGCCAAGGTTGATTTCAATCGGGCAGACGCTTGTTCGGGCGCTGGCACAACATCACCAGGGACAGCCGGCTTCATAAGCTAATCTGCGCATACGCATTTTGGGGTTTTTGGCCTGTACTACGGCGCTAGGACCCGGCCTCTAATTCGACCTGTTCATATATCTCGGCCAGCTTGATTTCGCTGTCAAGCGTCGGCAGTGTCAGGCTGGCATCATAACCCAGCACGTCAGTAAACAACCAGGTATCATCGGGCAGTCTGGAATGATGCTCAATATGAAAGGCCGATTGAGAGATCAACACATAATCGGACAGCGATTCGATTTCTCGATAATGCCGCAACTTGATCCCGCGGTCACGCCGCTCCGTGGATAGCGACAGGATCTCAAATATGACTTTCGGATTCAGAAGCGTTTCCGGGCGGCTGTTTTCATAGCGCGGCGTCCCGCAAACCAGGCTCAGATCGGGATAGGCGTATGAACCGGTCGCTTCCATTTTCACTCGCATATCGCTGCCGTATACTGAGCAGCCCTTGCCGCGCACCCGCGCATAGAGCGCGGAGCCGAGACTCATCAGGATGAGATTGTGCCTAGATGACACCCCCGCCATCATATAGATTTGGCCGTCGAAGTACTCGTTCTTGAATTCACTCTGGCGATCGAACTTCAAGTATTCCGCCACCGTCGTCTTTGTTTGCAGCATTGCTGACATGGCGCGCCTCTTCTCTGTTTTCTTCCGAATCCAGATCAAATTGGAGTCAGTATACCACGCGCTAGCCGACAAGCGTGATTCCCGTCTCCACCAGCAACTGATTGAACTCGGCAATTTCTGAAGCGCGCAGGTCTTCAAACGCGCGCATCCGCTCGCGAATCATGCCCGCCAGCTTCTCATAAACCGCGTAGGATTGCACCGTCGGCGGGAATTCGCCCAAACCCACTACCGATGGCAGCGCGCTCAGCCGGCGCAAGGGATCCGTCCCCTGGTTCAAGCGCCCCGCCCAACCCTCGCGCAATTCGGGAATGAAGATGCCTTTCTCGATGTCCAGTATCCGCCCTCTGAGCGCGGTCGCCTGTTGAGCCAGATCGCGCTGTTCATCAGTTTCCCCCAGGCGCTCGGCCAGGCTCTTCAATTGCTCGCGTTGACGCCGCATCCTGTTGAGCGTCTCGGTTGCTGCGGAATAAGTCCGGTAAATATCCAACAGCAGGTCAAACTGCTGTTTTGAGTCTTCGCCCGACGCGGACGATGATGCGTCCGGTATCAAGTTGAGCCGCTGCGTCTGTACCTCGTCGCCGACCTGGAAGTTGATTGTGTACCTGCCCGGCGTCACCGTCGGCCCCGGCATCCGTTCAAACTGAGGATCCTTGCCATTCAGCTTGGGCGATGTCGGCAAGCGCATATCCCAGACGAAGCGATTCCAGCCCGCGCGCGCCATGAGGTAGATGATTGATTTGTCCGGCTTGTCTTTCTGCTTTTGGCGCTCCACATCATCCATGCTATGGAACTCGCACAGTGTTTCGCCCTCGGCGTCGGCGATGCGCAATGTAATCTTGCCCGCCGGCGCCGCCCCCAGATAGTAGGTTATCAAGACGCCGCGCGGCAGATTCTCCCCCGAATCAAGAAACTCGCGCTCAAGCACATTCTCCGGCGAAACAGTATGCGTATAGGCCGCCATCACACCAGTGGAGCTCTGATAGGTCTTCCCCGGCTGATCAACCAGGCGGCGCGCGTCAATGCTCTCCAGGATGCGCTGCGTAGCGCGCGGTTTGAGCAAAAGCGCGGACCGATTCTCCAGGTCGCCGGACAGTTGGTGCAAACGCGTCAGATCATCCAGAATCCAGAAAGAGCGACCATGCGTGGCGGCGATCAGGTCGCCATTCTTCACCAGCAGATCATGGATCGGCGTCACCGGCAGATTCAACTGAAAACGCCCCCAGCTCGCGCCATCGTCAAACGAGACATACAGCCCCGTTTCCGTGCCGGCGTACAAGAGGCCGGGCCGCGCCGGGTCACAGCGAATGACCCGGGTGAAATCGTCTTCGCGAATGCCGTCGTTGATGCGCTCCCAGGATTGCCCGTAATCCGATGTCTTGAAGAGGTAGGGCGCATAATCATCCAGCTTGTAACGGATCGCCGCCAGGTAGCAGGTCGCCGGGTCATGCGGCGACAGCTCCAGCATGCTGATCATGGACCACTCGGGCAGCGCCGCCGGTGTAATATCCTCCCAGGTCTCGCCATTGTCCCTGCTGATATGCGCCAGGCCATCGTCCGAGCCCGCCCAGATCACGCCGGGCTGATGCGGCGATTCCGCCAGCGCGAATACGGTCGCGTATACTTCGGCGCCGGCGCCATCGCGATTGATCGGCCCGCCGGTTATTTGCAGCGTAGCCGGGTCGGCGCGCGTCAAATCCGGGCTGATCGCAACCCAGCTATGCCCCTCGTCAGTGGATTTCATGATCTGATTGCCGCCGATGTACAGCGTGTTCGGATCATGCGGCGAAAATACGATGGGATAAGTCCAGGCGAAGCGATGCTTGAGGTCGGCAGCCGCCTCGCCTGATGTCATCTCCGGCCAGGTCGTCACCAGGCGCAACTGCTTGCTACCATGATCATACCGCTGCAGGCAGTTGCCGCCGCCGGGCGAGCTGCCGATCGCGCCGACGAATATGATATCGTCATCGTCGGGCTTGACCGCGATATAGCCGCTCTCGCCCGAGCCGGCGATAAAACCGTCCATCCACATCAGCGACGACTTTTCGTTGCGGCTGGGCACAGCGATGCTGCTGTTGTCCTGCTGCGTTCCGTAGACGAAATACGGTTCGCGATTGTCGGCCGCCACGTGATAAAACTGCGCCGTCGGCTGATTGAATATGCTTGACCAGGTGGCGCCCCCATTCAATGAAACACAAGCGCCGCCGTCATTGCCCTGCACCATGCGCTTGGGATTCCGCGGGTCGATCCACAAATCGTGATTGTCCCCGTGCGGCGTGCCAATCATGGAGTAGGTCTTGCCGCCATCGACCGACTTCCAAAAGCGCAAGTTGTTGACGTAGACCGTATCCGGGTCTACCGGATCGGGCGTCAGATGCATGTAATACCAGGCGCGCGAGATAATGTCATTGTTGCGCGCGACAAAACGCCAACTGTCGCCATAATCGTCCGAGCGGTACATGCCGCCCTCTTCATGCTCGATCAACGCATAGACGCGGCCCGCCTGCGCCGGCGACGCCCCAATGCCCGCCTTGCCGATGATGCCGCGCGGCAAACCCTTGTTTCCCGAGATATTCTCCCATGTGTCGCCGCCATCCAGCGAGCGCCAGATGCCGCTGTCTTCACCGCCGCTGCTGATCATGTGAAAGTTGCGATAGGCTTCCCAGATCGTCGCGTAGATGATGCGCGGATTGTTCACATCAATGCTCAGATCGACCGCGCCCGCCTTGTCACTGACGAACAGCGCTTGCTCCCAAGACTCGCCGCCATCACAGGAGCGGAAGACGCCGCGCTGCTGATTCCGCCCAAAAGCATGGCCCAGGGCCGCCACAAATACCCTGTCCGGATCCTGCGGATGAACGCGAATTTTGCCGATATGCCGTGTATCATGCAAGCCGATGCGCGCCCAGCTGCGGCCGGCGTCTGTCGACTTGTAAACGCCATCGCCATGTGAAACATCAATGCGTATCGTCGCTTCGCCCGTGCCGGCATAAATGACATTGGGGTCCGCTTCCGAGACCGCCAGCGCGCCGACGGACGCGGTATTGAAGTAGCCGTCGGAGATGTTGCGCCAATACTGCCCGGCGTCATCCGTCTTCCAAACGCCGCCCGCGCAAGCGCCGAAGTAGAAAGTGCCAATATCACGCGGGTCGCCAGCGACGGCGACGACGCGCCCGCCGCGGAAGGGCCCGATGCAGCGCCAGCGTCCGATGTTGTCGAGGGGGAGGTTCATGGGGTTCGCGCTTTCTGTGGTGGTGGTTAGTGGGGGTATTGTAGCGTGAACAAGCACAAATCAGAAACAGATTCGCCGAATGGGACAAGGTGCCACTCCACGAAATTAACACTCAACCTAACGCATTTTGGACTAACTCCCCCGCACGCTCAGGCCCGCCCAGCGCCGCCATCTCCCGCGCCAGCCGCCGCGCATTCTCCCGCACCCAGCCCGCCTCCATGATCGCCCGCACGCCCTCCCGCAGCTGCCCCTGCCGCACATCATGCGCCGTCAAATGCAAGCCCACCTTCGCCTCCGTCGCCCGCCGCCCTTGGATTCGCTGATCAGCCGCGTGCGGCACCACAATCTGCGGCAAGCTATGGACCACCGCGCTATGCGTCGTGCCGACGCCGCCATGATGAATCGCAATCCGGCAGCGCGGCAGCACATGATCATAAGGCGCCCAGTTCAACAGCCGCGTACCGGCCGGCAGCGCCCGCTTCAACTCCGCCTTTTTCTCCGGCGTAATCGGATTCCAGCCGATTGTCACTAGCGGGATCATGCCCGCGCTCGCCACCGCCTGCGCCGCCCAACTGTAAAAGCCCAGGTCGCCCGTGAAGCTCGTGCCCAACGTGACAAGCCCCAGCGGCATCTCCGGCGGGATATCCAGCAGCCACTGCGGCGGCGCGTCTGCCGGCGTCTCGGCGCGGCCACCAACGAATTGCGTCTGCGGCAGGATCGTCGACAGCTCCGCCTGGTACCATTCCGGCGTGAAATACGCGACATGCAGCCATTCACTGATGATCGAGGGCGCCGCCCCTTTGGAAAAGTTGCGCCCCTCAAGGCTGAAGCGATTGCACAAACGTTGAATGCGCCGTTGACTGTCGCTGCTCAAATCGCGCTGCACCGGAAACAGACTTTGTTCGTCGAGGGTCGCCTGCGCCGGCCAGCCACAGATGATGAGCGGAATATCAAATAACTCCGCCGCCAGCGCCGACGCGCTCAGGAAGGGGTCGGAAACAATGGCGTCGGGCGCGCCGATTTCATCCTCCAAATCCAGCAGAGCCTCGACCGCGTCCGCCACCAGCTCCTCGCTGAGCCAGGTGTCGAGCGCCCGCCGGTAACGCAGCGAAACCGCCTCCTGCGGCGGAATCTCGCTCAAATCCGGCGCGGGTGGCGGCGGCCAGAGCCAACCGGTTTTGCGAATGGCGCGGAAGCGGAGTCCGCTCTGCATCACCGCCCGCTCCAGCGGACTTTCGCTGAGCCAGAGGATTTCATGCCCCCGCGCATTGAGGACTTGAGCCGTCTTGAGAAACCCGCCCCAGTCTGTGTGGCTGTACAGAGGCGCCGAAACGAACCAGAACCTTGCCACGGCATGTCATCCTGTCTCGCCGGGATCAGACCGGCTGCGGCATTTTCAAATACGGCTGCAGATACTGCCCGGTATAACTGCCGGGCGTCGCCGCCACGTCTTCCGGCGAACCCTGCGCGATCACTTCGCCCCCGCCGCCGCCGCCTTCGGGCCCCAAATCAATGATATGATCGGCGACCTTGATGATGTCCAGATTATGCTCAATGACGATGATGGTGTTGCCCGCGTCCGCCAATTGCTGCAAGACATTAATCAGCTTCTCGACATCAATCGCGTGCAAACCGGTCGAGGGTTCATCGAGAATATACAGCGTCTGACCGGTGGCGCGTTTCGAAAGCTCACGGCTCAGCTTGATGCGCTGCGCCTCCCCGCCGCTCAGCGTCGTCGCTGGCTGACCGATGCGGATATAACCCAGCCCGACCGCGTCCAGCGTATCCAGCTTGCGGCGGATGCGCGGCAAATTCTCGAAGAAAGCCAGGCCTTCGCTGACGGTCATGCCCAGCACATCAGCGATTGACTTGCCTTTATAATGCACTTGCAGTGTCTCGCGGTTGTAGCGACTGCCGCGGCAGACCTCGCATTGCACATATACATCGGGCAAAAACTGCATCTCGATCTTGATCAGCCCCTGCCCCTCGCAATTCTCACAGCGACCGCCTTTGACATTGAAGCTGAAACGCCCCGCCCGATAACCGCGGATCTTGCTCTCCGGCAATTCGGCGAAGAGCCCGCGGATATCGTCAAACATTTTGGTGTAGGTGCCGGGATTGCTGCGCGGCGTCCGCCCGATCGGGCTTTGATCGATATTGATAATCTTGTCGATCTCGTCCGCGCCGATGATTTCATCGTGGTCGCCGGCCCGCTCGCGGCTGCGGTTGATCAATTGCGCCAGCCGCTTGTAAAGCGTTTCCACCACCAGCGAGGATTTTCCGCTGCCGCTGACGCCGGTCACGCAGATCAATTTGCGCAAAGGGAAATCGATATCGATATTCTTCAAGTTATTGGCGCGCGCCCCGCGCAGCGAAAGGGTCTCGCCCGAGCCGGGACGCCGACCTTCCGGCAAGGGAATCTGAAAACGCCCGGACAGAAACGCGCCCGTATAGCTCGAATCTACCAGCGCGACCTCTTCCGGTGTACCCGCCGCCACCACTTCGCCCCCATGTTCGCCCGCGCCGGGACCGAGGTCAATCAGCCAATCCGACGAGCGCATCGTGTCCTCATCGTGCTCGACGACCAACACCGTATTGCCGATATCGCGCAGCCCGGTCAGGGTGCGTATCAGCCGCTTGTTATCCCGCTGATGCAGGCCGATTGACGGCTCGTCCAAGACATAGAGCACGCCAGTAAGCTGACTGCCGACCTGCGTCGCCAGCCGTATCCGCTGGGATTCGCCGCCGCTGAGCGTCGCCGCGCTGCGTGACAATGACAGGTAATTCAGCCCCACATTGCTGAGAAAGCCGACCCGTGAATTCAGTTCGCGCAAGATCTGTTGGGCGATCTGCTGTTCACGGCTCGAAAGGATGGCGCCTTCGCCGCGCAAAGACTCCACCCAGGTTTCCAATTCGTCAATCGGCAAATGCGTGACTTCATGGATCGTCGCGCCGCCAATCGTCACCGAAAGCGCCTCCGGCCGCAGCCGTTGCCCGCCGCAGGACCGGCAGGGAATCTCGCGCATATACTCTTGTATCTTGCCTCTGATGTAATCCGACTCCGTCTGTTGATAGCGCCGCTCCAAATTGGGAATGACGCCTTCAAAACGGGTCGACCAGGTCCGTTCTTGCCCATTGGAATGATAGTAGGTGACATCAAAACGGCGCTCGCCCGATCCATAGAGCATCAAATCTTTATGCTCCTGCTTCAGCTTCCGCCAGGGCGCGTCAAGGCGGAAACCGTAAGTTTTCGCCAGGCTTTGGTAGACATTCCAATTCCAGCCGCGCTTGTCGTCTACGTTGTGGCCATTGGCGCTTATCGCCCCATCCGCTACCGATTTGCTTTGGTCCGGCACGACCATGTCCGGGTCAATCTCCAAACTGAAGCCCAGGCCCTGGCAAGTCGGGCAGGCGCCGCTCGGCGTATTGAAGCTGAAGAGCCGCGGTTCCGGCTCCGGCACGCTGCCGTGGCCCTCCGGGCAAGCCAAATCTTCGCTGAACAGATGGTCAACGGAGTGATCGCGATCGGTTACATCCTGCACGATCATGCGCCCGTCGCCCAACTCCAGCGCTGTTTCCACCGCATCGGTCAGCCGCGTTTCAAAGGCGGTCGCATCGTCGCTGTGTTCATCGTCGTAGCGGCGGATCACCAGGCGATCAACGACGATTTCAATGTCATGGATGACATAACGATCGAGCTCAATCTCTTCGTCCAGGTCACGCACGGCGCCATCGACGCGCACGCGCGCGAAACCCTGCTTGCCGATATCTTCCAGCGCTTTGACGTGGTTGCCCTTCTGACGGTGGATCACCGGCGCCAGGACTTGTATGCGGCTGCCGGCGGCCATATTCTGCACCTGGTCGACGATTTGCTGCGCGCTCTGCGCCGATACTTCAGCGCCGCATTTGGGGCAGTGCGGTATGCCCACCCGCGCGTACAGCAGACGCAGGTAATCATAAATCTCGGTGACCGTGCCTACCGTCGAGCGCGGATTATGGCTCACGCTCTTCTGGTCTATGGATACGGCCGGGCTCAATCCCTCGATCTGGTCGACATCCGGCTTTTCCATCAAGCCGAGAAACTGCCGGGCATAACTGCTCAAACTCTCGACATAACGGCGCTGGCCCTCGGCGAAAATCGTATCAAAGGCGAGCGACGATTTGCCTGAGCCGGACAAACCGGTGATGACCACGAGACGATTGCGCGGTATCTCAACATCAATGTTCTTCAGATTATGCTCGCGGGCGCCGCGTACAATGATTTTGTCTTGCATCATGCCAGTCATCCAAGGTCGAGAGTTGAAGGCGGCTCGGCCGCAATAAGTCCGCCCTGATTGCGTCCGCCCGAATCGCGTCAAATTCGCGTTCTCATTATAACCGTATGCCACTCGCGCGAAAACGGAGAAATCGCCAGGGTGTTCTTCAGCGTTCGTTGATTCCTCGTTCTCATTGCGACACGAAGTCAGTATGATATGGGCAGACAATCGGCAAAAGGTCGGAGCATCAATGGCGAGTCAATTTCAATGGCAGGATCCCTTCCTGCTGGAAGAGCAGTTGGATGACGAAGAGCGCATGGTGCGCGATGCCGCCCGCGATTACTGCCAGGGCAAGCTCATGCCGCGCATTCTCGAGGCCAACCGTCAGGAATCCTTCGATCGCGCTATCTATTTCGAGATGGCTGAGCTGGGCATGCTGGGCGCCACCCTGCCCGAGGAATACGGCGGCGCCGGCTTGAACTACGTCAGTTACGGTTTGATCGCGCGTGAGGTCGAGCGCGTCGACAGCGGTTATCGCAGCGCCATGAGCGTACAAAGCGCGCTGACCATGTACCCGATCTACGCCTACGGCAACGAGGAGCAGCGCCGGCGTTACTTGCCCAAGCTCGCCAGCGGCGAATGGGTCGGCTGCTTCGGCTTGACCGAACCGAACCACGGCAGCGACCCCGGGGGGATGGAATCGCGGGCGACGAAAACCGACGGCGGCTGGCTGCTTCATGGCAGCAAGATGTGGATCACAAACTCGCCGATCGCCGATGTCTTCATCGTCTGGGCAAAGGCCTATGGCGCGGAGGACGGCGGCGACGGCGCAATCCGCGGCTTCATCCTTGAACGAGATATGGAGGGCTTGTCGACGCCGTCAATCGACGGCAAGTTCAGTCTGCGCGCCAGCAGCACCGGCGAAATCGTCATGGATGAAGTTTTCGTGCCCGCCGAAAACCTGCTGCCGAAGGCGCACGGCCTGAGAGGCCCCTTCGGCTGCCTGAATCGCGCTCGCTACGGCATCGCCTGGGGCGCTCTGGGCGCCGCCGAATTCTGCTGGCAGGCCGCCCGCCAATACACGCTGGATCGGCATCAGTTCGGGCGACCGCTGGCCGCCAATCAATTGATTCAATTCAAGTTGGCCAATATGATGAGCGAGATCGCCTTTGGTCTGCAGGGCGCCTTGCGCGTGGGTCGCCTGTTCGATCAGGGCAAGGCGACGCCGGAGATGATCTCCATCGTCAAACGGAATTCCTGCGGGGCGGCCCTCGATATCGCCCGCGCCTCCCGCGATATGCACGGCGGCAACGGCATCGCCGACGAATTCCACATCATCCGTCATGTGATGAACCTGGAAGCGGTCAACACCTACGAAGGCACCAGCGATATTCACGCCCTCATCCTTGGGCGCGCCCAAACCGGCATCCAGGCTTTTATGTGAGCGCCCTCACAGCTCCAGCACGACCTTGCCGAAGACCGGGTTAGTCTCCAGAATATCCTGCGCCCGCCGCGCCTCGCTGAGCGGAAGTCGCGCGCCGATGACCGGTTGGATGCGCCCGGCGAAAACCTGCGCCATAAAGGCGACATAATCGCGATGCGGTCCCATCGTGCTGCCGATCAGCGAGATATGCCGGGTGAAAAGCTGCGCCACATTGAGCTCAAAGCCGTAGCCGCTCGTGCCGCCCACAATCAGTATCCGCCCGCCGATGCGACAGGCGCGCATGCTCTGGCCCAGCGTCGCCGCGCCCACGTTATCCACCACCACATCGACGCCGCGCCGATTCGTCAGCTTGTAGAGCGCTCGCGACCAAGCCGGCTCCTCCTCGCGATTGATCGTCACATCCGCGCCGATGGCTTCCGCCTCCGCGCATTTTGCCGCGTTGCTGCCTACGGCGTAAACGGTCGCGCCCGCCAGCTTGGCGATCTGAATGCTGATGCTGTTGACGCCGCCGCCCGCGCCGACGATCAGTACCGACTCGCCCGCTTTCAACCGGCCGCGCGTGATCAGCGAATGCCAGGCGGTCACGCCGACCAGCCCGACCGCCGCCGCCTCGCTGAAATCGAAACCGTCGGGCATCTTCATCAGATTGCGCTGCGGCAAGACGATGTATTCCGCCGCCGTCCCGCTGTGATGTTCGCCCATAATGGCGATATTTGTCTGGTTCTCCAGCCCGCTGTACAAGGCCGGGTCATCCGGGCGCACGATCGTCGGATCTATGCAGACGCGCTCGCCCGCCGCGAACGCGCTCACGCCATCCCCGACCGCGTCAACCAGGCCCGCGCCATCCGCGCAGATGACATGGGGAAAGTCCAGGTTCAGCCCCTTCCAGCCGGCCCGCACCCACAGATCCAGCCGATTGAGCGCCGCCGCCGCAATCCTGATGCGAACCTCGCCCGCCCCCGGCTCGGGAATGGGCAGGTCCTCCACAATGTCGACGACTTCCGCGCCGCCGTGTCCCCGCAATACCGCTGCTCTCATCGCAACCCCAATTCCTTTCGCGCGATCACCAGGCGCTGGATCTCGCTTGTGCCTTCATAAATCCGCGTGATGCGCGCATCACGATAATAACGCTCGAGCGGCATTTCCTTGCTGTAGCCCATGCCGCCATGAATCTGCAGCGCCTCGTCGGTGACATAGGCGGCCGCCTCGCTGCAGAAGAGTTTCGCCATGCTCGCCTCGCTCGTGTAACGCGTCCCATGCGCCAGCGCCCGCTCCTTGGCGATGACCGCCTGGTAGATGAGAGCCCGTCCCGCCTCAATCCGCGTTTTCATATCGGCGATCTTCTGCTGGATCATCTGGTAGCTGCCGATGGCCGCGCCGAAAGCCTGCCGCTCGCGCGCATAAACCAGCGCCGCTTCATAGGCCGCTTCCGCGATGCCCAGGGCCTGCGCCGCGATGCCGATGCGCCCGGCGTCCAGCACCGTCATCGCAATCTTGAAGCCCTGGCCGACGCCGCCCAGCACATTCTCGACCGGGCAAGCGTAATCCTCGAAAATGATCTCGCTGGTGGCGCTGGCGCGGATGCCGAGCTTGGGTTCGGTTTTGCCGCGGATGAAACCCGGCTGGCTCGCGTCGATGAGAAAAGCCGTGATCTTGCCCTGCTTCTTCCCCCCATCGCTATGGGGTCGCGTAGACACTGACCCGTCAAGGGATCGAAGGGGGTTGTCGGCCGTCATGGTGAAGAGCACGACGCGATCGGCGAATGGCGCGCTGGTCACCCAACTTTTGCGCCCGTTGATGAGGTAGTGTGTGCCCGCGTCATTCAACACGGCGCGGCTGGCCATATTGCCGGCGTCGCTGCCCGACATCGGCTCGGTGAGGCTGTATGCGCCGATCGCTTCCCCGCTGGCCACCGGCCTGATCCACTCGCGCTTCTGCGCCTCCGTGCCGAACCAGAGGATGCCGTTGCAATAAAGCGAGTTGTTGACGCTCAAGATGGTGCTGTGGCTGGCATCGGCTTTGGCGATCTCGATCATCGTCAAAACATGCGCCAGCGTATCCATGCCAGCGCCGCCGTATGCTTCCGGCATCTCGATACCCATCAAGCCCATCTCACCCATCTTGCGCACCGAATCGATGGGGAATTCGCCCGATTCATCATACTCAGCCGCCACCGGGGCGATCTCGCGCTGGGCGAAATCGCGCACGGCCGCCTGCAGCATCTCGTGCTCTTCCGTCAGCGCCAGGCTCAGCGGGCGTGTCACTTCATCTAATACCATACTGTCCTTCCTCTTCAATCGTCGCCAAAGCACTTTCCCCATTCAGCCTCTCATTATAACATTCAAACTGACGTACCGGCGCCGCCCCGAATCGGATGGGCGCGTCGATAGCAGGTGTCGCGACCAGTTGCTTGCGTCTGCGCATCCGCGGTAAAACTCCGCTCCCCAAAGCATTGTGGAGGGGCCGGGGGAGGGGTTGGCAAGATCGAGCGCGCGCGGAAAGTAACGGGCATGACCGATATCAAACTCAACCACCTGGCCATCGTCGTGGACGACATCGACGCGGCGCTGCGTTTCTGGCGCGAAAGCCTCGGCTTAACGCAGGCGGGCGCGGTCAAGTCCATCCCCGCCGAAGCGGTGGACATCGCCTTTCTCGAGCTGGGCGATGCCCATATCGAACTGATTCAGCCGACCACAGCCGAGGGCGGCGTGGCAAAATACCTGGCGAAACGCGGACCGGGCCTACATCATCTCTGCCTCGAAGTGCCTGACCTGGACGCCACACTGAATGAACTGCGCGCGCGCGGCTGCGAGCTCATCAACGAGACCCCGCGCCAGGGAGATGGCCGCCGTTATGCCTTCATCCATCCCAAGAGCGCCAGCGGCGTTTTGCTCGAGCTCTATGAATCGATCTGAATATTCACAAATAGGAAGGCAAATGGTGGTGAATCGCATCATTGTTTACAATCAGATTTCGCTTGATGGATTTTTCGCCGGCCCCAATGGCGAGATTGACTGGTTCGTTCACGACCCCGCAGTGGTCTCGACCGCGCATGACATTTATCGCTCCGATACCTTGCTCTTCGGGCGCGTGACTTACCAGCTATTCGAGAGCTTCTGGGGCCATGTCGCCGATGACGAGTCCGCCGACCCCGCTTTGCGGGAGGCCGCGCGCGAGCTGGACGGGCTGACTAAACTCGTCGTATCGCGCAGCTTGAGTGAAACGACCTGGGTCAATTCCAGCCTGCTCGCCGGCGATCTGATTGACGAAACACGCCGGTTGAAAGAGGAAGGCGGCGACATCGCCATCTTCGGCAGCGGCTCCATCGTCAAGCAGCTCGCCGCGCGCGACCTGATTGACGAATACCTCATCATCGTGACGCCATACATTTGCGGCGCGGGCAAAACAATGTTTGAGGGCGATCTCCGCGCCCGCTTGCGTTTGCTGAGGTCCTGGGATTTCGAAAGCGGAAATATACTCCTGCACTACGAGAGGCTCGCGCCCTAGGTTCAGCCTGGCGCGTATTGTCAGCGATGCAGACGGGCGACAGGCGCATGAGACGATGGCTCGCCCTTCTAATCGTTCTGCTTGTTATCGGTATGTCGCTGTCGCAGGACGATGCCTGCCCGGCGCTGCAGAATGAAGCGCTGGCGAGCCTCACAGAACTTTGCGCGGCGCAGGAAGCGGGAACGCTCTGCCTGGGTCACGACACCGTAACACCCGTCTTGCGGGGGCGGGCTGAAGCCGTCGGCCGATTCAATGAACCTGGCGACGCCATCGCCATCGATGCCATCGACTGGCTCAGCGTCAGCAGTGAAGACCGGACCTGGGGCTTGGCGCGCGCGCTTTTTCCCGCTTATGCCGAAGACAGCCTGGAAGCGCGGGATGCCGCTCTGCTCGCCGTCGGCAATGTGGCGCTGTTTTTTCCCAAAGCTGCCGAGCGGCCGGAGACGCTCTCCGAAGTCAAAGTGGCCGCCGCCCGAGGGGCGAATCTCCGCGCCCGGCCCAGCACCGCGGCGCCTGTCATCGCCAAGCTGGCCCTCAGCCGGGAGCTGGGCGCCATCGGCCGCAGCGCAAATGGGAACTGGCTGTTAATTTATGCGACGCCGGAGCTGCGCGGCTGGATCAGCCGGTCGGTAGTTTCCGCGCCGTTGGTGGATTTGCCCGCCCTGCCCGCCGATGCCGATGCGGCGCCGCTATGGCTGCCTTGGCAGCGCTTCGATTTCCACAGCGGCATGGGCGACGCGCCCTGCCCGGTAGCGCCAGCCAGCGGCATCCTCTTGCAAACGCCGAAATTGAGCCCGCCGCGCCACTTTCAGATCAACGGCGCCCGCATTGCGCTGAGCGGCACAGCCTGGCTGCAAGCCCAGGTCAGCCGCGGCATGCTGCTGCATGTCATTGACGGCCGCTCCCAAGTCGCGACGGACGTTGGCGCGCAAAACGTCCGCAGCGGCAAATACACAGCAATCGCCTTGAACAGGAATGACAACGGCGAGCTCGTCCCGGTTGGCGCGCCGGCGGCTCCGCAAGCATACGATTATCACGCGCTCACCGTCCTGCCCGTCGCTGCGCTGCCAAGCCCGGCCAAAGTCGGCCTGGATGTCTACACGGTGGCGGAACCGGCACCCGCGGGCGGGGGCAGCCCCTTGGAAGCGCTACCGGCTGACGCGCCTTGCAAATTTTCCGCCCTGCTGGCCGGCGCGAATGTCCGCTCGCGCCCGGACCCGAATGCGCCGGTCATCGCCGTCATGGCTTACCGCGAAAGCGCCGAACCCTTGGCGCGCGGCATCGGCGTCGACAGGCTGCCCTGGTGGAAGCTGAGCGATCGCATCTGGGTCCGCGTTGACGCCACCGTCGCCGGCGGCAATTGCAATGCCCTCCCCCTGATCAAAGCCGATTCCTAAGGGCAAGCTCGACAGTGTCTTGACGCTGCGCAATGGGTTCCGCTACAATATACATATAGGGGTATAGGTATCAGAGACAATTCTATGTCAGAAGAACTGTTCGCTCAAGCGCATATCCAGCGCGCCGACTACAACCGCAAGACGATCAATCGCATCCGCAGGATCCAGGGGCAATTGAGCGCCCTCGAAGAAATGATAAGCGCTGACGATGGCAGCTGTGAAGATCGCGTCTTGCGCGCCCGCACCATCGAAAAAGGCATGACCAGCTTGATTAATCACCTTTTCGACTGTTATATCGAAAACACGCTGGCGCAGGAAATGAGCCGGGACCCGGGGCGCGCCCTCAACGATATGCAGAAGATTCTCAAGTTGATCAACAGTTAAGGAGCGCGGTTTTCATGGCGACCAAAGAAATCATCCTGCCGGTCACCGGCATGACCTGCGCCATGTGCGTCAAAAATGTCGAGCGCAGCCTGAAACGCGCCGACGGCGTCGCCGGCGTCAGCGTCAACCTGGCGACCGAGCAAGCCAAGGTGCAATACGATGACGGCGCTATCAAGACCGGCGATCTGGTCGCGCGGCTGGAGAAAGCCGGCTACGGCGTGGCCGCGGCGCGGATCGACCTGCCAATCACCGGCATGACCTGCGCCATGTGCCAGAAAAACGTGGCGCGCGCGCTCAACCGCAGCGACGGCGTCCTCAGCGCATCGGTCAACCTTGCCAGCGAACGAGCGAATGTGAGCTACTTGCCCGGCGTGACGCGCCGCCGTGACCTGGTCGCCGCCGTTGAGCGCGCCGGCTATGGGGTCATCGACACATCCGCCCTCGACGCGCCCGCCGACGCCGAAGCGGCCGCCCGTCAAGCCGAGATCGACCGCCAGACGCGCCTGGTCAAAATCGGCGCCGCCTTCACCATCCCGCTGACCATCCTGAGCATGACCCGCCACTTCCTGCACCAGAGTCCTTTCTTGATGGACAACTTCGCTTTCCTGGCGGCCGACATCTGGCTCCTGGTCTTCGGCGCCTTGGCGACGCCGGTCGTCCTGCTGCTGGGGCGGCAATACCTGAGCGGCGCGCTCAAATCCCTGCGCAACGGCAGCGCCAATATGGATGTGCTGGTCGCGATGGGTTCATCCGCCGCCTACATCTACGGCATCATCGTCCTCTTGGGCATCGCGTTCAACTTCTCCGATGTGGTTGGAAAATCCGATTATTTCGAATCGGCCGCCGTCATCCTCACGCTGATCACGCTCGGGAAATTGCTCGAAGCGCGCGCCAAAGGCCGCACCAGCGCCGCCATCAAGAAGCTGATGGGCCTGGCGCCGCAGACCGCGACGCTGCTCAGCGACGGCAAAGAAAAACTGATCCCCATCGACGATGTCGCGCCGGGCGATCTGCTGTTGGTCAAGCCGGGCGAGCGCATCCCGGTGGATGCCATCGTGACCGATGGGCGCTCCGCCGTCGACGAATCCATGCTCACCGGCGAGAGCCTGCCGGTCGATAAAGGCGTCGCCGCGGAAGTCTACGGCGGCGCCATCAATCAGCAAGGCCGGCTGGTCATCGAAGCGCAGCGCGTCGGCCGCGACACTGTCCTGGCGCAGATCATCCGCCTGGTCGAAGGGGCGCAGGCCAGCAGAGCGCCCATTCAAGCAGTCGCCGATCGGGTGGCCTCGATCTTCGTGCCGGCGGTCATCGCGCTCGCGCTGATCACACTGGTCGGCTGGCTCACGATTGGCGGCGCTTCCATCCCCCAAGCGGTTCTCACCATGATCGCCGTGCTCGTCATCGCCTGCCCCTGCGCCCTCGGCCTGGCGACGCCAACCGCCATCATGGTCGGGACGGGACGCGGCGCCGAAGCCGGCATCCTCTTCCGCAGCAGCGAAGCCCTGGAGCGCGCCGCAGCCCTGACGACCCTCCTGCTCGATAAGACCGGCACCATCACGCAAGGGACGCCGACTGTGATTGACGTAATCGCCGCGGACGGCGTCAGCGCGCGCGAAGTCCTCCAAACCAGCGCCTCGGCAGAAGCCGCCAGCGAACATCCGCTGGCCCTGGCCGTGCTGGCGGAAGCTAAAGCGCAAGGCATCAATCCCCGGCCCCTGGAGTCATTCGAAGCCATCCCGGGTCAAGGCATCCGCGCCACAATTGACGGCGCTGAAACCCTCGTCGGCAGCCCGCGCTTCATCGCCGCGCGCGGCATCGACATCAGCCCGCTCGCCGACCCGATCGCGCAGCGGCAAAGCCAAGGTCACTCCGTCATCGTGGCGGCTGTCGATGGGAAGCTCATGGGCGCGCTGGCCATCGGCGATTCGCTCAAACCCTCGTCCCTGCCCGCCATACGCGCGCTGCGTGAGCGTGGCCTGCGCCTCGCGCTGATCACCGGGGACAACCGGGGCACAGCCGAAGCGGTCGCCCGCGCGGCCGGCATCGATAGCGTCATGGCCGAGGTGCTGCCGGCGGACAAAGCCGACGCGGTGGTGCAGCTGCAAGCGGAAGGCGCGGTTGTCGGCATGGTCGGCGATGGCATCAACGACGCGCCGGCGCTGGCCAGCGCCCATGTCGGCTTCGCCATCGGGGGAGGGACCGACATCGCCATCGAAGCGGGCGACATCACCCTCGTCGGCGGCGACTTGGGGGCGCTCGTGGGGGCGCTCGACCTCAGCAAAGCGACCCTGCGCGCGATCCATCAGAACCTCTTCTGGGCCTTCATCTACAACATCGTGCTGATTCCGGTGGCGATGCTGGGCGGCCTGCTGCCCATGTTCGCGGCGGCGGCGATGGCTTTCTCGAGCGTGTTCGTGGTGAGTAATTCGCTGCGGCTGCGGGGGCGGGGGATGACTCCTAACCGCTAGAATTGGGTCAAGTCCGCGACGCGTTGCAATAAAATTTCGTAAGAGTTTCTGTCAATCGCTTTACGTCATCTCGTTCCATAGTATAGTGAAGACTGTGGATTTATCTAACTCTCAAGGTCAATGGAATGCCAATCCCAGATTCTCAACTTCTTAGGTGGTCTAATCAAGGTGCGACACAGCAGTCGCAGAACACATACGCGTCGATCAGGTACGCTCTGAGCAGTTCGTTTCATGTGAGCGGAAAGCCATTCGACATTTATCTTCAGGGGTCCTACGCGAACGCTACGAATATACGAGCTGACAGCGACGTAGATATCGTCGCTGAACTCACTTCCTCGGAGTGGAACAACCTCCATGCGTTTCCTGCGTACCAGCGCTCCTCGCAAGAAAGCTCCGGTAAGTCTGCGGAAGAAACCTGGCGCGAATTCCGTGAAAGCGTCATATCCGCGTTGACGGCACACTACGGAGCGGGTGTTATAGAAGCTAAGAATCGCTGTGTTCGCGTCAGAGGTAACAATAGCCGATTGCAGGCGGATGTCGTAGTTTGTCTAACTTATCGTCACTATACCCGCTATCACTCAGCGTATGACAAGAAGTCCGGGCTGGGCATCACGTTCATTGATTTGGAAACGAATAGGTGGATCGACAATTTTCCGAAGCTGCACCGCGATAATGGCAGCGCGAAGAATCAATACACTCGAACTCGAGAGAACTACAAACCGACTATTCGGATGTTCAAGAACGCGCGAAACAGGCTTATAGACCGAGGACAACTCTCTCAATCAACTGCCCCGTCCTATTTTGTCGAAAGTCTACTCTACAATGTACCTGATCCGCAGTTTCAGGCAACCCGCCAAGCAAGATATCAAGGAATCCTGTCCTGGCTGGATCAGAAGCTGGCAACGAACGCGGCCCAGACTTTTGAGTGTCAGAATGAACAGGACACGCTCTTTGGCACTCAAACTACACAGTGGAATCCTGATGACGCACGTATGCTCGTACGCGGGCTCCAAAACCTTTGGCAGACTTACCGATAATGCACGAGTACTCATACAATTCTGATGAGCGACGAAGATGGACAGTGTGGTTATTTCGTTCAAGCATCGTATTGACAGGTGCAATCAATCTAGCCATTGCAATGACGCACGAGCAGAATAACCTGATTCTTGTAGCTCAGCCGCCAACCGTCATGAGTGTTTTTGCACTCGCAAATCGATTGTTCCTGCGTAGGCTGTGGCGCTGGCGTTGTGCGCAATGGCTAGGAGTGGTAAGTGTGCCCGACTTGAACGGCAATTGGACTGGACACTACATATCTTCGTATCACAACGAGGCGGGCATAGAATTGGAGGAAGCTGAGAAGAAGCCAGTGAAAGTGACAATTTCACAGACTTGGGAGCGCATATCAATTGACTGGGAAGCAGATAACTCTAGCTCCAAAAGCTATGTCGCATCAATAATCCGGCATAGTGATACGAGTTATGTTCTTCACTATGAATACGCCAACAGGCGGAAATCACTTGTTTCTCCAACACAGGTTTCACATGATGGAACGGTTGGATTGAAAATCAGCAAGGACTTGCTTGAAGGAGATTACTTTACAAATGCGAATCCTCCAACGCACGGACGGATTCGACTCGAACGGAAACCATAGTTGATTTGTGCTGTTCCGGTGCAAAAGGCCTCGAAGCATTGGACCGCCAACCGCTCAACCCTCCACATGCCACCCATTTGACGCTGTTCCTGAATCCCGCCCCTCAACATCCACATGTCCCTCTCGGTGTCCTCATCAAAACTCACCGTCCTCGGTGGTAAAAGAAAGAAGATTATGTGCTTGAAAAGCCAAATCATGGTATTCTCATTGCATCTTTCAAACGAGATGGTGTTTTATGGATATGGCAGTACCAAACTATGAAAATCGTACACTCTTCGAATCCGATAATTTGCCAATTCTTCTCGGAATGGATTCCGATACAGTTGACTTGGTAGCTACTGACCCTCCGTTTAAGAAAGACAAGAAGTTTCAGGGTATCGGCGAAGCCGAAGGTCAGACGATGGATGACACTTGGCGCTGGCACGGAGCGCCACCGGGCACCAAGGGCGGAGAGAAAGAGTCCGATATTCACAAAGAGTGGCTAGACCACACCCGTGAGCATTGGCCTGCGCTTAATGAGATCATAGAAGCCGCGTATCACGCGCACACGCCAAACATGGCAGCGTTCTTGGCATTCATGTCAGTACGACTAATTGAGATTAATCGTATCTTGAAGCCAACGGGAAGTCTGTATTTGCACTGTGATCCGACTGCAAACTCTTACTTACGGCTGATGCTTGATTCAATTTTTGGAGTTGACAATTTCAGGAACGAAATTGTGTGGTCATATCGTTCGGGAGGTGCAGGTAAACGCTGGTTTGCTCGCAAGCATGATACAATACTGTTTTATGTGAAGACTGATAATTACGATTTTCATGTGCCTACTGAGCGCTCATATAACAGAGATTTTAAGCCGTATAGGTTCAAAAATGTTAAAGAATATCAAGACGAAGAGGGACGTTGGTACACATTGCCGTCAATGAGGGATGTTTGGGAAATACCAATGGTGGGTCGAACATCAAAAGAGCGTGTAGGCTGGACAACCCAAAAGCCTTTGAAGTTATACCGCCGCATAGTCGAAGCGTCGTCGAATGACGGCGATATTGTTTTAGATCCATTCTGTGGTTGTGCTACAACTTGTATAGCTGCTGAGCAGCTAGGGCGACAATGGGTTGGGATTGACCAATCGCCAAAGGCTAAAACAATCGTTAAAGAGCGCCTTGCCGAAGAAGTAAAATTGTCGCTGGCGTGGGATGACTATGTTACCGTCAGCACAGTTGCACCTAAACGTACAGATGTTAAAGGACTATTTCCTCCTACTTTCTCGTTGCCCCCAACTCCGAAAGGCAAGAGGCGCGGGCGCAGGCGAACCAGTGCTCCTAGCTACGACAGAAACGAAATGCGCGTCAGATTGGCGATACGAGACGGGCATTATTGCCAAGGTTGCGGAATGTTGCCTCCCACGATGCCAGGTTCTTTGTCGCCCGAACTGGATTATCTTGATATTGACCATATCGTGCCGAGAGCTGACGCGGGAAGCGATCACGAAAAGAACCTATGCTTATTGTGCCCGCCCTGTAATCGGCGCAAAGCGAATATATGGACGCTTGCACAATTACGACAAGCTAATCAGAGAATGAAAAAGATGCTTGACAAGTCCAAGCTCAGGAAAGAACTCGAAAAAGTGTAAAGTTATTCTTGGCTAATCTAGAATTTTAGACCCAAGAATAACCAACCCGCGACCATCCACTCACCCCTCCGCACCCAACCCATGCGACCCTGTCCCTGAAACCCGCCGCTTAATTATCCCACATCCCTCGGCACCTTCGAAAAAAACTCGGTGACCTCGGTGGTAAAGAAAATTTCTCTGTGCCCTCTGTGTTCTCTGTGGTTAAAATCCTTTCATCAGTTCGCACTAGCCAAGAGGAACCCACCCATGACCGAATCCCAACCCGAACCCGCCATCAGCCCCGAAGACATCGCCGCCGCCGAATCCCTGCTCGGCCTCGACTTCAACCCCGCCCAGCGCGAGCAGATGCGCGAAATCCTTAAGGGCCGCCGCGAGCAATACCAGGGCATCCGCGCCGCCGAGCTCGACAACAGCGTGCCGCTCGCGCTCAACTTCAACGTGAACGCCAGCGATCCAGCGCCCGCCGAAGTCCCGCGCAGCTATGCCATGAGCGCGGCGCCGCCGGTTAAGCGCCCGGCCGATCTCGAAGCCACCGCCTTCCTGCCCGTGACCCAGCTCGCCGAGCTCATCCGGACGCGCCAGGTCACATCGCTCGAGCTGACCGAAATGTACCTGCGCCGGCTCAAGCGTTACGATCCTGCTCTGGAGTGCGTGGCCGCGTATACCGAAAAACTCGCCATCAAACAGGCGGCGCGCGCCGATGAGGAGATCGCCCGCGGGCTTTATCGCGGTCCGCTGCATGGCCTGCCCTGGGGCGCCAAGGACCTGCTGGCGACGCGCGGAACACCCACTCAGTGGGGCGCGAAGCCCTACGAAGGCCAGGTCATCGATGTCGATGCGACGGTCGTGCAGCGGCTGGAGGCAGCGGGCGCGGTGCTCATCGCCAAGCTGACCCTAGGCGCGCTGGCCAACGGCGATGTCTGGTATGGCGGCACGACCAAGAATCCCTGGGATACGAGCGAGGGCAGCAGCGGCTCATCCGCGGGCTCGGGCGCTGCGGTCGCCGCCGGGCTAGTCGCCTTCGCCATCGGCACCGAGACCATGGGGTCGATCGTCTCGCCATCGACCCGCTGCGGCGTCACCGGCTTGCGGCCCACCTACGGGCGCGTCAGCCGTTACGGCGCAATGGCGCTCAGCTGGAGCATGGACAAGATCGGGCCCATGTGCCGCTCGGTTGAGGACTGCGCCCTCGTCTTCAGCGCCATCTACGGGCCCGATGGCCGCGACATGACCATCAGCCCCGAGCCGTTTCAGTGGGATCCGGCCCTCGATCCGCATAGTCTGCGCATCGGTTATGTGGCGAACGCCTTTGAAGCGGCTGATGCCGGTCAAACCGGCGCGCATCATCGTCAGGAGGGCCAGGATCTGGAGCGCGTCAACCAGGTGAACAGCGCCGCTGCGCTTGAGGTCATGCGCGCGAGCGGCTTCACGCTGAAACCGATCGAACTGCCCGACCGCACCATCAGCGGTCTCTGGATGATTCTGGCGGCGGAAGCGGCAGCCGCCTTCGACTTGATCACGCGCGATGGCTCGGTCGATGCCATGAAGCGCCAGGACGATGACGCTTGGCCCAATATCTTCCGCGCCGCCCGTCTCATCCCGGCCGTCGAGTACATCAACGCCAACCGCGTCCGCACGCAGCTGATGCGCGATATGGCGCGCGTCATGAGCGAGGTCGATGTCTTCATCTCGCCCAGCTTCGGCGGCAATACCATGCAGATCACGAATTTCACCGGGCACCCCACCGTCGTCGTTCCCAATGGCTTCACCGACAAGGGCAGTCCGACCAGCATCAGTTTCATCGGCGGGCTGCACAAAGAAGCCGAGACCCTCGCCGTCGCCAAAGCCTACCAGGACGCCACAGACTGGCACCGGCAGCATCCCGACCTGGAGGCCTTGGAATTGGGCTAATGGTGGGGCGGCCCGGCGCCCGCCGTTCAAGTCGAATGCTGTAGGCGCGACCTATCAGGTCGCCCGCGGTTGGGGGAATGCGCCCAATTCGTTAGCCCAACAGCGCCGCCACCTCCTCCCGCACGCGCGCATCGTCATCGCGCCGATACAGGTCCGTCAGGAGCTTGCTGCTATCCAGCCCCATCGTCCGCCAGAGCGCCCAGGCCGCATGACCGCGGGCAAGCGCGCTCTCGTCGAAGAGCAGTTGAATCAGATGGGGGATGGCGCGCTCGTCCCGCCAGTTGCCGGCGGCGACGCAAGCATTGCGCACCATCTGCTCGCGCTTGATCCGCTCGACAGGACTCCGCCGGAACAGCGCGCGGTGCGTATCCGCCGTCGACATCAGGATATCGGTCAGCGGCGGGGCGACGCGGTCGATATCGAAGGGCAGGAATGCGACCTCCTCGGTTTCGCTGACGAAGCGCTGAAAGGGGCAGACATCCATGCAGATATCGCAGCCGAAGATCCAGTTGCCGAAGTCGGCGCGCAGCTCGCGGTCGATCCAGCCCTTGTTCTCGATGGTGTGGTAGCTGATGCAGCGCCGCGCATCGAGCACGTAGGGCTTGGGGAAGGCCGCCGTCGGGCAAGCCGCCAGGCAGCGCGCGCAAGTGCCGCACATGGTCTCGCGGTGCGGCTCATCGTAATCATCGAATTCGAGCGAGCTGATGATCTCGCCGATGAAGAAGCTGCTGCCCCGCCGCGGGTGGATGAGCATGGTGTTCTTGCCGATGAAACCCAGGCCCGCCTGCTGCGCGTGGCTGCGCTCCAACAGCGCGCCGGTATCAACATAGACCTTCTGCTGGGTCGCGCGCCCGCTCGCTTCGGCCAGCCGCTCGGCGAATTGCTCCAGCCGCAGTTCCAGCACCTTGTGATAATCGAGCCCCCATGCGTAGGCGGCGATGCGCCCGCGCGCCGGGTCATTCAGCGTCTCCTCATCAGCGAAGCGCGCGTAATAATCCATGCCGACCAGGATGAGCGACCGGGCGCTCGGCATGATCTCGCGCAGGTTTTGCCGCCGGCGTACGCGATCAACCCGCGCCATATAGCCCATCCCGCCCTGCATGCCGCGCTCGATCCAGCGAAGGTAGGCGCGCAGCGTCGGCGAAGGACGCGCCGGGGTGATGCCGCAGAGGTTGAAGCCCAGTTCGCCGGCGAGCGCCTTAATCTTCGCAGCCGTCAGAGACACGTCCAGCGCTTTCGCATGCTCGCTGCGGGAAGGGAGCAGCCATGTTCGCGCGGGCTGATCAACTCGCCGCTGGCGGGTACTCGATCTCGGTCAGCGCCGCGACGATCGCGTCCCAGGTGGCGGGCGCTTCAAACTCGACCTCAATCATCCGCGAACGCGCATCGCCGTTGACGCTGGCGACGCCATCCAGCTCGCGCAGTTCGTTCTTGATCGCCTGGACGCAGCCCATGCAATGGACATTCGGCACTTCGAAACTTTTGCTGGTCATCTGCTTTGCCTTTGCTCATCGAGTACAAGCATATTTTAACCAGCGAGTACAGTGAAGGCACAGAGGAATGTGGACTTCATGGCGATCTCCAGGGGCGGGAATGCGGAATGGCGGATTTGACCAGGCCGCTAAAGTCGCATTCGCGGCTCGAGATGATGCGCGGGCGTATCATTCGCGATCAGCCATTCAAGGTATCGGCTGTGCAATGCCTCGACCACCTCGGGATACGATGCGCTTAAATCTCGCTGGTGACCGGGGTCCTCTGCTGAACGATAAAGCTCAACCTTCTGCCCCTCGGCCGCGTACAGCAGGTCCCACTCGCCGTCCATGATGGAGCTCGGTGAAATCTCCACCACAACGCGATTCTGCCCGTCCACGGTCCTTGACAATTCACCCACCTCTTCAAAGGGCGCGCTTGTCACAACCAGGTCATGGATGGCGTCGCCCTGTAGCAAGGGCAGCGCGGACTTCGCCTGGGTTCGGGCCGGCGGCGGGATATCAAGCAGATCCAGCACAGTTGGCATCAGGTCCGGCAATGAAAGCAAGCCCGGTACGCGCCGGCTTTCCGTCCCCGGCAGATAGACCAGGAGCGGCGCCTGCGTCAGCTCATTGTGCAAGGGTGACCGGTGTACCTGTCGTTGATGCACGGTCATGCCTTTTGCGAATCCCTCGTCGAAGCCGCTGCCATCGGGCCAGCGAAAGCGGCGCTTGCCGAATAAACCGTGCTCGCCGAAATAAAAGCCGTGGTCAGAAAGGAAGAAGATCGCGGTGTCGTCCAGCAAGTTCAGGACGCGCACGCGTTCCATCAGATAGCCAAACCAGTGATCAACCATCGCGATCTCGCCTTTGTAGCAGGCGCGAGCGATCTCCAGGTCGCGTTCGCTGACGCCATCGGCCGCATAATCGTAATAGACGGGCGCAATCACTTCGCCGCGGTAGTCCGGCAAGTAGGGCTTCACATAATAAGCCGGCGGATCCCATGGCTCATGCGGGTCCCAGGTGTCGATATAGAGGAAGAAGGGATTCTCATGGTGGCGCTCCAGCCAGGCGGCCGCTTCGGTGAATGTCTTTGGCGCGCAATAGCCCTCGATCTCCGAGGCATGGCGCTGCCGCTTGCGATAGTCCTGTTCCGTCCCATGCAGCTGACCGCGCACGTAGATGAATTCTTTGAAGCCGCGCTCCTGCCCGTAGCCGCGGCGCGCCAGGAAAGGCGTATCGGCGATGGCGGCGGTATTCCAGCCGGCTGCGCTGATCACATCCGCCAGCGTCGCCTCGTCTTGCGGCAAGGGCGCCCAGGGCAAGTAGGTGAAGGTGTAGCGCCCGGTCATCAGGTCGGCGCGCGCTGGAACGGTGGGGAAGGACGCGGCATAGCAATCCTCGAAAATCAGCGCGCTTTCGGCAAAACGATCGAGGTTGGGCGTATTGACATCCGCTGCGCCATAACAGGGCAGATGGTCGCGGCGAAAGGTGTCGGACACAACAACGATGATATTCATCAATTCAAACCTTCTTATTTCAGACCGGAACGCACAAAGCCCTGCACATAAAAGCGCTGGAGGAAGACAAAGATGACGACGACCGGGATGGTGGCGACGAAGGAGCCGGCGAAGACCAATTCCCAGAGGATATATTCGTCGCTGAACATTTTGGCCAAGGCGACCGTGATGACCGTCTTCGATTCATCGGTGATCACAATGGAGGGCCAAATGAAAGAATCCCAGGAGAAGATGAACTTGATGAAGCCGGCGCTGACCAAAGCCGGCACGATATTGGGGAGCATCACCTGCCAATACATGCGGAAGAAGGAGCAGCCGTCAATGATGGCGGCGTCATACAAGTCCTGCGGCAGCTCGGCGAAATGCTGGCGCAAGAGAAAGATGATAAAGGCGTCGGTGATCCAGGGCAGGAAGATCGACGGCAGCGTATTGTCGATATGCAGCTGCTGCATCGTCAGGAAGAGCGGTATCAGCTTGGCTTCAAAGGCGATGGTCAAGGTCGCCAGGATCACGATGAATAGCAGGCGCCGGCCCGGAAACTTGAGCCAGGCCAGGACGAAGGCGATCATACTGTTGATCGTTACCGCAAACGTGACCGACATCGCTGCTACGACAACGCTGTTGAGGAAGGCTTGCGCGAAGTTCGTCTCGGTGAATAGCGTGACCAGGTTCTCCAGCGTCGGATCGCTGGGCAAAAATGTCTGAAGCGACACGGGATGCAGATCATCAAACAGGTCCTGGCGTGATTTGAATGTTGAGCCGACGATCCACAAATACGGCGTGGCGAAGACGACAACGATGACCAGATAGATCAGGACTCGCGACAGCGACCCGATGGGGAGCGCGCGCGTTTCCCACGGCGGCGAGGGTTGGCGCAGCTCAGTCATTTTCCTCATCCCGGGTGATGCGCAGTTGGAAGATGCTGATGGCGATCAGCAAAATCGCCAGAATGACGGAAAGCGCGGTGGCATAACTGAAGCGATTGAAGCGGAAGGCGAGATGAAATATGTAATGTACAATCACGCGCGTGGCGTTCGACGGCCCGCCATCGGTCAAGACTTCGACCGGCACGAAGATCTTGAACGCGGCGATGGTGCTCGTCACCAACACGAAGGCATGCGTGCGGTTGAGCAGCGGCAGCGTTATGTAGCGGAAGATCTCCCCGCGCCCGGCGCCATCAATCCGCGCCGCCTCATAGTAGACCGACGGGATCGCCAGCAGGCCGGCCAAATAAAAGATCATGCTCAAGCCGACATCTTTCCAGATGGTGATTGAGGCCAACGCCGGCAGCGCCTGATTCTTGTCACGAAGGAAGCCCTGCGCCGGCAAGCCAATGGATTCCAGCAGGCTGTTGATGATGCCGATATCGGAATGAAACATCATGCCCCAAACGATCGACGCCACCACCATGGATGTGACCGCCGGGAATAAAATCAGCGTGCGCAGCAGGGTCGAGTCCCGGCCCGGCTTGGCGATGAGCAGGGCGAGGCATAAACCCAGCGCCATCTGCAGCGGCACCTTTATCAGGAAGAAGAGCGCCGTGTTTTTCAGCGACAGCAGCAGGAGCGGATCGTTAAAGGCGATGTCGTAATTCTTGAGGCCGGTGAAAGTGAATTCGCCCGTGAAGACTTTGTAATCGGTAAAGCTCAGCCGAACCGTTTCAGCAATGGGCCAGTAATGAAACAGGAACAGGCCGATCAAAGCCGGCAGTGATAACAAAAACGCCGCTCGATAGCGTTGCGCCCTGCCACTGTTGGAGATTATTTGTGCCATATTTGGAAACCCTCGATTCCCGCCGCGGGTGAAGACGGGCGGGAATGGAGGATATCTCTATCGCTGCAGCGCCTTATCTGAATTGCATCAGCTGCGCGTCGGCTTCCAATATCGCGTTGGCGACCTCTTCTTCAATTTCGCCGCCCAAAGCGATATTCACCATCATGTCGCTCGCGATGATGCGGTTGAAGATTGTATGGGCCGGGCCGCCGGGCCGCGCCACGCCCCACTCCACCATTTCATCAAAAAGCAGCGCCAGAAAGCCTTCCTGAAAGTCGGGCAATTGCGCCTGCATGGACTTGCGTCCGGGCACGACTTTAGTGACGGCGTGGTAGGTGGCGTAGCCTTCCTGGCTGGTGAAATACTTGACGAAGGCTTTCGCCTCCTCGGGGTTATCGCTCTTGGCGGCGACGCCGGGCGCGAAGGAACCGGTGTGCGTGATCGGCGTCTTGATATAGGGCATGGGCATGACGTCCCAATTCAGATCCGGGAAGTTGCGGGCCAGGACCGTGCCGGTCGGCGGAATGGCGAAGAAGGTCGCGGTCAAGCCATTGGGGAAGGCGTCGGGTATATTGTCGGTGGGGATGAAGCCATCGGTATACAGGCTTTGGTAAAAGGCATAGGCTTCCATGGCTTCGGGCGTATCGATGTAGCCGGCAAATGTGGACAAGTCAGGCGCGATCGTTTCCCAAAGCGGCTCGCCGGGGCTGCTGGCGCTGCGGATGATCGTCCAGGTGAAGAAAGCGCCCTGCAAGGGATTGTTGAAGCCCATCATGCCCCATACTTCGTTGCCCATTTCCGCCTGATGCGCCCGCACCTTGTTAACATTCTCCACAAACTCGGGCCAGGTCCAGCCTTCGTCCAGCGTCTTCGGCACTTCCACGCCGGCCGTCTCAAACATATCGACGTTGTAGTACATGGCATCGGCCGCGTTGGCCCAGGGCGCGCCAAACATGTGGCCGTCGAGCGATACCATCTCGACCAGATCGGCCATGAAATCGTCCATATCCGCTTCGCTGAACATATCTTCAATCGGGAGCAGCGCGCCGTTGAAAGCCAGGTTTTGAACGCCTACCCCATCGATCAAGGCGGCGTCAGGCGGGCTGTTGCCGGCGAAGGCGACTTGCAGCGCATCGAAGAATTCGCCGAACGGTATCGCCGTCAATTCGACCGTGATATTGGGATTCTGCGCTTCAAATGCGTCGATGACCGCGGCCGTGCCTTCATCGCGACCGCGCCCGCCGGGAATCCAGAAGTCGATGGTGACCTCGTCTTGAGCCAAGGCTGGCGCGCCAAACGACGACAGCAGCAAGAACAAAATGGAAATCAGCAGCATAAGACGCCTTTTCATTTCCGCCTCTCCTTAATCTCTGTGGGATTGGAAGCTCTCATAGCAGAGTCTAGCCGAGCGCAGACAGTCCTGCAAATTTTGCGCAATACGAAAGTATGTGGAAGAATCTAGGCAACTGTCAACCTTCGACAAGTCGCATGCCAATTGGCGCGCAAAGCAAATTATGAACAGGCGCCCGAATATCGTCCTCATCGTCAATGATCATCAAGCATACTACCGCCACGGCTGGGACGGCGGACCGCGGCCCATGACGCCCTGTTTTGATCGCCTGGCGGCGGGCGGGCTGCGATTTGAGCGCGCTTATTGCGCTGTGCCGCTTTGCGGGCCCTCGCGGCGCAGTTTGCTAACCGGCCTCTATCCCCACAATCATCGCAATTTTTACAACTACACCAACGCGCCATACGAGCACGAAATCTATCTGACCAATCTCGCGCGCGCAGGCTATCGCTGCTTCTATTTCGGCAAGTGGCATGCCGGCGCCGGCACGGCTCTCGACTTTGATTGCGAAGGCTTCTCCCTCGAAGATTACGGCAATCCTTATATCACAAAAGAGTATCGCGATTATCTGCGGAAGAAGAACCTGCCACCGGCGGAACATCATGTGGAATACGTCTTCGACAGCTTCGTCATGAAGCGTGAGTTCCCCGCGCTTGAAGTCGGGGCGGCTTATCGCAGCGATCGCTATTGGTGCGGCGAACATGCCAGCGGCATCACTGCCACGCCCAAAGAAAGCCATGAAGCATTCTTCCTGGCGGATTTAGCCTGCGAGCAATTGGACGCCCTGGCGGCCGCGGATGACGAGCAGCCATTCCATCTGCGGCTTGACTTCTGGGGACCGCATCAACCCTTCTTCCCGACCCAAGAATTTGCAGACATGTACGAGCCCGAGGATATCCCGCTATACGGCAATTTTGTCGACGCTTTGGAAGGCAAGCCCGCGCTCTATTGGCAGGATCCGCATGACAATTTAACGGATGCGGACGGGCGCTTCGCGACGCCCAGCAAGCTCAGCTGGGGCGAGTGGCAGCGGATTATCGCGCGCGCTTACGCTCACATCACCATGATTGATGCTGCCGGCGGCCAAGTGTTGGATAAACTGGACGAACTGGGGCTTTCCGATGATACCTTGGTCATTTGGACGGCCGATCACGGCGACGCCTTGGCCAGCCATGGCGGACGGATTGATAAAGGCTCGTATTTGACGGAAGAAGTGCTGCGGGTCCCGCTGGCGCTGCGGCATCCCGGGCAGATACCCGCCGGGCGAACATCAATGGCGCTGGCCTGCGGGACAGACATCGCGCCCACCATACTGGATGCGGCCGGGACCGCCTTCGAGCGCCCCGTCGATGGCGAAAGCCTGCTGCCCTTGGCGACAGCTGGCGGCGGCAGCGACAGACCCTCCCTGCTGGTCGAGACCTATGGGCATGGCTTCGGCACGATCGAACCGGGCCGAGCACTCATCAAGGATCACTATAAGTTGATCGCCTGGCAAAACCACGAGGGCGAACTCTATGATCTCGAAGCCGACCCCTACGAACTGGTCAATCTTTATCAGCAGTCAGCATACAAGAGCACGGTCCTTGAACTGGAAGCTGAACTTCGAGCATGGCTGAGCAAGACCGGCGATCAAGACTTTGGCGCCCCAATTAGCGATGACTTTCGGGCCGAGGACAAGCGAAAATTGGGGGAACTCATGCAGCGCCGGGCGAGAGTGAACAATGCCAGTGAGTGAGCGCAAGAATATTATCCTGGTCGTCAACGATGATCTGGCGCAATGGGCGCTCGGCTCTTACGGCAACGCCGAGATTCACGCGCCGACGCTGGATTATCTGGCCGCCACCGGCGTACAAATGGACAACGCTTTCACGCCCACGCCAGTCTGCTCGCCCGCCCGCGCCAGTTTGCTGACGGGACGACTGCCCTCACAGCACGGCATCCACGATTATCTTTCGTCCACCATGCCGGAGATTCACAGACGTCCCTGGCTCAAAGACGAGGTCACGCTTGCGCAGCTGCTTTCTCAAGCGGGCTACCAAACAGCGCATTGCGGCAAATGGCACTTGGGCAGCGACGATCAACCGCAGGCGGGTTTTGGCCATTGGTTCAGCGGGGTCGGCGATTACCCGGCCGAACACGGCGGCGACCATCGATTCAGCCTGAATGGGACAATCGAGACGATCGCTGGTCAACGCACACAGGTCATCACCGATCAGGCGATCAGCTTTCTGCGCCAGCGCGACCGGGCGTCGCCCTTTTTCCTGCACATCGGATATTTCGGCACACACAATCCCTGGCGCGGCCAACCCGAACGCTTGGCAGCCGCTTATCGCAACAAGACCTTCGAAAACCTGCTCAACCAGCCCGCATACCCTTTTGGAACGCAGGCCCTCGAATCGACTTTGCCCACGCGCCTGGATCCACGAGAGGCGCTGGCGCAATACTTCGCAGCCGTATCGCATATTGACGAGGCGCTTGGACGCCTGCTGGACGAGCTGGAAGCGCTCCAACTCCGTGAAGAGGCTTTGATTGTCTTCACCTCCGATCACGGCCTCTGCTGCGGCCATCATGGCTTGTGGGGCAAGGGCAACGCTACCCTGCCCTTGAACATGCTGGAGGAATCAATCCGCGTGCCCTTGATTTTCAATCAACCACGCGATCTATTCGCCAATCAACGACGCTCGGAGTTCGTCGACCATCTCGATCTGTTTCAGACCCTTGTTGATTATGCCGGCATCGCGGATATGCTTGATGACAGACGCAACTACCCCGGGCGCAGTTTCTTGCCGCTGCTGAATAATGCCGCCGCCCTTCCCGGCTGGCGCAGCATTCAGTTTGGCGAGTATGGTGATGTGCGGATGGCGCGGGCGCGACGGCATAAGCTGGTTCGCAGGCATAACGGTGATGCCCCCGGCGAGCTGTTTGACTTAATTGATGATCCCGCCGAATCCCACAATCTCTACGGCAATCAGGACTGCCAGCCCATCGTCGACAAACTGAATCGCGAGATTGATCGCTATTTCGGCTCTTATCAGGCGCCGGCGAAGAGCGGCTTGCGCGTAAGAGAATTGCCGCGCCACAATCTGACCGAGGCCTGGCGCCGAGACGAATGAGACGGGGGCGCTTTTCACGCGACCTGCTGAGGTTTTGTCCGAATACGAGCTTCCCGTTGAATAATTGATGAACTGGAAAGCTCAGTCACGTTGGCGCGTATGCTGAAACAAAGCGCAGTTCTACTCCGCTGATTCCAGTTCAAGGTGCGGACAAAGCATGTCATTTGACGGATCTGGCATCTATCAGTTGGCGGGGGAGCTGGGCTTGCCCATGCTGGAGCGGGCCGCGCTTGGCGCCGGCGTCATGAGCGTCCTCGAGATATCGGCTCATTATGCCGGGCGGCGCCTGCGTCATTCGGTGGCGCGCGTCATAGAATATCAGCTGGGCGACATTGAGCTGCGCGTCGCTTACGAAGGCGTACGCCTGCGCGACGGGCTGCGGACCTGGATTGAGCCCGAGCGCATGGAAAAGCTGAATGCCGTCCTGCTCAACGTCAGGTTCGAATACCTGAGCCACCAGCCGGGCTTGTCGAGCGACGAACACAGCCTCTGGCTCATCCAGCGGGCGGCCGGGGCGCATCGGCACGGCCTGATGCTGGCGCCGGACCGGCCCGAACTTCCCTATTCCACGATTGCCAATGCGATTGACGCCTACCTGCCCGAAGCGATACGCGAGATTCCACTGAGGTCAGCGCGATGAAAGAGGACAACCCCCAAGAAGTTGAGGTCAAGCTGCACAGCCCGGATCTGGCGCAAGTAAGAAACGCGCTGGAGCGGGCGGGCGCGACGCAAACGAAACCGCGCGTCTTCGAGCGAAACCTGCGCTACGACAGCGCCGATGGCTCGCTGATGGAGGCGGGGGTCGTGCTGCGCCTGCGCCAGGACGAGACAGTCAAACTGACTTATAAAGCCGACGCCAGCGTCGAGCGCGGCATCGTCAGTCGCTTCGAGGCGGAAGTGCAACTGAGCGACTTCGAGACGATGGATGTCATCTTGCGGCGGCTGGGTTATGAAGTGGCGCTGGTCTACGAGAAGTATCGCACGACATACGAATTGCCCGGCGCCGAGATCGTGCTGGATGAGTTGCCCTACGGGAATTTCACCGAGATCGAGGGCGATGCGGCGACGATCGAGCGCGTTGTTGACCGGTTGGGCTTGCGCGGCTGTCGGCGGATGACGCGGAGTTACGTCGATATCTTTTGGGATGTGAAGACGCGCTTGGGGCTGGACGTTCGCGACTGTAGCTTCGAGGCCTTTGCAGGTGTCGATCTCAATTGCATGGAGATCTAAGTAGTTCCAAGAAACTAATGAGAATGATCGCAGAAAAAACGGAAATTGCCATAACAATCGAAGGTTGTAGGGACGAGAGACGGTCAGTGTCTACGCGACCCTTGTCTCGCTCTAAAGCTCGCGCTATCACATGGACGGGTGTTTCGCCGAAACCTCCCTACAGCCTCCTTTTGTCGGGGGGGTATTTTGTGCGAGCCAAGTTGTGACTCGCGAGGAGCTGTCGCAAAGAACGGCAACGAATCCGCCAGCGGCTGCAACAGCGCCATTGTCGAATTGTTCAACCGTTTCGGCGTGCCCCCTGGACCATAGAAAAAGCGGGCGACCCAGTGGCTCGCCCCAACAATCAGAATCGGCGGGCTTGGGCGATTCACAGCGTCGCCCATACATTTTTCGCCGTGATTGTTGCCAATTGACCTCCCCTACATTTTCCGTCGCCTTCGACCTATAATCGGTGGCTGTTTTCTCACGCCGCCCTGAACCGTCCGCCAGACGACGGTGTTACAATGAGCGGAGCGGACGCCGATGCCGACGACATCATTACAGCGAAGGAAGCTCGCCTATGACCACAAGCCCCAAGATTGAGCAGCTGCGCGCCAAACGCCGTGAAAGCCAGCAGGGCGGCGGCGAAGCCCGCATCCAGCGACAGCATGACAAGGGCAAGAAAACCGCGCGCGAACGGCTGGATATCCTGCTCGATCCGGGAACCTTCCGCGAAGTCGATGCCTTTGTGCATCATCACAACAACAAATTCGGGCTTGAGCGCAACAAGCCTCTGAGCGACAGCGTCGTGACCGGCTGGGGCACGATTGACGGGCGGCTGGTCTACGCCTATTCGCAGGATTTCACGGTGATGGGCGGCAGCTTGAGCGAGGCGCACGCGGCCAAGATCATCAAGATCATGGAGATGGCGGTCAAGGTGGGCGCGCCGGTTATCGGCTTGAACGACAGCGGCGGCGCCCGCATTCAGGAGGGCGTTGAAAGCCTGGGCGGCTATGCCGATATCTTCTTGCAGAATACGCTGGCCAGCGGCGTCATCCCCCAGATTAGCGTGATTATGGGACCTTGCGCCGGCGGCGCGGTCTACAGCCCGGCGCTGACCGATTTCATCATCATGGTCAAAGACAGCAGTTATATGTTCATCACCGGCCCCGATGTGGTCAAGCAGGTGCTCAACGAGGATGTGAGCTTCGAGGGCTTGGGCGGCGCCTCTGTGCATGGGAGCAAGAGCGGCGTCTGTCATTTTGTCGCCGATGACGAGACGCAGGCCCTGACAATGGCGCGCGAATTGCTGAGTTACCTGCCGCAAAACAACATGGAGGATCCGCCGCCTCTGGCCACGACGGACGACCCGCTGCGCACGGAATCGGCGCTGGACAGCATCGTGCCGGAGAACCCCAATCAGCCTTATGACATCAAGAAGGTCATCGAGTTGATCGTCGATGACAGACATTTTTTTGAGGTGCATGAGGAATTCGCCGGCAATATTGTGGTCGGCTACGCGCGTTTGGGCGGCACGGCGGTTGGCATCGTCGCCAATCAGCCGATGGTGCTGGCGGGCGTGCTGGATATCAAGGCGAGCGTGAAGGCGGCGCGCTTCGTGCGCACCTGCGACGCCTTCAACGTGCCGCTGATTACCTTTGTTGATGTGCCCGGTTATCTGCCCGGCACCGACCAGGAGCATAACGGCATCATCATGAGCGGGGCTAAGCTGCTCTTCGCCTACTGCGAAGCGACCGTGCCCAAGCTGACCGTGACCACGCGCAAGTCTTACGGCGGCGCGTACTGCGTCATGAACAGCAAGCACATCCGCGCTGACCTGAACATCGCCTGGCCCACCGCCGAGATCGCGGTGATGGGGCCGGAAGGCGCGGTCGAGATCATCTATCGGCGCGAATTGAAAGAGGCGGAAGACCCGGCCGCCCGCAAACAAGAGTTGGCGGCGGAATACCGCGAAACATTCGCCAACCCCTATATCGCCGCCAGCCGCGGTTTCATCGACGATGTCATCGAGCCGCACAATACGCGCCCGCGCTTGATCAACGCTTTGCAGGTTTTCCAGAACAAGCGCGACGAGAATCCGCCCAAGAAGCACGGCAATATCCCGCTCTAGCCGACGTGGTCTACCCCAGCCCCAAGCCCCTCACCGAAGCATCAAGCAGGGGGAGCGCTGCGGAAGGAGTTGAACACTTGCACACCGGACCCTTCAACAAAATCTTGATCGCCAACCGCGGCGAGATTGCCGTGCGCGTCATCCGCGCGGCGCGCGACCTCGGCATTCCCACGGTGGCGGTCTACTCCGATGTCGATCGCAGGGCGCTGCATGTGCGCTATGCCGACGAAGCGGTGCATATCGGCGGTCCGCGGCCGGCCGAGAGCTACCTGCGCAAGGACAAGCTCATTGAGGTGGCGCGGCGGACGGGCGCCGACGCCATTCATCCCGGCTATGGCTTCCTGGCGGAAAATGCCGATTTCGCCCAGCAGGTGATGGACGAGGACCTGGTGTGGATCGGTCCCTCGCCAAGCGCCATCGCCACGATGGGGGACAAGCAGGCGGCGCGCACGGCGGTCAGGCGCAACAATGTGCCGCTGATCCCGGGCACGGAAGCGGGCATGCCCGATGACGAACTGATCCATGCCGCCAGAAAGATCGGCTTTCCGGTGCTGATCAAGGCGGTGGCCGGCGGCGGTGGCACAGGCATGCGTCCGGTGCAGCGAGAAGAGGACTTCGCCGAATCGCTGGCGACGGCGCGGCGGGAAGCGGAGAGCGCCTTCGGCAACGGTGACGTCTATGTCGAGAAGCTGCTGCTGGGCGCGCGCCATATCGAGTTTCAGATTTTGGCCGACGCGACCGGGCACACCATTCACTTGGGCGAGCGGGAATGCTCCATTCAGCGCCGGCATCAAAAGCTGGTGGAGGAAGCGCCGAGCGTCTTCGTCGACCGCGCCTTGCGCGAGCGGATGGGCGCGATGGCCATCGCGGCGGCCGAGTCAGTCGGTTACGTCAACGCCGGCACCATCGAGTGCATGGTCGACCAAAGCAAAAATTTCTATTTTCTCGAGATGAATACGCGGCTGCAGGTTGAGCACCCGGTGACCGAGCTGGTGACCGGCGTCGACCTGGCGAAAGAGCAGATTCGCATCGCGCGCGGGCGGCGCATGGGCCCGCGGGAGAGTGTTTTGGAACCCAAAGGCTGGGCGATCGAATGCCGAATCAACGCTGAAGACCCTTATAACAATTTTATGCCGTCCACCGGCCAGATCACCACGCAGATTCTGCCGACGGGCCCGGGCGTGCGCGTAGATGGCGGCGTATATTCCGGCTCCGAGATCACGCCCTATTACGACAGCCTGATCGCCAAGCTGATCACCTGGGGCGAGACGCGCTCGGAGGCGATGCTGCGCATGCGGCGCGCGCTCTCTGAATACCGCATCATGGGCTTGAAGCACAACATCCCCTTCCATATCAACCTGCTCAACAGCATCAGTTTCATCGCCGGCAAATTCGACACCACTTTCGTCGAGCGCCGCTTCAACATGAATACTTATGAGCAGGATCCGACGGCGGGCGATTTGGAAACGGTGGCGATCGCGGCGACGCTCTACGCGCATCGTCAGCGCCAGCTGGCATCACAGGTGGTGGCGCCGGCCAAGCGCGACGCCAGCAACTGGAAGTGGATGGGCCGCTTTGAGAGGATGCACCGATGAGATACGTCACCATCATCAATGAGCGGCGCTTCGAGATTGAAGTCGACAATGAGGGGCGCGTGCTGATAGATGGCGAAGAGCGCGATGTGGATTTTCTCAATCTTGGCGGTTCGCTCTTCTCCTTGATTACCAAGAACAAATCCTTCGAAGCGGTTATAGATGATGACGAGGGCAAGATCGCCGTGATGATGCGGGGCCGCCTGTTTGAAGCGCAGGTGCTTGACGAGCGGGCGATGCTCCTCATGCAGCGGCGCGGGGGTTTGACCGTCGCCTCGGGCGAAGTCAGCGCGCCCATGCCCGGGCTCATTGTGGAAGTGACCGCGGCCTTGGGCGGCGCAGTCGCCAAGGGGCAGACAGTTATCATCCTCGAATCGATGAAAATGCAGAACGAGTTAAAGTCGCCGATTGACGGGGTTGTGCGCGCGATACACGCCGAGGCCGGGCAAGCGGTGGACAAGAATGACCTGTTGGTGGAGATAAAGCCGCCGGCCGCCGACGAACAAACCTAGAAGGCAATTCGGATCCTTTGCAAAAGGCAAGCTCAAAATCATTCCAAGAGTGATACACTGAATAAAATGCGACGAAATGCGATTTGCCTAATTGCAAGCTCGGCGGATGGCGTTTGTATTTGGCAGGAGGCGGAACGATGCGTCAGTTTACCCTGTCCCTCATGATTGCGGTCATAGTCTCCGGCGTCGGCGTGCTGCTGGCGCAGGATGATCTATGTCCGGCGGGCCTGCCCGAACGGCCAGCGCTGTCACGTCATATTGAACAGGAAGATATCCTCAATGGCCGCTTGAGCTTTGAGGAAGTGCTAGACCATGGTGAAGAGCTTTTCACAGTTTTGTTCAACGTCTGTGACGGGCAAGGACGGCCCGCGACAACGGGCGGGACAGTGGCGCGGGAACCGGACGAAATGGCTTTCAGCCGCGTTTCGGCGCCGGATTCGAATTCCTGCTTCAGCTGCCACAATCAGCCGCGCTTGGGCGGCAGCGCTGAGTTTGTCGGCAATGTCTTCTTGCTGGCACAACATGAGGACCCAATCCTGGAGACAACCTCAATGATGACAAGCAACCATCGCAACCCGCTGGGCATGTTCGGCGCGGGACCAATCGAGATGCTTGCCCGCGAGATGACAAGCGATTTGCTGGCCCTGCGTGAAGCCGCCATTGCCAGCGCAAAGGAGAATGGCAGCGCAGTCACCGTAGCTTTGGTCACAAAAAACGTGAGCTTCGGTGAATTGACTGTCGCTGCGGACGGCTCCCAAGATTCGAGCGGAATAGAAGGGGTCGATCATGATTTGATCATCAAGCCTTTTCATCAAGCGGGGACGAAAATTTCGCTGCGGCAATTCTCCGCCAATGCCATGAACCAGCATCACGGCATCCAGGCTGAGGAACGCTTTGATCTCAATCCGGACATCATGGATCCCGACTTTGACCGGGATGGTGTGCCACGGGAGCTGACCATCGGCGACATCACAGCGATTACGTTGTTTCAAGCGGCGCTCGCCACGCCCGGGCGCCTACTGCCGGACGATCCAGAACGGCGGGCGGATGCCGTTCGTGGCGAGCAAGTGTTTGAAGATATCGGCTGCGCTAGCTGCCATATGCCAGAGCTATACCTGGAATCTCGCATGTTCAGCGATCCGAATCCCTTTAACCCGTCCAATACCATGACTGACATGTCGAAGATGGTCAGTTTTGACATGACGACTGATGGCCAGCAGCCGCGGTTGGAGCCTGAAGGCGAGGGGGCAATCGTTCGGGCTTTCACCGATCTCAAACGTCACAGCCTTTGCGACCCAGCAGGCGAGCCAGGCGCCATCCGCTTCTTTTGTAACGAGGCGCTGCGGGATAGCCGGCCAGACATCGGAGAGCGGCCGGGGAGCGAGTTTTTCATCACGCGGAAACTCTGGGATGTCGGCAGTTCAGCCCCCTATGGACACCGAGGCGATCTGACGACGATCTCAGAAGCAATCCTGATGCATGGAGGCGAGGGGCGCGCCCCCCGTGACGCTTTCACTGAGCTGCCCTTCGCCGATCAGCGCGCGCTGGTGGAGTTTTTGCTCTCGCTGCAAATCCTGCCACAAGAGGACTAAGCCGGCCTTATCTCCTCGTATTCTGGTGACTAGAAGAACGGCCTAAGCTGTTTTCTCCAATCTGAAACAATCCTATAATTGACTTTGCCTGTCTATTCCAGGAAGGCGGACGAAGAAAATATGCCAATACCACAGCAACTGCCCCGTTGGTTCAATGCTGTGTGGCTGGCGCTGCTGGCGGCTTACATTGTGGCTGGAGCAGGCATCGTGCCCTTCCATGGGGATGAATCGACGCTGATCTACATGGGGCGGGATTATCACCATATCTTTGTTGACGGGGACCTTTCGAAGATACTGTACGACGATACCTGGTCGGATCGCCCAAATGAGCAGAAACTTCGCCTCGAGAACGGCACGATCTCCAAGACGATATATGGCTGGCTGGCTTGGAATCAGGGCTATGGCCTCGACGATTTCAACCGGTCATGGCATTGGGGACGCGACTACGCGTTTAATCTCAGGTCCGGTTCTTTGCCTGACAGCGATCTCTTGAATGCCGCGCGGCTGGCATCGGCGATTCAATTGGCGCTGGCCGCCGCGCTTTTCTTTCAGTTAACGCGGATAACTTTGAGCCGACCGGCCGCCTATGTGGCGAGCGCCCTGTTCGCGCTGCATCCCAACGTTTTGATCAATGGACGCCGGGCCATGATGGAAGGCAGCCATCTGTTGGGATTGATGCTCGTCTTGCTGGCGGCCGCCTGGCTGCTGCGCGAGCGCAAGTGGTGGACCATCGCGCTGCTGGGCGTCTGCATGGGCTTGGCCGTATCGGCGAAGCATCCCAACATCATCACCTGCGCTTTGGCCGCCTCGGTCGTTTTTCAGGCGCTTCTGTGGCAGAAGAAGGGCAAAGACAGTTGGCCATTGCGCTCGAAATGGCAGCGGGCATTTGTCTGCTGTTCGCTCCTGATATTGGCCGCCCTGGTGTTTCTTCTGCTCAACCCGGCCTGGTGGTCGGCGCCCTTGGAATTGCCCGGCCTTATCATTGAGATGCGGGCCGAGCTGCTGAGATTTCAAGTGGATTTGTTCGGCGGATATGACTCGTTTGGAGAGCGGATAGCGGGTTTCTTTCGCTACGCATTCGCGGCGGAACATCAGTATTTTGAAGTGGAGAGCTGGGCGGAATATGATGTCATTTCGGCGCAGATCAAAACCTACGAAAGCGCCGGGCTGGCAGGCATACTGATCGGCGGCGGCGGCCTGGCCGGGCTGCTCTTCCTTGGGCTGGCGGTCTACGGCGCGATCAGCCTAACGTACAGCCCAGATGTCGCGGCGGATAATCGAAAGCTCTTGCTCGTCTGGGTCCTGGGCACGGCGCTGGCCACGCTGCTGCTGACGCCATTGCCTTGGGCGCGCTATTACCTGCCGCTGGCGCCGGCCTTGGCGATGCTGACGGCGCAGGCCCTTGTCGACCTGTCTTCCAAATTACGGACAGTTTTCTACCGCGAAGCTGATGGCGTCACTGTATTGGATTGAAGCGTCCCTGGCGGGCATGCTTCCAACCTTGTGGATGCACCTCGGCGTCGGCTTGCCCTGGGCATTTGCGCTGCTGTCCACAAAGCATTGGCGTTCGAAAGCCTTCATCGGCGCGCTGGCGCTGGCGCTGGGTCCCGCATGGATGACGACCTGGATGCTGGTCCTGGGCTTTGTCGGCGCGCAACTGAATACCCCACTGCTGACGCCGGAATGGATTCTTCCCGGCAGCCTCGCCATCGCGGTCGCCGGCGCCGCGCTGGCCTGGCGCAAACGGCAACGCAACGCGGTCCGATCCCTATCGGCGCCGGCGGGGCGGAATGCCGACAACATAGCGACTTTGCGAAGCAATCAGACGATCTCTGTGCTTTCTGTGGCAAAAAAAATATATGTAACATTCGCAAAATGGAATGCGCCCGCGCAGCGCAGCGCCGCCTCGGCGCCATCCCTCGCTTTTGACGAAAAACTAATCATTGGGCTGATCGCGGCTGCCGTCGTCCTGCGCTGGATTCACACTGCGTTCTGGCCCTTCACCGCCTATGATGCGCTTTGGATCTTCGGCTACCAGGGCCGGCTGTATTTTCTCGAGGGACTCATTCCGAACGCGATTGATTATTACCCGCCCTTTTTGTCGCTGCAATTCGCCTATGTGCAGACGCTGGTCGGCGACATAAATGATCACGCGGCGCGCATGGTCATACCGATGCTGCATATCGGCAGCATTCTGGCCGCCTATCTGCTTGGCAAGAGACTGGCGAACCGCCGGGTTGGCATATTCGCCGCGGCGCTCTGGGGCCTGCATCCCTACGTAGGGCAATGGGCGCCAATTGGCGATCTTGAGATCCCTCTGACCTTTAGTTTCACGCTGGCGGCCGTATTCTTTCTGCGCGCCTGGACCTGCGAGGGCGACCCATCGGAACGACGCCATGAGGCGCTCCTGGCCGGTGTCATGTTGGGCCTCGCAATGTTCACCAAGCCGACCGCAGGCGCCTTCATTTGGGGCATCTTATTTCTGCTCGCCGTCGACTTGATCCACAAGCGATTTGATTTTCGGCGCTGGCGGCCTCGGCTGGCTACGGCCTGCTGGACCGTCGTCGCTTGCCTGCCACTGGGAGCGCCTTGGTATCTGCGCAATGTAGCGCTTGGTCACGAGGCGATCACCTGGCCCAAGGCAATCTGGCTGACGCGGGCTCTGCGCAGCGGCGATTATTTGGCGCCTCTGCTCCTGGCGCTCGTCCTTGCTGTCATTGTGCTGATGATGCGCTTTCAATTGAAAGGGCGGGCGCTCTTGATTTGCGCGATCGGCATCGCGCTGCTGCTGGCGGGCGCGCAGGCTTCCAGCTCCCGGCTATCCCCGCAGCGCGTCGATCCGCCGGCAAGTTACATCACTGCCGAGGATTCGGCGCTGATCATCGCCGGGCTGATACTGATTGGTATTAGCCTGCGCGGGCGAAATAGAATGCCTCTGAATCCACAGGAGGCGCGGCTGCTGCGCGCGGGCGGTTGGGCGCTGCTGTTTGCGCTGCCATACTTCGTCACCTTCTTTTTTTCCTACAGCTATCACTACCGACTCGGATTCGCCGCGCTGCCTTTGCTCTGCCTGCCCTCGGCGATCGCTCTGTCGCTAATCCTGGCGCCAGCCAGAATGGGGCGCTGGAGCGGCGCTCTGCGGCGCGCAACCTATCTGGCGCTCTTCTGCTTGAGCCTGCCGGGCGTCGCCGCCTCCGCGCTCGACATGCGCTGGTCCTCCCTGCCGCTCCTGGACGAGACTCTGGACAGCGACATCCGAAAATACCAGGCCTTCAATCCGTCGCTGCTCGAGATGGTCTTCGGCTTGAATGACTACGCGCGCGACACCGGGAGGGAAGCCATTGTGCTGGCGCCGGGCGAGGAGCGCCTGCCATTCTTCTTCCCGCAGCTGCGCATGATCGACGAGCCCGTAACGCGCCTGGAGGACTACGAAAATCTCGGCGCGACGCATTTCATCTACGGGGCGAAGGCGCGCGAAGCTTATGCGGAAGCCGGGCTGGATCCGCGGCGGACTCAGCTGGTCGCGGCGCTGGGCCGGGTTGATCTTTTCCAGCCGGTGCGAGAGCATTTTGACGGGACCTTCAGTTATGAGTTATACGAATCCCGCGACATCGGGGGGCGGCGCGAGTTGCCGGGGCGCTACCTGGCAGACCGGCAAAGTCCGGCCGCCATCACTTATGATGGCCAGCTGCGTCTTCACACGCTCGGCGCGTTTCCGTCAACGATTTTTGTCGGCACGCCGATCACGCTGGAGCTGACCTGGCGCGCCCTGGAACCGCTGGGTCGGCGCCTGGAGTTCGTCATCCGCTTTCAGAACGCGGATACAAAGCAGACCGCGCAGACATGGCAACTGCGCGCGGCCCCGCATCGTCATGGCAACTATGCGACAACCTTTTGGGAGACCGACGAATACGTCAAAGACCGGCGTATTCTGCGCCTGGACGATGAAGCGCCTCTGAAACGAGAGGGCCAGCCCTATATATTTTCAGTCGGCGTCTGGGATCCGCAAGCCGAGCGCTTCCTGGATTTGGCGATTGACGGGCTGAGCGCGGGCCAATTCTACCAACTGCCGGGCATATACAAACTGCGGACTTGACTTAACGCAGGACCAGCAGCGAATCGGAGAACTGTCGCTGCGTCCTGCGGTTGTTGAAGCGCAGCCAGGCGTCGTTAAACTGCTCTCGCAAGCCGGCCAGTTCTTCATTGCGCGCCGCCATGTATGCGTCCACCACAGCGGTCTGCTCGGGCGTCAAGCCTTCAAGGCGGCTTACATAAGCGCTGAATACAGCAATGTCATTGATGCGCCCGAGAATGTCCTGCATTCTCTTGGCTTGCTGCAAGAAGCGGGCGGCCGAGCTGCCCAGTATCGGCTGGAAGAACTCCAGGGCGTAGCGCAACTGCTTGTACTCAACGCGGAGGGCATGCAGGATTTCATCTTCCGCGGCCGGCAGTACGCTGTCATAACTTCGTACCCGCGCCAAGCGCTCGTGCAGCAGCAGCGGCAGCACATGACGCACTTGATGCGGCGTCTCCGCCCGTTTTACCCGGCGCGCGCCTTGACCGGATCCTTTGGCGAGCCGTTGAAATTGACGCAGGAAGCGCGCATAACGTTTCGAATCAAAGAGCTGATGGAGGGCGGCGCGGCACTCCTTGCGGCGCTCATCGAGGACGGAGACCACCTGCGCCATGTGGGGTTGAGACGCCGGCGGCAAAGAGGCCTGGAACTCCTGCAAGTCCAGAATAAGGACATCGAGATCGCGGATGGCGCCCAATGCGCGCGCGATATCCCGCAAGCCGCGCTCATATTTGGCGACCGTTTTGCGTCGATAATGAGAACCAATCAGATTGAAAAGGCTGCGCATACGGCGGATGGCGACCCGCATCTGATGGACGGATTCAATATCCTCGCCGGTCCGGCTGCCGGCTTCGTGGCTCTTCATGCGCCGGATCTGCTGGGCGAAGAGTTTGCGCCCCGCCTCCGCCATGGGGTCGGTCGGGAGGATCGCATTCTTCTTTTTGCGTTTCTTGCCGTCGGCTGCCATATCAGCGTCTCTTGTTGAGTTGATAGATTTCAGAGAGTGCGTCGCGCGTCTCGGCCCCCAAAGAGCGGTTGGAATTAATCTTTAAGATTATGTTAATAAATCGCTCCTTGCTCGTCAAGTTTCTTAACATTCCGCGCGGGCAAGACGTCTATGAATATAGGCGGCAAGCGCTGCGTCAAGCGGTGATATACTTTGCCGGGAGGGCGAGGGGAACGGGCAAATGACAGAAACGCGGCAAGTCGTCTTCATCACGGGCGCGTCGAGCGGGATCGGGCGGGCGGCGGCGATCGCTTTTGCCCGCGCCGGTCATCATGTCTGCGGGCTGGCGCGGCGCGGCGACCGCCTCGAAAGCCTGCGCGATGAGATCGACGCCTTGCCCTCTCCACACGGCGACTTCCTCGCGGCCGTCGGCGATGTGCGAGATCCGGCGCAAATTGAAGCGGCGGCGCTGCGGACGCTGGAGCGCTTCGGGCGGCTGGATGTTCTGCTCGCCAACGCCGGCGTCGGGCATCATGGCGCGGTCGTCGATGGCGAATGGGACGATATTGAGACCGTGCTGCGCAGCAATATCGATGGCGTTCTGCATTGTGTTCGCGCCGCTGCGCCGGCCATGCGGAAACAGGGCGGCGGTCATATCCTGCTCGTCTCGTCAATCGTGGCCGGCATCCATACGCCCTACACCGCGGCCTACGCCGCCAGCAAGGCTTTCGTCTCCAGCCTAGCCGGTTCGCTGCGGCTGGAACTGGAAGACGACAACATCGCGGTGACCGATGTTCTGGCCGGGCGCACGCAAACGGAGTTCAATCAGAATCGACTGGGCTTGAGCCAGGAGGTTCGCGGCGGGCTGCCGACAATAACGGCCGACGACGTCGCGCTGGCCCTCGTCAAGGCGGCGGAGCGGCGCCCGCGGCGGCTGATCCTGCGCCTCTTCGACCGCTTCATCCTGGCGGGCGGCGTCATCGCGCCGGGGATGATGGCGCGGATGGCGAAGCGGCAATACAAACCGACTGAAGACGAATAACGCGGGGACGGGCACCGTGGCCAAAGTTAAGCGGCTCAATTCGATGCGGCTTCTTGACGCCAATTCGATCGCCTACGAAGTCTATCATTACGACGCGGCGATTCGCGATGCGCGGCAAGTGGCGGCGGCGGTCGGCTTCAGCGTTGACGAGGTCTTCAAGACATTGGTGGTGGGCGCGCCGGGGGCGAGAAAGCCGGTCCTGGTCATGCTGCCGTCGAATACTACGCTGGACCTCAAGCGGCTGGCGAAAGCGATGGGGCGCAAGAAGGCGGCGCTGGCGTCGCATGCCGATGCCGAAAAGTTGACCGGTTTGCAGGTGGGCGGCATCAGCGCGCTGGCGTTGATGGGGAAGAACTGGGATGTCTATCTTGATCGCCGGGCGGAGGCTTTCGAGCATATCGTCATCAGCGCCGGCCAGCGGGGCCTGCAGCTGCGGGTCGAAACGGCGGCTCTGATGCGGCTGCTCGGCTGCCGGCGGGTCGATGTGGCGGCGCCCGCCTTATCGTGAGAGCACTCGGGCGAGGTCGAAGTATTCGGGGGTGATCTGCCGCGTGCGCGCCGTCGCCTCGGCCAGGGGTATCGGCGTCTGTTCGCGGCCGACGCGCGCCACCATCATGCCGGTCTCGCCGCCGAGCAAAAGCTCGACCGCATAGACCCCCATCCGCGTCGCCAGGAGCCGATCGAAGGCGGTCGGGCTGCCGCCGCGCTGCGTGTGACCCAGGATGGTCAGGCGAATCTCGAATCCGATATGCTTCTGTTCCAGGTAGCGCGCCAACTGCGGGCCCTGATAGGGGGCGCCTTCCGCCAGCACGGCGATGGCATGCGTCTTGCCGCGGATATAGGCATCTTCAAGCGAGACGGCGATTTCGTCCATGGTGACGCCATTTTCGGGCGTGACAACAATTTCGGCGCCGCCGAGGATGCCGGCCATCACCGCCAGGTAGCCGCAGTCGCGGCCCATCACTTCCACGACAAAGGCGCGATTATGCGATGTCGCGGTATCACGCAAGCGATCGACGGCGTCCAGGATCGTGTTCAGCGCGGTGTCGACGCCGATGCTGGTATCGGTGCCCCAAATGTCGTTGTCGATGCTGGCCGGGATGCCAATGACGGGCACGCCCAGGCTGTGAAGGGCGAGCGCGCCGCGCAGGCTGCCGTCGCCGCCGATGACGATGACGCCTTCGATGCCATTTTCGTTGAGCCGGCGCTGGCCCTTCTTTTGGCCCTGCAGCGTCTTGAATTCTTCGTTGCGGGCCGTCTGGAGGACAGTCCCGCCGCGCTGCAGGATGCCGCTCACCTCGCGGCTGCTCAACAGGGCCAGGTCGCCCGCCAGCAAACCCAGATAGGCCTGGCGGACACCATAGACTTCTACGCCTTGATCCAGCCCGGCGCGCACCACCGCGCGAACGGCCGCGTTCATACCAGGCGCGTCGCCACCGCTTGTTATGACGGCGATACGTTTCATTTCGGTCGTCCCTATTCAGCTGGCCCGGCGGAGAGTCGTCAATTGGCGCGCTCCGCAAGCCTGTGTATTCTAAACAGTTTCGTCTTCGTCTTCAAATATGATTGCGTTAACGAGCGGCAAAGCGCGATATGGCTGGCGCTGACTGACTAGGACTCATCATCGACAACAATGTACTCGCCGCTGCCGACGATCTCGACCAGATCGTCTCTGAGGGCTTGGCAGATATTCGTGCTTTGATCGGGGAAGTCCAGCGATGTCGCTTCGCCGCCGCGCACGACGATGATGCGGAAGCCGTCCTGGCCGGGATACTTCATCAAACCGTTGTGAATGCGCTGCAGTTTCCGCCGGTCTTTTTCCGCGTCATCCGTGGCCGCCAGCGTGACCGAGATCCGGCGCGGTTCACGCGGCTTCGCGCCCGCCTCGCCAGGCATTTCCAGGTGGCCGTCGCCGTTCACCCATTCCGGCTCGTCCGCCTGAGTTTCACTCGCGTCGATGGCGGCGGGGGGCGCCTCAAAAGACGCGGCGATCAAGTCATCATTGGGTGGCGGCGCCGGCGGAAGATCGTCGATGTTCGGCGGCGGAGCGCCTTCGTAGCTCGCTTCAGGCGGCTCCTGCGATGCGCCCTCCCAAATGGGTTCGCTCTCGTCAGCTGGTTCGCCCGCGCTATCGGCCGCAGTGATCACGGTGAAATCCAAAACGAGACCGTCGGCAATGATCTGCGGGTCGCCGCGGCTGTCGTCGTAGCGGCCCTTAATGAGGATGATTTCCCCCTCTTCCAGGCTTCGGGTTTCTGCTGGCGTCCGTTCGTTGTTCTTCGCGTAAGTATCCATCGCCTTGGCGTAGACGCGCGGAAACAGCACCACTTCGATGACATCCGCGCTGTCGTGCCAGTCTTCCAGGCTGAGCACGACCATCATGTCGCTGTTGCGCGTGGTGATCTTGCGCAGGGCGGTTACTTCGCCGGCGATGCGGACGGCTTCCGGTTTGCTCAACTGTGGGCTTTTGAGATCGCTGATCTTTTGCAGGTTCAGTTGGGACAAATGCTCACGATAACGGTCGGCCGGCCGCCCGCTGAGATACAGACCGAGCAGTTCCTTCTCCCATTTCAGGAGTTGACGGCGCGACGCTTCATCAATCTGTTTCAGCCTCTGCAGTTTTCCTTCCACACTCCCCGCGGAATCCCCAAACATGAAGTCCATGCGGTTTGCTTTTTCTTCGTGAAAGGCGGCGCTGAAGCGGATGATTTCATCCAGGGCGGCCAATAGCGTTGCCCTCGTGCCAAAGCGGTTCAGGGCGCCCACTTTGATCAGGCTCTCCACCGTACGCTTGCCGATCTCGCGCAAGTCGATTCGCTCACTGAAATCCTCAAGGCTGCTGAAGGGCGCTTCGCCACGGACGGCGATCAGGTCTCGCAAAGCGCGCTCGCCGGCGTTTTTGACCGCGCCCAGCCCAAAGCGAATCGCCCGCCGACCATCAGGCGTCGTCTCAATGTCGAAGTCCAGCTGGCTGCGATTGACATCGGGCGGGCTGATGGGGATGTTCAAGCGGCGGCATTCTTCGAGAAAGGTCGAGACCTTCGATAGATCATCGCGCTGAACGCTGAGCAAGGCGGTCATGTACTCTTCGCGGTAATGACATTTGAGAAAAGCTGTCTGTACGGTGATGACGGCGTAGTCGGCGGCGTGGGCTTTGTTGAAGCCGTAGTCAGCGAAAAAGGCAATCATGTCGAAGATATCTTCGGCGGTTTCAAGGTCGATGCCGTTTTTGGGACCGCGCTCCATAAAAATCGCTCGATGTTTGTTGAGCTCTTCCGGCAGTTTCTTGGAGACGGCTTTGCGCATCAGATCGGCTTCGCCCAGCTCATAGCCAAAGAGCTCGCCGGCGATCTCCATGATCTGCTCCTGGTAGACGCAGATGCCGTAGGTCTCGCGCAGGATGGGCTCAAGTTTCGGATGCAATGTCGTGATTTCTTCATCGCCGTGCATGCGCCGGCAATATTGCGGGATGAACTCCATCGGTCCCGGGCGATAGAGTGAAATAGCGGCGACGACATTCTCGAAAACGCGCGGCCGCATCTGGCGCAGCATCTGCTGCATGCCGCCGGATTCCACTTGAAAGACGCCGATCGTCTCGCCCCGCCCCACCATTTCAAAGGCGTCATCGAGCATGGCGCGCTGTTCGCCGCTTTGGGCTTCTTCATGGCGGAAGGGGATGCTGTCAATGCTGTAGCGGATGCCGCGGTGACGCGCGATCAGGTCGCAGGCTTTGCGCATGATCGTGAGCGTAGACAGGCCAAGAAAATCCACCTTGAGCAGGCCGATGTACTCGGCGGTCTCCATGGGAAACTGCGTGACCGCGCTCAAGGCGCCGCCGGAGGGATCCTTGCCGGCGATGCGGTGCAGCGGCACGAGGTCCACCAAGGGGCGGTCGGCGACGATGACGCCAGCGGCATGGGTGGAGGCGTGGCGGGTCATGCCTTGCAATTCGATGGCGGTGTCAATCACGCGCTGCAATTCGGCATCGCTATGATACAGATCAAGCAATTCAGGATTGCCATCGACATAGTCGCGGATTTTCTTCTGACGGGCTTCCTGGGGGATGAGGGCGGCGGCGCGATTAATCCTGCCCAGATCGACATCAAGGGCGCGGCCAACATCGCGCACAGCCGCTTTGGCGCCCAAAGTGCCGAATGTGATGATGGCGGCGACTTTGTCTTCGCCGTATTTCTGGGCGGTGTAGGCGATCATCTCGCCGCGGCGGTCATCGGGATAATCGAGATCGATATCGGGCATTGTGACGCGCCCCGGGTTGAGGAAGCGCTCGAAAAGCAGACCATTCTGTATCGGATCGATATTGGTGATGCCCAAGCTGTAAGCCACCAGGCTGGCGGCGCCCGACCCGCGCACGTTCCACCAGATATCGGCTTGACGGGCAAACTCACAGAGGTCCCAGACGATCAGAAAATAAGCGTCAAAGCCCATGCTATGGATGATATTGAGTTCGCGCTCAATGCGTTCAGTGAAGACGGGGTCAGCCCGCCAATCAGCGCTAAAGCGCCACTCCATGCCGAGTTCTATCAGGTGGCGCAGGTAACTGTGCTGGTCGTAACCCGCCGGAACCGGAAAGACGGGCAGATGATAACCCTTGGGCGCCAGGTCGATTTCGGTCATATCGGCGATCTTCAGCGAATTGGCGAAGGCTTCGTCGATCAACTCGGGCGGCAGGGCGGCGAACCCGGCGCGCATCTCGGCGGCGGATTTGAGAAAGTAGCTGTTGAAGGGCTCCATCTTCATTCGGTCTGGCTCGGATTTGAGTGCGCTGGTCTGGATGCAGAGGAGCGTGTCATGCGCTTCGGCATCGTTTTCGTAGACGTAGTGCACATCGTTGGTAGCGACCAATTGCACAGCGCTGTGCCCGCTGCCGCGATAATCGCAGAGCCAGCCGTTCAAGTGCTGCAGCGCCGGCAGGTCGTGACCCTGCAGCTCAAGGTAAAAGTTCTCCGCGCCGAAGACATCCTGGTACCAGCCGATCAATTCGCGCGCGCCTTTATCATCGCCATTTGCGACAAACCGCGGGATTTCCGCCGCCAGGCAGCCGCTGGTGGCGATGATGCCGTCCGCATGCGCCGCCATGAACGCTTTGTCGATGCGCGGGCGATAATAATAGCCCTCAAGCTGAGAGGCTGAGGCAATCTTGAGCAGGTTCTGATAGCCGGTCATGTTCTTCGCCAGCAGGAGCATGTGATAGGGGCTGCGGTCCAGCCGCGGATCGCGATCAGTCATGCCCCGTGGCGCGAGGTAACTTTCCATGCCGATGACGGGTTTGATGCCGGCGTCGGAACAGGCGCGGTAAAAATCCAGGACGCCAAACATAACGCCATGATCGGTGATGCCGAGGGCGGGCATGCCTAAGGCGCTCGCGCGCTCGACCAGTGTTTTGATCCTGCTTTGGCCGTCCAGCAGAGAGAATTCACTGTGGACGTGAAGATGGACGAAATCGCTTGTCATGCTCTTGCGGTCCGCCTGTGCCGCTACGGGTTACAAATCGAGAAGGATGACCGTATTATAGCATCCGACGGCGCCAACAGTCCGCACCAATTGCGACGATTGCGCGCTGCAAACTTCTATCGAACTGATGAAAAACCATGCCTGAATTGCCCGAAGTTGAGACCGTTGTGCGCGGCTTGCGCGAAGCCTTGATCGGGCGGTGGATCGAGGACATGTGGCAGGATTGGCCCGCGACGATTCACTCGCCGGCGCCGGACGAGTTTGCCGCGCGCGTTTCCGGGCAGCGTGTGCGGGCGCTCAACAGGCGCGGCAAGTATATTTTGATCGCGCTGGATTTTGATACCTTGGTGATCCATCTGAAAATGTCCGGGCGGCTTTATGTGACGAACACCGATGAGGAGCATGAAGCGGACCGCTGGGTGCACGTCCGCTTTGATCTGGACAACGGGCAGCAGCTGCGTTTTTCCGACCTGCGCAAGTTTGGACGGGTCTATTTGACCGACGATGTCGGGAGCTTGCTCGGGCATCTTGGGCCAGAGCCGCTCAGTGATGAATTCACGCTGGCGGTATTCCGCGCGGGGATGAAGGGGCGCCGTCGCGCGATCAAGTCTCTTCTCATGGAGCAGGAGTTTATCGCCGGCATTGGCAATATCTACGCCGACGAAGCGCTTTTCCGCGCCAGCATTCACCCGGCGACGCCCGTCCACCTTTTGACCGACAAGGACAGTCAGCGGCTGCATCAGACGATCCGGGACGCCTTGCGGGCGGGCATCGAGCATGAAGGCGCCAGCATCAATTGGTATCGCAAGCCGGACGGCGGCAAAGGCGAATCGCAGGATTACTTCTATGTTTACGGGCGGGCTAATCTGCCGTGTCGGCGCTGCGGCGCGGTCATCAACAAAATCAGGGTTGGACAACGGGGCACGCATTTTTGCCCGCAGTGTCAGCCCGAGCGAGCATAAATTTGCCACAGAGGCGCAGAGCCACAGAGGAATAGACGACATAAACGGGCGATTGACAAATACCAGAAGTGTAGGGGCGTCTCGCTGAGACGCCCGTCAACTGAAATCCTGATCATGAGTGGGCGTTTCGCCGAAACCTCCCTACAGCACGTTGGCTAATGGGGGGTTACGGATTGCCGTATTCGACCGCTACCGCCAGAACTTTCGGGCGGCCCCGTTCATCCTGCGTCAAGCGACCGGCCGGTTTGATCTTGTCATGCGGGAAGATGAGCAGCGCGTCCGTTTCCAGCGCCCACTGCATCCAGCGGCGCTTCGTTTCCAGCGTAATCAGCGGCTCGACATCGAAAGCGGTCATCCAGGCCAAGCGTTCGAAATGCACAGCCAGCGACGCCATATCGCAGAGGAAGGCGGCCTGCTCCCCCCCGCTCTCGATACGGACGCTCATGTGTCCGGGCGTATGCCCCGGCGTCGCGATTGCCGTCACGCCCGGTAAAATTTCGCTGTCGCCATCAAGCAGCGTCAACTGCCCCGATTCAAGCAGCGGGACGTAGTTATACGGCCGGTATGTACCGCGGGTGCGTTCGTTTAGATGAGTCCCGTCTTCGTATTCGCGGCGCTGGACGAGGTATTCGGCATTTGGAAATGCGGGCGCGCGCGCGCCATCAGCATCCAGCCTGAAATTGCCGGTGCAGTGATCGTCGTGCAAGTGAGTGTCGATGACGATGTCGATATCGTCCGCTGACAGGCCGAGGGCGGCCAAACCTCGCTGTGCGCCATCAAATTCGTCAATGTGCAGGAAACGGCGCTGCGACTCGCTCAGACTGTTGCCGAAGCCGGTATCGACGATGATATGCACCCCAGCGGCGCGAATTAGAAGGTTGTGCGTCGCGGTCTCGATCAAGTGGCGCTCGTCAGCGCTGTAATAGCGCGACCAAAGCGCGCGAGGCACCAGGCCGAACAATCCGCCCGGATCCATGTAGGCGGTCGCGTCGTTGAAAAGGAATATTTCAATATCGCCGATTTGGAACATCGCGCGCGTCAACCGGCTTGCTGGAACTTGCCGGACAGGTTGTCCTCGCGCATGTGGCAATGTTTGTATTTCTTGCCGCTGCCGCACCAGCAGGGTTTGTTGCGGCCGGGACGCTTGCTGTTCCTGCGCACCGTCTGCTGCGTCGGGCGGTCGGTGTTGCCCATTTGCAGATCCGGCCGATACTCGCGCATTTCACGGCGGCGCTGCGGCGTCTGCACGACCGCGGGCTGAACAAGGAAGATCTGACGGGCGGCGATCTGCCGATAGGTATCTTCGACCACGCGGAACATCTGGAAGCCCTGCCGCTGATATTCGACCAGCGGGTCCTTTTGGGCGATGGCTTGCAAGCCGATGCCCTCGCGCAGGATATCGAGGTCAGTCAGGTGTCGCTGCCAGAAGTGATCGAGGGCGCGGATCACCGTTTGGCGCTCGGCGATCTCAGTCAGCCCTTCACGCGCGGCTTCCAATTGCTCTTTTTTCGCCGCTAGCAAGTCGGCGGCGCGCGCGCGAATTTGGGTGGTGACATCGTCCTGTTCAAGTTCGTCCAGCGCCTCGGCGGTGATCGTCTCCGGCAGGGGCAGGCCGGTGCTGGCCAACTGCTGATACATCGCGCCGGCTTCGAGGTGCTCGCCTTGATGATCGGCGGCGAAGGCGTCCTCAACGGCGGCGGCGATCTGGTCTTCAATCATGACGAGAAAATCGCGGTGCAGCTGCTCGGCGTCCTTCTGCAGCCAATCGAGACGCTGCCCATAGATGATTTCGCGCTGGCGGTTGACGACATCATCGTATTCGACGACGCGCTTGCGAATATCAAAGTTGTGGCCTTCGACGCGGATCTGCGCCTGTTCGATGGACTTGCTAATCATGCTGTGCTGGATCGCTTCGTCCTCGGGGAAGCCGGCCGTTTTCATCAGGCGCTTGACGTTGTCATTGGCGAAGCGCTTCATCAGGTCGTCATCAAGGCTCAGGTAAAAGCGGGATTCGCCGGGGTCGCCTTGACGGCCGGAGCGGCCGCGCAGTTGATTATCGATGCGGCGCGCTTCGTGGCGTTCGGTGCCCAAAACGAACAAGCCGCCGGCCTCCAGCACCACCTCCCGATCCCGCAGGACAAGTTTCTCGGCTTCCGCCTGCGCCTTCCGCCATTGGGCGTCGGTGGCGGCGGTCAGGTCAATGCCGCTGCGGCGCAAAGCCCCCCGCGCCAAACCTTCGGGATTGCCGCCGAGCAGGATATCGACGCCGCGCCCCGCCATATTGGTGGCGATCGTGACGGCGCCGGGGCGGCCCGCCTGGGTGATGATCTCAGCTTCTTTCTCATGCTGCTTGGCGTTGAGCACTTCGTGTTTGATGCCGGCCTGGCTCAGGTATTTGCTGAGCCGCTCCGATGTCTCGACCGCGACAGTGCCGACGAGGATGGGTTGATTACGCTCGTTGCGCTCTTGGATAGCCTGGACGATGGCGTTCCACTTTGAGGTTTCGTTCACATAGATCAGGTCATTTTCATCGGCGCGAATGACGGGTTGATGCGTGGGAATCGGCACGACATCGAGCTCGTATGTCTTTTCGAATTCTTCCGCTTCGGTGAGGGCGGTGCCGGTCATGCCGGCCAGTTTGTCGTACATGCGAAAGAAGTTTTGGAAGGTGATGGTCGCCATGGTGATGTTTTCACGGCGGATCTGCACGCCTTCTTTGGCTTCTATCGCCTGGTGCAGCCCCTCGGAGAAGCGGCGGCCGGGCATCAGCCGGCCGGTAAAATCATCTACGATAACGACTTCGCCATTCTGCACGATGTATTCTTTGTCATTTTGGTAGAGCGTCTGCGCGCGCAGACAGTTGTCGAGATAGGGCAGCATCTCGGCGTTGTCCGGATGGTAAAGCTGATGTACGCCGAGCGCCTTCTCCACCTTCTCCACGCCGCCCTCGGTCAGATAGACAATGCGGTCGCCGATATCGAGCACAAAGTCGCCATCCGGTTCTTCCGCCTCGACGCTGTCTTCGCTGCTCTTCTTGAGCCGCTTCACGATGGACGCGAACCGGCGGTAAAAGTCCGATGGCTCATCTGAGGGGCCCGATATGATAAGCGGGGTACGGGCTTCGTCGATGAGGATATTGTCCACTTCGTCAACGATAGCATAGCGCAATTCGCGCTGCACCAGGCGTTCATGCGCGAGCACCATATTGTCGCGCAGATAATCGAAACCGAATTCGTTGTTGGTGCCATAGAGGATATCGGCCTGGTAGGCGTCGCGCCGACTGATCGGCCGCAGATTTTGGTAACGCGCGTCATCGGAGATGAAATCGGGATCGAAGAGGAAGGAGCCGCTATCGGGCCCGCCGCCGGTATTCTGGATGACAGCCGCAGACAAGCCCAGCAAGTGATAAATCGGCCCCATAAATTGCAGGCCGTGCTTGCTCAAGTAGTCGTTGGGCGTGACGAGATGGGCGCCGCGCTCGTCCAAGGCATTGAGATAAAGCGGCAGGGTGGCGACAAGCGTTTTGCCTTCGCCCGTTTTCATTTCAGCGATGCGCCCTTCGTGCAGAACGATGCCGCCGATCAGCTGCACATCGTAATGGCGCAGGCCGATGGTGCGGACGGAGGCTTCGCGCACGAGGGCAAAAGCTTCGATCATGATGTCTTTGAAGCGGGCGCCGCCTTCCAACTGCGCTTTGAATTCGGCCGTTTTGGCTTTCATCTGCTCATCACTGAGCGCCTGCATAGATGATTCCAGGGCGTTGATTTGGTCGACCGACTCCTGATAGACGGAAAGCGCTTTCTCCATCGGGTCGCCGAATACTTTCTTGACGATATTGCGGAACATGAATCCTCAGACTGTGTTGAATTGGCAACTACAAGAGATTATATCATAAGGAGGAATCTAACCTCGCCATAGAAGCAAAACCCCGCATACGCGGGGATGTGGAATTGATTATGTGGATGAGTGCTTCCTCAACTGAGTCTAGTTATGATAACTATCATGTTGCCTATTGCTACTGTTAGCGAGATGATAATTGCCAAACCCGCGCCACCGCCACTCACCCGGTTCTGCCAGCCTCGAATGCCTTCTACTTTGTTGTTGACGGCGTTAATTGAACCTTGGAGTTCTTTCGTTTCTGCTTTGATTGTAGCGTTCAACTCCTTTGTCTGGGTCTCGATCAACTGGCGCACAAAATCCTTTGTTGCGAAATGTGACATTTCACCTTCGATTGTTGCCACTCGCTCCCCCAGTTCCGAAGGGTTCTTAACCTCATTTGACATATCGCTCCCTTTCGATTTGATATATCAGGCGAATTATATACCATAGCATAGTGGTATGGCAACCAACGGCTTCTGAAACCAACCATATGAGAGTGCTAAGCAGAACGGGTAATTTAGTTACACCGCAACTGAACTCCCTAAGACCTGGTTTTGGATTGCAGCTTGCGCCACAGCCGGCTGATCGGGCGGCGGAAGAGAAGCCAGAGGACAAAGAGCGCCGCCGCGCCAACATAAAACAGGAGCAAGACATTTTGATTCTGAGCCGCTTCATTTCCAATCGCGACAAAGATGTAAGTCGGTATGAGCCCGCCGACAAAGGACACGATGATGTAGACAGACAGCCTGATATGACCGAGGCCAACGGCGTAACTGATGAAATCGTAAACCGAGAAGAGCAGCAGACGCGCGGCCAGCAGCGACTTCCAATCATCCAGACGTCGCTCGTAGAAGTCATCAATGCGCGCCAGCGCCGCCGCGCCGACAAATCGCTCGACGATGCGCCGGCCCAGCAAGCGCGCGATCAATACATTGACCGTCCCGCCGATCACCTCGCCCAGCACGGAATACAAGACGCCGGGTATGACGCCGAAGAGAATGCCAGAGGCAAATTGAATCGGCCCGGCGGACAGCGGCGCGAAGGTGAATGTCAGCGCTTTGATTGCGATATAGACCAGCGGTCCCCAGATGCCGGCACTTTCGACCATCGATTCCAGCTCCGCGCTGCCGATGGACTGCACGAACAGGTAGAGCGCCGTCAACAGCGCGAGAAAGCCGAGCCCGCCGATCACAAGCGCGCGTGTGGAGAGATCTCTGGGGGGGCTGGCAGCGTTGGCGGGGCGCGGCTTACTCATTAAAGAGCGCGCCTACGCTGCGGCCCTCATGGGCGCGCAAGATCACCTCGCCCAGCAGCGGCGCAATGGAAAGCACGGTCATGTTGGTCAGCTTGCTTTCGGGCGCGATGGGCAAGGTATTTGTGAAGATGATTTCACGCAGGTCGAGGGCGGCGAACCTGCTATAGGCTTCCTCGGTGAAGAAGGGGTGCGTGAAGGCGAAGAGCACATCCTTGGCGCCGTATTCCCGTACCACGTTCACCGCGCCGACGACGCTGCCGGCGGTGTTGACTTCATCATCGACAAGCAAGACATTCTTGCCTTCGACATTGCCGACCAAGGAGAGGGCTCGGGGACTTTCGGCGTTGCCGCTGCGCCGCTTTTCCACGAATGCCAGGGGCACGCCCAAACTCTCCGCCCAGTTCCGCCCCTGTTTGGCGAAACCAAGATCAGTCGTGACCACGACCAGGTCTTCCAGTTCGCCGCTGCGAAGCTGGCTGATGACATAATCGCTCAGCAAGTGGAAGGCCGTGAGCGCATCGCCGGGAATATTGAAGAATCCCTGAATCTGACCGGAGTGCAGGTCAATCGTCATGTAGCGGTCGACGCCGGCGGTCTCCATCATGTTGGCGATCAGCCGAGCGGTAATGGGCACGCGCGGTTGGTCTTTCTTGTCGGAGCGGGTGTAACTCATGTATGGCACGACCAGATTAATGCGCCAGGCGGAATCCCGCTTGAGGGCGTCGATCATAATTAACATTTCCATGAAGTTCTCGTGCACCGGCGACGCCATCGTCTGGACGAGGTAGACATCTTTCCCGCGGACGCTCTCCTCCAGCTTGATGAAGATATTCTCGTTGGAAAATACGGTCCGGTAATAGGCGCCCGGTCTGATGTTGTATTCGGACACGCGACAGATGTAATCGACGATCTCGCCGCCCAGGTCCTGCGATGCGCCGCCACAGAAGACTTTCATCGAGCCGAAGCGCATCGTCGAAGAGTACTGCTGTTCTTCCTGATCATCCTGGCTGGCCGGCTCGGGGTGAAATTTCGCGCCGGGCACTTTCACCATGTCGGTCATTTGCATCTGTTTCATGGTCTCTCCAAATGGCTGAACCGGGCGGCGGAAGCTGAATTCACCGAGCGCTTGCGGTGGACCATTTTCGCGCCTGGCGCTACGCTCGATGATACCAGCGAGTTCGGGCGGCGGGATAGTGTCAACCGTCTGCTTCCATCGATAAATCACTGTCGATAGCAGCCATAGGTCTTCAGTATTTTCTGTGAGCGAGGTCGCCAATTTCGCTGCCGCCGCGCGGTCGGAGCAGAGTTTACCATGAGTTTTCGAACAGAAGCGCGTAAATCAAAAACGCCCATCGTCGGAAGATGAGCGTTTGCATAGCCAGTTCCGTTGCAACTAGATGTGAGTGGCGATTTTGCTGACAATTTTGCCTTTGGGTTTGAAGCCGGTGATGCGCTCCACCGCTTCACCGCCTTTGAAAAGGATCAAAGTCGGGATGCCCATGATGCCATAATTGATCAGGATCTCCTGATTTTCGTCGGCATCAACCTTCGCGACGCGCAGCTTGCCCTCGTATTCGTCGGCAATTTCATCAACGATGGGAGCGATCATCTTGCATGGACCGCACCATTCAGCCCAGAAATCAACCAGCACCGGCGTGCTGCTATCGAGCACTTCGCTCTGAAACTCGTCTTTGTTGACAGCAAATGTCTTGGCGCCCATGTCCTTTTGTCTCCTGTGGTCTTGGGGTATCGCGGCGATGCGCGAACTCGCTTCTCGAATATCTGCTTTTTGGACGAAGAGCGAGGCGCATATCTTACATCAGAATTGCGTTTGCGGCTGCGCGGGATCGGCGGCGGTTTGTCAAACGCGGGGGCGCATGATAGCATTCAGCGTATTCGCGTTGAAACGCGGCAGAGGCGAAGAACGGAGCTAAATGAACAGCGAAGGACAGTTGCCCGCTCTCAGCAGCCGACAGGAAGACATCCTCACCTGCATCGTGCAGGCTTATTCGGAGCGGGCGGAGCCGGTGGGCTCGCGCTTTCTGGTCGAGAATTATCAGCTCAACATCAGTTCGGCGACCGTGCGCAATGAGATGGCGCGGCTAGAGGAGCTGGGCTATATCGCCGCGCCGCACCGGTCGGCCGGTCGCGTTCCAACGGCGGTCGGATTCCGCTATTTTGTGCGCCGGCTCTTGCAGACGCGCAGCTTGACCCGTGGCGAGCAGAGCCACATCTCCGAACGAGTCGGCACCCTGCAGGCGGGCATGGAGCAGTGGATGCGGCGGACGGCGGCCCTGCTGGCGCGCTCGGTGCAAACTGCCTCAATCGTGACGCCGCCGATCTCGCAGACGAACTCCTTCAAGCATCTGGAGCTGATTTCGATTCAAGGGCGGCTGGCGCTGATGGTGCTGGTTTTGAATAGCGGCAGCGTGCACCAGCGCATGTTGACGCTGGCGGAACCCGTCCCGCAAAGCAAACTAGGCGCAGCCGCCAAACGGGTTAATGAGACTTGCGCCGATATGGGCGCGCAACAGGTTCGGCTGCGCAGCATCAACCTGCCGATGCTGGAGCGAGAGGTGGCCGAACTGACGGCCGAGCTGATCGAAAATGTGGACAACAACCGCGCCCGCTTCATCTATCGCGATGGTTTAAGCCAAATCATCGAAAGCTTCGCCGACGAAGAAGGGGCGCAGCAAGCCATCCGCATTTTGGAGGAGCATACCGTGCTCAATGCGCTGCTCAGCGATCTGCTGGACCGCTTGCCGCCGGAGGATGGCGAGCAGGTGGATGTGCAGGTGGTGATCGCCGGCGATGGCCGTTACGAGGATCTGAGCCGCTTGAGCATGGTGCTGAGCCGCTATGGCGATCCGGAAAAGATGAGCGGCGCCGTCGGCGTATTGGGGCCGACGCACATCAACTACGGGCGCGCCATCAGCACGGTCCGCTACGTCTCCAACTTGATGACGAATGTGCTGGCGACGCTGTATCAGGATGGCGTGGACGACGCGGGGCGGCCGACCCTGAATTGACTCCGCCTGACTGAAATGATTTCACCACCGAGGACACTTGTCATTCAGAGGGCGTCGAGACTGATTCAGTGGTTTACAGTAACCATTTTGCAATCTGGACCTGGCTCAATTCGGCAAACATATAATCTTTGTTAGACTTCATCCGCAATCCTCGAAATACACTGCCTTCCCTAATATAATGCCGTCTATTCTGATGCTGGTCATACAGTGACCGGACATAATGATGACGTATAGCAAAGTCTTCAGGCAGAACTTGCACAGGGATAATCGATGAGCGATGTCAAGAATCCGGCTGATGAGTTGGAGCGTGAGGAAATGCCCGCCGAGGATGCGGCCGAGCCGACCGAGGAAGCGACCGCTGAACAAGCCGAAGCGGCGGTGGATGCGACACAGGACGAGCTTGAGCTGCCGGAAGGCGCGAACCTGATGCAGTTGCTGATCGAGGCGCAGAAAGAAGCCAAAGCCAACGAAGACGGCTGGCAGCGCGCCCGCGCCGAATTCGCCAATTTCAAGAAGCGAAACGAGCGGGAACGGCGGGAAGTCTTCCAGCGGGCGGCGCTCGACACGTTGAAGTCGCTGCTGCCGATTATTGACGACTTCGACCGCGCCTTTGAGAGCGTGCCGGAAGCGATCAGCGAGAATCCCTGGATCGGCGGCGTTTCGATGATACAGCGCAAATTCAGTACCCTGCTGGAGCAGTACGAGGTCGAGGCAATTGACCCGACCGGCGGCCCCTTCGACCCCAATCTGCATCAGGCGATCGGCGCCGAAGACAGCGATGAGGTCGAGAGCGGTCATGTGATCGAGACGTTGCAAAAGGGCTACCGCGCCGGCGAGCAGGTTTTGCGGCTGGCGCTGGTGAAAGTCGCCAGTTGACTCAACCCTGGCGGGAAGACAGCCTGGAGATGACAAGAGAAGAACGGGAGAAGCAGACATGGGAAGAATAATCGGCATTGACCTGGGCACCACCAATTCGGTCGTCGCTGTGATGGAAGGCGGCGAGCCCACCGTGATTCCATCGTCCGAGGGCGGCAATTTGATCCCGTCGGTGGTCGCCATCAACACCAAGACCGGCGAACGGCTGGTGGGACGGGTGGCGCGCAACCAGGCGGTGGTCAACCCGGAGAACACGGTGTTTTCCGTTAAGCGCTTCATGGGCCGCAAGTTCAGCGATCCGGAAGTGAGCGATGCCGCCAAGCTGATGCCCTACAAGGTGTCGGCCGCGTCGAACGGCGATGTGCGGATCCGCCTGAACGATCGCGATTACAGCGCGCCGGAGATTTCGGCGATGGTCTTGCAGAAGATCAAAGCGGATGCCGAAGCCTATCTGGGCGAGACAGTCGACCAGGCGGTGATCACAGTGCCGGCTTATTTCAATGACGCGCAGCGCAACGCCACCAAAGACGCCGGCAAGATCGCCGGGCTGGAGGTGCTGCGCATCATCAACGAGCCGACCGCATCAAGCCTGTCTTATGGACTGGGCGACCGCAACGAAGGCATCATCGCCGTTTATGACCTCGGCGGCGGCACCTTTGATATCTCGATTCTGGAGGTCGCCGATGGCGTCTTCGAGGTGAAATCGACCAATGGCGATACTTATCTCGGCGGCGACAACTTCGATGACAAGGTAATCAACTGGATCGCGGAAGAATTCAAGCAGGAGAACGGCATTGACCTGCGGCAGGACCGGCAGGCGCTGCAGCGGCTGAAAGAAGCGGCGGAGAAAGCCAAGATCGAACTGTCGAGCACGCTCAATGCCGAGATCAACCTGCCCTTCATCACCGCCGACGCGGGGGGACCGAAGCATCTCAACATGAGCCTGTCGCGCGCCAAGCTGGAGAGCCTGGTGGATGACCTGGTGCGCATGTCAATTGAGCCTTGCCGTCAAGCCCTGAAGGATGCCGGGCTGTCGACCGGCGATGTGGATGCGGTGCTGCTGGTCGGTGGCATGACGCGGATGCCGGCGATACAAGAATCGGTCAAGAATTTCTTCGGCAAGGAGCCGACCAAGGGCGTCAACCCGGATGAGGTGGTCGCCTTGGGCGCGGCGATCCAGGCGGGCGTTTTGGGTGGCGATGTCAAAGACATTTTGCTGCTGGATGTGACGCCGCTGACGCTGAGCGTGGAGACACTGGGCGCGGTGGCGACGCCTATGATCGACCGCAACACGACCATTCCCAGCAAGAAATCCCAGGTCTATTCAACCGCCGCCGACAATCAGACGCAGGTCGATATCCATATCGTGCAGGGCGAGCGGCCTATGGCCAATGACAACAAATCTCTGGGGCGCTTTATCCTTGATGGCATCCCGCCGGCGCCACGCGGTCTGCCGCAGATAGAAGTCACCTTCGATATCGACGCCAACGGCATCCTCAACGTCAGCGCCAAGGACAAAGCGACCGGGCGCGAGCAAGCGATCACCATTACGGCGAGCAGCGGCCTATCGGACGATGAAGTCGACCGGATGGTGACCGAGGCGGAGAAGTTCGCCAGTGAAGACGCCGAGCGCAAGGAACAAGCCGAGGTCAAGAATCAGGCTGAAATGGCGATATTCCAGGCCGAGAAGCTCATCAATGAGAATCGCGAGAAGCTGCCGGCCGATGCCGTATCACAGACCGAAGAGAAGATTGAAGCGGTCAAGCAAGTCAAGGACAGCGGCAATGTCTCCGAGATCAAGGCGGCGACGGAAGCGCTGATGGCGCAGCTGCAGACCCTGGGCGCGCAGATGTATCAGGAAGCGGAAGCCGCGCCCGATGGCCAGCCAGCGCCGGAGACGGATGACGAAGATGTCATCGACGCCGAGTTCACGGAGACTTAGGCGGCCGCCAAGTTGAAATCTGTATGGGCGACCTAGCAGGTCGCCCGCCAAAGCAAAAGCGGTAGGGGCGATTCGGTGAATCGCCCGCAGCAGCAGAAATTGATACAGGGTCAACGATATGCCAAGAGATTATTATGAGGTGCTCGGTGTTTCGCGCGGCGCTGACGAGCGCGAGATCAAGAGCGCCTTCCGGCGTTTGGCGCGGCAGTACCACCCCGATGTCAGCTCGGAAGCCGACGCCGAAGCCAAATTCAAAGAGATCAACGAAGCCTACGAGGTCCTCTCCGACGAGGACAAACGCGCGCGTTATGACCGCTTTGGCCACGCCGGCGTCAATGGCGCGGGCAGCGGCTTCTCGGGCGGGTTCGGCGGATTTGAAGACATCTTTGATATCTTCAACAGCGCTTTCGGTGAACAGCCGCGCGGGCGCCGTCGGGGACCAAGCGCCGGGCGCGACAGGCGCGTCGACGTAACGATCGATTTTGTCGACGCGGTTTTCGGCGTCGAGAAGGAAATCGAGTTTCAGCGTTTGGAAAGCTGCGACAGCTGCGGCGGGACGGGCGCGGCGGAGGGCGCGCGTCCATCGACCTGCGGCGCCTGCAACGGCAGCGGCGAAGTGCGGCAGGTGCAGCAGACCTTCCTCGGCTCCATGGTGCGGGCGCAGACCTGCCCCAATTGCGGCGGCACAGGCCAGTTGATCAGAAATCCTTGCCGCAACTGCGATGGCTCCGGGCGCAGGCAGAAGCGCGCCGTCCTCAGCGTCAAGATCCCGGCCGGCGTCAGCGAAGGGATTCAAATTCAGGTGCGGGGCGATGGCGACGCCGGCGAGCGAGGCGCCCCATCCGGCAATCTCTTCGTCGTGGTTCACGTTAGGGATCACGAGTACTTCAAGCGCAACGACAACAATATCCTCCTGGACATCGGCATCAATATCGCGCAAGCGACCCTGGGCGACCGGATCAGCGTGGACACCGTTGATGGTCCGGTCGAGCTGCAGATCCCGGCCGGCACGCAGACAGGCAAGGTCTTCCGGCTGCGGGGCAAGGGCATCCCGCGATTGCGCTCCGACGGCAGCAATTCCGGACGGGGCGACCAGTTGGTTTCGGTGCAGGTGGAGACGCCTACCGACTTGAGCGAACAGCAGCGCGCGCTCTTTGTACAGCTGGCGGAAACCCTGGGGCAGGAGAACAAACCGCGGACGGGTGGGCGCGGCCTATGGTCAAAGATGGCTGACTTCCTCTCCGGCGACGACGACTAAGCCAGCGCGATGAGCTCTTGGATTGAAGTCAGCCTGTGCGCTGATGGCGAAAGCGCCGAAGCTATCGCGGAAGTCCTGGAACGATTCGGGCATCAAGGCGTCTCGCTCGAACAGACGGGCATCGCGCCGGATAAATGGGACGAGAGTGAAGTCCCGCCGGGGCGTCGCTTCCGGTTGCGCGCCTATTTCCCCGCCGATGAGCGCGCTGAAAGCACAAAGAAAGAACTGGAAACCGCCCTGGGGCACATGCGCCTGATGTACCCAATGCCGCAGCCTTCTTATAAGACGCTGGATGCTGAGGACTGGGCGGAGGCCTGGAAGGCGCATTATCAACCGCTGCGGGTCGGGCAGCGACTCTTGATCCGGCCCTTGTGGATTGATGTGGCGCCCGCGCCGGGCGAAATTGAAATCGCGCTGGACCCGGGCATGGCTTTCGGCACGGGTACGCATCCCACAACGCAATTGTGCCTCGAAGCGCTCGAACGGCTCATCGACCCAGCGCAGGACCTGCTGGACTTGGGATCGGGCAGCGGCATTCTATCGATAGCGGCGGCCAAATTGGGCGCGCGAAACGTGCTGGCGCTGGATATCGACCCGATCGCGGTGGAAGCGACCGCCGGCAACGCGCGCGCAAATGGCGTAGAAGACAAGATAATCGCCGGACAAGGCAGCCTGGAAACTGTCTTGCATTCGGCGCGGCGTTTTGATGTCATCGTCGTCAATATCCTGGCGCGGGTCATCCTGCAATTGACAACGGAGGGGCTGGGCGAGATCCTGCGACCGGGCGGGCTGGCGATATTCAGTGGCATCATCGACGAGCAGTTGGACGAAGTGGAAACGGCATTATCGCGAAGCGGGCTGCAGCCTTATGCGCGGCATCAGCGGGGGGATTGGCTGCTGGTCGAAGCGAAACGGGCGGCGGATTAGGAACGCGCATGGCGCAGCTCAGCGGGGAGCAACGCTCGAAGTATGTGCAGGAGATGTTTGATCGCATCGCCGGACGCTACGACTTGCTGAATCGGATCATCAGCGGCGGCCAGGATATGAAGTGGCGGCGCTTCGCCGTGCAGGTGGCTGAGCTGCCGGCGGGTGGCAGGCTGCTGGACCTGGCGGCGGGCACCGGCGACATCGCCTTTGAAGCCTTGGAGCGGTCGCCAAAAATGCAAGTAATCGGCGCTGATTTTTCGCTGGGCATGATGCGGGTCGGCCGGCGAAGAGAACCACATGGGCCTAAGGTCGCCTGGATGGGCGCGGACGCACTGGCCTTGCCCTATGCCGATGAAAGCTTTGACGCTGTCGTCTCCGGTTATCTGATGCGCAACGTATCCGATATCCCGCGGGCGCTGGCCGAGCAGTGGCGCGTGTTGAAACCGGGCGGGCGCATCGTGATCCTGGATACATCGCCGCCGCCGGACAACGCGCTGAAGCCCTTCATCCTCTTGCATCTCAAGCTTGGCGTACCGATGCTGGGACGCTTGATCGGCGGGGAGGCGGCCGCTGACGCCTATCAATACTTGCCGAAATCGACGCAAGCTTTCAAGACGGAGCATGAACTCAAGGCCCTGGTCGAGTCGGCCGGTTTCGGCGAGGTCGAGTTTAAGGGATTCATGTTCGGCACGATAGCCGTCCATTGGGGCGTGAAGCAGCGCAAATTAACCGAGGCGGAGGCGCCGCGCGAGCCAAGCAGCGGACGAATCATCCCGTAATGACTCGCTCGGCGGCATTGTCGCATGCGCCATCTCCTGGCGCCGTTGTGATTGTCAAGTGAAGGGGGCAAATGACCCGGGGCCAAATCGCTCAGGTGCGCACGTTGTCTTTGTGGCGATAAATGATGCGCCCGCGAGTCATGTCATAGGGGCTCATTTCCACTCTAACGCGGTCTCCCAACAATATGCGAATATAGAATTTGCGCATCTTGCCCGATAAATAGGACAGGACGCGGTGGCCGTTGTCGAGTTCAACCATAAACTGTGTATTGGGCAAAGCCTCAATAACCGTACCTTCTACTTCGATCTTCTCTTCTTTCTTGGCCATATTCCTCCTCATCAATGAACGTGGCTGGGATTATAACGCAAAAAGACGCCGCAGCCTAAACTTGCCGCGGCAGCTTATCTTGCCCATTCTCCCAGGCTGGATGCACTCTGCTTGTGACCGCCTCGGCCAACCCATCGTGAAGCGCGCCGGGGCGCTCGCCCGACGGTCGGTGACACGCCGCGGAACCAGCGGGGGCGATCACATCTTGCGCTGACGCCGGCGCGAACGGCGGATCGCCTTTTTCTTTTCGATGCGGCGCAGCTCGCTCTTGGAAATATGCCAGCGCTTGCGCCTCACCGTGCTCAGAATTCCGGCATTGGTCACGCGCTTGCGGAAACGCCGCAGCAACTGTTCTTGACTCTCGCCTGGCTTTAGTCTTACCGAAGCCATGCTATCACCACCATCTCTTCACTTGTATTCCACAGTTTTCCTGCAAAAGCAGGGCTTGAAGTGTACACGAGCTTATTCCGCAGCAACAGGCTCATCTTCGGCCGGCCTGTCCGATTCGGGCGCTTCCGCCTCTCTTTGCGCGGCTTCAGCGGCAGCGGCGACCAACTCCAACTGACGTTCTTCCCATTGCCCTTTTTCGGCGACCGTCACTTCGGTCAGGCTCAAGCCGAGGCGCTGCCTGTCCGATTCAATGCTGATAATGCGCATCAGCAGCTTCTGCCCCTCATAATGGTGGCGAAGCGGGTTTTCTTCGGGATTCGCCGACATCTGGCTGACATGCAGCAGCGCTTCAATGCCCGGCTCCAGGCTGATGAAAGCGCCAAAGGTTTCAAGCCGACTGATCACGCCTTCGGTGAGCTGGCCGATATGGTACATATCGTCCACCAGGGTCCAGGGATTCGGCTGCAGGCGCTTTAGGCTGAGACCGATGCGCTTGCCCTGCGCGTCCAAATTCAGCACAAAGACTTCCACTTCATCGCCAACGGCCAGGACTTTGCTCGGATGGCGCACGCGATGCCAGGCCAGCTCGGAGATGTGGATCAAGCCGTCCGCCCCGCCGAGATCGACAAAGGCGCCAAAATCGCAGAGCCCGCTGACGACGCCTTTGCGCGTTGTCCCTTCAACCAATTCGCTCAGAAGCGCTTCTTTGCGCGCGGCGCGGTTTTCTTGCTCGGCTTCCAACTGGCTGAACACAAGCCGCCGGCGTTTGCGATTCACTTCGATCACCTTGACCGAGACTTCGTTCCCTACCAGGCTCTGCAGGTGAGCGAGGCGTTCTTCTTCCTTCAGGCCCCGCGGGAGATCCAGGACATGGCTGGCGGGCACAAAACCTCGCAAATGACCAAAGCTGACGATGACGCCGCCTTTGTTGGTGTCGACGATCTCGCCGGCCCAGAGCGTCTCATTGTTCATGAATTCTTCCGCGCGCTTCCAGTCCTCATTCTGGCGCGCCTGGGCCGCGGAAAGGATCAAGTTGCCGTCGCTATCGTTCAGATTCACAACGGCGACGTCTATCTCCGCATCCACTTGAAAGTCGGCCGTATTCATCCCCATGCGTTCGATGTCGCCGCGCGTGACGATGCCATCCTGTTTCCAGCCGATATCGACGATCAGCCCTTGACTGTCAATCGAGAGCACGGTTCCGCTCACGATATCGCCCCGCTCAATCTTGCTCTCGGCCAGCGACTCTTCCAAAAGGACGGCAAAGTCCATTTCTTCAACCGGCGCTCGTACTGCAGAATCTGATTGCATCGATACTCCACTCCTCCAACGATAAATGTTCTGGCTTGGCCAGCGCCCGCAAGGCATTGACGATTGATTCGAAGCGCCCGGGCGTGTGCCTTGCCAACCGGCCAAGCGACCGCGTTTGGCAAAATAAAACCCGGTTTCAGTCACCACTGAACAACCAGGCTTGGATTCCTCAGTTCGTATGTTATGACAAAGCTGCGACGTACGATCTGACCTCTCCAAAATGCGAACGGGATTATACAGAGTCGCTCCCATACTGTCAACATTGGCGCTGAGAAAAAAGCAAAATGCCCGCCAGCCGGCAGGCATCTCGATTCATGTAAGATGACGCGTCCCTAGTTAGACGCTCTTTCGTCTGAGGCCGCTTCTTGCGCCCCGTCTGCCGGGGCGGTTTCCGGATCGGCGCCAGGGGCTGGTTCGCCCGCTTCGGCGCTGGCTTCAACTGCCGCGGAGGTATCGGCATCCGATTCGCCGCTGCCATCGACGGGGCCGTCCGCATCGCCATCAGCGCTCTCCGGCTCTTCATCATCAAGCTCCGTTCCCCAGCGCTGTGTGAAGCCGACGCGGCGCTTTTCCGGCTCGAGATGACTGATGCGCAATGACAGCTGATCGCCCTTTTGCACGTAAGAGTAGGGCTCTTTCAAGGCGCCATCGCCCATTTCGCTGAGATGGAGCAAGCCTTCCAGACCATCGTCAAGCGCGACGAAGGCGCCGAAGTCCACCACGTTGGTGACATAGCCGCCCACCAACTGGCCTTCGTGGTAGCGATACTGGGCATCGTCCCAAGGGTCACTGAGCAGCCGTTTGCGGCTGAGAGCGATGCGGTTGGTTTCCCGGTCGAGATTCAGGACATAGACTTCAATCTCTTCGCCGATATGCAAGATATCGCGCGGGTGATCAACACGATGCCAAGCCAGCTCGCTGACGTGAATCAAGCCGTCCGCGCCGCCGATATTGACGAAAGCGCCGAAGTCGCGCAAGCCGGTGACGACGCCATTGACGACATCGCCTACATTCAACTCGGCCAGCAATTTTGCCTTGCGCCGGGCGCGCCATTCCTTTTGCGCCTCGCGCTCGCTGAAAATCAGGCGGCGGCGATCTTGGTCCACTTCGATCACTTTGACGCCAAGCGTATTGCCGATGAGCTCTTGCATCGCCTCTTTGCGGTCGATTGACAAGTTGGTGGAAACGAGATGAGAGCTGGGTATGAAGCCCTCCAGCCGGTTCCAGCGCACCAGGGCGCCGCCCTTGTTATAGCCGCTGACTTTGACATCGACCGCGTCTTGCGATGAAAGAAGGTCGCGCGCTTTCTCCCAATCATAGCGCTGCAAGCCCATGTTGATGGATACGATCAGATTATCGTTTTGATCGCGCGGGTTGACGATATAGACAGGCACGCTGGCGCCGGCGCTTAAGCTCGCGCGGAATTCGTCATCCATCCGTTCCAAATCTTGCGATGGCACGATGCCATCTTGCTTGGCGCTCAAATCGACGATGATTTCGCGCTCGTCAATCTGCAGAATGGTCGCTTCGCGGATCTCTCCACGGCGCGGCGGCGTATAAGAATAATCGAAGGATGAGGCGAGCATCTCCTCGAAATTCTCGTCAGCGCTGCTGTTCAGTTCTTGATCTTCACTCATATGCTTTCGGTTGCCTCCTGCGCAAGCAGGTTATCATCGCGCCAGGGCGGATGGCCGCCAAGCGCTTGTGTCGACAATGTTAACCAGCGGTGCGAACTTAAAATGAATAATTGAACTTCAAAATGCTTGACTCATAGACAATTGCCAAAGAACTGTTTCTCCGCCGATGGCCCCTCACTCGCGGACGAGAGAGTATACCGCAATACGCAAACTCATGCTCGCCTGGTTCACCATGGCCGAAAATCGGATTATAACTCAAAGTTTTCAGAATGACACAAACTCAATATCATCCGGCGCCGTCAATTCCGCGGCTCTGGCAACTTCGCTTCCCTGCCTGCAAATTCTCTGCGCCATCTGTGTTCTCTTTTTTTGTGAACCTGCTGGATTCTGTCTTCAACCATATCGAAATTTGCCGGGACGAGAGATGGTCAGTGTCTGCGTGAGCCATGTCTCGCCCTCCCGCCATTCTATTGGCCAGCGGGCCTTTCGGCGGCGCGCTGCTGTCAGATTTCCGGCTGACCTTCAGCGAAGTCCCGGCCGAAGAGCCCGCGATCAATCTCCCAGGGATAGACCACGTAAGCATCAGTCACATCGCCGTAGAGATCCGGCTTGATGTTGGAAAACATGGTGCGGTAGGGGTTGTAGTGCAGGACGCAGTTGACCGGGCTGCCGCCCGCGGCATCGACGCGTTCGCGCACAGAGATGCTTGTGCGCCCGCTGCCCCAGACATCATCGACAATCAAGGTGCGGCGCCCGCGGAGCAGATCAGGATCGGGGAACTGGAGGAAGGTAGGCCAGGCCATCATGCCCGATTGCGCGGTCGCCACGAAATCCACCGAGGCGGTCAGGAGATGCTGGATGCTCAGCGCTTCCGCCAACAGGCCGCCGGGAATGACGCCGCCCCGTGTAATCATCACCATTGCGCCGAAAGGACCCATGTGCTGAATGCGCGGGACCAATCCATCAATGAGCTGGTCGACTTCATCCCAGGTAATCAGACGCGGCTGACGCGGTTCTTCCGGGCGCATCAGCATGTGCTTGCTCCTCCGCAAGTGCGGCGCGACAGGAATCTCTGTCAATTATACGGGATTCGTTCACATTACCCAAATCAAACCGCGGCGGCCGCGGCGGGAAGCCCGCAGCAACGGGGAGCGCCCTGGCTGGAGCGCGACAGGCCGGCGGCGAGGAAAAGCGAATAACTCGCGGGTAAAAGCCACAAATTCGCCGCTATTCATCCGGCGCTTCCGCCGTCGCCGGGTCCAGCTCGATGTAAGTCAGCTGTTCCTTTTCAATGGAGTCAGGCGCGGGGTTCAAAACCAGACCCCAATCCCAGGATTCCACTGTCGCCAGGCTGAACTTGCCGACCTTGTTGATGTCTCTAACGAGGCCCGCTAGCACAGCCGGCTGCATAAAGCCGACAGCTTTGGGCAAGCTGCTGAAACCCAGCAAGGCCGGCAGCGGATCGCGGCGAAGCGCGGCGGCGCGCCAACTGATCTTCTCGCCTGCGTCTAATTTCCATACGGGCTTGTTGGGTTGCCGCTGAACCAGGAGGTGGATGTATCGCCCTTTGAATTGGGCTAAAGGCAGCGAGTCCGCTTCCCTTTGGGCGACGGATTGAATGCGTTCCATTGTGTCGGCGCTGACCTGCGGCTTCTCGCCCCGAATCAGGACGCCGATTTCGTCCAGAGCCGGCTCGACTAGAATGCGAACAAAGCCCCGCTCGCGCAACCGGCGCAAGTGGGATTCGCCGGCCGCCCCGCGCGATTGCAGCGCTATGAGACGCCCGCCAGCCCGCAGCGCGGCGAAACAAGACGCCAGGAGGGCGCCGCTCAGATCCACATCGTAGGCGACGATGGCGTCAAAGGCGCCGGGCGCGATATCGTGATCCGCCAAGGACATGGCCGGGATATGGCGATGATTCAGGTCGGCGCGCGCTTCAGCAAGCAGGCCGCCTGAGCGTCCGTCAAGGTCCAACAGTTGCAAGTTTGCGCTGCTGGGCGGCAGGTGTTTGGCCATCACCGCCACGAAATGCCTCTGGATACGCGCGGCATCCATCAAGTATTGCTCGCCGCCACCTTGGTCAGCTGCAAGAATTCACTCCACTCTTCACGAAAGAAATGAAGCGTCAGGCCGCCCAACTCGACGTGATAAGTGACCTCGTCATCGGCTTCCTGTACTTCCCAGACCATGTAGTTTTCGGTCTCGGCGATGGCGCGGCCAGGGGCGTCGTTCTTGTCCGACATGGTATCATCTCCGCAAATGCTGGGAACACAGTCACTCCAACCCACTGCGATTGCATGGCAGCAGGTTCAAACTATGCGGACGCCTTCGTCTTAGCGCCGGTCACGGTCACTCCCGCGCCGGTCGCCACCGCGGCGATCCCCGCCTCGATTGCCATCGCGCCGGGAACCATCACGCCGGCCACCGCGCCGGTCGCCACCGCCACCTCGTCGCGGTCCGCCGCGGCTGCCGGCGGCGTCGCGCCGTTTGGCTTCTTCCACATCCCAGCCTTCAAGCACGGCCTGACGGCTCAGGCGCACGCGGCCAGTGCCATCAATGTTGATGACCATGACCATGATCTCGTCGCCGACGCTGACCTCTTCCTCCACGCTCTTGACGTGATAATCGGCCAGTTGAGAGACGTGAACCATGCCTTCGGTCCCGGGCAGGAACTCGACAAATGCGCCATAACTCTCAACGCGCTTGACCGTCCCAGTATAGATATGCCCGACTTCCGGCTCCTCGACCATGGCTTTGATCTTCTCGAGCGCCCGATCAACTTCCGCGCCGGATTCACCGGCGACGTAGACCAGCCCGTCTTCCTGAATGTCGACCTTGACCTGGTGTTCATCTTGCAGGGCGCGCACATTCTTGCCGCCGGGGCCGATGACCGCGCCAATCTTGTCGACGGAAATCTTGAAGGATTCCATACGCGGGGCAAAGTCGCTGAGCGTATCACGCGTTTGCGGCATCGTCTGCATCATCACATCGAGGATTTGCAGGCGGGCGTCTTTCGCTTGCGCGAGCGCCTGGCGCATAATCTCGCGAGTGACGCCGGCGATCTTGATGTCCATTTGCAGCGCGGTGATGCCGTCGACCGTGCCGGCGACTTTGAAGTCCATATCGCCAAGGTGATCTTCCATGCCTTGAATGTCGGTCAAGACGGCGACCTGTTCGCCCTCTTTGATCAAGCCCATGGCGATGCCGCCGACGGGGTTCTTGATTGGCACGCCCGCGTCCAGCAAGGCCAGGGTGCTGCCGCAGACGCTCGCCATCGAGGTGCTGCCATTTGAGCTCATGACTTCGCTGACCAGGCGCAGGACATACGGAAACGCTTCCTCGGAAGGGATCATCGACAGCAGCGCCTTCTCCGCCAGCGCGCCATGGCCGACTTCGCGCCGGCGCGGCCCGCGCATGGGATAGGTCTCGCCGGTGCTGTACGGCGGGAAGTTATAGTGATGCATATAACGCTTGTCATCTTCCGGGCTCAAACCATCGAGGAATTGCGAATCGCGCGGTGTGCCTAAAGTCGCGATAGTGAGCACCTGCGTTTCACCGCGGATGAACATGCCGGAGCCGTGCACGCGCGGCACCAAACCGACATCGGCGGCCAAATGGCGAATCGTGCTGTAATCGCGGCCATCGGGGCGGATGCCGTCATTGATGATGCGACCGCGCACCACCTTCTTCATCACCTGATCATAAGCGCGCTCGACATGTTTGAGATCGATTTTGGCCGCTTCATCTTCAGTCGTTTCGTTCTTCTGCTCAAACGCTTCGAGCAGGCCCGCCTGAATCTGCTGCAGCGGCTCGCGCCGCGCGTTGCGATCGGCATGACTGACCATGACATCGCGGATCTGACCCTCGACCTTGGCGCCGACTTCGGCCAGCAGCGCCTCGTCCAGGTCATCCGTTGAGGGTTCGTTCTTCGCTTTGCCGATTTCTTCGCGGATCTTGCCCTGCAGCGCGAGGATGTCCTGCACGGCGTCATGCGCCATGAACAGCGCCTCGAGCATGGTATCCTCATCAACCTGATCGGCGTTGCACTCGACCATGTTGATGGCCTCCGCCGTGCCCGATACTCGCAAATCCAGTTTGCTGTTGGCCATTTCGCTATAAGTCGGGTTGACGCGCAGCTCGCCATCGACCAGTCCGATGCGCGCGCCGGCAACCGGGCCGTTCCAGGGGATATCGGAGATCGTCAGCGCGGTGCTGGCGGCGATGACGCCGAGCATGTCGACGTGGTGCTCTTTATCGTGCGAAAGCGACATCAAAATGACTTGCACTTCATTGCGCATATTCTTGGGAAAGAGCGGGCGCAAGGTGCGGTCGATGACGCGTGAGATGAGAATCGCGCCTTCAGAAGGCCGCCCTTCCCGGCGGAAGAAGCCACCAGGCACGCGACCACCGGCGTACATCTTTTCTTCGTAGTCGACGCTCAGCGGGAAGAAATCCAGATGCGCGCGCGGCGAGCCCATCGTCGTTGAACAGAATAGCATGGTGTCGCCCATGCGGACGGTCACAGCACCCCCCGCTTGCTGGGCGAAGCGGCCGGTCTCGATGATGACCTCTTTGCCGCCGACCATGCCCCGATATTCGCGTATATCCAATGTCATTGCTTTCTCCATATTGTTGTGGCGCGTCGTGATAGCAACGGCAAAACAACAGCCGGCGGATTCTCCGCAGACCTCATTTTACGGCTGTCATCACGGACGAGCTCGTCGTCGTTCGAGAGTTGCCAGTCGGCGTACCGCAGCGCGCTTGAATTGCCAGCTTCCATCATGAAGCCGGGCGCCTCATCTTCGCTTGGCGCGCGCGACTAACGGCGTAAACCAAGGCGTTGCAGCAAGTCATGATAGACTTCCGGTTTTTTACGCGCGATGTATTTCAAGTGGCGGCGCCGCTGCCCGACCAGTTTAAGCAAGCCGCGGCGAGAATGTTCGTCGTGGCTGTGAATTTTCAGATGTTCGGTCAACTGCGTGATCCTTGCGCTGAGCAGCGCAATTTGCACTTCCGGCGAGCCGGTGTCGCCATCTTCGCGGGCGTAATCTTTGATGATCCGGGTTTTCGTCGCTTTATCCAATGGCATGGTTTTCCGTCCTTTCCTTCGCCACCGGACAGGCAGGACCGGTTGCCTGTCGGTCAAAACAACACGCTGATTCTATCAGTTGGATCAGGCGCGGGCAATCCCAAGCTAGCCCTTGGCCGCCGCAACTTCATCGACATCGTCATTGGCGACTATCTTGACGGTGTGATGCGTGCGGAACAGGCTGTACTGGTCGGCGCGCCCGGGCAAGGGGTTCAGCACATTTTCGATCTTCATGATGGACACCCACAGAGGAACATCCCAGCGGTCCGTCAGGCGCTGCTCGAGGTTCGCGCGCGAGATCGTGACGTTGCTCCGGTACATCTCCAGCAATACACGCACGAATTCATCCCGCTCGGCCAAAATGACGGCCACGTAGGCACTCGCCTCGTCCAGCTCTATCCCTTTGGTATTGAAATCGCTGCGCGGGTTGGGATATTCGTTTACGGTCACCATTTTGTTGATCAGCAGATACTCGACCGCGTGCTGGAAAATCACCCCGCTGTCGAATTCACGGAGCCGCCGATGGAGGCTGCCGAGCGGGCACCAGGCGAAATTCCTGAAACTGGTGAATTGCTGGACGCTCACCACAATGCGGTTGACCATGCGCGCCACTTCCGGTTCAGTCTCGTAGAGCCTGTGCAGTGGCACGCCCTCCCACTCCTGCGATGAGAAATCCAATGCGGCCGTTTGCTCTTCGACAGATTTCATCAAAGGATGACTCCGCGCCTCGGGCAGGCGGATCACCGGGACCAAATCATCGGGATTGTGACGGTGCGGGACGAGGTCCCGCTGGAGAATCCTCTCGCGCACGAGGCAATCAATCCAGTGGGAACGCCATTGATCGCTTTCATTCATCCCCGGCCGGTCCAAGTCGCGCTCCATAGACAATCCCTTGAGGAGGAATCCATAATTGACATATTCCCAATTGCGGGAGACCAAGGTGTTGGCCACCCGGCGGATCATGCGATTGACAATGAGCAGCGTCTTATCGACTATCGGATGCTGCAGGTTCAGCTCGATTACTCCAAGAGCGCTCTGCTGTCTAAGAATGCCCAGCGAGATCGCTTGCGAAACGAGGTCATTGCCGCGCTCAGGCGAGATCACATCGCCGACGTCAATCAATTGACCGATGAGCGTTTCCGAGGTGATATCTTTGCCGGGATTGGCGGTCTCCAGGCGGAAGAACTGAACGATGACGCTCGACCACTGTGAGGGAATGAAGCTCTCGGTATCGACCTCGGTTTCAACCGTGCTCAGGGATTGGTGCGTTTGCAGGTCAGTGAAGTCATCAATGTATTCCAGTTGCAGTGACGGGTTGATCTGGAGCAGACGCCCCGTGCTGCCGCGCACGCCCCAAACAACTACCGTCTTGTTGCGCTGCAGCAGCGGGTTGATCACATCGTTGAAATCGCGATCGCCGGTCGCCAATATGATGACATCGCCGGCTTCGGGATGCCCGACGTCGGTCAATACATCGCGAGCGATGCGAATATCGGCGCTCTGTTTGCCGGGCAGATGAAACACCGGGTCGATGTTCGCCATCATGAGCCGGGCCGGCGCGTCGTCCGCCACTTCGCGGCCGGAAGAATCGACCAATGGCGGCAAAGCCCCGCGCTGCCCCCAAGGCGCGTAAGCCGCCATTTTGACGAGCTTGCCATGCGCTTGCGCCTGCGAGACCAGACGCTCAATCAAATGATCGAGATTGACGACGAATCCCTGTTCGTTCAAGCTGATGGAAATGTTCTCGAAGTCGATGTACACCCAAACGTTCTTGCCCTTTATGCCATGCAATCCCACGAGCGGCTGGAAGATGATATCGTGCGGCAAACCGGCCGCTCGCAATGCGTCTTCACTGTCGCCCCAGACGCGAATTCGCGTGTTATCGCTCACCTTCACCCGTTCGATCACGGTCAGCAGATCCCGGCCTGTCGTGGCCAGAATCAACTCGTCAACCGGAAACGCGTCGACGTAAAATACCTCCTGCAGCAGGCAATCGGGCAAACAGGACCGGTCTTGCACATCCAAAACCCGGTAACCGGCGCTGCGGAAAATCGCCTCCGGTTCCAATTGCAGATTCTCATCGCGAAGTTGGGAGCGCCAATCGGCAACAGCGACGGCTTTGAGGGCGGCCGTATCATACAGCCCGGCGGCAAACCGAGCGCTGCCGAGCAAAGCGATCGCCAGCTCATGCAGATCAATGCCCTTGTCAGCGGAAAAATGCAGCAGGTCGTCAACGTCAACTATCAAGTAGGCAGCCATGATTTAGTCCAAAAAATGAAGCTGCCGGCCCAGGCGACGCAAGGGCCGGCGCCACACTCGAAATATCCATGTATTGGCATGGGTATTCAAAAAACGGTATATGCTACAGTGAAATGTCATAACATCGAGTCAAAGGCTTTAAGTAAAGCAATTGATAAGAGCAGCGAATACCTTGATTACAAAAAGTTATTTTACTACAGTCGAATCCCCCCATCAATTCACAATATATGACATGAATTTACCAATGGTAATTCATTCTACGCCATAATTGCAATTGTGTCAATTTTCACAATGCGTAAACTGTAAATAACACGTTAACAAAGTGTCCGATCCGCATGCAAACCTTTTGCGCCGCCGCAACCCGGAGCGTGGGGCTCTCACGCTTATACACGGGGACGGCTTAATAGGCTTTGGCGAACAAGGCGACTTTCTCCGCCGCTTTGCCTGTTTTGACGCATTCGCCCCGGCCGCCCGGCTGTTCAAAAGGAAAACAGCGGATCGTTGCGCCGGTCTTGTCCTTGACCGCCTGTTCGTCGGCGTCCGACCCAGCCCACCAGGAGCGCGCCCAATCGCCGGCTTCCACAACCGCCCGGAGCTCGTCATAGGATGACGCATCCTGGATATGCGCATCGCGGAATGCCTGCGCGTCGTCCAGCAGGGCGCGCTGTATATCGGCCAGCAGGTCCCGCGCGGCGTCCACCACGCCATCCTGCGAGACAAACTGTTTGCCTTGCCTCCCCAATACATCGCGCCTGGCCAATACGACATTGTTGTTCTCGACATCTTTGGGGCCGATTTCGGCGCGAACGGGAACGCCCCGCATTTCCCAATCGTTGAATTTGAAGCCGGGCGATTGCCCTTCCCGGCGATCGACATGTACCCGTATTCCCGACTCCGTTAAAGCCTCGCGCAAACGTTCGACCGCCTCCATAACAGCGACTCGCTGGGCATCGCGCTTATATATCGGCACGATCACAACTTGATAGGGCGCCAGCTTTGGCGGCAGCCGCAAGCCTTTGTCATCACCGTGGGTCATGACAACCGCGCCGACCATGCGCGTCGTCAGTCCCCATGACGTGGTCCAGCAGAATTCCTGCGTATTGGCTTCCGTCAAGTAGCGGATGTCGAAAGCTTTGGCGAAGTTCTGGCCCAGGTTGTGGCTCGTGCCGCATTGCAGCGCGCGTTTATCACGCATCATCGCCTCTATGGTGTAGGTGCGCATGGCGCCGGCAAAACGCTCCATACGGCTCTTCTCGCCTTTGATGACGGGAATGGCGGCGTCGTTGACGGCGCAGTCGGCGTAGACGTCCAGCATCTGCAAGGTTTCTTCTTCGGCTTCGTCATGGCTGGCGTGCGCGGTATGCCCTTCCTGCCAGAGAAACTCGGCCGTGCGCAGGAAGGGGCGGGTGCGCAATTCCCAGCGCACGACATTCGCCCATTGATTGATCAAAAGCGGCAGATCACGATAAGACTGTATCCAGTCGCTGAACGCTTCACCGATGACCGTCTCGGACGTTGGCCGCACGACAAGCGGCTCTTCCAACTCCCGGCCGCCGGCGTGGGTGACGACGGCGAGCTCCGGGCTGAAGCCTTCCACATGCTCCGCCTCGCGCTTGATGTAGCTCTCGGGGATGAAAAGCGGGAAGTACGCGTTTTGATGGCCAGTCTCCTTAATGCGGCGGTCCAAGCCGGCTTTGATGCCCTCCCAGACTTCGTAGCCATAGGGCTTGATGATGATGCAGCCACGCACGGGCGAGGGCGCGGCCAAGTCGGCGCGGTAGACGATTTCGTTATACCAGCGCGAGAAATCTTCGCTTTGGGCGGTGACCGCTTGTTCTGACATACTGTACTGTCCTCTTTCTGTTGCAGCCAACGCCGCGCCTTCACTGGGCGAGGGTCAGCCTGCCGGGCAAACGCGAACGGGCAAAAACGAACGCGCCGCGAGCTATTGGCAAAGCGCATCGTATTATAATGCCCGCGCCGCAGATTGAAAGACCCGCAGGCTTGACATCAGCGCAGCCGAATCAAACCTTTCCGTCGTGCTATTTGATTGCCGATGGCATTAAGTAAGGTGCAGGATGCTTGAATCGACAGTTGCCGAACGGCAGCGGCGCCCGCAATTCCGATTTCACAACTGAGGATCGCCAGGCCATTCGCGCTGGTAATTCTTTTGCAGCTTGGCCATGACAGCCTGCCCGAGATCGATATTGCTGAAAGAGGCCAATTGCAGGAGATAGAGCATCACATCGGCCAGCTCCTCAGCCAGTTCGTCGGGGCGCTCATCCGCCTCGCTCCATTGAAAATGCTCGAGAACCTCGCCCGCTTCCAGGACCAGCGAGATTGCAAGATTCCGCTGCGTCTGCCGCTTGGGCGAATCTTCGGCCAGCCAGCCCTTGCTCTCGACAAAGTCGAACATGGCCTTGGTCAGCGTATCGAGATCCATGCGGCGGCTCCGTCAATAAGCGTTTGGGCTGGAGCGGGTGAAGGATTGCCAGAGTGTTCGGATGATAATGACGATATCCAGCCAGAGAGACCAGTTCTCCACATAAAAGCGATCGGCCTCTGTGCGCTGGGCGATCGACGTGTCGCCACGCAAGCCGTTGATCTGCGCCCAGCCGGTCATGCCGGATTTCTCTCGATGGCGGACCATGTAATCCGGAATCTGACGCTGGAATTGCTGCACATACATCGGCCGCTCCGGACGTGGACCGACCAGGCTCATGTGCCCGACGAGCACATTGATCAATTGCGGGATTTCATCCCAGTTGCTGCGCCGCATGAGTCGGCCGAGCCGCGTGACCCGTTCATCATTTTCCACCGTCCAGGTGCGCCCGCGGGATTCGGCGTCCTGGCGCATGGAGCGGAACTTGATCATGGGAAAGGGGCGGCCATCCAGCCCCATCCGAACCTGCCAGTAGAAGATGGACCCGCGGGATTCCAGCCGAATCAAGAGCGCGGTAAACAGCATGAAAGGCGATAGCAAGACCAAGCCGACGGTCGCGCCGAAAAGGTCCAGCGCGCGTTTCAGGCTGAGTTTCCAGCCGCGCAGCGCGATATCGCGGACGGTCAGGAGCGGCGTTCCGCCGAGATCGTCGACATTGAGATCCCCGGCCATATACGAGAACATATCGGGGTAGACCTTGATATCAACCTTGCCCCGCTGGCAAAGATTGATCAACTCGACCAATTCACCGCGCCGATAATCGGACAGGGCTACGATCACCTGCTCCACTTGCCGATCGTCGATGATGCGCGGGATTTCGTCATAGGTGCCGATGTAATTGTAGCCGAGCATGTCGCCCTGATTCTCCGCCGAGGTGACGATGCCGACGATGGTGTAGCCGAGTTCCGGGCTGTTGCGGATATGCTCTGTGATCTTGCGCGCGATGCTTCCCTCGCCGACGATCAAGAGATTGTCGCGGACGACGCCGCGCCGGCGCATGAATGTCCAGCAGCGGCGGTGCAGCTCGCGCCCCACTACCGTCAGCACGACGCTGAAGAACCAGACGTAAAAGAGCAGACTGCGCGGATAGACGGATTCCAGGCTTGTGTTCTGCAGCAGGAACTCTTGCGTGCCGCTGGCGAGCAAGGTGCCCAGCGTGACGACGCCAATCACGTTGCGCAGCTGTTCAATTCGGCTGAATGCCCGCTTCAAATGATACAGCTGAGAGAAGTAAAACATCACAACGATGGTGGCGGCGTGCACGGCGATTGTCGGCAAGTATCTCGCCAGGTCTGGCTGCTCCTCCGGCCGAGAGAAAAAGGGCAGCAGCTCGCGCGCCTCATAGCCAACAATGAAAGCCACGATGAGCATTATCGAATCGGTCAGGAATAACGTCAGGGTGGATAGCGCTTTCAGGTGGTCGTTGCTCAGGCGTATCGAGCGCGGCCTTACGCGGTATGACTCGGATTTCGGATCTCCTGCCATAAGCCGGGACCTCCCTTGAACAACAGCGCCGTCAGGATCATCAGGTGGACGGGATAGAGGGTCCCGCGGCGGAAGTGTTTGCGATAAAAGATCAGCATGGCGCGCCAGAATTCAAATTGCGCCTTCGGGCTCCTTCTGCTGGCCGCGCGCTTGACATGATGCACGGTCACAGCCGGATAGTACCATACCTTGTAACCGGCTTGCTTGACCCGATAGGCCCAATCCAGGTCTTCACCGTACATGAAAAAGGCTTCGTCCAGCAAACCCGCTTGCTCGATGGCGGCTTTGCGCACCTGCATACAGGCGCCGACAACAGAATCGACTTCGAGCTCATGATCTTCATCGGCGAAGGTCATGTTGTAACGCCCGAATCGCCGATGCCGCGGAAAGAGCCGCGCCAAGCCCGAGTAATGATAGAAGCTGACCATCGGCGTGGGAAAACCGCGGCGGCAGGCTTTGTCCAAGCTGCCATCGGTCAATACCAGTTTAGGGCCGGCGGCGCCGATATCGGGCCGAGAATCCATAAATTGAATCATGCGCCAAAGCGCCTCCGCCGGCACTTCGGTATCGGGATTGAGCAGCAGGGCGTAACGAGGGGCGGCCGCATCGACATCACGCGCGCCGCGATAACCCAGTCGGCGCAAACCGATGTTGTTCCCTCGCGGATACCCGACATTTTCAGCATTGGCGATGAGCTCGGCTTGCGGAAACTCCTGTCTGATCATCGCCGCGCTGCCGTCATCCGAAGCGTTGTCCACAACCACGACGCTGTAAGTGAAGTCCCCCTGGCTGGCGAAAACTGTTTTCAGGCAAGCCCTTAACAGGTCGCGCGTGTTCCAATTGACGATGACGATTCCGAGATCTAGCACATCAGCCTCGAGCGATATGTCCCCACTAATTTTACCATACCAGCTTTATGAGCATCAGAATTTATACATACAGCGAGCGCGGCGCAGGGTCTCAATGGCGCGGGGGTTTCATCCGCGCAGTGGGCAGCGTGCTGAGCGGGACGCCGCGCAGGGCCGAGCGCATCGCCTCGCGGTCATCCCAGGGATGCTCGGTATCGCCGAAGCACACGCTCTGCTCGTGGCCCTTGCCGCATGCCATCACCAGATCGCCCGCGCCAGCCAGTTGGCATGCCCGGTAGATCGCTTCGCCGCGGTCGGGAACGCGGATGAAGGTTTCGCCTTCGACGCCGCCTTCGGCCAAGCAGCCGGCCGCCATCATGTCGAGGATGTCAGCAAGCGACTCCGTGCGCGGGTCTTCCGCCGTCAACACGGTCATATCAGCCAGCTGCGCCGAGGTCTCCGCCATCAGTCGGCGCTTTTCGATATCACGCAAGCCCGCGCTGCCGAAGACGGCGATCACGCGCTTGCCGGGCGCTAACATGCCCCGCCCCGCTTCCAGCGCTCGCTTCAACGCATTCGGCGTATGGGCGAAGTCAACCATAGCGATGAAGTTCTGGCCTTCGTCAATGCGCTCCATGCGCCCGGGGACGAGTTCAACCGCGGCGATGCCGGCTTTGATGGCCGCCCAGCCAATGCCCAGCGCACCCGCGGCGCAGAGGGCGGCCAGCGCGTTGGCGATATTGAACTCGCCCGGCAAATGCAAAGTAACGCTATGGCCACAAACGCTGAAACTCGTGCAATCGCTCAAGTGCTTGATGCCCTGAGCTCGGCGGTCGGCGGGACGGTGGAGGCCGTAGCTGATGAGGCAATCGGCGGGAATGGCGGCGAAGTAGGCGGAAGACGGGTCATCGGCGTTGATGACAGATACTTTCTCCTGCGCCGGTTTGCGCCAGGCCTTTTGAAGCATCCTGAACATGAGCGCTTTGGCGGCGCGGTAGCCTTCCCAACTGCCGTGATAATCGAGGTGTTCGTGCATGACATTGGTCAAAACGGCGACATCAATATCGACGCCATTCAAGCGTCCCTGCGCCAGGCCGTGGCTGGTCATTTCAAGGATGCAGTGGGTCAAGCCGGCTGCGACCATTTTCGCCAGGTAAGCCTGAATCTGCGGAGCGCCCGGCGTCGTGACATGCAAACCGGTCGCCGAAGTTTCGCCACCGAAATCGGCGGCAATCGTGCTGATGTAACCGGCTCTGATATCGGGCGCCTGTTTGAGAATGCTCTGAATAAGATGACAGGTCGTTGTCTTGCCGTCAGTGCCGGTGACGCCGATGACGATCAGCTTGCGCGACGGGAAATCGTGCCAGGCGGCGGCCAGAAAACCCAGAACTTGCCCCGCGCTTTTGACCTGAATGTAGGGAACGGGGAGTTCTGGCTGCTTGCTTTCGCCAACAATAGCGGCGGCGCCGGCGTCGATGGCCTCCGCGATGAAGCGATGGCCATCAGTAGACAGCCCCGCCCGCGCCACGAAGAGACCGCCCGGCTCGACATCACGGCTCGACTCGACGACCGGAGCGGTGATCGGCGTCGCAAGGTCGCCGTTGGTGGAGAGAATCTGATCGGCTGGAAGTGAAGCCAACAGTGTCTTCAGTGACTTGGGCATAGCCTTCGGTCATCGACCTCCGAAGCGATGTTTGATTCTCTTATTCAAACACGGATGAGGTCCGCTGACAAACAGAAACGCGCCGGAGATTATCCAGCGCGTCCGAAATGCCTATGATGGATGTGGCTAGTTCAGGCTGCGCGCCAATTCATTCAGTTGCGAACGAACGCTGCCATCGACCATGCCGCCGGGCCAACGCACGATCAAGCCGCCGAGAATGGCGGGGTCGACCGTGAATTCCGCTTCATCAGCGCCGACTTCCGATTTTATCTTGCGCTGCTCGGTCGCGGTCAAGGGCATGGCGCTGAGGACTTCAACGCGCCCGCCGATGCCTTTGGCGCCCGCCGGCAGCTCGGTGATGAAGCTGTTGACCAAGGCTCTCTGCTTGGTCTTACTAATACTTTCGCCCAAGATGCGGCTGGCGACCGCCACCGAGATATTCAGCACCTGGTCGCGCAGGTTGCCGAGCTCGGCGTTGCGAATGGCGACCGCTTCATTCTGCGCGTCGTACTGAATCCTGGCCGCCTCTTGACGCGCTTCGCCCTCGATGGTACTAGCGACGCCATCGCCGCGGCCGCGGGCTTCGTCGATCACCTTTTGCGCTTCACTGCGCGCCTGCGTCAGGATCTTTTCAGCTTCAGCTTCCGCGTTTTCCCGCGCGCGGGCCGCCGCCGCCGCATCTTCCAGCCCTTTGGCGATGCGATTGCGCCGTTCATTCAGCACATTGGTCAACGGGTCATAGATGAAGCGGGTCAGCACCGTGTAGAGCACGATGAAGGCGATCGCCCAAATCAGCATCAAACCGGGGTTAATTCCCAGTGCTTCCATAGTGTCCTCCTGTTTCGCGCGCGGCGCCTAATTAAGTACGAACAGGATAATCAGCGACACAACCAAGGCGTAAATGGCGACCGCTTCCGCGAAAGCGACGCCGAGGATCATGTTCGTCTGAATCGTCGCGGTATGATCGGGGTTGCGGCCCATCGCCTGAACCGCGCCGCCGACCGAGAGGCCGATGCCGATGCCGCCGCCGGCCGCGCCGATCATGGCCAGCCCGGCGCCAATCGCTTTACCAAGGATAATCGTTGATTGTGGATCCATTTATGTTTCCTCCAGTTTTACTCTCAAATCTGCGTGTCAATTGACTAATGCGCTTCAGCATGATCGTGATCATCATCATGATGGTGGCTGATAGTCGCCAGATTCATGAAGATCGCGGTCAAAAGCGCGAATACGAGCGCCTGAATGACGCCCACGAAGAATTCCAGGATGAAGAAGGGCCAGGGCAGAATCGGCACCAGGAAGCTCATGACGAAAAGCAAAATCGAGCCAGCGAAGATATTGCCCAGAAGACGGAAGCTGAACGAGAGAATCTTGGCGAAATCGCCAATCAATTCCAGCAAGCCGACCGCGACGTCAATACCGCCCAACGGCGATTTGAACAGCGTCGAGAAGTTGAAGAACTTCGTGAGATAACCGATCCCGAGCGCCTTGAAGCCGATGAACTGAATCATCACGAAGGCGATCAAAGCGAGCGTCAGGGTCATGTTCAGGTCGGTCGACGGGACGCGGACGAAGGGCAAGACCACCCAGGGCACCCGCTTGGCTTCTTCCGCGCTGGGGTCCGGGTGCAGCGAAATATCCTTCGCCTTGCTCTTGTCGTAGGGCTCATAGCCCTCTTGCCAGGGCCCAGGCGCCACGCCGGTGTAGCAGCTGCGATCGCGGCGCGCCTGTTTCTCGGCTTCGCGCGCAGCCAACACTTCATCATAGGCCGCGCTGGCTTCATCCGATTCGACAGCTATATCCGCGTGGTCATCATCGCCGTGGTCGTCACCGGCGTCTTCTTCGTGAACTTCGTCGCCGTGCCCGTTGTGCTCCGCTTTATAACGCGCGTAGGCAGCTTTCACCGCCAGCTCATCCATCACCGCAAGCTTTGCCGATTCCGCGTTCGCCAGCGCCGCCGCGTCAGCCGCCGCTTCATCGGCCGGGCTTATCCAATCGCACTGGCCGTTGACGTATGAGATGCCCAGGAAACCCTGATAAATCTCATAGCCGTCCGTGGTGACTACCTTGTATTCATCTTTGTCGGCGTCGTACTTCTCTTTGACGTGGGGATGGATAAAGCCGATAGTATCAACGCCGGGCACGAGCTCCATCCAGTTCGCCATCAGCACGACCAGGAAGATCGTCATGAACATGTTGAAGATCAGGCGGAAGTGACGGCCGCCGGCGATGCCGCCGACGAAACCCATCAAGCCCTCGAAGAGCACTTCAAACAGGTAGTAGAAGCCGCCGGGCGGTACTTCGTTGCCGTCCTTCGGGCGCCGCCGCGAGACGTAAACCACAAAGAGCAGCAGGACGATCCAAACAATGACCGAGCCGACCATGGTGTTCGTCCAGCGGATATCAACGAAGGGCATATCGAAGCCTTCGGGGAAATTCTCGCCGGGCAGCTGAATGAAGGGTATGACCGGCGGCACGCGAAGGGCGACGAAGACTCCAGCCAGGAACATGAGCAAAGCGACGAAACGGCGTTTTCCGTTCCAAAAGCTATTCACTTATATCTTCCTCCTTCTTGCTAGTATTGCCGTGGAGCTGTTTGGCTTTGTAGCGCGTGTAAAAGAAAATTGCCGCTGTGCTGATTGGAACGCTGATCAACAGCATTATGAATACAAATGTCGGTCGCGTCCCGAAAGCTTCGTCAAGCGCCAAGCCAAGCAATAAACTTCCCAGAATGACCAGCAGGATCATACACCCCACTTGTCCGACCACCCCCGCAACCAGTCCGTATGTCGACAGGGGATTGTTATCCGGTTTCATTTAGCGCATGTCTTGTCATCAATAATTCAGAGGCCAACCCACTCCCTCGGCAAACTTCGAGAATTTTATCACAAAGGCTTAACCATAGCCACAGCGATTCGTCATTACAATCCAGCCGCGCCCAAAACCGCCCAATCGTAAATCGGCGTGACGGCGACCGTGCCCAGCAGGATAACAACCAGCGCCGTAATGCCGAGCGACCAGCCATAAACGCGCGGAATCGCGATCGGTTTATCGTCGTCAGGCCCGATATCAACGTACATCACCTTGATGACGACCAAATAATAATAGAGCGCGATGATGGCATTCGTCACGGCAATCAGCGCCAAGCCAACGAGGTTGGAATTTACCGCCGCCTGGAACAAGAAGAACTTGCCAAAAAAGCCAGCCGCCGGCGGGATGCCGCCGAGCGAGAGCAAGCCGATGGTGATGAAGAGCGCCAGCCAGGGGCTGCGGCGGTTCAAACCGGCCATGTCGCTGATCTCTTCCGTATCCGTCTTGGCGATGAAGAGGATGACGGCGCCGAAGACCAATAGATTGGTGAAGATATACATGAACATGTAGAACGAGACCGAGGCGACCGCCAGGCTGTCATTCGCCCCCTGCAGCGCGGCGACGCCGATGAGCGTGTATCCAGCTTGCGCGATGGATGAGTATGCCAGCAGTCGCTTGATATTGCTCTGCCGCAGCGCCACCACATTGCCCAGCGTCATCGACACAATCGAGACGACCACCAGCAGATTCACCCAGAAGTCTTGAATGACGACGCCGGCGATTGCCAGCTCAGCCGGGAAGACGGCGGTCAGGAAGCGCAGCAGCAGCGCAAAACTGGCCGCCTTGCTCGACACACTGACGAAGGCGGTCACCGGCGTGGGCGCGCCTTCATACACATCGGGCGTCCAGAAATGGAAAGGCACAGCGCTGATCTTGAAGCCGAAGCCGACCACGACCATCACCAGCGCCGTCATAACAGCGACAAGGCCATCTTCCAATCCACCGCTCATAGCGTCAGCGATGCCGGCGAGGTTCGTCGTGCCGGCGAATCCATAGAGCAAGCTGAAGCCGAAGAGCATAATCGCCGACGCGAAGGCGCCGTAGAGAAAGTACTTCATGCCGCCTTCAGCCGAACGCTGATCGCCGCGGCGGAAGCTCGCCAGCATGTAAAGCGGAATCGAAAGCGTTTCCAAAGCGACGAAGACCAGAATGAGATCCGCGGCGCTGGACATCATCAAGCCGCCGAGCGTGGCCACGATGACGATCAGGTAAAACTCGCCTTTGTCGCCGACGCCTTTATCGCCGGCCGCCATCAGGCAGGTCACCGCCCCGGCCAGCAATAGCATCACTTTGAATATCTGCGAGAGCGGGTCGTAGTTGACCATGCCGCCCCAGAGCAGCGCGCCGTGTTCGTACAGGGCGGGCTCGGGCTGCCAGATAAGGGGCACGAGCGCCAGCAGCGCCATGCCCAGGGCGGAAACAAAGACGACGTTGCGCCGCGTCGCGGGGGAGCCATAAATATCGGCAAAAAGCACAACCACGGCCAGCGTGGTCAGCCCGATCTCCGGCAAGACGGATGGCAGCTGCGCCCAGAGATCAAGTTCCATCTAGCCACCTCCCAACAAGGCGATAATGGGTCGGATGCCGGATTCAATCATAGGCGCCATGATCGGCGGGTAGAGGCCGAGTATGAGCAGCGGGGAGCCGAGGATGATCAGCACGATGCGGTCGGTCATTTCGATATTGCCGACATCGTGAAAGCGCTCGGCGTCAAATTCGCCGAAGAAGACCTGCCCCGCCACGCGCAGCACATAAGCGGCGGTGATGACGATGCCCAAGGCGGATATGATGACAAGGACGCTGTAATAATTGCTGAGTTGGAATGCGCCCAACTGCAGCGTGATCTGTTCGGACGCGGCCCACATGCCCTGAAAGATCGGGAATTCGGCGATGAAGCCGCTCAAGCCGGGCATGCCCATGCTGGTCAAACCGCCAATGACGAAGGCGACGCCGACCCAGGGCATCACCTTCATGAAACCGCCCAGGCTCGGTATATCACGCGTGTGCGAGCGGTCGTAGACCATGCCGACGACGCCGAAGAAGAGCGCCGTCATCGCGCCGTGGCTGAACATCTGAATGCCGGCGCCGGTCATGCCCGTCAGGTTCATAGTCGCCCAGCCCATGCTGACAAGACCCATGTGGCTGACGGAGGAGAAGCCGATGACATATTTGAAGTCGCGCTGGCGGAAAGCGATCAACGCGCCGTATACGACGTTGATGAGCGTCAGAAAGACCATCCAGGGCAGATGAATATCTGCGCCTTCGGGCAGCAGCTGCACACCCGAGCGCAGGGCGGCGAATGCCCCGACCTTCATCAGTACGCCGGCGTGAATCATCGAGACGGCTGTCGGCGCAGCGACATGACCATCGGGCGACCAGTTGTGAAAGGGGAAGACGCCCGCCAAAACACCAAAACCCATGAACATGAAGGGGAACCAGAACTTGGCGAAATTCAAGCCCTCGATGCCCAGGATGTCGATGCCGTAAGCGCCGTTCTCCGCCGCCAGCGTGAGTTGAACGATGCTCCAGCTGTAGGGTCCGCTGTCGGCCGGCAAGAGCCCGCCCGCAACGGCCGCCTCAAAGACATCGGCGCCAGTGCCGGCGAAATAGGCGCCCGCGGCGAAATACATCGCTACCGCGCCCACCAGCGCGAAGACAGAGCCGACCAGAATATAGAGCGTCAGCTTCATCGCCGCGTATTCGCGCAGCTTCACCCAGCCCCAGCCGGCGATGAGCAAATACATCGGGAAGATCGCCAGTTCATAAAAGAAGAAGAGCATAAAAAGATCGACGGCGATGAAAACGCCGAAGACGCCCGCGACCAAAAACATGAAGAAGGCCATGAATTCGCGCAGGCGATCTTCGATATTCCAGGAGATCAGGACACCGGCGACAGCCACCATACCCGTCAGCAGGACCATCGGCGCCGAAACGCCGTCAACGCCGACGTGGTAGGCGATGCCGAGCGATTCGACCCAGACGACCCGCTGCTCGAAGGCGAGCGCGTCAGCGAACATCCGCGCGCCGCTCAATTCGGCTCCCGATTCGAGCATGGCAGTCTGCTGGTCAATCAAGCCCCCGTCGGTCTTGACATAATTGTCGTAGCCGAAGAAGACCGCGAGAGAGAGCGCCAGCACGGCCGAAGCGGCCGTCACGCCGACGCCGCGCACCAGATCGCGATTCCGGCGATCAAGGAAGAGGATGACCACGCCGGCGATGATCGGGATGAAGATGATGGCGGTGAGAACTGAGAATCCGGTAGATTCCATGAACGAATTCCTAGCTCGCTATACGAACGAAAATGGTCGAGACCGTCGTGTTGATCATTGGCAGGATCCAGTTGGGATAAACGCCCGTCAGCAACATCAGCGCGAGCAGCGGCGCGATGCCAAACAGCTCGGCGCGTGTCAATTCGAGATTGTAGTCCCGCCAGCGCAGATTGAAGGGACCATGCAAGACGGCGCGGATGCCCTTCAATATGTAAGCGCCGGTGAAAAGCAGGCCGATCATGGCGATGGCGGTCAAAGCGGTGAAGACGGGCCAGGAACCGCGCACGATCAAGAATTCGCTGACGAAGCCATTCAAGCCGGGCAGACCCAAACTGGCGAAACTGGTGAAAAGCAGGATCCCGCCATAAACCGGCGCTTTCACCCAAAGCCCGCCGTAATCGTTCAGGTCGCGCGTATGCGTCTTGTGATAGAGCGCGCCAGCGAGCAAAAACATGCCAGCCGAACTCAGCCCGTGATTGAACATTTGCAGCACCGTCCCGTTGCCCGCCAGGATCGCTGTTTGGATATCGGCGTCCGGGTTTGCGCCGCTCCAGAGTTGGGCGTAGGTCTGCGCGAAGACGGCGATGCCGATGCCGACAAAGCCCATATGATTGACTGAACTGTATGCCACAAGCCGCTTGAAATCCGTCTGCCCAAAAGCGGCGAAGGCGCCCAGAACAATGCCGACGACGGACAGAATCGCAAAGAGCGTCGCCACATTGACGCCGATGATGACAACTTCGGTCAGCCAGACATCGGGGAAAAGCGGGATGACCAGGCGGATGAAGCCGTAAGCGCCCAGCTTCAGCATGATGCCGGCCAGCAGCATTGAGCCCGCGGTCGGCGCTTCACCATGCGCATCCGGCAGCCAGGTGTGGAATGGCCAGATCGGCACTTTGATGCAAAAGGCGACGAAGAAACCGGCGAAAGCCAGCGCCTTCACCGTGCTGACGTCGATGCCCAGCAAGGCCTCGCCTTGGCGAAATAGCGGCCAGGTCGCGGTCAATGTCTCCATGCTGTAGGTGCCGGCCGACCAGCCGATCAGCTGCGTCGCCAGCAGCATGCCCAGCGTACCGCCGAATGAGTAGATCATGAACTTGGTTGAGGCATAAAAGCGGCCGCTGAATTTGACGCCGGCTTTGGGCATGCTGCCCCACTGATTGATGAGGAAGTACATCGGCACCAGCGTCAATTCGTAAAATAGGAAGAAGACCATCAGGTCCATCGCCGCGAAGACGCCCATGCTGCCAGTCTCGAAGAAGAGCAGCAGCGCCAGGTGCATATTCGAGCGGTCTTCGATATTCCAACTGGCCAGGATCGCCAGCGGCGTCAATAGGCCGGTGAGCAGGATCATGACCGCGCTGATGCCGTCGATGCCGAGCGTCCAGCGCGCGCCCAGCGCTTCAAACCAGGCTACATCCTGCGCCACAATGTATTGTTCGTCGCCAATGGCGAGGCCGGCCGCCTGATAATCAACGAAGACTTTAATTGAGAGAATAGCAAAGAGAAGCGACAGAAGCAGCGCCAGCCAGCGCCCGACCTGCTTGCTCGTTCCGAATGACGCGATCGCCGCGACGACGAAGGCGCTGAACGCGGGCCCGAAGATCAAAACCGAGAGCGCGTCTATTCCGAAAACGTCAACCATGAATCCGTCTCCCTAAAACGGCCTCGCCGCGCCTGACGACAATACCAATACGACGCCGATCACGACCGCCGCCGCGAGCACCACAAGCAGATATTGCTGGACGCGCCCGGTTTGCGCGCGCCGCAGCCAGCCGCCGAAGTTGAAAATGGCGATGGGAATGCCGTCGCCGACGCCATCAATCAGCCACAGGTTCAAGACCTTGATCAAATCGCCCAGCCAGGTGAAGACCCGCGCGATGATGTGCAGCAGCGCGTCGATGATGCCGCGATCGAGAAAGGCGATCACCTGCCGCGCCAGCCACTGCGATGGCTTGACAAACAGGGCGATGTAAACATCGTCCAGATAATAGCGATTCTGCAAGATGGGATGCAGCGGGCCGAGGAAATTCTCCATCGGGTCCTTCTGCCCCGCCTTGAGCGGCTTGCGCCAATAAACCATATATCCCAGCCAAAGACCCAAAAGCGCGACAATGAAAGACGTCGCGACCGGAACCATGTTGAAGGGCGGCGCCTTCGGGTGATAATCGGGCAGGGAAGCGTAGACGGCGGACGCTTCGGGGCTTGGCAGCGCCTCAATGACCAGATGATGAAAGGCGTTGTATTCGGGCGAAAAGATCGGTCCCAGCAGCGGGAAGTCTGTCGGCACGCCGACGAAGCCAGCGCCGATGGCAAAGACCGCCAGGATCAAGAGCGGCAGCGTCATGGTAAAGCTGACAAGGCCGCGCCCCAGGTTGGCGTGTTTCGCCGCTTCACTGCGTGGCTCGCCGCCGAATGTCAGCGAAATCTGCCGCATCGTATAGAAGGCGGTCATGAAAGCGGCCAGCGCCAGCAGAATGAAGACAAGACCGTGCGCGCCGCTGCCGTACTTGTCCAGCACCAGCCAGGCATCAGCCAGAATCTCGTCTTTCGACCAGAAGCCGGCCGTGATGATGGGCAAGCCCGAAAGCGACAAGCCGCCGATCAGGAAGGTCCAAAATGTAACCGGCATCGTCTTGCGCAGCCCGCCCATATTGCGCATATCCTGCGGGTCGAATCCCCCCTCGCCCTCACCATCGGTATGGGGGGCAGACCCCCCCTCGGTCCCCCCATCGGTATGGGGGGAAGCATGCTCGTGGACGTGATGCTCGCCGTGTTCCATGCCATGGATGACCGAGCCGGCCGCCATAAAGAGCAGCGTCTTGAAAAACGCGTGTGTGATGAGATGGAAGGCGGCCGCGATGTAAGCGCCGATGCCCAGCGCCGCCATCATGAAGCCGAGTTGTGAAATCGTCGAATAAGCCAATACCGCTTTGACATCGTTCTGCGCCACCGCCATCGTCGCCGCGAGCAGCGCGGTGAAAGCGCCGACCACCGCCATAAATGCCAGCGGCTCGGTCAAAATGCCGTGATGCGGGTCGCCGCCGGCGGCGAAGAGCGGATACAAGCGTATCAGCGAAAAGATGCCGGCCGAGACCATAGCCGCCGCGTGAATCATCGCGCTGACGGGGGTGGGCCCCTCCATCGCATCGGGCAGCCAGACATGCAGCGGGAACTGCGCCGATTTGCCGACCGTGCCGATGATGAGGAAGATGCCAATGATGCTCGCCGCGCTGACTGTCCAGCCGCCGAAGATGATCGGCGTGGTCGTCGCCAGCAGGTCCAGCGTCTCCGGGTTGTACATAATTTCGCGGAAGCTGAGCGTGCCGGTGACGCTGTAGAGATAGGCGATGCCCAGGAGCATGACGACATCGGCGATGCGCGTGGTGGTGAAGGCTTTGATGGCCGCTTTGTAAGCGCTCTCTTTCTCGAACCAGAAACCGATGAGCATGTAGGAGCAGACGCCCATAATCTCCCAGCCGACGAAGAGCAGCAGCACATTATCGGCGACCACCAGCGTGAGCATGGCGCCGGCGAAGAGCGAGATGAGGGCGAAGAAACGGGCTTGCCGCGGGTCATGCGCCATGTAGCCAATGGAATAAATGAAGATCATCAAGACGGCGATCGGCACCATGACCAGCATGATCACGGTGGCGGGATCAATGAGGATGCCCATGTTGAATGTCGTCGCGCCGGTATCCATCCAGGCGATGCTGCTGGCGAGGACCTCTTCGCCGATGTGATGCAGCTGCGAGGCGTCGTAAAGCGCGCGCCAGCTGATCAAGAGCGCGGCGACGACCCCCGCCATGCCGACAGCGACGCTGATGACGCGGCTGTAACGCGCGACCACCGGCACCAGCATGCCGTCGTAATCCGGATGATGACCGCCGTATTCGTGATGATCGCTGGCCGGGACCAGCTTCGCCTTGTTGGTGATGAGCGTGATGATGAGAAAGGCCAACAAGGGACCGGCCGGGATCAGCCAGGGAAGCACATGTGGATCGTTGAGGAAATCCATAGCGGTCCTTAACCTTTCAGCGCTCGCGCTTCTTCCGGGATAACCGAACGCCGATTGCGATACACCGTGATGATGATAGCCAGGCCGACCGCCGCTTCCGCCGCGGCCACAATCAGGACGAAAGCGGTGAAAGCATAACCGTTTAGCAGCAGGTCGGTGCTTGTCTCGCTGTAACGCCAGAAGGCGACCAGATTGATATTTACCGCGTTGAGCATCAACTCGACGCTCATCAGGATGGCGACCGCGTTGCGCCGCGCCAGGACGCCGAAGACGCCGATTGAGAACAGCGCTGCGGCGACCGCCAGATACATCCAGAGAGGAACCATTCGTCGCCCCCTACGCGTTCTCGTCGCGGGCGATGAAGATCGCCCCGATCATGGCGGCCGTCAGCAATACGGAAGCGAGCAGGAAGGGCACGACATAACCATTCTCATCCACCAGCGCCGCCCCCAAATCGCGCGTCGAGGCGACATACTCGGGAATAGACCCCGGCGAGTGCGCGCCGAAAATCGGCACTGTCACCCCCAACAGCAGAATCAGGAAGAGCGCCAAGGACGCGATGAAACTCGGCAGGATGCGAATATAGCGTTCTTTAATGCGGGCGACGCTGCGCGTCAGCATGACGGCGAAAGTAATTAAAATGGCGATAGCGCCGATGTACACCAGAATTTGCACCGCCGCCAGAAAGGGGGCGCTCAACAAGACGAAGTAGCCGGCCACGCCGAACAGGCTGACCATCAGCCAGATCGTGCCCTGAAATAAATTGCGCGTGGTCACGACGCCGACGCCGCCACCCAGCGTGAATATGCTGAAGACGACAAAGCCGATAGAGATCGCGTTCAATTCCATGTCGCCGGTCTCCCTAACGCCCAGCCACGCTGGCGGTCTGGGGGTAGCCCGCGCGCGCTTCATGAGACTCGCGGCGAGCTTCCCGCCCGCGTTTGCGCAAGATGCCAAGCAGGTAAAGGATCATCGCGCCGTTGATGACAAGCAGGATCGCCGTCGCCGGCAGCAAATCGCCGAAGCTGGCGGAGAGCATGTCGCGCGGGGCAATTCCCAACTCCTGCATGACCTTCAACGCGAGCGAAATCAGAATAAGATTGGCGATCGAAAGCGGCACCAGGAACTTCCAGTTGAATGCCATGATTTGGTCAATGCGCAGGCGCGGCACGGTGTTGCGCAGCCAGAGCGTCGTGAAATAGATGAGCCCGCCTTTGGCGCCCAGCCAGGCGAAGGCGATCAGCGGCGATTCGTAATACAGCGGGCCCATCCAGCCGCCGAAGAAAAGAATCGCCATGATGATGCCATTGGTGAAGACATGCAGGAATTCGGCGGCGAAAAACATGCCGAACTTCATGCCGGAGTATTCGATGTTGAAGCCGGCCACCAGTTCGGATTCCGCTTCGATGAGGTCGAAGGGCGCGCGGCCGGTCTCGGCTTGCGATGAGATATAGAAGATGACGAAGGCCAGCGGCGACAGGACGACGAACCACATGCCGCTTTGCGCATTGACGATATCCACCAGGCTCATGCTGCCGGCCAGCATCACCGGCGCCAGCAGGGCGAATACGAGCGGCACTTCATAACTCACCAGCAGCGCCACCACGCGAAAAGCGCCCAGCAGCGCGTATTTGTTGTTGCTCGCCCAGCCGGCCGCCATGATCGCCAGCGTGCCAAAGGAGGCGATCGCCACGAAATACAGCGCGCCAATCTCCAGGTCGACGCCGTAGTGGAAGGGCGTGAAAGGGATAACCGCCCACAAGAGAACGACCGACGCAAAAGAAACAAGCGGCGCCGCGTTGTACAGCACGCGGTCGGCGGCGGTCGGCGTGATGTCTTCCTTGCTCAATAGCTTGATCATGTCGGCGATGGTCTGCAGCAGGCCGACAGGGCCTACGCGATTCGGCCCGATGCGGTCCTGAATGCGAGCGGCGACCTTGCGCTCGATCCAGATCAAGAGGATCACAGTCAAGAGCGGCACGCCGCTGACCAAAAGCACGCCAACCAGCAGGGACAAAAAATACGCCAATCCGAGCTCAGCGCCGGATTCCGTCAATACGCTGCACAAGCCTGTACAAAGTTCTTCCATAACCCTTGCCTCAGCCCGCGCTCATTTCCAGTCCAGCGCGTTCTTTTTCCAGGCGTAAAAGAGCGCGTCCGTCAACAAAAATATGAACAGGAAGCCGGCCACAAAACCGAAGAGGCTCATCTCGTTGTAGGCCACCGCCCAGGGAAACAAGAAAACCATCTCGACATCAAACACGAGGAAGATCAAACCATAGATATAATATTGAACGCGAAACTGGACCCAGGTGTCGCCGATGGTTTCGACGCCGCATTCGTAGGTCGAGCTTTTGAGCACATTCGGTTTGCGCGGACGGAACAGCCAAGCGATAACGATCGGCAGAGCAGGGAAGACCGGCGCCATCACGGCAAACAAGCCGACAAAAGCCCATTCGTTCAATACATTCATTTCATCAGCGCCCTGGTATCCGCTATGCCCGCAGCCATTCAGACCCGTCACTGGCGCGACAAGCCCGCGCCCCTGAACTGGAGTTTGCGCCATTTATCACAAACGGGATTAGTATAGCAGGACGAATTAGCGAATGCAACGGACTTTTGCACGTGGCTTTTTATTCCAATAGACCCGCTAAACGCCTTCCGCAATCATTTCGAAATCTGTAGACAAACGCGCGACAACGCCGCCGCCCGCGCAGGTCGCGCGGACACTGGCCGCTGACACGGCGGGACAAACGCCTCCATAGCCGCCTTGGCGATACGGCAGCGCAGCCGTCGGCGTTGCCTCGTTTTCTCTGTGGCAAGGCTCTGGTATTCTCCCGCCTTTCACTTGCGAAAACAGCGATTGCCCGGCAGAAGCGTTTTGACAGGGGTTTTAAGCCGCTAAACTTGTACTATGATTTGCCTACAGTTTGTCCCGGTATGAATCGATGGCCGTCTCACTCACCCAACAGATTTCCGGCCTAGCGCCGATGCAGCCGAGCAAGGCGGACTGGGACCAATTTGTCTCTTCGCAGCCGCGCGCCCATCTGCTGCAGCTTTCTGCCTGGGGCGCGCTGAAATCTCAATTCGACTGGGGCTCGCGGATCGTGGCGCTGGGGGACGGGGACAAGATTCACGCCGGCGCGCAGGTTTTGCTCAAGCGTCTTCCCATGCGCCTGGGCGCGATGGCCTATGTGCCGATGGGGGGCTACGCGAGCGCCCCGGAGCATTATCCCCTGCTCTGGGATGCGATTGGGCGCGAGACCGGCGCCGCCTTCATCAAACTGGAGCCGGGTCACTTTCCGCCGGGCATGACGCCTGATCTCGCCAGCATGGGCTTCCGGCAAAGCCCGCAGACAATCCAGCCGCCGCGCACAATCGTCATCGACATTGCGGATGACGACGACGTTATCTTGCGCCGCATGAATCAAGGCACGCGCCGCAAAATCCGCAAGAGCCTTGCAAGCGGGCTCGACCTGGTCGAAGGCTCGCGGGCCGACATCACGGCCTTCAGCCGCCTGATGGCGCAGACGGGCGAGCGAAACGACTTCGGCGTGCACAGCGATGCTTACTTCGAAAACGTGTATGACCTGCTGATACCCGATTACGGCGCGCTGCTGCTCGCGCGGCATGAGGGCGATCTGCTGGCGGCCATCATGGTCTTTGCGCTGGGCGATTCCGCCTGGTATCTCTACGGCGCCTCAGCGCGGGAGAAGCGCAACGCCTACGCCACTTACGGCATCCAGTGGGCGGCGATCCAGTGGGCGAAGGAACGCGGCTGCCGTTATTATGATCTTTGGGGTGTGCCGGACACCGACGAAGCGGCGCTGGAGGCGCAATTTCGCGAGCGTCGGGATGGCCTCTGGGGCGTCTACGGCTTCAAGCGCGGCTGGGGCGGCCAACTGCGGCGTTCCCTTGGCGCCTGGGACAAAGCTTATAATCCGGCGATCTACGCCGCCTACCGCGCTGCGCTGCGACTCAAGCGCTGAAAGGGAAAGGATACCGGCCGTTCTCAAGATCAGCGAGATTGACGAGCGTGAGAACTGGAACGCCCGCTTGCGTGGCCTGCCCTATTCGCACGTCTTGCAGACCTGGGAGTGGGGCGAGTTCAAACGCGCCGCCGGCTGGATACCGCAGCGCCTCGCCTTCATTCGCGCTGGAAAGCCTGTCGCGATGGCAAGCCTGCTGACGCGCAAAATGGGACCGCTCCAGGTCATGTACGTCAGCAAGGGCCCCGCTATGGATTATGCCGACCATGAGCTCGCCGTGCAGGTGTTCAGCGAATTAGAGAGGCGAGCGCGCCGCATCGGCCTCGTCTGGCTGAAGATAGACCCCGATGTGATCGCGGCGACGGGCCTGCCGAAGACCAAAGAAGAATGCGCATGCGGCGGCGGCCGCGCGATCACGCAAACGCTCAAAAGGCGCGGCTGGCGTTTCGCCACCTCGCAAGTGCAGTTTCGCAACACGCTGACCATCGACTTGAACCGGAGCGAAGACGAAATCCTGGCGGCGATGAGCGGCAACACGCGCCGCAAAATCCGCGTCGCCGGGAAGAAAGGCGTCAGCATACGAAACGCCTCGATTGAAGACCTACCCCTGCTTTACCAGCTCTATCAGGTCACCGGCGAACGCGATAAATTCCTGATTCGCCCCTTCGATTATTATCGCCGCGCCTGGGAGGCCTTCATGCGCGCCGGGCTCGCCCATGCGCTGATCGCCGAGGTGAACGGCGTCGCCATCGCCCATGTCATCCTCTTTCACTTCGGGCGCAAATGCTGGTACTTTTATGGCGCTTCCGCCAACGAAGAGCGCCAGCGCATGCCCAACTACGCCTTGCAATGGGCGGCGATCCAGTGGGCCAAGGCGCAGGGATACGAGACCTACGATATGTGGGGCGCGCCAGATACGTTTGATGAAAGCGACAGCCTCTGGGGCGTATACCAGTTCAAACGCGGCTTTCGCGGGCGCTTGACCCGCCATATCGGCGCCTGGGATTTTGCGCCACACCCGACTTTGTATTACATTTATCATCAGTTTGTTCCCAGGCTGCTCGGAGTCATCTGAACAACTTGGCGGCCCAGGCCGAGAACAGGCTATCCAGGCGATGCAAACACAACGCTTCAAGTCTCGCTCGCTTGCAGATTCGCATAAGCCCGATGCGCGCGATCGACCACGTCGCCTGCGTTAAATAGGCGGGCAAATTCTCCTAGCGCCAACGCGAGTTCGCCGTCGCTTAGGTCACGGGAAAGAAAGACCCGTTCGCCATAATCGGCCAGCTCCTGCATGACCCAATCGTATTTGTAGTATGCCAGGCCCAGCCAGTCCAGCGAGCGCTCGCCATAGCCGCTCAGAAATGCCTCAGTGGTCCAGGCCGGGCGGCCATCTTCGACGAAGAACATCAAGTCGCGCTCTTTGGGCGCGAGGGTGGTTTCATCCCAATCTACGATATGAATAAAGCCGGTCCCGTCGATGATGATATTGGCCGGGTGAATATCGGCGTGGCAAAGCAGGAATGCGGGGGAACGGCCTTTTAGTTGCGCGCCCAAAGCCAGGTAGCGGCGGCGCGACAATTCGATTTGGGCCAGGTTCTGACGCCAGATCAGCGCCATCTCCTCAGCGATGGCATGCTGAAACCGGCCACGAGCGAGGGCGCCTTCGACGCGCGCCAGTTTCTCAAGCCATTTCAGCGCGAAGGCCGCGCGCGGGATAGCGCTCGTCAGGCTCGGCGGGATGGCTGCGCTGTGTATCGCCGCCATGATTGCGCCCCAGTCGCGCCATTGCGTCGGCGTCAAGCTCATGTCCCATCTGGATTTGCCCTCAATAAAGGGATACAGCGTCAGGGCATAGGCATCCGCGCGCGCGAAGAGCTGGCCCGATGTCGTTGGCAAGGGTGCGACTGCGTTTCGCAGGCCGCGGCGGCGCAGAAACTGCGGCACGAGGAGCGCGGCTTCGTTCACTTCGCCCTTGCGCAGCTTGAGATAGCAGGCGCCGGACGCGCTCTCGACGCGAAAGGCCCAGGCGCGCGCGTCATTGCCCAGCGGCAGGAACTCCAGCGCAGGCGACTTGAGATCATAATTGGCGCGCAACTGCGCGATTATGATTTCGTCTGCCAGCTTCGGTGGTTCCAACATGCGCTGCCCCAATAAAGACCGGGTAGATTTCGACTCCATGATAACTTCGCGGAGCAAACTAGAAAACTCCGTGCCCTCAATAAAACCAAGTATGTAATTGAAATCTTACTATTAGAAGAACTGTCGGGGCGTTTGACCCGCAGTGTCGGCGGTCAGTGTCTACGCGACCTATGTCGCGGCGCTGAAACGCCCGAAAAATGGAAACACCTTATTTGGCTTTCTCCGCGCTCTCCGCGTTCTCTTATTTAATGAACCTGCCAAATTCCATCTGCAATCATAGCGAAATTTGTAGGGGCGATTTATCAGTGTCTGTTGAAAAACAGCCTTAAATGAAGTTAGTT
>JAPPEU010000081.1 GCA_028875245.1 Chloroflexota bacterium
CTGTGATTGACATACAATGTCATTATATGTCGATCCAGTTTTTCAACACTGTCCAGCGAAACGCCCCTACAGCTTCCCACTATTAGGGGCTCGTAATTTTATGTAGGTCGAGTTGAGACCCGTGAGAGACTGTGGTGAATAAACCAGAAGCAACTCCGCCGCCTGCGAAGCGCGCAATCTGGTTAAGCCCATGCTGGAATGATAGAATGTGCGCATTGAGCCCGCGGAGAAGATTTATGAGCGTCGCGCCGGAATTGGTTGAACGCCCCGAGTTAGCGCTTTCGGTCGTCATCCCCATCTTCAATGAAGAAGGCAATATCGAGCGGCTCTACCGCGAGTTGACGGATACGCTGCGGGATATCGGGCGCGATTATGAAGTCATCGCCATCAATGACGGCAGCCAAGACCGCAGCTGGGACATGCTGAACGCCGTCCAGGCGCGGGACGCCCGCTGGCACATCATTCACTTCCGGCGCAATTTCGGGCAGACCGCGGCGATTGCGGCCGGCTTTGACGCGGCCCGCGGCGGCATCGTGGTGACGATTGATGCCGACCTGCAGAATGACCCGCGTGACATTGCCCTTGTGCTGGACAAATTCGCCGAGGGCTACGACATCGTCAGCGGCTGGCGGCAGGACCGGAAGGAGCCGCTCTTCCTGCGCCGCATACCCTCGATGATGGCGAATTGGATAATTTCTCGCAGCACCGGCATCAAGCTCCATGACTACGGCTGCACGCTGAAAGCCTACAGCTTTGACGTGGTGAAGGCGGTCAAGCTCTATGGCGAGTTGCATCGCTTTATCCCGGCGCTCGCCAGCCAGATGGGGGTGCGCGTCGCCGAAGTGCCGGTCAAAGATCGAGCGCGGCGCTGGGGCAGCAGCAAATACGGCTTCGGCCGCACATTCAAGGTCATCCTGGATTTAATCGTTGTCGTCTTCCTGCTCAGCTACTTCAGCCGCCCGCTCTATGTTTTCGGCGCGGCCGGCTTCCTCGTCGGCGGCATCGGCACGCTGCTGGGCGCTTATCTGACCGTATTCAAGCTGCTGACCGAAAACAAGATCGGCGATCGGCCGCTGCTGCAATTGGCGGCGCTTCTGGTGGTGCTGGGTGTGCAATTCATCAGCACCGGCATCGTCGCCGATATGATCATGCGCACCTATCACGAATCGCAGCACAAGCCCATCTATTACATCCGCGAGCGGCGGCGCAGCGAGGCCGTCGACGAAACCGCAAAGATTCCCAGCACACAATTTAAGTGAAAACTGTAGGAGCGTTTCGGCGAAACGCCCAATCAGATGTGACTGGAAAAGCGGGCGTCTCAGCGAGACGCCCCTACAATGTTCCTTATTCTGTGCATTACTTTCTTAGGTTTGCTTTTGAGCCGGCAGGGGTTTAGCCGGCAGGCGGCTCAAAGTCGCGCGGGGCGTCATAATCGTAGAACTCGACGCGCCAGACTGAGGGGTCCGTTTCCGAGTCGCCGATCGTTTCCAGCATCAAGATCTCAATCAAGAGCAGGCGGCCGTTTTCAGTGTCTATGTAAGCGTCGACTGTGACATCCCCTTGTGGATCAATGAAGCCGAAGAGCAGCCCCTCGACCGCGTCGCCGGCGGCCGTCGCTTGAATATGCCAGACGGGCCGCTCATCAACCAGCGCCCTGTCGGCGTTGATTTGCGCGTCATTTAAGTTGGTCATCACTTTTTCGATGCCATCGCCGGGCGCCAGCAAGCGACTGATGTCAAAGCCTTCGAATGCCGGCAGCTGCAGCCAGGGCGCCCCGCTGGGAAAGCTGAGCCATTGGCGGGCGTCCCGCGAATAGATATCAAGCGAAAGCGGCAGAATCAGGTGGATATGCGCGCTGATGTAAAGCTCGTCCGGGCTGATAATCTGCGCTTCGGCGCTGCTTAAGGTGGCGGGCAGCATGTTGACGCCGTCGAAGCTCAGCGCCAGTTGGTATGGTGCGCCCGTTTGCTCGATCGCCAATCGAAAGCTGCGGGCGGATTGCAGCGCGTCGACCGCGCCGTCCAGCAGAGCTTGCGGCTCGGCTTCAGGCGCGTCCTGAGCCCCTGCCCAGCCAGCGAAAATGACAAAAAAAGCAAGGATGATCAGCGTCGTTGATTGTTTCAAGTTGCGCCCTCACGGCTGTATTGGTCCCCAGGCTTATGCATCAATACGCGAAAGCGAGCCATCGGTCGCCAAGGAAACGCGCGGCGCGGCGTATACACGGTTCTGCCCGCCCTCCTTGCGCGCGGCGGCTATAAGCGGCGTTCGATCAGATACTGCGCCCACTGCGCCAGGAGGGCCCGATAATTTGAATCCGGCAGGGCGTTTAAGTGCTCCAGGGCTTCATTGACCAGGCGATGAGAAATATCTTGCGCGTAGCCGATGACGCCCAGTTCGCGGAAGAGCGTCGACAGCGCCTTCACATCGTCAGCGCTGGCGGCTGCGTCGCCCAAGGCGCGCTCGATAAGCTCCCTTTGGCGGGCATCGGCCCGCTCCAATGCTTTCAGCGTCAGCAAGGTGGATTTGCCTTCGCGAATGTCGGACCCGACCGGCTTCCCCAGCTGGCTCGCGTCGCCGACGACGCCGAGGATGTCGTCCTGAATCTGAAAGGCGGTGCCACAGAGGCGGCAAAAGCGGGCGATGTTCTTGGCTTCGGGCCGGCCAGCGTCGGCGTCATCCAGGGCGATAGCGGCGCCCGCCCGACCAGCGAATTCGTAGAGGACGCCTGTTTTCTTCCAAAGCATATCGATGATCTGCGCTTCATCCAGTTGAGTCGCGCGGCCGGCATACTGCACATCGAGCGTTTCGCCCTCGACCAACAGCGGCGTGACGCGGCTGGCCAATTCTTGCGCCAAATGCAGCAGCACTTCGGCCGATACGCCGCGCTCGAGATGCGCATCAAAGAGCAGCGACCAGGACCAGGATTGCTGTACATCGCCGGTGAGCATGGCGATCGTCCGGCCATAATGTTCGGCATCGGTCGCGCGCCAGCCGAACTCTTCCACCGCGCGCCGGGCAAATTCCCGATGGATGGTGGGCAGCCCGCGGCGTGTATCATCCCGGTCGATGACGTCATCGTGCACCAGGGTCCAGGTGTGGTAGATTTCGATGGCAGCCGCGACCGGCAGCGCCCGCCTTTCGTCGCCGCCGAGCGCTCCACAGGCGAGCATGGCCACGGCCGGGCGCAGGGACTTGCCGCCGTTTCTCAGGTAGCTGTAAACGGCTTGGCGGATATGGGCCGGCCGAAAGCGCTCGACGAAGCGCTCCTGCATGAGATAATCCTGCAGCATTCGCTTGCGGCTCTCCACCGCATCCAGGAGCGCGGCGAATGGCAGCTCGCCCGGTGATTCAGGCATATAGCGACTCGATCCCGTTTCTCGGTCTCAGGGTCATTGTATCATCTCGTCTGACCGCGCCCAATGCAATGCAAGGGCGCCCCGATCAAAGCGGCGCGAGAAATCTAGGCACGCCGCCCGTCACAGCCCAAGATCTTGTACCGGCGAGCCGGCAGCTCGCCCATGTATGTTTCAGAATTCCAATCGCCGTTAGCGCGACAAACTTAGGATTGCAAAGACCTGATCGAAATCTCGCGCAAGTGAAGGGATTGCTCATGCGGGAGCGTCAACAGGCCGCGCCCGAAGCGACCCTGCGGCGTGACAACGGCGTACTGGTTGTCGATCCAGGCGATGAAACCCAGGGGGCCGCGCGGGACGCGCCGTGTACGGAGCGCAATAGCTCCATCAACGGCGAAGACAGCGCCGTCCGCGCGCCACTCAATTGAATAGGTATGAAACGCATCCAGCAGGCTCGGTTCCAGCGCGGCTTCACTGACGCCGATGGCGGCTTGACCCAGCGGCCACAGCGCCTCATACAGCCGCCGATTGCGCATCAACAGAAAGCTGAGCGGCGCGGCGGGCAGCAGCGCGCGGAAGCGCCAATTTTTCGCATTGAATGTCGCCGCTTTCCAGCCATGGCCGGCGACGCCTTTGGCCAGGGCGATGTCATTGGCCGGCCCAGCGAAAAAAAACCAGAGCGCCTGCGGCAGGCGAAAGCCGCGCAGGCCGGGGACAAAGGCATGATTCCAAAAGCCGAAACCGGCCGTGCCGCATATCGCTCCCCGAGCGCGGGCGCGCACTTCCAGGCGCAACGGCGGCGAATTGGCGAAATCGCGCAGAGGCGCGCTGTAGTCGCTGATCTGAGCGTCATGATAGATTGAGGCGGGGGCCGGCGGCAAGATCAGGCGGATTTCAGACGCTGACTGCTGAACAACGCCGGCGCCCATCTCGCTCACCTGCCATTGGACGGAAGAAGGCGCCACGCTTAACTCACGGTAAAATTGCAGCTTTCTTCTTCAAACTCGGTATCGGTGCCGGGGCCATAAGAGGCGTAGCCATCGCTGATGGGATTGCGCCAGGTGACGCGGTAGGTGATGACATGCGGACCGGCCGCGAGCGGGCCATGAGGCACATACCAGTACACGACATGCTGAACCCCGCTGCGGGTCGGATTGAGGCGGAATTGATCGACATCGCTAATGCTGACGCCATCAATGCGCAGCTCATGCGTCGCGTTGGCCATGTGCTGGCGCAGATAGGCTTCGGTGCTGGCGAACCAGGCCCAGTAGACTTTGATCGTCGAGCCGGCTGTCAGGTCGGACGGCGCCGGGATGCCGAAGGCCGTGTCATTGCAAAAGGCGAAGACATTCACGTCAAAGCGCGGCGTCGCGGCCGGCAAGGTGGGGGCGGGCGAGCTAGCTTGCTCAATCGGCGCGGGCGTGGCGGCGGCCGCGGTTGCGGTCAGGTTTGCGCCGACCAGGCGGGTCGCGGTCATCTGCATGGCATCGACATCGGCGATGGGCAAATTGATGACAAGGATGCCATCCTCCGATTCCGCTTCGGCGTCCATTTCGGCGTCGCCGAGTTCGACGACGATGCGCGTTTCCCGGCTCAGGCGCTGCGCCTCCCCGTCTGGCTCGGCAGCGGGTGAAGGCGGCGCGCTCTCAAGCCGCAGCAGGGTTGCGCTCATCCAGCCCTCGCCGCCATCATCCAGCCGGACCTGATACCAGTCTTCTTCTTCGTTCTGTCCAATGACCTGCACAGCGCTGCCCGGCGCCAGCGAGCCGATGGCCGCGAAGCGCGTGCCCGGTCCGCCGCGGATATTGACGCGCCGCTGGGAGCGTACGACGGCGAATACGGTTGGCGTGGGCGATGCGGTGAATGTGGCGGTGGCCGTTGCGGTCGGCGTCGATGTGGCGGTGGCGGTGAATGTCATGGTGGCTGTCGGCGGGGCGGTGGCGGTGGCGGTAGCGGATGGCGTCGCCGTGGGCGGTACTTGCGTCGCCGTCGGCGTATGCGTCGCCGTGGCGGGCAGCAGGGCCTCCAGGCTGCAGCCGGCCAGCAGGCCACAGAGCGCGAGCGCGGCCCAAGCCCGCCGCCATACCCGAGCGCCGCATAAACCCTTGATGACGTTTCCCCCGGCGGGCAAGAGTGAGGCTCTCCTTCTGAACGCTGGCTGGTCGGTCACGCTGATGCGCGCTATTCTCGCTGATTATCCATTATAGGGGAGGTTCCCGATTAGCGAAAATTGCAGGGGCGGGCTAACAGGTCGGCCGTCTCGGCAAGACCAAAGGAACCGCGCGCGTGGGCGAGCCGCCGTCTTGTCCCTACACAGGCCATTCTTGCGGGGTCATTAATTTGTGCGAGCCGAATTGTGACGCGCGAGAGGTTGTGGGGAAAGTAGTTGATTTCAGCGCCATTTCAATTTGATGCGATTGCCCTGGCCCCGCTCCAGGGCAATCGCTTCAAAATTAGTGGAAAGGAAACGTCAGAAAGGCTCAATCAT
>JAPPEU010000066.1 GCA_028875245.1 Chloroflexota bacterium
TGATTGAGCCTTTCTGACGTTTCCTTTCCACTAATTTTGAAGCGATTGCCCTGGGGGATGAGTTGACGAATTTGCCAGTTTCGATACGATTATGGTAGAATCATAGCATTCATAATCAAACTGACACGTTGGATAATGGCATGGCGGAACTCAGGAACGATCATGAAAGACGAATCTCAACCATAGAGGGTGAGATGAAGTCTCTGGCCACCAAAGCCGACCTCGCGGAATTCAAGGTTGAGATCATGGAATACGTCCGGAACGAGATCCAGAGCGCGATTCAAGCGCAGACGGAAGAGTTTCGCGCGTCCTTCGCCACGTTTGCCGCAGCGCTGGAAAAACAGAGCGAAGAAATCCGCGAGCTGCGCGAAAAGGAAAGCCGCATAGAGGCGCGGTGGATACGCTTAAGTACGCGTTGCCTTTTCTCATCAGCATCATTGCGGTGTTAGTGGCGGTCTTGAAATAATCATCGGATATCGCGTCAATCGGGAAAGCAGCCTCATCAAGCGATGGGGCTGTTTTCTGTCCTAAATCGCCCCATCCGTATACACATCATCCACCTGCCGCAGTATCCCCAGCGGATTTCCGTCCTTGAGCGGGTCGGGCAGCAGGGCGTCGGGCACGTTCTGGAAGGCGATCGGGCGCATGAAGCGGTAAATCGCGTTCATGCCGACAGAGGTGGTGCCGGGCGCGGTCGTGGCCGGGTAGGGCCCGCCATGCTGCATCGCCCCCACGACGGCGACGCCGGTGGGGAAGCCATTCCAGATCACGCGGCCCGCCTTCTCCCGCAGCTGATGCAGCAGGTCGCCGATGTCGTCCAGCTCATGCGCTTCGGCGTGAACTGTGCTGGTCAGGTTGCCCTCGAGCGCCTCAACGGTTGCGCGCAGGTCCGCCGCGTCGTCACAGACCACAAAGAGCGTCACCGGCCCGAAATGCTCGATTTGCAGGCGGTCATCGGCGCGGATGGCGGCCGCGCTCGTGCGCATCACCGTATTGTTGAAGCAGAAATAATCGCTGTCGGCGATAGCGTCGCCGCCGGTCAAGACGTTGATATCGGGGTTCGCAATCGTCTGGCCGACCGCTCCCTCAAGGCCGCGCGCGATCGTCTCGTTGAGCAGGACACCGGCCGGCGCTTCCCGCATCTTCTCGGTCACAGCGGCGATGAAGCTTTGCGCCGCGTCGCCCTCTTGCAGCAGGATCAAGCCGGGATTAGTGCAGAACTGCCCCGTGCCCATCGTGACTGACGCGACCAGCCCCTCGGCGATATCATCAGCGCGCGCGGCCAAAGCGCCCGGCGTGATGACCACCGGATTGACGCTGCCCATCTCGGCGAAGACGGGAATCGGCCGCGGACGGCGGGCGGCGGCGTCGTAAATCGCCCGGCCACCGCGCAGCGAGCCGGTGAAACCGACCGCTTCAATGCCATCATGCGCCACCAGCCACTGACCGACATCAATGCCGTTCCCTTGCAGCAGGGAGAAGGTCCCGGCGGGGAAGCCCTGCGCTTCGACCGCGGCGTTGAGCGCCAGCGCGAACATCTCCGATGTGGCCGGATGCCCCGGGTGCGCCTTGACGACTACGGGACAGCCTGCCGCCAAAGCCGAGGCGCTATCGCCGCCGGCCACCGCGAAGGCGAAGGGAAAATTGCTCGCCGCGAAAATGGCGACCGGCCCGACCGGAAACTGCATCTGACGAATGGACGGCTGGCCCGGCGCCTCGCTGTTGATGATAGCGCGCAGGTAATCGCCCTCGCGCAGCAAATTTGCGAAGGCGCGGAATTGCCCGGTGGTGCGGGCGCGCTCGCCGGTCAAGCGCGGCAGCCCGAGGCCGGTCTCGCGGTCGGCGGAATCCAGCAGCTCGTCGCCGAGCGCTTCGATCTGCGCGGCGATTTCTTCGAGGAATGCGGCGATCTGCGCCGAGGAATAATGTCGAATCTCGTCGAAAGCGGCGCCGGCCGCGAGCACTGCGCGGTCGACTTCAGCCGCCGTCGCGCTGTGAAAGGGCAGGGCGGCCCGCTCCTTGCTGCGCGGATCGACGCTGAAGAAAGTCTGCGCGCCCTCCGCTGATGTCGCCCCGGCGATATAGTTTTTTCCGCTTAGTCGCATAATATCTCCCCTTGAACTCCAGCGCCCGTATTCCGATCAAGCCATAGCTCGAACATACAAAGTCCCTCCCTCATTTTGGGATGCCTGCCATAGAGATGGCAGGAGGGATTTAGGGTGGGGGCTGATTGACTCGCAATTCAAGCGAGTCAACTATAGCAAAGAACGCGGGCAAATCACATTCGTCGAATTTCACCGTCGGCCGGCGCACGGTGGCATGGCGGATGCTGCCGTGGCACTTCATCAAGCGCTTGCGCATGTGCAGGGAATACTCATGCCCCTTACCGGATACCGCCTTCGTCAAGGGAGCGCCCAGCTTGATGATCGCCTCGGCGGCCTCCTTTTCGCCGCGCTTCCACTTGTCCCAGGCGGACAAAAATATCTCGTTGAAGCCGACGCCGGGTATCAAGCCGGCAGCGCCATTGCGCAGTTCTTCGATCACCGTGATGCCGCCGCCACCGCCGAACATGCGCACATCATCCGCCAGAAGCGGCGCCAGCGCCTTCATCTTGGCCGCTGAGCCGGGGCCTTCAAGTTTGAAGTAGCTGACGTTCGGCGCGCCCGCAGCGATTTCCGCCAGCGCCTCCGCCGGCAGTTCGGTGTGACGATACTGCGGGATATGCGGCGCCTGCTGCAGAATGATAGGGCAGTCGCTGGCATGGCCAAGTTCGATGTAGAAATCCACCAGCGCCTGCAGGCCGTTGTCCATCGTCGGCGGCGGCAGAGCCATGAGCGCGGCCGGCTGATAGGGCGTGAAAGCCCGCGCCTGCTGCAACGCCGTTTCAGTGCTGTTGGGCGCGATGCCAATGATCAAGGGCAGGGCGCCCGCCAATTCGCCCGCGACGATCGCGACAGTCTCCAGCCGCTCCGCATCGGTCATCTTGTAAGCTTCGCTGGCGAAACCGTTGATGCCGATGGCGTGGACGCCGCCTTCGACTTCAAAGCGCAGGATGGCGCGTAGGCCGTCGGCGTCGATGCCCCCGCTTTCATCAAAGGGCGTGAATAAAATTGGAGCGATTCCCTCAAGCATGGGCGCCTCCGCAATGGGATTATTGGTCAAGTTAAGGCGCTTTAGGGGCGAGCCGCCGGCTCGCCCGTACGCACAGCATATTTTAGCCTAAACCGACAGGCAATTGACAGAAAGGCTTGCGATTCATCTCCATGCAGAGGGTGCGCAGACTTTGACCGCCGACACAGCAGGCACAACGCCTTTTCAGAATTGCTGCTGATGCAACAATACATTCCTCTGTGCCCTCTGTGTACTCTGTGGTGAAAAAAACTGTGTAGAGATCGCCAATTCGTTGTCAGCTCTCGTGATGGAACTGCGGAATCTCGACGCGGGCGCCGCCGTTCATCGCCGATTCGTGCGCGCAGATGCCGGCGGCTGTCCAGGCGGCCGTCGTCAGCGCGTTTGGCCAAGGCTCGCGCTCTTCAACGACGCTGCTGACGAATTCATGCACGAGATGCGGGTGCGAGCCGCCATGCCCGCCACCCTGCAAGAAAGACAGATGCGCCTGGCTTTCATCGTAGACGCCGCGCTGGGTGAAGCGCGCGATTGCCGCCGGCAGCAAATCCTGGCGATCGGGCGGGTCCAGACGCTCGCTCGTGATGTCGTTGCCGCGCCCCCAATGCGTGACCACCGGCTTCATGCGGAAGACGACCGGCGGCTCCTCCTCGATCTGCTCCCATTCGAAGGTCGCCTTTTCGCCGTAGACATTGAAGCTCTCGGTGTAGCCGCGCGCGGTATGGAAGAGGCTGCGCGTGATCTCGGCGGCGAGCGGCGGATCGCTGCTGAGCTCGTAGATGGCCGTCTCGACGGGGAAGGGATTGCCGTACTGCTCATGCAATTCGGGGCGCATGATGCCCGAGCCGAAGCAGTGCACCGCCTTCGCCTGCGTCCCCGCCAGCGCCAGCACCGGCGAGACGGCATGCGTCGCGTAGTGCATCGGCGGCAAGCCCATCCAGTAGGGCGGCCAGTATTCCATATCCTGATAATGCGCGCCGCGCAAGAACTGGATGCGGCCGATCTCGCCCCGTTTGATTATCTCTCGCACATACAAGAAACGCCGCGTATACACGGCCGTCTCCATGCCCATGTAATTCACCCCGCTCTCGCGCTGGGCGGCGATGATGGCGTTCAGGTCGGCGATGCTGGTCGCCATCGGCACCGTGCAGGCGCAGTGCTTGCCCGCCTTCAATACCGCGACCGTCTGCTGGGCATGGAGCGGAATCGGCGTCACCAGATGCACCGCGTCGATGCTGTCGTCGGCGAGGATCTCGTCCAGACTGGAGGCGCGTTTCTTGACTTCGAAGCGGTCGCCGATCTTTGCCAGGACCTCTGGATTCGAGTCGCAGATGGTCAGGCTTTGCACATTGGGGTGATGCAAGTAAATAGGCGCGAACTCCGCGCCGAAGCTCAATCCGGCCAGCGCGACGTTGATTTTTCGAGATGCGGTCATAGTTGTTTTTCCCGTGCTGCGTCAAATGAATCGGGCGAGTCACCGCCGTCGGTCAGTGTCCACGCGACCTCGCCCCTACAAATAACTTGCGATGTGGATTCTGTAGGGGCGAGACTTGTCTCGCCCGCCGCGATTGTACCCGACCTACCCCTGCACCGCGCCGAAGGTGATGCCTTCCACCAACTGCCGCTGCGTCAGCATCAGCAGCGGCACGAGCGGAAGCAAGACAAACATGCCAGCCGTCGCCACCAGATCGAGATTGCTCGACTGGTAATCGGCTTCGCGCGGCGGAATGGTATACAGTTTCGTTGTGAGCACTTGCGTATCCGGCGATGTCGACAAGGTGAAGACGAAGAGGAATTCATTCCAGCCGCCGATGAAAAGCAACAGGAAGCTGACGAAGACGCCCGGCATGGCGATGGGCATGATGATGCGGAACAGGGTCATGAATCGCCCGGCGCCGTCGATGGCGGCGGCATCGTCCAGTTCGCGCGGGATAGCGTTGAAATAGGCGAATTGGAGCAAAGTCGCCAGCGGCATGCCACCGGCGGTGAAGACGAGTATCAGCCCGATATGCGTATCGAGCAGGTTGAGCTGAAGATAAGCGATGAAAATGGGTCCCAGCGTGACCATAGCCGGGACGGCCATGCTGGCGACAAGCAGGGCGTACATCAGCGTCCGGCCGCGGAAGCTGCCGCGGCTGAATGCGTAAGCCGCCATCGCGCCCAGCAGCGTCGCCGCCAAGCCCGAGCCGCCGGCCAACATAACCGTGTTGCGCAGCGTCAACCCAAAGTCCCACGCCCGCGCCATGTAGGGATAATTCTCCATTGTCGGGTAGCGGGGAATAATCGTGGCCGGGATGCGGTTGACCTCGGCGACTGACTTGAATGAGGTCAACGCCATAAATAGCACGGGAAAAACCAGGCCGACCAAGACGACGACCAGCAGGGTGTATAGCAAGGCATTTCGTAGACGCCGCCGTCGATGAATCATCAGATCTCTCGCGAACGATACAGCAGCCAGGCGAAAATGGCGCCGATGGCGATGGTCAGCAAAAGCAGCACGATATTGACCGCGGAGCCGTAACCGTAGCGCAGCTGCTGAAAGAAGCGCTCGAAGGCATAGAGCGCCAGGGTCTTGGTGGCGCTGCCCGGTCCGCCGCGCGTCAAGCCATAA
>JAPPEU010000007.1 GCA_028875245.1 Chloroflexota bacterium
GGGGGATGGGGTAGAAAAAGCGACCATTTCGCTAGAGTACCGGACAAGCCCTACAGCCTGCTAGGTGGATGCAATTTACCTAATTTCAACCGAAATGGATACACTACCAAAAACCGACAGCAAGTTTTAATCCCTTTGGCAAATGAGTTATACTCGATTCAATTGTCGGGCCGGTTTGATTGCGGGAGCGCAGGCGTATGGTGACTTATGCCGAAAGGCCATGGATTGGCAGCTATGACGTGGGGATGCCGTCATCGGTCCAGTACCCGGATGTGCCCCTGCATCAATTCTTGAAGGACACGCGGGTACGCATACCGCATCATACTGCGCTGATCACACCAGCCAACCTGCCCATCATTGGGCGTATCAGCCGGTCGCTGACATACGAGGAGTTGGACCGCGCATCCGACGCGCTTGCCGCAGCGCTGATTGATTTGGGACTCAAGAAGAGCGATCGAGTCGCTATCGTGATGCCCAATTCAGTCGCCTTTGTCATCAGCTTTTACGCCATTTTGAAGGCCGGTGGCGTGGTGGCGGCGACCAATCCAACTTATCCGGCGGACAGAATGGCGCATCAGATCAACGACTGCGATGCCGGCTTCGTATTGACGCTGACGCTGTTCTACGATCTGGTGAAAGGGATTCAACCGCGAACGAAAGTCAAGACTGTGATAGCCGCCAATATAAAAGAGTATTTGCCGCCGCTGGCGAAGTTATTGTTTACGATCGCGAAGGAAAAGAAGGAAGGCCACTTCCTGGAAGATGTACAGACCGGCGACTTTTGGTTTCAGGATTTGCTGACAAAATACGACGGGAGGCAGCCGGCGGTCCAGGTTCAGCCGGATGATTTGGCGATCTTCCAATACACGGGCGGGACGACCGGCGTTTCGAAGGCGGCCATGTCCAAACACCGGGCCTTGGTGGCGAATATGCTGCAGACCGAAGGGTTTCTTGATTTGCTTGAGACGCCGGCGGAAGATCATGTATTTTTGGGTGCGGTTCCCTTCTTTCATGTATACGGTTTAGTGGTGGTTGTCAGCACCAGTGTTTACCGCGGATGCGAGATCGTGCTGGTCCCCAATCCGCGCGACATTGACGACGTGCTGGGCAACATCGAGACCTTCCGCACAACGCTATTTCCAGGCGTGCCGGCCTTGTACAACGCCATCAACAACCATCCCCGGGTACAGAACGGCGAGATAGACCTAAGCTCATTGCAGCTTTGTTTGAGCGGCTCGGCGCCCTTGCCGGAAGCGACCAAGGCTGAATTCGAGCGCCTTTCGGGCGGCTCCGTGCGCGAAGGTTTCGGCATGAGCGAAGCGCCGACCGCGACGCACGTGAACCCGGTTTACAAGGAAAACCGGCCAGGGTCGATCGGCTTGCCGCTACCCGAGATGGACATGCGAATAGTCAGCCTGGAGGACGACGAAGTCGACGTGCCGGTTGGCGAGGTCGGGGAATTGGTGATGGCGGGACCGAACCTCATGGTCGGTTATCATGGCATGCTGGACGAAACGCGGAACGTGCTGCGGGAAAAGGGCGGCAAACGCTGGCTGTACACCGGCGACATCGCGCGCATGGATGAAGACGGTTATTTTTATATTGTTGATCGCAAGAAAGATATGGCATTGATCGGCGGTTACAACGTCTATCCGGCGACGGTAGAAAACGCCATCGCGGCGCACAGCGCTGTCCTCGAAGTTGGCGTGGCCGCGATCCCCCACCCGGAGCGCGAGGGCCAGGAAGCGCTGAAAGCATGGATCGTCTTAAAGCCGGGCGGCGCGCTTGAGGCCGACGAGCTCATTGAGTTTTTGGGAGACAGCCTCGCCCCGTACGAGATCCCGCGGCGCATCGCATTCATTGACGAATTGCCCAAAACCGCTATCGGCAAGACGCTAAGGCGCGAGCTGGTGCGCATGGACCAGGGGGTAAGCTGAGCCCACGAGCAAGGCGCATGCAGCGTCGACATGGGGACATAACGATGAAGCAGCCAACCTCAAAGCGCTCTCGCTGGCCCGGGCAATGTTTGGCTTGACGATTTCTGGCGGACAACTGAGAAGGTCCCCTGGCGCGTTGGGCGAAATCGAACAAAACGCATCTGGGCGGGCCGGCGCGCCAACTGTTTGCCGATATTAAGGCTTGAAACCGCTGACTTGCGGAGACGCAAGGGGAAGGCGCCTCTGGCAGGACTCGAACCTGCGACCAACGGTTTAGAAGACCGGTGCTCTTTCCGCTGAGCTACAGAGGCATCTGGCGAAATTCTAAGATTGGCGCCCCGCCATGTCAAGACTCGGCGCCCTATTTTGCTGCGACGTCGGATTGTCCGAAAGTCAACGCTGCTGTATAATCAGGGCAGGTTGATAAGGTTCGCCGCAGGCGGCATTTTCCCGCGAAATGGTCGCGCGAAACCGTTGCTTAATATGCGGAACACATTGCGAAACCGACAGGGTTGTCAGGAGAAAAGATGGTTAAGGATCGTGATCTTATCGCTCGGATGGAGCGTGAGTATGACGCCAGCAGCATCCAGAAACTGCCACCGCGCGAGCACATTCGACGGCGCCCGGGCATGTATGTGGGCGGCACCGACGCGCGCGCCCTGCACCATCTTATCTATGAAGTCGTGGATAATTCTATCGACGAGGCTTTGGCTGGCCGCTGTGATTATGTTTCCGTGACGATTCACGAAGACGGCGCTGCCACGATCAAGGACAATGGCGTTGGCATTCCGGTTGGCAAACACGAGAGCGGCAAAAACGCGCTGGAAGTGGTGATGACGGAAGTCGGCGCTGGCGGCAAGTTTGACAATGAGGCATACAAGGTCAGCGGCGGATTGCATGGCGTCGGTGTTTCGGCTGTGAACGCGCTGTCGGCGAGCTTGACGGCGACCATCTATCGCAACGGGCATGTTTGGCAGCAATCTTACGAAGAAGGACTGCCTACGGGCAAGGTCCGCAAGCTGCGCAAGCTGAAAGAGAGCGAAGAGACGGGCACCGAGATCACTTTCGTTCCCGATTTCACCGTGCTTGAGCAAAATGAATTCAGTTTCAGCACCCTGATGACGCGGCTGCGTGAGATGGCTTTTGTGACGCGCAAAGTGACCATCCGCCTGCGTGATGAACGCGTTAAGCCTCTGGCTCGCGAGATGACCTTCTATTTCGATGGCGGATTGCGTTCCTTTGTGCGTTATCTCAATCGCAATCGCAAGGCGCTCCACAGCATCATTCATGTGGAGCGTGATGTTGAATTCCAGGACCGTAACGAGAATCCCTACATGATTGGCGTGGAAGTCGCCTTTCAGTACGCTGATGTGGCGACTGCGACGGAACTGGCCTTTACCAATACCATCAATACGCCGGATGGCGGTACGCACATCACCGGCCTGCGCTCATCCATCACTGGGGCCATCAATCGCTATGCGAAAAATGCCGGCCTGCTCAAAGACAAGGACAGCAATTTCTCCGGCACCGATACGCTTGAGGGATTGACGGCGATCGTCAGCATCAAACATCCTGATCCGCAATTTGAGAGCCAAACCAAGGTCAAACTGCTCAACCCGGAAGTCCAGCGCGCCGTATCGTCGGTGGTTACCGAAGCCTTCAACGAGTTTCTCGAGATGAATTCGCGGGAAGCGCGGCGCATTGTCGACAAATGCATGACCAGCAAACGCGCCCGGGAAGCGGCGAAAAAAGCCCGCGATCTCGTGCGCAGCGGGCCCAGCTTGCTGGAAAGCAGCACCTTGCCCGGCAAATTGGCTGACTGTTCAGAACGGGGCGAGCATGCCGAGATCTATATTGTCGAGGGCGATTCGGCCGGCGGCAGCGCCAAACAGGGCCGCGATCGCCATTTTCAAGCGATCCTGCCATTGCGCGGCAAAATCCTGAACACAGAGCGGGCGCGCATTGACAAAATCCTCGACAACAACGAAATCAAAGCCTTGATATCGGCGCTGGGCACGGGCATCCATGACGAGCTGACCGTCGACCGTCTGCGTTACGGCAAAGTCATTATCATGACCGACGCCGATGTAGACGGCAGTCATATCCGAACGCTGCTGTTGACTTTCTTTTTCCGACACATGCCACAGATTGTCCAGCGCGGGCATCTCTTCATCGCGCAGCCGCCCATCTTTCTGCTGAAAAACGGCAAGCAGATGGAATACGTCTACCCAATTGGCGGCGTGCCGGACGAAGAGCTGCTCAAACAGTCGATAAAACGCTTCAAGAGTCCTGACAAAGTAGCGGTTCAGCGCTACAAGGGCCTGGGCGAGATGAATCCGGACCAACTGTGGGAAACGACCATGGATCCCGAATCGCGCACGCTGTTGCAAGTGACGATCGAAGACGCGGCTGATGCGGACAAGGTCTTTGACATGCTGATGGGCGCCAGCGTGCCGCCGCGCCGCCGTTTCATCCAGACGCACGCCAAGCAGGTCCGCAACCTCGATATCTAATTCAATATTTGGATAGCTACAAGCCAGAGGTCTTTGCGTCTTCCTCGGTCCAGCCGCGCGCGTCGGCAGGGGCAGCCTCTTGTTGCGCGCGCTGCAATGGGGCGCGCTCGAAGACCGCGTGAAGCAGAGCGAATAGAAAACTGCCCAGGCCGAGAGAAAGCACGATAAAGAGCAGCGGGTGCCAAGTGGCGCCCGCAAAGTTCACCGCGTCCGGATGCAAGACCAGTACGCTAAGGCATACCGTGGGCAGGATCGCAACAAAACACAGGCCGGAGAGGAAATTTGACAAACGCGACAACGCGCCGCCATGAATGGCTTTGTTCGCGCCAGACCGCCGATGCACCAGCAAGCCCAGCCGCAATACGATTGCGACCAGGGCGACCAGAGCAATGGGCTTTGCGAGCGAAGGATCCATTTGCGTCACACTGCGGAATCGCTGTGTTTAGAACAGCGTATAGATGAACGGGCTGATGGGGCTTGACCCGCCGAGCACGATCAGCAGCGCGAAGACGAGCAAGGTAATGACCATCGGCAGCATCCAATAGAGTTTGCGTTTCCAAAGGAAGGCCAGCAGCTCGCCAAGCACGCCCATTCGCATAAAGAAGTCTTGCAGCGCGCTCGGTGAATTATCGTTGTGCTTTGCTTTTGTTGTCATGGTGGCTCCCTGACTCGGGTTATGCTTTTAGGTGGTCTTGCGTACGATGTGAGAACCCAGCACGAGCATGTCGATGTCACTATTGCGGAAGGTATTGTACGCTTCGCGCGGGCTGTTGACAATGGGTTCGCCCCTGAGATTGAATGATGTATTCAGGACGATCGGCACCCCGGTCGCTTCGCCAAATTGCTGGACGATGTCGTAGTATCTTGAATTGGTCTCGCGATCGATGGATTGCAGCCGGCCGGTGCCTTCGTGGTTGACGGCGTGGATTTCGCTCTGTTTGTCTTCTTTGATCGGCGCGACCATCAGCATATAGCGCGGCGTATCATGCGCGGCGACCTGCGGGTAATCAAAGTATTCCGGCGCGCGCTCGCGCAATACCACCGGCGCAAAGGGCCGAAACGGCTCTCTGAACTTTATCTTCGTGTTGACGATCTCTTTCATGTCGGCGCCGCGCGGGTCGGCCAGGATGCTTCGATTGCCCAGCGCGCGCGGACCCCATTCAAAGCGACCTTGATGGAAGCCAATAACCTGCTGGCAGGTCAAGGCGTCAACGATCGTTTCCGTGAGTTTGCTCTCGTCGCTGAAGGTCTCGAATTTGAGATTTGCCTCGTCCAGGAAAGCGCGGCACTCGCCGTCAGAGAAGCAGCGGCCGTAATAGGCGTGCTTCTGCACCCATTTGCGCGGTTTGCCGAGCAGCGTGTGCCAAGCCCACAGAGCGGCCCCGAGGGCGCCGCCATCATCGCCCGCCGCCGGCTGGATCCATAATTCTTCAAAGGGCGATTCATTCAATATGCGCCAATTCGCTTTGGTGTTCAGGGCGACTCCGCCGGCCATCACAAGTTTGCTCATCCCGGTCTTGCCATGCAAATGGCGGGCGATTTTGATCAAAGCGTCTTCGGTGAATTGCTGAATGCTGGCGGCCACATCGGCATAGTATTGATTGGTTTCCATCGCCTTGCGCTCGCCCGAACGCTCCGGATTGGTGCGCATGGTGAAGAAATCGGATTCGTCATTGCGCTTCTCGCCGAACAGCTCCAGGAAGCGGCGGCTGTAGCTCTGCGATGTCGAGCGATGGAAGTCAAAATAATCCATATTGAGCTGGAAGGCGCCGTTTCTGTCATCGGCGGTGACGACCTTCTCGATCTTGTCCATGTAACGGGGCTCGCCATAGGGGCTCATGCCCATCACCTTGTATTCGCCATTGTTTACCCGGAAGCCCAGCCAGGCGGTAAATGTGGAATAGAGCAGACCCAGTGAATGTGGAAAACGCTGCTCTTCAAAGAGCTCGATCGACGGCGTCTCATCCTTGTCCTCGCCGAGAGAGCTGACTCCGCGGCCCAATGTCGTGGTAGTCCATTCGCCGACGCCATCAACCGTTAGTATGGCAGCGTCTTTGAATGGGCAAGCATAGAAAGCGCTGGCGGCATGGCTCATGTGATGGTCGCAAAAAAGAACTTTGTCGTAGGCGACGCCCAGCCCGCGGGCGATGTGGCTGCGCACCCATAACTTGTCGCTCAGCCAGGTCATCATCGATTCGCGCCAAAGGCCGGAGGAATGCGGAAAGGTGTTGAGTGTGGTCTGCAAAATGCGCTCGAACTTCTGCAAGGGCTTTTCGTAGAAGACAACGTATTCCAGGTCCCGCGCGCTGATGCCCGCCTGCTCAAGGCAGAATTCTATGGCAAGCTGAGGAAAGCCATTGTCGTGCTTCTTGCGCGAGAAGCGTTCTTCCATGGCGGCCGCGATCAGCTCGCCATCAAAAATGAGGGCGGCTGCCGAATCGTGATAAAAGGCGGAAATGCCGAGTATATACATCGCTAGCCTTGTTCTCTTGCCGAGGCGATATCGGTGGGCGCCGGCTCACGCGCCGACCAGTCAACGGCGGGGGACTTCCGACGCAGCGGATCCATGAAAATCGACGAAAGCAAACCAAAGGGGACCATGATCGTAAAGTAGAACGCGGTGGCAATGAAGCGCCCGTTTATATCGGCGACTATTGCCGAATTGACGCTGAACCGGTCCCAGGCGATTTTCAGAAGATTCTTCAATTGTGAACTCCCGCGCGCTGGCGAAACACGTCCAAGCCGACAAAATAGAAAGCGACCGAATCGCTTCCGCTACCTATCAAGGTTAGACCGATTCAAGAAGTCAAGCAAGGCGTTTCGGGCGATATTGTGGCCGTCCTGATTCCAATGTGTATCGGCGAAGAAATAGGGCGCTTGCCCGGCGCGGATCGCCGCCGCGAGCGGCTCAGTAAGATCGAGGAAGGAGACGCCAATCTCGTCCGCCAGTTCCCGCATCACCTCTCGCTGGGCGGACAGGTTCGCATCGATATTTTCCAGTCCGGCAAGGCTGCGATCCAGTGACTCGGCAGCTATAATTTTCTCCTTGCTCGCATCATCCAGGTAATCCCAGTAGAGTTCCGCCTTCTGCGGTATATACATGAGAATGAGCTGCCCGCCTTTCGATTGGGTTTCGCGCGCCATTTCGCTAATGCTCGTTCGCGTAATTTGAATCATCTCACTGGCAAGCAGCGATTCTTTGTCCATGCCCAAAAGCGGCAGAAACTTGTTATAGAATGCGACCGGCGTCGGCGGATCTGTTTGCGCCCACAGCGGATAATGGCAACTCGCTTTTTCAACAGGCGTCGTAACTTGCGCTAGATATCGCAGGAGGTGAAAGACGACGGAATAGTCGAGCGGGTTTTTGTTTTGGTGCGTCATGTCTTGTCGGGTCAAGCCTTCGCGCTGCATCTGTGCGAATCCCAAACTGTCGCGAAGGTCGTTTCCGGCGAAGAATGCGATGAGCGCCAACTCGGGCTGACGCGGCAAGGCGAAAGCGTTGAAGTATCGCTGCTGTTCAAGTGTACCGGTGCCAGGCGCCGCAAACACCAGCATTAAGTCGGACAGCCCCTGCCAGAACGGCCGTTGTATGTGCTCGGCGGCCGTGAACGAATCTCCGATCACCACCAGGTTCACTTTATCCGGCCACGGTTCTTCATTGCGAAAGCCATGCCCGTCTCGTTTGAAGGACACGCGATAAGGCTCCATGGGCTGGGCATCCTCGGGCGACAAACACGAGATTTTGTAAAGGTCGCCGCTGAGCGGGGTGACATCGTACTCAACGACCTGGCCGGCGGGGAATTCGCGCGCCCCGTGCGCGGTAGCCAAGCGATGCCCGACCCGTTCAAGATATTGCGGCATATCGTCAATTACAGGCTTGGGCAGGCTTGGGTAGGCAAGCTGCAGAACGACTTCCAAAGTGAAAACAGTAACGAACAGGAGCAGAAAGGCCCTAAGAGCTATGACTAGAATGTCTCGCAAGTTATCGTCCCCGGAGTTGCCGTCGCAATTGGCACAGGTACTCAGTATACATTGATACGCGCGTTACATTTTTCGCTTAGGCGAGCGCATGGCCGCTTGCTTCAATTGCGGGAGAAGGGCCCGATGTTGAAATCTTTGTCAGGCGGCGAAAGTCGCACGTTTAGCAGGACGGTCTCGAGGCGGTAAATCTCTACAAGAGTGGCGAGCAGACGCGACAGGCTTCGCATCGAGAGCAATTCTTGCTTTTGCGCGTTATCGGTCTGCAAGAGGATGGAGGCAATCTGCGCCACCGTTCGCGGGCGGTGGGGGATCCGTTCGGGATCGAAGCTCGCATCCTCCGACGAAGACAAAATCTTCAAATAGCGAAGGATCAGCGCCCGTAAGAACGCGCCATATCGCTGGACCAACTCCGGTTCATCCTCTGACGGCGAAAAGAAATCGACATCGCCGAGCAAAAATGGGCTGCTGCGCTCGATCGCATTGATGCAAAAGCGCCTTTGACCGACAGCCGTAATGTTCATCCGGCCCAAAGGCAAGCGCTGCACTTCGCTAATGGCCGCGGTACAGCCCACCGAAAATGGCGCGGACGCCGGGCCGAGGGCTTCGCTTCCCTGTTTGATTAGCACGATGCCGAATGGCTCGTTCGCGTCGATGCATTGATTGATCATGAGCTTGTAGCGCGCTTCAAAAATATGCAGTTTGATTTGCATGCCGGGGAACAGCACGGTATTCAATGGAAAAAGGGGCAGCCTCGCCATCAGCGCAGGTCTCGGTTCTGTTGTTGGGGGTCAATACCTTGATCTATTGTAATGCAAAACAGCGAGAAACACGGAAATATTTAACCGGCAGCCTAGGGCGATCGCATCAAAATCATTGTGCCTCGTTCGCCACGTAAAAGTGTGAAATTGTAGGGTCGTCTCGCGAGACGCTCGTGAAAATGGTCTGCGAATTGAGGGCGTTTCAGCGAAACGCCCCTACAGATTACGAAATGTGCGTGAAAATTGTCATATATCAGCGCAATTTTATTTGATGCGATTGCCCTGCCGGCAGCCCAGTGTTCGCGCTTACAGTTCTTCCTGCTGCTCTTCATTTAGGACGCGGCGGAGCACTTTGCCGATGAACGAGCGCGGCAGGGCCTCGCGAAATTCGATCTCCCAGGGCACGGCATATTCTTCCAGCCGGCGTTTGCACAGGTCCAGCAGCTCATCTTTGTCAAGGCCGCTGTTCGGCCGGGGCACGACGAAGGCTTTGATTTTCTGGTTGCCCGCTTCCTGCCCGACGCCAACGACCGCCGCTTCCTGGACCTTGTTGTGTTCATAGAGAACTTCTTCGACATCGCGCGGATAGACGCTGTAGTCGCCGGTGAAGATCGTATCGCGCTTGCGGCTGATGATCTTGAAGTAGCCATCGTCGTCCATCACCGCGACATCGCCCGTATGGAGCCAGCCGTCATGCAGGACGGACTCGTCTTCGCTCTCCTGGCGCCAGTAGCCGCGCATGACCTGCGGCCCCTTGACGGCCAGCTCTCCGATTTGCCCGATCGGCAGGTCCTCGCCGCTTAGAAGGTCAACGATCTTGGCGTCGGTATTGGGCAGGGGCACGCCGATAGAGCCAACCTTGTGCAAGCCGTAGAACGGATTCGAGTGAGTGACCGGTCCGGCTTCGGTCAGCCCATAACCCTCCACCAGACGGCCGCGGGTGAGTTTTTCGAAGGCTTCCTGCACTTCGACGGGCAAGGGCGCCGCGCCGCTGATGCAGGCCTTTATCGATGACAGGCCATAGCTTCTCACATTCTTGGCGTAATTGATTAGCGTGAACATCGATGGCACACCGGGGAATAGCGAGGGTTTGTAGCGCCGGATCTGTTCCAGGACTTGCTGCAGCTCGAACACCGAGATAATCACGATCTTTGCCGCGATGAGGATGGGCAGATTCATGGCCGCTGTCATGCCATAGCTATGCTCAAAGGGCACAACTGCCATGACGACTTCCTTGCCGTGTTCGATTTCGGGCATCCAGTGGCGCGTCTGCAAGGCGTTCGCCACCAAATTGCGGTGAGTCAGGCAGACTCCTCTCGGCTTCCCGGTTGTGCCGCTGGTGTAGGAAATGACGGCGAGATCGGTATCAGCCACGGCGGCGGACGGCGGGCGATCGTCCTGGCCGGCCATGATGTCGGACATAAAGCGACCGATACGCTGGGCGCGGGCTTCATCTTCTTCGGTGGCATGTTTATGTCGACCAAAAGCCGACTCTCTGCTCGTGGTGACGTGTTTGCCGATACTGGTGAATATCAAGCTGCTGACGCCGGCCTTTTCACGCAGTAATTCCGCTAGCTCACTGAAGGCGCTCAGTGTAACGAGCGCTTTGGCCTCGGTCTCGCGCGCATGGCTGACGATCAAGCCGGCATTGGCGTCCGGGTTGGACAAGACCACGACGGCGCCAATTTTCAGAATCGCGTAGTAAGCAATGATGAATTGGGGCGTATTGGGCAAAACGATTTGGACGCGGTCGCCGCTTTCAACGCCAAGTTGACGCAATCCATGCGCGAACTGATTGACCTTGGCTTCCAGTTCCCGGTAACTCAAAGTCTTCCCATAGAAGACGGTGGCTGTGCGTCTTGGCGCCCAATCCGCCGCGCTCTCCAGAAATCGATAAAGCGGCTGATGCGGAATCGGTATCGTGTGTGGGATATCCTTGTCGTAGTGCCCGAGCCAGGGCCTGCCCCTGGCCAGCTGGTCCATCGCCGATACCGAGCGCCAACTGCTCCGCCAGGAAATCTCAATGAAACGCTCAATCGCGCGATTCACCGCATCGTGGCGCTCCAGCTGGACTTTGTGCTTGGCCGAGCCGATGTCGTATACTTCCGCCCCCGGGATCATTTTGGCGACATCGTCATAAACATAGCGCGGAAAATAATTGTCCCGCTCGCCAGTGATGACGAGCGTCTCATTTCTGATGTCGCGCAGCTTGGACCAAGCCTGCCAGCCATGGAGATTATTGTGAAACATGGACTTGAGCACATGATACTCCGCATCCCAGCGGCGGCGGTAACGCCAGAACGGCAGCGCCACATGCACCGGTATTCGAAACAGCAGGGAAGCGATCTTGGGCAGGGGATATTCGCCGGCGCTCGCCACCAGAACAAGCTTGGCCACGCGCTCAGGAAATGCGTGCGCGAATTCTATGCAGATGGCGCCGCCGAAAGAATGCCCGACAAGAACGAACCGCTCCGGCAGCTCCAGAGATTCAACAATGTCGCGCATATCGCCGATCAGTTCCGGCATCGAGTATTCACTGTGCGGGGCGTCGCTTTGGCCGTGGCCGCGGAGCTCGGGGGCGATGACGCGATACCGGCTGGCGAAATGCGCAAGCTGCCATTCCCATGATTCCGCGACGCCGGCGAAGCCATGCTGAAAGAAAATGGTTTTGTCCACGTCCTGGGGCCAAAGATCTATGACGCTGAGGTTTGCGCCAGGACAATCTCGTATGGGAACTTTGACTCGATACAAGTCAAAATCCAACTGAAATACAGCGCGCTTCAGCCCGCGGATTCGCTTCTTCATCAGGCTCTGTCAAATTGATTTCACACCATTATAACGAAGTCATGCCATGCGGGAAATCGCAGCCCAATTCGCAGTCGAAGTTAATCAAGGGTAAAATCAGCAGTATCAATTCCGAAATCGTCAATCGAGGTTTCTATGAGTTCGCCTTTAGTCACGAGCGATTGGCTGGAGAGCCATCTGCTTGACAAGGATATCCGCATCATCGACATGCGCGGCGCGGTACTGCCGCCATCGGAACCGCCGCCCCATTATTTGACCGATCGGGCCGGCTATGAAGCGGCGCATATACCCAATGCCGCATTCATCGACTGGCAGGTTGACATTGTGGAGCCGGGATCCGCCTCAAACGATGTCGCCTCGGCCGAGCGCTTCGCGGCGCTGATGGGCGGGCTGGGAATCGACAATGACAAGCTGGTGCTGATTTATGACAACGCCGCCGGCATGTTCGCCTGTCGTCTGCGCTGGGCGCTGCGCTACTATGGCCACGAGGATGTCGCCATTCTCGATGGCGGCTGGCAGAAGTGGCGCGCGGAAGGGCGCCCGCTGAGCGCGGAAATTCCGCAATTCGCTAAGACAGCGTTTGTGCCGCGGGTGAATGTCGAATTAAAAGCGACTTCTGAAGACATTATGGCCGGTCTCGATTTGGGCGCCAGCCAATTGATCGATGTCCGATCAGCGGCCGAGTATGCCGGCGAGACCTCGCGCGCGCGGCACGGCGGCCATATTCCCACCGCAATCAACCTTCCGCGCGGGGCGCTGGTCGCTGACGACATGACGCTGAAACCCGCGGCCGAATTGCGGCAGATCTTCACGGAGCGGGGCGTCGCGCTGGACGCAAGCGACACCGTGCTTTATTGCAATTCCGGCGTATCCGCCACCTACGGCATGCTCGCGCTGGAGATGGCGGGGGCGAGCAATCTGCGCATCTACGACGGCTCATGGAAGGAATGGGGCAACGACGCAGACACTCCCAAAGCGACCGGCCCCAGGCGGGGATCTTGGGAACGGCGATGAGGGACTGCGAGGTAAGAATCAGGCGACCGATTGTATCTCCATTTATGGGTTCCGAGTTTTGGGGCCGACAGGGGAGTGAAGGTTACGAGTGGAAGTAACGGCATACAGAGACGCGTCCCAATTCCCGGAGCTGGAACCGCTGTGGAACGAGCTCCTGCGCCGGGCGCCAATGAATCGCATATTTTATACCTGGGAGTGGCAGAATACCTGGTGGGGCGTCTACAAACCCGGTGAGCTCTGGATACTTGTCAGCCGTGACCAAGGTGTCGCCACCGGGATTGCGCCGCTTTTTGTTTCAGAGTCCGAGCGCGGCCGCGCGGTTCAGATTATCGGTTGCGTGGATGTGACAGATTACCTGGATTTCATCGTCGATGAACGGCGTATGGACGCTGTTTATGAGGTTTTCGCCGATTATCTCTGGGAGCATCGCGCCGAATTCGACTTGCTTGATTTCTGCAATATCCCCTTTGATTCGCCGACGCAGAAGCTGCTGCCCGCCATGCTCAGCGGCCGCGGCTTTGAAACGGTCGTGCAGCAGCAGGAGGTCTGCCCCGTTATTGAGCTCCCGGAGAGTTGGGGCGGCTACCTCAGCCTGTTGCACAAGAAGCAGCGTCATGAAGTGCGGCGGAAGATGCGCCGTCTTCAAGGCAGCGACCGATCTATAAACTGGTATATCGTCAACGGCGGCCATGACCTGGACGAGGAAGTAAGCCAGTTTGTGCGGCTCATGGCGGCTAGTGATCCGGAGAAGGAGCGCTTCCTGCAAGACGACAAGAACTTGCGTTTCTTTCATGCTGTCGTTCCCCTGCTGCAGGAGCGCGGCTGGCTGCAGCTGAGCTTCTTGACCATCGGCGAAGAGCGGGCCGCGGCGTACATCAATTTCGTCTACGATAACCGCGTGATGGTCTACAATTCCGGGCACGCCCATCAGGACTTCGGCGACTTGAGCCCGGGCATTGTACTCTTGGCTTACAACATCAGGCACGCCATAGAGCAGGGCTTCACCCATTACGACTTTCTGCGCGGGGATGAAGCCTACAAATACCGCATGGGCGGTCGAAATACGGCTGTGATGAACATTCGCGCCAGTTAACTTCGACCTGCTGCGCGGCGGAGCTGAGATGGAAATCCAACGTATCGCGCTGTTAAGCGTACACACAAGCCCCTTGGCGCCAATGGGCGGCGCGAATACGGGCGGCATGAATGTCTACATCCGCGAGCTGGCGCGCGAGTTGGGAAGACAAGGCCTGCAGGTTGATATCTTTACCCGGCGCTCGTATGGCTCGGAGCTTGACGTCGATACGTCGATTGGCGAAAACGTTTGCGTCGTTTACCTGGCGGCCGGCCCCGCGGCGACCTTGCCACCCGAAGAACAATACGATCATCTCCCTGAATTTACGGCGAACCTGATGGCTTATGCGACCTTGCGCAACCTTCACTACGATATCGTGTACAGCCATTACTGGCTCAGCGGATGGGTGGCGGTCAAGCTCAAAGAGGCATGGGGCATTCGCTTTGTGCACATGTTTCACACGCTCGGCCACATGAAGAAGCGGATACAGCTGAATGACTTCTATCAGCCTGATCGCCGCATCACGACGGAGCTGCAGATTCTGCAGTGGGCTGACCGTGTGGTTGCCGCCACCCCGGCCGAGCAGGCGCAGCTGCGTTGGCTCTACCGCGCCCGGCGCAGCCAGATAGTCGTCATTCCGCCCGGCGTGAATACCGAAGTTTTTAACAAGGAGATGTCGCGAGAGACGGCCCGCCAGACTTTAGGCTTGGCGCCGAATGTCGAATTGCTGCTTTTTGTCGGGCGGATAGAACCGCTCAAAGCGGTGGATACAATCCTTGAAGCGCTGCATGTACTGCGGGACAAGGCGCCGAATTTGCTGCGAACTTTACATTTCATGATCGTCGGCGGCGCGCCGCAGAGCATGCGCGACCCGGAAATGAGTCGTCTGCAAGCGCTCAGCAGCAAGTTGGGCATCGACCGATTGGTGAGCTTTGTGGGGGCGAGAGAACAAGCCGAACTCCCGCTGTATTACGCGGCGGCGACCGCGGTCATCATGCCCTCCGATTATGAGTCCTTTGGCATGGTGGCGCTGGAAGCCATGTCATCAGGGACGCCGGTCATCGCGTCGCAGGTGGGCGGCCTGCAATTCCTGGTGCGGGATGAAGAGACCGGTTTTCATATTCCGACGCGCGAACCCATATCGCTCGCCGATTGCATTATCCGATTGCTGAACGAACCAGCCAGGACCAAAGACATGGGCATCGCCGCTTCCCGCATCGCTCAAGAATACGCCTGGTCCCGGATAGCCGAGCGCCTGCTTCAAGTTTTCAAGGATGTCGCCTGCCGTGAACTCAGGCGGACCTAACCGCCGTAAGCATTTGGTATATCGTCGACCTCCGCCTCAATATAGGGCGCTTCCAGCATGAACTCCAGCGCATCGTCCTCCGAAAGCGCCGTTTGCCCCTTGTGATACAAGGTGTTGTTGAAGCCATCGTATCGATAACGGCGGTTCACCCAGCCATGCAGGTTGTGCTGGAAAAGCACGTGAAATTGTATCGACTCCTCTTCGGCCTGGAAGTCTTCCCGCAGCATCCAAACGGGCGCGTACTGCGCTAAGTGCGGGCGCGCCTTTTCGTCGCGCATTTCTTTCAGTTTATCCATGGTCGTCATAGCTTTTCCCGTCCTGCCCGCGGCACGAATGCAACAGGCTCATTTTAGCGCCGGCGGGATTCAAGAGCAAGCGGCGATGCGTCCCGGCGGCATTGACCGCTGCATAACGGCGCCAGCATCCACTTCCATCTGATGAAACTTTGATTACACTAGGCGCGAAACAATCGTTCCTTTGCAGGAGACAGAGAATGGCGACATCTGACGTGAAGAAGGTAGTCCTGGCATACAGCGGCGGACTGGACACCTCTGTGATCGTGCCTTGGCTCAAGAACAATTACGGCTGCGAGGTCATCTGCTTTTGCGCGGACCTGGGGCAGGGAGAAGAAATGGAGGGGCTGGAAGAAAAGGCGCTTGCCTCAGGCGCTTCCAAGCTCCACATTCGGGATCTGCGCGAGGAATTTCTCACCGACTTTGTTTTCCCCACGCTGCGGGCGGGCGCCGTTTATGAGCGCGAATACCTGCTCGGCACCTCATTTGCCCGCCCCTTGATCGCCAAACATTTGGTCGAGATCGCTGAATTGGAGAAGGCGGACGCCGTCGCCCATGGCTGCACCGGCAAAGGCAACGACCAGGTCCGCTTTGAAGTCTCGACGATGGCTTTGAACCCAAAACTGAAAACGATCGCTCCCTGGCGCGAATGGGACATCCGCAGCCGTGAAGACGCGCTCGCCTATGCCGAAGAGTTCCGTGTCCCGGTATCGCACACCGAAAAGGACATATACAGCCGAGACGGCAATATCTTCCATCTCTCGCATGAAGGCGGCCTGTTGGAGGACCCCTGGAACGAGCCGGAAAGCGCGATGTACCAATTGACCAATGAACCGGAGCGCGCGCCGGATGAAGCCGAATACGCGGAGATAGGCTTCCGGCAAGGGAACCCGACAAGCCTCAACGGAACAGAAATGAGCGCTGTGGAGCTCTTTACGGCGCTTAATGAATTGGGGGGGAAACACGGCATCGGCCGGATCGATATCGTCGAGAATCGCCTGGTCGGCATGAAGAGCCGCGGCGTGTACGAGACGCCCGCCGGCACAATCGCGCACCGCGCGCATCAACTGCTTGAGAGCATTTGCCTGGACAAACATACGATGCAATACAAAGACATCGTCGCCACAAAATATGCCGAGCTGGTCTACAATGGCATGTGGTACAGCAAGCTGCGCGAAGCCCTCGACGGCTTTGTCGATGTCACGCAAGCGGCTGTGACCGGCACGGTGCGGCTCAAGCTCTACAAAGGCAATATCATTGTCGCCGGACGCAAAAGCCCCTACAGCCTTTATCGCGAAGATTACGCCTCTTTCGGCGAAGAGGATGTCTACAACCAGCAGGACGCTCAGGGCTTCATTCAGCTGTTCGGCCTGCCGATAAAGGTCGAGGCAATGCTGCAAGCCGAAGGCGGCGGGGTGAGCGATTATCTGCGTCCGGATTACAGCCGCTTCAAACGCGACTAGGCCCCGGCAGCGGGAAGGTTCAATCATGAGTCTCTGGGGCGGGCGCTTCAGCGAGCCGAGCGACGAAGAGCTGCGTCAATTAAACGACAGCATCGGCTTTGATCACATTCTCTACGCCGAAGACATTCAGGGCAGCATAATCTATGCCCGCGCGCTGGCAGGCGCCGGCGTGATCACCGTTGCCGAGGCGGAGACCATTGTTCGGGGTCTGCGGCAGGTCATGGAAGAGTTTGACGCGAATCGTTTTCAGTTGGCGGTAGGCGATGAGGATATCCACACAGCGGTGGAACGCCGCTTGATTGAAATCGTCGGCGATGTCGGCGGCAAGCTGCATACGGGCCGCAGTCGCAACGATCAGGTCGCCACGGATTTCCGGCTGTGGACCATGCGCGCCGCTGACGGGCTGGTTGAAGCGTTGCGCCGGTTGCAAGCTGCGATCGTGACCGTTGCCGAGCGGCATATTGAGACGGTGATGCCGGGTTATACGCATCTGCAGCCGGCCCAACCGATCAGCGCCGCTCACTGGCTGATGAGTTTCTTCTGGATGCTGGAACGTGACCTGGACAGGCTTCAATCCGCCAGGCGGCGAATGGCGGTTTGTCCGCTGGGTTCGGGCGCCCTGGCCGGCACGCCCTTCGCCGTCGATCGTCAGCAGATAGCCACTGATCTCGGGTTCGACCGGCCGAGCGCGAACAGCCTTGACGCGGTTAGCGATCGCGATTTTGTCGCCGATATGCTCTACGCCATCTGCCTGTGCGCCACCCATCTAAGTCGCCTCGCTGAGGACATCCTGATTTATTCCAACCCCGCCTTTGGCTTCATCACCCTGGACGACCGTTACAGCACGGGATCCAGCTTGATGCCGCAGAAGCGCAACGCCGATCCGATGGAGCTGGCGCGCGGCAAGACCGGGCGCTTGATCGGCAATCTGACCGGTTTCCTTTCGACATTGAAGGGCCTTCCCAGCGGTTACAACAAGGATTTGCAAGAAGACAAAGAGGCCCTGTTTGACGCCGTCGAGACCATGCGGCGGCTTCTGCCGGTGGTAGAAGCGACGCTGAGGCATCTGCGGATCAATGAAGAAGCGATGGCCGCAGCGCTGACGGAAGATTTGCTGGCGACCGATCTGGCGGATTATCTGGTGGGGCGCGGCATGCCCTTCCGGCAAGCGCATCATGTCGTCGGCAATGTCGTGCGCATGGCGGCGGAACGGGGAGAGACCTTGTCGCAGCTGCCATTAAGCGCGCTCAAAGATATTTCGCAAGTTTTCGCCGACGATGTGGCGGCGGTCTTCAGTTTCGAGCATTCGGCGAGGCAGCGAAATTCACTTGGCGGCGCTGCGCCGGAGGCGGTCAGGGCGCAAATCGCTGAGGCAAAGGCTCGCTTGAGCAACTGAATTGTGCATCATGCACGAGGTTACAGCGTTATTCTGTATAAAGATTTGGCCCGCTTTTGCGCAATTGGCAGGAATTCCTTGACACCCTGCAACAAATTCGTTAGTCTATGCGCTTGAAGCGCGCAATGGAGAGGTTGGCAATGCGCAGCAGGCAGACCTCAAAGCCAATCATTAAGCTCGTCCTCGTTCTTGTCCTCGTGATTATCAGTGGGCTGTAACGGCTTGGGCGGGTTTTGCGCAAGAAGGTAACGCGAACGAGAGCCTCCCAAGCCACGGGGGGCTTTTTAGTTTGCGTCCGCGAGCGCTTGAGAAGGTGATAACCGGTACTGTTGATGTTGAGGAATTGTGAATGACGGCAGAATGGATTTGGCGTAACGGCGAATTTGTAAAATGGGACGAGGCGACGGTGCATGTCAGCGCCCATGCCTTGCACTACGGGTCGAGCGTTTTTGAGGGAATCCGCGCTTATGACACGCCGGCGGGACCTGCGGTATTCCGCCTGCGGGAGCATACTGAACGGCTCCTGCATGGCGCGCGCGTAATGCGGATTGAGCATGACAACGATGCTGATTCGCTGGACCGGGCAATATTGGAAACCGTGCGAAGGAATGGGCACGCGTCCTGCTACATCCGCCCGATCATCTTCCGCGGCTCAGGCGCCCTGGGCTTGGAAGGGCGGGGACGCACGGCGACCGAGACGGTCATATTCACGATGGAATGGGGTCGTTACCTCGGGGCCGAGGCGATTGAGCAGGGCGTTGATGTTCAGATCAGTTCCTTCCGGCGCATGGCGCCCGACACGCACATGGCCCTGGTCAAGGCGGGCGGCAATTACGTCAACAGCCAGTTCGTCAGCATGGAAGCCCATGACAACGGCTTCCAGGAAGGTATTGCGCTTGACGTCAGCGGCTACGTCAGCGAGGGCGCTGGCGAAAATATATTTGTCATAGTGGATGGCATCGTCTATACGCCGGGCGCCTGGTCATCGATTCTAATGGGCATCACGCGGGACAGCGCGCTGACGATATTGGCGGGTCTGGATGTGGAAGTGCGCTTCCAGCCGGTGGCGCGCGAAATGCTCTACATGGCGGATGAGATCTTCTTCACTGGAACAGCGGCGGAGGTCACGCCGGTCAAGTCAGTCGATCGCATTGCGATTGGCTGTGGCGGGCGCGGACCCATCACCGAAGCGGTGCAGCGAGAATTCTTCGCCATCACCGCGGGCGAGGCGCCTGACAAATACGGTTGGTTGACCCTTGTCAACAATACTTGACGGGTTTAGATCGCTGGCGAGAGGCTGAATCGGGAGGCGGTGATGAAACTCAAAGGTTCGGAAATCATCATGGAATGCCTGCTGCGCGAGGGCGTGGACGTGATGTTTGGTTATCCAGGCGGCGCTATCCTGCCCACTTACGACGCCATGTCGCAATATGAAGATCGCCTGCATCACGTCCTTGTGCGCCACGAGCAGGGCGCTTCGCACATGGCGGACGGCTATGCCCGCGCGACCGGGAAAGTCGGCGTGTGCATCGCCACCAGCGGGCCAGGCGCGACCAACTTGGTGACCGGCTTGGCCACGGCCATGATGGACTCGTCGTCCATCGTCGCGATCACCGGCCAGGTGCCGATACCGGCAATCGGCTCTGACGCTTTTCAGGAGACCGATGTCACTGGCGTCACACTGCCCATCACCAAGCACAATTACCTGGTGACCGATGTGCGGGAGTTGGCTTATACCATCAAGGAAGCCTTTCACATCGCGCGCACGGGGCGCCCCGGCCCGGTGCTGGTTGACGTGCCCAAGGATGTACAAATTGCGGAGACGGAATTCGTCTATCCCGAAGGCGAAATCGAATTGCCGGGTTATGCCCCGCCCTGGGCGGCCCAGGATATGGACATTGAGGCGGCTCTGCGATTGATCCAAGAGGCGGAGCGCCCCATCATTTTGGCCGGTCACGGCATCCTGATGTCCGGCGCGATGAACGAAGTGCGCGAGCTGGCGGAGCGGGCGCAGATTCCGGTTTCGCTGACGCTGCTGGGCAAGGGCGCCATGCCGGAAGAGCATCCCCTGGTTATCGGCATGATGGGCATGCACGGGGAAGCCTGTTCCAATCTCGCCATCCAGGAGGCGGATTTGCTTCTGGCTTTGGGCATGCGCTTTGACGATCGCGTCACCGGCAATCTGAAGACCTATGCTCAAAATGCGCGCAAGATTCACATTGACATCGACCGGTCTGAAATCAACAAAAATGTAAAAGCGGATGTCGGCATTGCCGGCGACTTGAAAACGGTCTTGACTCAGCTCTTGCCGAACCTGCCGCAGAAATCGCACCCGAATTGGATCGGCCGAATCCGTGACTGGCAGGAAGACGCAAGCGAGCGCGATATCTTAAATTACGAGACCCCCGGCATCCTCTTGACCGCGCAGGTGATCAATGACATTTGGAAGTTGACCGGCGGCGACGCCATCACGGTTACCGATGTGGGCCAGCATCAAATGCTGGAGGCGCAGTATTACCCGCATCAGCGCCCGGCGACGCTGCTGACCAGCGGCGGATTGGGCACGATGGGCTTTGGCTTTCCGGCGGCGATCGGCGCCAAATTCGGCATGCCGGACGAAGAAATCTGGGCGATCGTCGGGGACGGCGGCTTTCAAATGACGCTGTGTGAAATGGCGACGGCGGTGCAAGAAAATGTGAACGTGAACATTGCGATCATCAACAACAACTTCCTGGGCATGGTGCGTCAATGGCAGGAGCTGTTCTTCGAGAAGCGCTATCAAGCGACGCCAATGGTCAATCCGGATTTCTGCAAGCTGGCGGACGCTTACGGCATCCCCAACCGCTGTGTAACGCAGCGCGACGAAATTGAGGACGCGGTCCAGTTTGCGCGCGGCATTGACGGCCCGACATTGATCGAGTTCGTCGTGGAAAAAGAAGAGATGGTCTATCCGATGGTGCCAGCCGGCGCCGACCTGCACGATATGAAGCGCAGACCAAAGCCGGGAGAAGCGTGATGGCTGAAGTAAAAATCGATTCAAAAGTAACCGTCGTGGCACTGGTCGAAAACGAACCGGGCGTGCTAAATCGCATCGCCAGCATGTTCCGGCGGCGCGCCTTCAATATCGACAGCCTGACCGTTGGACGTACACACAAACCTCATGTTTCACGCATGACTATTCGCGTGGACGCGGGACCAGAGTACGCCAGGAAAATCGCCGCCAACTTGCAGAAGCTGATCAATGTGATTGATGTGCGCATCATCGACAACGAACCGCACGTCGAGCGCGACCTCGCTCTGATCAAGGTGCGCAACGACGATGCCGACTCGCGCAATACAATCACCGAGATTTGCGACCGCTATCCGGCGCGCATCGTTGATGTGGGCCCCAAGGTCGCCATCATCGAGGTGGTCGGCACGGAAGCGATCGTTGAGGAGTTTATCGAGCGGGTGCGGCCTACCGGCATCGTAGAGATGATCCGAACGGGCGTCGTCTCGATGGGGCGGGGCACGCGCATTCATGATACGAATTTCATCAATCGGCGGGCTTTGGCCGAGGCCGCTGCGGAAGCGCGAAACGGCAACGGGCGCATCGTCTGAAGCTGATGCCATGGCTGAGCGGCGCAGGCGGCCGCGTTTGACTTTGCTCATTTACAGTGCAGGAGAGAAAGCATAGATGGCGACACTCTATTATGACAACGACGCGGATCTTTCATTGTTGGATGGCAAGACCATCGCGGTGATCGGCTATGGCAGCCAGGGACACGCTCATGCGCTGAACGCGCGCGATAATGGCCGGCATGTCATCATCGGCTTGCATGAAGGCAGCCGAAGCAAAGCCAAGGCGGAAGGGGATGGTCTGCAGGTCTTCAGCGTCGCTGAGGCCAGCAGGCAAGCCGACATCGTCATGGTCTTGATTCCAGACACGCTGCAGGGCAGCGTCTATGAAGAGCATATCGCGCCCAATTTGAAAGACGGCGCCATGCTGATGTTCGCTCACGGCTTCAACATCCATTTCAAAGAGATCGTGCCGCCGGCTTCGGTCGATGTGGCGATGGTGGCGCCCAAAGCGCCTGGGCATCGCGTGCGCGAAGTGTTTACGGAAGGGGCGGGTACGCCCGGTCTCATCGCTATAGAGCAGGACGCCAGCGGCAATGCGAAAGCCATTGGCCTGGCTTATGCCAAAGCGATCGGCTGTACGCGCGCCGGTGTCATCGAGACGACCTTCAAAGAAGAGACCGAAACGGATCTTTTCGGCGAGCAGGTCGTGCTCTGCGGCGGCGTCACCGCGTTGATCCGCGCCAGTTTTGAGACGCTGGTAAAGGCGGGCTATCAGCCGGAAGTTGCCTACTTTGAATGCCTTCACGAGCTGAAGCTGATCGTCGATCTCCTCTATGAGGGCGGGTTGAGTTATATGTGGTACAGCGTCAGCAACACGGCGGAGCACGGCGGCTACGTCATCGGCGATCAGTTTGAAGAATCGATCAAAGAAGAGATGGCGGGCGTCTTGCAAAATGTCCAGAATGGCGAATTCGCCAAGCGATGGATTGACGAGAACAAGCAGGGCCGTCCGAATTTCAACGCGCGCAGGCAGCGCGAGCATGATTTGCTGATCGAAAAGGTGGGCGCGGACCTGCGTCAGATGATGCCCTTCCTCGATGCAAAGAACATCAAACAACAAGACTGACTCAGATGAATGAGCCCGTCCGCCCGCATGCCTATTTTTGACGAAAGGAGGCGCCCAAATGTCGGAAGATGGTCTTGCTGGCCTTCGTCAGCTAATGCGCGGTTACGACCGGATTCGATTCATGAAAGGAAGTCCTCCCAATGGTAAAGCGAACCTACGACGATAACACCGTCATCATATTCGACACTACGCTGCGCGATGGCGAGCAAAGCCCGGGCGCGACCCTGTCCAGCGCGGAAAAGCTGGAGATCGCCCGTCAGCTTTCTCGTCTCGGCGTCGATGTGATTGAAGCGGGTTTCCCGGCGGCGTCGCCCGACGATCTTAGAGCAGTCCAACGCATTGCCCGCGAGGTCGGCACGCCCGACGGACCGACAGTGGCGGGCTTGTCGCGCGCGCTTGAAGGGGACATCCGCACAGCCTGGGAAGGCGTCAAAGAAGCCGCCAAACCGCGCATCCACACGTTTCTGGGCACATCGCCCAGTCACCTGGCGATGCTGCGCATAGACCAGGAAGAGGGATTGGAGCGCATTCGCAGCGCGGTCACATTGGCCAAGAGCCTTTGCGATGATGTGGAGTTCAGCCCGATGGACGCGGGCAGAACTGACACGGAATATCTGATACAAGCTTGCGCCGCCGCCGTCGAATGTGGCGCCACGACGCTGAATATTCCCGACACGGTCGGCTATGTGATGCCCGCCGAATGGGCTGACACGCTGGAGATGCTCATCAATGAGACGCCCGGCGCCGGCCCCGGCAGCGGCGTCATCTGGTCCGTGCACTGCCATAATGATTTGGGCCTGGCGACGGCAAACACGCTGGCGGGCTTGACGCGCGGGGTTCGCCAGGTCGAAGTGACGATCAATGGCATCGGCGAGCGCGCGGGCAACACCAGCATGGAAGAAGTCGTCATGGCGATCCATACGCGCAAGAGTTTCTACAACTTGCGCACCAATGTCGACACGACGCAGATTATGAAGACCAGCCGCATGGTGCGCAATTACATGGGCATGCCGGTGCAGCCGAACAAAGCCATCGTCGGCGCCAACGCCTTCGCTCATGAATCCGGCATTCACCAGGATGGCGTGCTGAAGAACGCCGAGACCTTCGAGATTATGATGCCGGAAGATGTCGGCTTGACGCAGAGCAAACTGGTTTTGGGCAAGCTGAGCGGCCGGCATGCCTTGCGCGTTCGCTTGCGCGAGCTCGGCTACGAAGTCGATGGCGATGAGTTGATGGATGTCTTCCGACGCTTCAAGGCCTTGGCGGATATGAAGAAGACGGTGACCGACGCCGACCTGGAAGCGCTCGTGGCCGATGAAGCGGCGCAGAAACCGGAAGATCATTTCCGCCTGGTGGATATTCAGGTGGTTTGCGGCACGATGGGCATGCCGACCGCGACGGTCAAAATGGTGAACCAGGACGGAGAGGAGAAGGTCGTGTCGGCGGTAGGCACGGGACCGGTCGACGCCTCCTACCGGGCGATAGACGAAATCGTGCAAGCGCCCAATGAATTGCTCGAGTTCAATATGCACGCCGTCACCGAGGGCATTGACGCGCTGGGCGAAGTGACGGTGCGCATTTCGCCTGAGAACGGGAGCCGCACTTTCGGCGGCTATGGCGCGGACGGCGATATCGTCGTCTCGAGCGTCAAAGCCTATGTCGCCGCCCTAAACCGCATGATTTCGAGCACGGGCCTGGGGGCTGTCGCGTCCAGCCCGGAGGTGGCGACGGTGGGGCTCGCTTCATCCTGAGCGGGCAAGGCATTTTGAGGATTGCATAAGGTAAGGATGGCCAAATGACAAGCAATGGCAATGCGCGTACGCTCTTTGAAAAAGTATGGGATGCCCATACGGTCCGTGAACAAACCGATGATACGCCGGCGGTGCTGTACATTGACCTGCATTTGGTGCATGAGGTGACATCGCCGCAGGCGTTCTCGATGCTGCGCGAGCGCGGGCTGAGCGTGCGGCGTCCTGACCAGACGATCGGCACGATGGATCACAGCACGCCGACCACCCCGCGCAATGAACTCGGCATTATCCCGGTGGCCGATGCGCTGGCGGCGAAGCAGCTTGATGTCTTCACTCAGAACTGCGGCGATTTCGGCATTCCGATGTACGCCCTGGGCGACGCGCATCAAGGCATCGTGCATGTGATCGGGCCGGAAAAGGGCTTGACGCAGCCGGGCATGACCATCGTGTGCGGCGACAGCCACACCAGCACGCATGGCGCCTTTGGAGCGCTCGCTTTTGGCATTGGCACGAGCGAAGTCGGGCATGTGCTGGCGACGCAGACGCTGCTGCAGAACAAACCACAGACCATGGCGGTCAATGTCGAGGGGCGGCTCAGCGACGGCGTGACGGCGAAAGATATAATTCTTGCGATCATCGCCAAAATTGGCATCGGCGGCGGCACCGGATATGTCTTTGAGTACCGCGGCGAGGCGATCCGCAGCCTGAGCATGGAAGGCCGCATGACCGTCTGCAACATGTCCATCGAAGGCGGCGCGCGCGCCGGTATGGTCGCGCCTGATGATACAACTTTTGAATACATCAGCGGGCGCAAACATGCGCCGAGCGGGGCGGATTGGGATGCGGCGCTGGCGAAGTGGCGCGCGCTGCCGACTGACGAGGGCGCGGATTACGACAAGGAAATCACGATTCGCGCTGATGAGTTGATTCCCATGATCACCTATGGAACGAATCCAGGTATGGGCATGCCGATCACGGCCTCCGTGCCGGCGCCGGCCGACGAGCCCGATTACAACAGGAAAATCGCCCTCGACAAGGCGCTGACCTATATGGATTTGGCGCCTGGGCAGAAGCTGCTGGGGATGGCCATTGATGTCGTCTTCATCGGCAGCTGCACAAATTCGCGAATTTCAGATCTGCGGCAAGCGGCCGAGTTCGTCAAGGGGCGCAAAGTGGCGGATAACGTGCGCATGATGGTGGTGCCCGGCTCGCAGCAGGTCAAGCAGCAAGCCGAGAGCGAAGGACTGGACGCGGTCTTCAAGGCGGCGGGCGCGGAGTGGCGCGAGGCCGGCTGTTCGATGTGCATCGCCATGAATGGCGATCAGCTGCTGCCGGGGCAATACGCCGTTTCGACCAGCAACCGCAATTTCGAAGGGCGCCAGGGCAAAGGCGGTCGGACCTTCCTGGCCAGCCCGTTGACGGCGGCTGCATCCGCGATCGCCGGCGTCGTGACCGACCCGCGCGAGATGGCCGCCTCGTCGTTGTAGGCGCGACTCGCTGTAGGGGGGACTCGCTGAGTCGCCCGACCGCATGCCTGCAGGTCACTCTGTCGCGCGAATAACTTGGTTCTACTGAGTGAGGAGACCGAGATGGAGAAGTTGGAACATGTACATGGCAGCATCGTCGCCATCCCGGTGAACGATATAGATACCGACCAAATCATCCCGGCGCGCTTTCTGAAAGTGACCGATAAAGAAGGTCTGGGCAAGGCGGCCTTCTGTGACTGGCGCTACCTGGAGGACGGCGAGACGCCCAACCCTGAGTTCATACTGAATAATCCCGCTTATCAAGACGCGGCTGTGCTGGTGGCCGGCGACAATTTCGGCTGCGGCAGCTCGCGCGAGCATGCGCCCTGGGCATTGCTGGGCGCCGGGTTCAAAGCTGTGGTCAGCACGGACTTCGCCGATATTTTCCGCAACAACGCCCTGAAGAACGGCTTGCTGCCCATTGTTGTGGACGCCGATACGCAGCAGCAGCTTTTTAGCCTGGCGGATGAAGAGCCCAGCACAACCGTCAGCGTGGATGTTGAAGCGCAGACCTTGACGCTGCCGGACGGGCGCGCGGTCAGTTTTCCGCTGGATGGTTTTTCCAAATACTGCCTCTTGAACGGCGTCGACCAGTTGGGTTATTTGCTTGCTCTCGACAGTGAAGTAGCGGATTTTGAAGCGCGCAATCCACAGCGGATCGTGACAAATGCCTGATGTCCCCCTGCGCGATCAATCGGAAGAATAGGAGGTCGGCGCGTATGCCAAGGGTCGCAATCTACGACACCACATTGCGCGATGGCAGCCAGCGAGAAGGCATCTCGTTTTCCGTTGCGGACAAGCTTCGAATCACCAAGCTGCTGGACGAATTGGGTGTGGATTACATCGAAGGCGGTTGGCCCGGCTCGAACCCGAAAGACGCGACCTATTTCGCGCAAGCCCGGGAAATCGATCTTCATCACTCGAAGATCACGGCATTCGGTTCCACCCGCCGAAAAGGCATCGCGCCGGCCGATGACGCCAATATCCGCGCGCTCGTCGACGCGCATACGCCGGTCGTAACCGTCGTCGGTAAAACCTCCATGCTTCATGTCACTGATGTGCTGCAGACGACGGCGGAGGAAAACCTCCGGATGATTGAAGACAGCCTGGTCTATCTGAAGGCGCAAGGCAGGGAAGTCATCTACGATGCCGAGCACTTCTTCGACGGCGCCAAGCTGGATATGGAATATGGCTTCGACACGCTGGCGGCCGCCGCTGCCGGGGGCGCCGATGTCATTGTGCTCTGCGATACCAATGGCGGCTCGATGCCCTGGGAGGTCGCCGAGTTCGTTTTCCGCGCGCGTGAGCTGTTCCCGGATACGCAATTTGGCATCCACACGCACAATGACAGTGAAGTGGCGGTGGCCAATTCACTCGCCGCGGTTCGGGCGGGCGCGGTTCACGTGCAAGGCACAATCAATGGCTATGGCGAGCGCTGCGGCAACGCCAACCTGTGCAGCATTATCCCGGACCTCATCATCAAGATGGGTTTGCCCTGCCTGGCGCAGGACGGAAACCTGGGCTCGCTGACCCATTTGTCGCGCGCTGTGGCGGAGATCGCCAACCTGGCGCCGGACACGCACCTGCCTTATGTCGGCAAGAGCGCTTTCGCGCACAAGGGCGGCATCCACGTGGCGGCAATACGCCGCAATGTCGATAGTTATCAGCATATTGAGCCGGGGGAAGTCGGCAACGAGACGCGTGTCTTGGTCTCGGATTTATCCGGGCGCGGCAACTTGCTAAGCAAAGCCGACGAGTTGGGGCTGGATGTCTCCAAAGCTGAGGCGGTTCAGGTGCTGAACGACATCAAGGAGCTGGAGAACGCCGGCTTCTCGTTTGAAGGGGCTGAAGCTTCGGTGGCCGTACGCCTGCGCCGCGCCGCGCCCGATTACGAGCCGCTCTTCAAATTGCTCGATTTTACGGTGATCGTGGAAGACAGGCGGGGCCGCGGCCAGCTAGCCGAGGCGATGGTCAAGCTGGATGTGGACGGCGATATTGTCCACACAGCCGCGGAAGGCAACGGCCCGGTGAATGCGCTGGATCTGGCGCTGCGCAAGGCACTTCTACCCAATTACCCGGCGCTGCGCGATATACAGCTGGTGGATTACAAGGTGCGGATCCTCGATAGTGAAAACGCGACCGGCGCTGTCACCCGCGTCTTGATTGACTCGTACAACGGCGGCGAGCGCTGGAGCACGGTTGGCGCCGGCACCGATATCATCTGCGCCAGTTGGTTGGCGCTTGTCGATAGCGTCGAGTATGGCTTGTCGGTTGCGGAAGCGCAGGACCAGACGCTTGCCGTAGGCGAGTAGGTCCGCTTTCAGTCAGGTTTTGCGTGGCATGCCCTGGGCATGCCTTTCTATTGGAAACGGAGCGAGTGACAAATGAAGGCGACGATTGCGGTATTGCCCGGCGACGGCATCGGACCGGAAGTGGTGGGACAGGCGATTGAGCTGCTCACTGTGATCGCGGAGAAATATGGGCACGAATTCAAATATATTGAAGGCTTGATTGGCGGCATTGCAATTGATGAGACAGGCGCTCCCTTGCCCGCGGAGACAATCGCGCTGTGTGAGGCCTCCGATGCCATTCTGCTGGGCGCTGTCGGCGGGCCCAAATGGTCCGACCCGACGGCCAGCGTGCAGCCGGAACGTGGTCTGCTGGAGCTGCGGCAGCATTTTGGCTTATTCGCCAACCTCCGCCCGGTGAAGACCTATCCCGCTCTAGTCGATCATGCGCCGCTGCGCGCCGATCTGCTGCGTGATGTTGACATCCTGTTCGTGCGCGAGCTGGTGAGCGGCATCTATTTCGGCGCTAGACAAGAGCAGGGCGACGGGGATGCCTCTCACGATACGATGCGCTACAGCCGCGACGAGGTGGAGCAGGTCGCCAATGTGGCCTTTCGCGCCGCTCAGGGCCGGCGCAAAAAACTCTGCTCAGTGGACAAAGCCAATGTGTTGGCGTCCATGCGGCTTTGGCGGCGCACGGTCGTTGAAGTCCATGAGGAATACGAGGATGTCGAGCTGGAACACCTGCTGGTGGATGCGGCGACGATGCATTTGCTGACGCGCCCGGGCAGCTTTGATGTGATCGTGGCGGGCAATATGTTCGGCGACATCCTGAGCGATGAGGCCTCCGTGCTTGCCGGCAGCCTGGGCATGCTGCCGTCGGCGTCGCTTCGCTCCGATTCATTTGGTCTGTATGAGCCTGTGCACGGAACTGCGCCGGATATCGCCGGGCAGGGGCTGGCCAATCCAATCGGCATGTTTCTCAGCGCCGCCATGCTGCTGCGCTACAGCCTGGGGCTGGAGGATGAGGCGGGGGCCATTGAAGCGGCAGTTGACGCCGCGCTGGCTGCTGGATTGCGCACGGCCGATATCGCCGGGGCCGAGGAAAAGGCCGTCTCGACAAGCGACTTCGCGGCCGCTGTGAAAAGCAGATTGTAGACCTGCCGCGGGGCATTGAACAGCGGCGGCGCAAAGGCTTCAGGGCAATCGCAGCAAAATCATTTCGCGCCGACCGCCACGAAAATAAAAGAAAATGGTGGGGCGACAGGACCGCAGTGTCTACGCGCGGCTGTGCGTCGCCCACGAAGATAGCCTAAATTATGCGGGCGATTCACAGAATCGCCCCTACAGATTACGCAAGTTGCCGGGAAAGTAGTTGATTTCAGCGCCATTTCAATTTGATGCGATTGCCCTGGCGAAGGCTTACATCACCGGTAGAGGCTTCACCGTCGACTGAATCCGTTCGACCTTTGCGCCGAGCTGATTGAGTTGATCCTCGATCAGCTCGTAGCCGCGATCAATCTGATACGCGTTTTCGATAATGCTCTCGCCATCGGTCGCCAGGGCCGCCAGCAGCACGGTCGCGCCGGAGCGAATATTATCGGCCGTAATGCGCGCGGGCCTCAGATGATCCACACCCTGAATGATGCAGACGTCGTTTTGGCTGATGAGAATATCAGCGCCCATCTGCAAAAGGGCGTCGACATAATCGTATCGCTTGTCGAAGATGCGTTCGCGAATGTAACTTGTGCCGTCCGCCATCGTTGACAGCGCTGCTACGCAGGGTTGAAGATCCGTGGGGAAGCCGGGATAAGGATGCGTTTGAATATTGATCGGGTTCAGTCGTTGATGGCTTGCGCGCCGAACACGAATGGACTTGCCTCCAACGGCGATATCGACGCCCATTTGCTCCAATTTTGCAATGACGATTCGCAAATGCGCGGGCTCGACATCGAGGATTGTGACATCGCCGCCGGCGATAGCGGCCGCCATCATAATGGTCCCGGTCACGATTCGGTCGGGCATCGGCGTATATTCAATCGCGTTGAGCCGGCTCACGCCGTTGATGAACAAGGTATTCGTTCCCAATCCGCGAATATCGGCGCCCATGGCGTTGAGGAAATTGCCGAAGTCGACCACTTCCGGTTCAACAGACGCGTTTTCGAGGATCGTTTGCCCCTGCGCCATGGCGGCGGCCAGCATGAGATTCTCTGTGCCCGTATGGCTGGGCAAATCCAAGTAGAGCGATGTGCCACGGAAGCGGCGGCCTTCGAGATCAATAATGGTTTGGCCGCCTTCGGTGTATTGCACGTTTGCACCGAGGCGAGCGAAACCGCGATGGTGAAAATCAATCTTGCGCGTGCCGATATCGCAGCCGCCGCTGTCCGGCAACTTTACATATCCCAGACGGATTTGCAGCGGCGCCAGGAACAGGACAGAGCCGCGAAACTGTGAAGCGATGTCCGCCGGCAAGACACCGCTGCTGATCGCTGAAGCGTCGATGCGAACGGTCTTGCTTGCTCTGTCGCGCAGAACGCGAGCGCCGATAGCTCGCAGCAACTCAAAAGCGCGTTCGACATCTTCAATATCGGGCACGTCATGCAAGATGGTCTCGCCACGTTCAACCACGATTGACGCCGCGATCATTGCGAGAATGGAGTTCTTGGCGCGCTGCACTCGAATCTCGCCTTGCAAGGGCACCCCCCCGATGACGCGCAGTGCTGTGTCAGCCATTTGACGAATTTTCCTCAGAGCATGGAAATCAGTGGACTCTTAGAATAGCACATAACCAACGGCGGGGATAACAGATTCGGCGCCATTTGCAGGGCAATCGCATCAAATTGAAATGGCGCTGGAATCAACTACTTTCCCGGCAACTTGCGTAATCTGTAGGGGCGATTCTGGAGTCCCCCACTGTCAAATCGCCGACGGGCGAGCCAAGGCTCGCCCCTACAGACTGCTAGGTGGATGCAATTTACCTAATTTCAACCGAAAAGGGCACACTACCTTGCCCTGGCGCCATTTGCATTGTGCTTGCGCCTGTGATATAGTTTGCTCATTAACAATTGAACAGTAAGTTTACGCTTATCCAGAGGTGGTGGAGAGACCGACTCGACGAAGCCACAGCAACCCCCAAATGGCAATGGGAAGGTGCTAAGTTCGGCAGGTAATTCTGGAAGATGAGGGTAAACACCTGAGCATTTCTTGCAAATTCAGTTTGCAGTTGTTCAGGTTTTCCGTTGACTGTGCCTCAGTCACTTTTCATTTGAAGTCACGGAAGCCCAAACCGGCGTATTCGCCCCAGTTTGGGCTTTTCTATTGTAAGGATGAGATCATGACAGCATCAGACAGGATTAGGAATGGACGCAACAAAGGCGCCAGTACGGAAGCGGTCCATAGTGGCGCTGCGCGCGAAAAGGGCTTCCATTCGATGACAACGCCCATCGTTCAAACCGCAACCTATACATTTGACAATACCGCTAAACTGATCGAGTTCCTCGATAAGAAAGTCTACGGAGGCGAGCTGGAGCGCGAGGAATACGCCCGCTACGGCAACCCGTCTGTGTGGTCGCTTGAACGGCGCATCGCCGATCTGGAACGCGCGGAAGACGCCGTTGTTTATCCCTCCGGCATGTCGGCGGTGACATCGCTTTTCCTGACGGTGCTGCGGCCGGGCACGCATATCGTTATGACCGACGACTGTTATCGCCGAACGCGCCAGTTCTGCAAGACGACGCTCAAGAAGTTCGGCATCGAGACGAGCATCGTTCCCATGGGCGATTGCGCGGCCCTGGAAGCGGCCATCCTGCCCGGGAAGACGCGCTTCATCTTTACCGAGACGCCCACCAATCCATACCTGCGCGTGGCGGATTTGAAGCGCGTCGCCGAGCTTGGCAAGGCAAATCGCGCCATGACATTGCTGGATACCACCTTTGCCACACCGGTGAACCTGCGTCCGCTGGAATATGGAATCGATTTTGTCATGCACAGCGCGACAAAGTATTTCGGCGGGCATAACGATGTCTTGGGCGGCGTCATTGCCGGCGAGGCCGGTCGAATCAAGGCGTTGAAGGACGCGCGCGGCATATTCGGCAACGTGATTGATCCGCATCAGGCTTTTCTGTTGGAGCGCGGGCTGAAGACCTTGGCCCTGCGCGTGCGCCACCAGAACAAGTCCGCCAGCAAAGTGGCGCGCTATCTCGAAAGCCACCCCAAGATTGATCGGGTCTACTACCCGGGCCTGGAATCACATCCGGATCACCAAATTGCCAAAGCGCAAATGAGCGGATTCGGAGGCGTCGTGAGCTTTGAAGTGGCTGGCGACATCAAAACGACAAGCGACTTTATTGACCGCTTGCGCCTGCCTTATATCGCGCCCAGCCTGGGCGGGACCGAAAGCCTGATCGAGCAGCCGGCCTACTTCAGCTATTACGATCTAAGCAGAGAAGAACGCCGCGAAATCGGCATTAAAGACAATCTGGTGCGTTTCGCCCTGGGCATTGAAGACGCCGAAGACATCATCGCTGATCTGGACGCATCGCTGGCGCAGGCGCCGGCCCGCCAAAGCGCAAATCGGGTCTAAGAACTGCCGGACCTAGGCTTGGGCCTCGCCCAAGATTCTGATTATGTCGTCGAAGCTGTCCTCGGCTTGAAGCATTTGGTTGGCGTACTGCGGATCAAGATCCGTCAATTGACTGGCGTGGTAATTGATCGTCGCCTCGGGGTCTTTGAGCAGGTGCCCGGTCAAAACGCCCAGCACCGTGTCGCCGCGTTTGATGATGCCGCGCTCGACCAGTTTCTTCGTCCCGGCGACCGAACAGGCCGACGCCGGCTCACAGCCGACTCCAGCGCCGTCAACGACCGCTTTGGCATCCATAATCTGCTGATCGCTGACTTCTTCGACTACGCCGCTGGTCCATTCCAGCGCGCGGATCGCCTTCTGCAGATTGACCGGATTGCCGATCTTGATAGCGGTCGCGATTGTTTCCGCTTTCACCGGTTCAAACTGTCGCAAGCCGCTGCTGAAATGTCGATACAAGGGATTCGCCCCTTCCGCCTGAATGATCGCCAAACGCGGAAGACGGTCAATCAATCCGACTTCGAGCATCTCCAGGAGTCCCTTGCCGAAGGCTGAACTGTTGCCGAGGTTGCCGCCGGGGACGACGATCCAATCCGGCGTCTGCCAGCGCAGCTGCTGCAAGGCTTCAAACATGATTGACTTTTGACCTTCAAGCCGAAATGGATTGATCGAGTTGAGAAGGTAGATCCCCAGTTTTTCCGAGACGAGACGCACCAGCTCCATATTTCGGTCGAAATCAGCATTGATTTGCAGGCAGGTGGCGCCGAAGGCAATGCCCTGCGCTAGCTTGCCCAAGGCAATCTGCTGATTCTGCAGAAAGATGATCCCCTGCATATTGGCCTGAGCGGCATAAGACGCCATGGAGGCGGACGTATTGCCCGTCGAGGCGCAGGCGACGCGCTCCATCCCCAATGCGCGCGCTTGGGTAAGGCCCGTTGTCATGCCGCGATCTTTGAATGAGCCGGTCGGGTTTTCGCCTTCGTGCTTCAAAAAGAGCCTGTCCACGCCAGCAAAAGTCGCCACCGGCGGCAACTCATAGAGATTGGTATTGCCTTCCATGCGGCTGACAATTGAGCTGTTTTCAATGCCGGGATAGATGAGTTCTTTGAAGCGCCAGACGCCGCTGTTGTAGGGAAAAGCCAACGCGCCCAGCCTGCCGTCAAACACGCTATGGGTTATGGACTTGCGCGCCGCGTCAAACTCATGGCGCACATCAAGCAGGCCGCCGCAGTTTTCGCAGACGTAAATTACGCGCTGAATTGGGTATTGTTGCGCGCAATCGATGCAATGTAGACTGCTGGACATTCGCGTGACCTCGCGCCGCCGGAATCGCGGCAAGGATAGCGTTCATCCATGTCATTTTCCAGAGCAGAAGCCTTCGCCCCGGCGACAGTCGCGAACCTGGGCGTCGGCTTTGATATCCTTGGGCTGGCGCTGCAAGGCTTGGGGGATCGCGCGATTGTCGAATTCCAGGACGATTCGGAAATCGTGATCCCGGACATTCAAGGCGATGATGGCCAGCTGCCGCGCGAACCGGGTCGAAATGTCGCGTCGGTATCCGCGCGCGCTTTCCTCGATCACATCGGTGAAAAACGCGGGCTCAAAATCAAGCTGATAAAAGGCTTGCCCCTTTCCAGCGGGATGGGAAGCAGCGCCGCCAGCGCTGTTGTCGCTGTCCTGGCGTTGAATAAGCTGGTCGGCGAGCCATTCACGAGAGAGGAATTGCTGCCGTTCTGCCTGGAAGGGGAAGCGCTGGTCAGCGGATACCACGCGGATAATGTCGCGCCTTGTCTGCTCGGGGGGATCGTATTGGTCGCCGGCATCACCGTGGACGCGATACAACCCTTGCCGGTCCCGGCGGATTTACACCTGGCCCTTGTCACGCCGGATTTCCCGGTGCCGACGAATGAGGCGCGCGCCATTCTGCCGGCTCAAGTGCCGCTGGCGACCATGATTCATCAAACGGGGCGAGTAGCGCAACTGGTAGACGCGCTGCACCGGGGAGACCTGGAAGCGCTGGGCGCCGCCATGGAAGGCGATGCAGTTGTTGAACCGGCGCGGGCCTGTTTGGTGCCTCTGCTAGAAGATGTTCGTTCCGCAGCCAAGCGGGCGGGCGCTATTGCGGTATTCATCGGTGGCGCCGGTCCGACGCTCTGCGCTGTATGCGATAGCGCCGAGATTGCAGGGCGCGCGGCAGGTGAAATGGAATGCGTATACCGTGAAGCAAAGATGGAATGCGTCGCTCAATATACACAGGTGGACAGGCGTGGCGCGATGGTGCTGCGCGCCGAGTAAACGCGCCGCAAACGCGTTTGTGAAATTCTTGACAATCCCCGCGCGCGAACTTATACTTACTGTGTTGCGGTTTAACCGGATGCACACCGCGGCCTCGCATTGGTTAAATTGATGGCTCGGGCCGGGGCCGGCAGCGCGCCGAAAGATCTTCCGCCCCGGGCTGTTGCCCAGGTGTCATGAGCGAGCGCAAGCTGTATTGGGATTCAACGTACGAAATCGTCTTGGCTCTGATGGAGGCGCATCCGGAAGTTGAGCTGGAAGATCTTGCTTTGGGCGAATTGAGTCAGCGAATCATCGATTTGCCTGGCTTTGACGATGATCCGGCCCTGGTCAACGATGCTATACTCAAGGAAATCCTGCGAGACTGGTACGAGGAGATCGGTGGCTAGAGCAAAATGAATCTGCAAGAGTTGAATCAAACCGAGTTCCCGGTTCCCGCCGAGCTGGAAAACAATATCGCTATTACCAGCCTGAGCCAACTTTACAACTGGGGACGCCGTAATTCCATGTGGCCCATGCTCTTCGGTTTGGCTTGCTGCGCGATTGAGATGATCGCCACCGCCGCCTCTCGCTTCGATTTCTCGCGCTTCGGCTTTGAAGTCATGCGGGCGACGCCGCGCCAGGCTGATCTGATGATAGTGTCGGGCACCGTCACCAAGAAGATGGTCGTGCCGATTGTTCGACTGTACAACCAGATGCCGGAACCGAAATACGTCCTGGCGATGGGCGCCTGCGCGAGCGGGGGCGGGCCCTTCAAAGAGGGTTACAATGTCGTCTCTGGAATGGACAAATATCTGCCGGTAGATGTATATGTGCCCGGATGTCCGCCAACGCCGCAGGCTTTGCTCTATGGCATGATCGCTTTGCAGCGCAAGATTGACGGCCAGAGCATCGCCAACGGCGACGATGTGCCCTGGTACGGCGTCAGCAGCGCGGAACCAACGCCCGTGCCTGTGCTGGGCCCGGACATTATTGATCCGCGCCAGATGGACATGATCCGTCGCCAGGCAGAGGCGGCTGCGAGCGACATGGCGGGGATAGGTTTGCGCGAGCTGCCGTCGATTACGCAGGTGGTGACAGCGCAAGCGGCAGTTGAAGCGACTGCGGACGTGGCAGCGCCCCCCGTATCAACGGACGCTTTGAGCTTCGTTCTGCCAACCGGTGGCACGCCATGGGCGGAAGCGGAAGACATCCGCGAGAAACGCCGGCAGCGAGCGCTGGCGCGTAAAGCAATGCGCGCGACTCGCCGCGCGGCGAGCGAAGAGGAATAGACCTTGATGGATAATCCGGCGCCGGCGCCTGAGAGACAGCTCGATACTGCAACAGTTGATGAAGCTATTGGATTTTTGCGATCCGAACATGCCGATGCGGTGACGCTGGATGACCGCGATGGCTATGAGGGCATCATTGTCGAGGGCGGACGACTGCTGGACATAGCCCGCGTCATCCGCGATGATTTGGGATTTGATTATCTGTCCAGCGCTACGGCTGTCGATTACCTGGGCGCCGGCGATCACCTGGAGATGGTCTACCACGCCTACCGTACTAGCGGTGGCGGAGCGCTCGTCTTCAAGGCGCAAACCGACAGGGAGAACGCCGAAATTCCGTCACTGGTTTCGATTTGGCGCGGCGCCGATTTCCAGGAGCGGGAAGCCTGGGACCTCATGGGGATCAAGTTTCCAGGTCATCCAAACCTAAAGCGAATCCTGATGTGGGAGGGCTTTCAGGGCCACCCGTTGCGCAAGGATTGGCGCGAAGCCTACTACGAAGAAGAGCAGAAGCCATTTGACAGCCGCTGGCCCGGCGGCCACGTGCACCGCGCCGAAGAAAAGAACGTCTTTGGCAAAAACGTGACCTATCCGCCGGATATCGATCTCGGCCGTTTGATGGACACATCGGAATCGGCGGTGTACCAGTCGCTGGGGCTGGGCGTCGATGTCGAGCGGATCATGGATAAAGACGGCTTCGAAACCAACGAACTCGTCGTGAACATGGGCCCGCACCATCCCAGCACGCATGGCGTCTTCCGTATGGTGCTGACGGTCGATGGCGAGACGGTGACTTCGCTTGAGCCGGTGATGGGTTACCTTCACCGCAATCATGAAAAGATCGGCGAACGCAACACTTACCTTCACAATATCCCCTTCACTGACCGCCTTGATTACATCTCGAGCATGGGCAACAACCACGGATACGTGCTGGCTGTCGAACAACTGATGAGCCTCGGCCGCAAATATAATCCGCCGACTTATCGCTGCGAGGCTTTGCGCGTCATGATGGTCGAGCTCAGCCGCATCGTGAATCATCTGTGGGCGATCGGCTTTTGGCTGAACGACATCGGCGCCTTCTTCACGCCTGTGCTCTATTTTGTGCAGGAACGCGAACGCATCCTCGATTTCTTTGAGGCAGTCGCTGGCAGCCGCATGATGTGCAATTACATGCGCTTCGGCGGTCTGTTCGGGGATCTGCCCGCCCGCATAAAGAGCGTCTCCAATTTGACCAACGATCGTGTGCGTGATTACAACACGATGCAATTTCTGACGGAAATGATAAATGAGCGCATCCCGCGCACGATCGACGATCTGGAGCGTTTGCTGACCCAGAACGAGATTCTGCTTGAGCGCTCCATCGGCGTTGGTGTCTTGTCGCGGGAAGATGCTGTCAATTACAGCGCCGCCGGGCCGCTCCTGCGAGGCAGCGGGGTTGCTTATGACATTCGCCGCGCCGAACCCTACAGCATCTATCCCGAGCTTGATTTTGATGTCGCCGTCGAAGAAGAAGGCGATATGTACGCCCGCTATCGGGTGCGCGTCGCTGAAATGCGTGAGAGCGTACGCATCTTGAAGCAGATCTTGCCGCGGCTTGAGGCGACGGCGGGCGAATCGATCTGGGCTGACGGCAAGCCGGGCGCCTATGCGCCGCGCGTACCGCATGGCGAAGCTTACGGTCGCGTGGAAAACGGCAAGGGCGAGCTGGGTTATTATGTGGTGTCGGCTGGCGGCCGGGGCGGCTCCGCAAATCCCTGGCGTTATCATGTGCGCGCCCCCAGTTTCATCAACCTGACGCCGATGGGTATCATGAGCCGCGGTCATAAAGTGGCGGACATCGTCGGCATTCTCGGCAGCATTGACATCGTATTGGGCGAGACGGACCGCTGAAGCCGCGCGTTCTTCCGCGCCGGCTACAGGCTTAGGAGCAGCAATGTACGGAACAGGTTTGGCGAAAGGTCTAATGCTCACCTTGCGGCATTTTGTCGAGTCCTATGTGGATGACGTTCGTTACGGCTTTCGCAAGTATCACCATTCGACTGACAATTTTGGCATCCGACAGGGAACAAAGACCAAGGGCGTCATCACCGTTCAGTATCCCGATGAAAAGGTGGCGGTGCCGGAGCGCTTCCGCTTTGTGCCCTTTCTCATCGTGGAAGATGAGGATCATCCGACGCGGGCCGGTAAGGATTGGTGCACCAGTTGCGGAATCTGCGCCAAAGTCTGCCCGCCACAGTGCATTTGGATCGTCCGGGGCAATGACCCCAACACGGGCCGCCCCGTGCCCGAGCCCGAGGCGTTTTTCATCGATATTGACATCTGCATGAACTGCGGCTTTTGCGCCGAATACTGCCCGTTCGACGCTATCAAAATGGATCACGATTACGAGCTTGCAAGCTACGACCGCACGACACATCACATTCACGATAAGGAACGGTTGTCCAAGCCGAATTCTTATTGGCGCGGCATCGCCCCCACGCGCGCCTACGAAGAAATGCTGGTACGCGGGACTTGGGAGCACAAGGACGCTGCCAAAGAGGCGCGGCGCGGCGCAGCCAGTTCACGCGCCAGCGCGCCACGGCCAGCGGCCGAACGACCTGCCGCCCCGCAGGCGGAAGTGGCCAGCGAGGCGAGCGCATCAGGAGAAACCGCCGCTCCGGCGCCCGCCGCAGAAGGCGCAACGCCATGGACCGAGGACGACGCCAAACGCGAAGAACGCCGGCGCAAAGCGCTGGAACGAAAAGCCAGACGCGCCGCCAAGCGCGGGCAATAGTGCGTAGAACTTGAATTGCGAAAAGGTCGACTGCCGCTAACGGGCCCTTAGGACGCGCTTGCGCGATCCCAGATCGCGACCAGTTCATCGCTGCTTATTTCACCATCCGTGAACGCGATGACCGTCATATCGCCGATTGCGTTGATTTTATTGTCCAAAGCGCGAATCTGTCCCGTCAGCCGAGTGTCCAAAGCTTGAATCTGCCCCGTCAGCCGAGTGTCCAGTTCTTGAATTTGCCCAGTCAATCGGGTGTCTAGTTCTTGAATCTGTCCGGTCAGTTTGCTATCCAGATTAGAAATGTCCGACCGAATATCGGTGAAGTTGCCCGACATCCATATCATTATCACAATTAGCGGACCCCAAAGCGCAACCCCTAGGCCAATTAACTGAACAAATAGCGTCAGATTATCCTGCAAAGCCTTCATGACGCTTGCGTTGTTTTCTTGTGGCGATGCCGACAGGGCTTTGGAATCAAGTTCTTGATTGGCTTGCATGGATGTTCCCGTTTCCAACGCGCTTGATCCTGGCATGGCAAACTGGCCACAATAATATCACCGAGTTATTGGTTCAAGCAAGCGGCGGCTGGAATTCATCGATTCTTTAAGAGGTCCCATGACCGCTACCCAATTCTCCAATTAGTGATATATTGGGGTTGATTCGCTGGCAAAGATTGAGGCCGAACGTGACGAAGATAAACGAAGCAGTTATGGCGGCCCTGAGCACGGTCATTGAGCCGGAGCTCAACCGCGATATCGTCTCGCTCAACATGGTGCGCGATCTGAAGATCGCCGATGGCACCGCTGAATTCACAATCGTGTTGACGACGCCAGCCTGTCCATTGAAGGACGTATTCATCGAGCGCTGTCAAGACGCGCTGGTCGGCAAGGTCGCCGGGATTAACGGAATCCGCATCCACTGGGATGCGCAGGTTCCGGTCGACAGGCGCATCCACGGGCGGCTTGATGTGCCGATGAATTGCATCGTGGCAATCGCCAGCGGCAAAGGCGGTGTAGGCAAGAGCACAGTCGCCACCAATCTGGCGGTGAGCCTGGCCGAAGCCGGCGCCGCAGTCGGATTGATTGATGCCGATATTCTCAATCCCAATATCCCGCAGATGTTTGGCCTCGGCAGCGGACGCCCCAAGGTGGAAAACGACAAGATGCAGCCGCTGGAAGTCTACGGCGTAAAACTCATCAGCACCGGCTTCTTGACGACTCCGGATAAACCTATGATCATGCGGGGCCCGATGCTGCACAGCGCGATTCGGCAATTTTTCACCGATGTTGAATGGGGGCGCCTGGACTACATGATTGTCGACTTGCCGCCGGGCACGGGCGACGCGCCCTTGTCGCTGGCGCAATCCTTCCCCTTGACCGGCAGCATCATTGTTACGCAGCCGCAGGATGTTGCCGTCGCCGATGCGATTCGCGCAGCCGCTATGTTCGATCAACTCAAGGTCCCGTTGCTCGGTGTGGTGGAGAATATGTCGGGCGAATTCTTCGGCAGCGGTGGCGGCGAGAAGTTCGCCGAGGGGCGCGGCCTGCCCTTCCTTGGGCGCATTCCCATGTCGGCGAATGTGCGCGAAGGCGGCGACTTTGGACGCCCGGTCGCCATTCATAACGGCGGATCAACAGCGGAGAGCGCCTTTCGCTCGGTCGCGGAAGTTGTGGCGGCGCGCATCAGCGTCGTCATGCTGCAGGGCGCTGATGTCATTCCGATAAATGTTGTCGGCTGATTGCCTGGATGCGTCAGTCGTCCATGCCCATGACCTGAATCTCGTCATCGCCTTTGACCGGGTTGTAGCGGCCGATAAGCAGCCAGAATGCGCCAGCCAGAAGCAATGCGAGGGCAAAGGCGATCATGGTCTCCTCATGAAGATCGCTTTTGAGCAAGGTGTAGTGGCGAAGGATGAGCAGGCAGAGCGCGGCGAAGGCGAACAGCAAACGGCGCCGCGCAGGCGCAGTTCGCTGAATCGTGATGATAAGCAGCGTCATGAAGATGGTGATTAGGGCAAGATAATTCCCGTCCAAGATGTGCTCGCCCTTGATCTCGAGATTGCCGTATGCCTGGCTAATCACGCCAGTTGCAGCGGCGGATTCGCTAAAGGGTTGGCCCATTGTAGCACGACCGCCCCAAACGGAGAACGATGATGCGGATAGAACGTTCCAGCCACGGCAATATCTTGGTGATTGCGGCGGGTGGCCGCGTTGACCGCGTGAGCGCGGAGCAACTGGGCTCCTTCTTGACCTACGAGATTGACGCCGGTGGACGCCATCTTGTGCTGGATCTGCAGCGCGTGGAGAGCATGGGGCAGGACGGCCTTTGGGAGATGATGAACGCACTGAAACGGGTGCGGCGCGCCAAAGGCGATTTGCGCCTCGCCCAGCCTTCCGATCGCGTGCGTGAAGCGCTGGAAATGACCGGCCTCGATGAAATCTTTCGCATATATGAATCGCAGTCGGATGCGGTGGCGAGCTATTGACAGAATCTGCGCCCGCCGTCAGTTTCGCTTCCAGGAATTGATATCACTTAGATTGACGAAATCGGGGCCCGGCGGCAAGTAATTGCCTTCGCACTCCATGGCGGTTGGCGGCAAATTCGATCGCGGCTGCGGCAGCGCGCTCTCCGGATTGAAGAAGTTCCAGGTCGCTCGTGAAATCTCTTCGATCAGCGGCCACAGCTTCTCATAATCCTGGAATTCTGTTCGTTCCCAGAGGAAGACCGAGATCACATAATGGCGTCCGTTCGGTGAATAGACGACGCCGGCATCGCCAACTGTGTCGAATATCCAGCCGTTCTTGTGTGAGATCCGCGCCTCAGTCGGGATGCCGCCTTGCAGCAGCCGCTCGAGGTCATTTGCGCTGGCGATCTCCAGCATTTGACGGCACTCCCGCTGCGTGACCTGGCCGCTTGGCAGCGCTAATGTCAAGCCTGAGTTGTATTCCGCGCAGTCGTAAAGCAGACTGAAGAGCGTTCCCATATCTTCCGCGGTAGTTTGATTAAACGGGTCTGGCTCGGTATCAAAGTTCGGATTCGGGGCGGTGGCCGGCGCCTGAATCGAGCCTAGCTGCTGCCCGGCGACGCCGAGGTAAAACGGGGCGGTGATATATGTATTCTCGACGCCTATCTCTTGAAGCGTATTGCTAACGCTGCGCAATCCGGTGAAGATATCGCCTCGGCCGATGATTTCCATGATCAAGTTGGAAGAAGCGTTGTTGCTGCAAAGCATTGAGTTGACCATGAGCCAGGCTTCGTCAGTCGTCGGCTCTGAGGAGAGAAGACGGTAGAAATCCAGCATGATGGGCAGTTTGACCGTGCTCGCGCCGGAGAAAGCCACATCGCCCAGGATGTTAATCTCGTCTCCGGTCACGAGATCTTGCACATAGATGGATGCGACCGTGCCAAGCCCGTCATAGATGAAACCCCGGCTGTCAAGAAAGTCTATGATCAGATTCTGCAAGGCCGGCAGGTCCGGCCTCTCCTGGCCGCTTCCTACGATCGGCAAGGCGACTGTGCGCGCATCGGCAGAGCGCAAGGCAGAATTCACTGCGGACTGGGCTGCCGAGACATTCAGCGAGTAGCCGCTCGAACCCGCCTGGACGGTTAAACTTTGCAGGTCGTAACTGGCTCTGCCCGGGGGTTTATCGTAGCGCTGCGCGATATCTCTCAGAAATGCTTCGAGCGCGTTCTCTTGATAATCGGCGATCAAGGGCATGTCGCGCGCGACGGTCTGTTCAATTCCCAGCAGAAAGTCGAGAAAGCGGCGCCAAAAGCCACCGCCTTCTTCGCCCGATGCCGATGCCGCCGCCAGCATAGGTTCGCTGCTGATGCGCCAGCCGACCTGATCCGGGTGTAACTGGATTGGGTGGCCAGCGTCGCCGTCGTTGTAGAGCATGATGATCGGCTCGGCATAAGCCCGTTCCCAGCGCGCCACTGCTTCGCGCTCGCTCAGCCCGCCTACATTGATGCCGGCCACGCTGATGCCTTCCGGCAGCTGCTGCTCTCGTCGGCTGAAGGCGACCAGTTCGTAAACGAACAACGCGCTGGCCGCGAGCAATAGCAGCGCCGAAAAGGCAACAAGGACGGGAAAGCCGGTTTGGCGGCGGCGCGAGCTTAGACTCGCTCCCATGTTTCTTCCTCACGCGCTTCGTTCCGCGCGGCCTGGATCGACTGGCGATGAAATCGTTTGATGTCCGGCAACTGATCAAGCGCGACCCACTGGTACGCGAGCAGTTCATGGCTCAGCTTGCCGATTGGGCTCAAAGCTTTACAATGGAAGGCCAGATCAATATGGTTGCGCGCGGTCCTGGCTATATAGACGACGCGCAGCACACGAACCTTGAGCTCCAGCTCTTCGCTCAATTCGCGCGCAACGGCTTGGGCCGGATCTTCGTCATCGTCGAGCCAGCCGCCGGGCAACCCCCAAGGATATCGCGGGTGATACGCATGTTCGACCAGGAGCACACGCCTGCTGTCATCAATGATGACGGCCGCAACGCCGATCGTGTACCGTGCCTGAATGCGGCTGAAGGCCAGGTAGGGCAGGCGCATAATGAAGGGGAAACGGCGGAGCAGCAGGGAGATTCTACGAGTCACAGGATTCTCTTCGCCCGACGTGTGAGCCGCCTTCAGTTTAGATTGGCAACAGGCGAACGTCAACGCTAATCAACGGCCGCGCGGGCGGGGATGCTGGCAGCTGAATGAGCCTGCGTTTTCGACAGTACGCAATTGGCCATCATGCTATACTGAATCGTCAGTATTGGCGTTGTCGTTCTGCATATAGATCGCAGGCAATGGCTGTGCGCGTTCGCCCGGATCGACTGTTGATTTGCGCGGCGCGGCCTGGTTATGCGGGCAAGGGATCGCAGCAGCGCTGATGAGATGGATGGTGCGAGTTGTCAACTACGGCGCTGGATATTCTTAACGTCTTCGTCGAATCGCCAGGCAATCTGATATTCTTTCTTCTGGTAATCGCCTTAAGCCAGGGGTCATTGTTCCTCGCTTTTGGTCATCGTTCGCGTTTTCCTTTTGAACACGCGACGCGGCGTTTTGTCGTCGCTGCGGCGGGCTTGGTCATAATCTGGTTGGTCATGTTGGCTGCCGCTTTCCTGGCGCAATTCTCGGCATTGGATGCGGACGCGTTCATGCCGCCGCTGGAAAGAATCGCCTACGCCATTACGCTGCTGATCCTTGCCTGGGCTTTTCTAAGCGCGGACTTCTATCGTTGGCAGCATCGCTCGAACATGCTGGTATTCGCCACCGCTTTTCTCCTGGCGCTTTTGTACCTGAACAGCGCCCGCGGCTGGCTGATGGCGCACGAAGAAGGACTGGCGTTCAATTCAACAGATTATGCGCCGCTGTGGTCCGCCGTCATTGCGTCATTGGCCGCGATGGGTTTGCTGCTCGCCGTGCTCAATTTTGGAAAGGTAGTCGACGCGCCGCTTAAGCTGCTTTTCTTTATGTTCTTTGTATTGGGAAACGGTTGGGACCTGTACCAGTTCTCGCAGGGCGCGGTTGAAGGCAATTACCTGGGGGCGGCGCGCCTGGCTTATCTGGCGGGGCTGGTCCTGCTGCCGCTGATCATCTATCGCCTGGCAGTTGCGTTGCTTGAACACAGTTTGGTGGAGGTGGTGCTAGCCGCTTCGCAGCCGAGCCCGGCGGTATCGCAAGCGCCTTCACCGGCGGAGGCGCCCGCTGCCGAAGATGATTCGCTGCTGGCGTCGCCTTCATCTTGGAGTTTCAGCGCTTCGCAAGCGCCACCGGATCGGCGTCACCTGCTGAACGCAATCGGCGTGATGTTGGAAACCCGCGAAGGATCGCGCATACCGGATCAGATTGTCAAGGCGGCGCTGGACTCGCTCCAGGTGGAGGTCTGCGCTCTGTTGCGTATGCAGGATGACCGCTATGCCGATGTCATCGCCGGTTATGATCAGGTAGTGGAAGGGAACCTCTCGGGCGTATCGCTGAATCTCAATGAGCAGCCGACGCTGCGCGAGGCGGCGCTTCGCCGCGAGCAGACGATACTCTTTCCTGAGTACCATGCCGAAGAATTGCAGGATCTGTTTCGACGCCTCAACATTCCATCGCTCAGTAGTGTATACGCGCAGCCGCTGACCATCGAAGGCGAATTGATCGCGGTGATGTTGGTGGCCATGCCCTACCGGCAGGCGGATCTATCGCCCGTTGAGCTGGAATCGCTACGCGACATTGGGTTCGTCGCGGGCTACCTGCTGGCCTGGAGTTTTGACGCGGCTTCTTCCCAAGCGCTGTCAAACGAACAGGCGCTTGAAGCCATTGCGGAAGGACCTGATGAAACGGCTGTCGATCAAGAAGCGCTGCTGGCCAACCGGCTTGAGTTGGAGGCCAGCCTGGAGCGCGTCAGGGAACGCGGCAGCCGGATTGCGCGCCAGATCACAGATTTGACGCGGCAGCAGCAAGAGCAGCATGTTCGCCTGCTTGATGCCCTGGCCGAGGGTGATAACGGCCAGGATGCGGCGCAGCGGCTTGACGCGACCTTTGCTGAGCAAGCGCAGTTGCGTGATGCCTATGAAGCTAGCGCGCGCCAACTGCTGGATGCGGAGATGGTTCTTCGTGTGCTAAATGTCGGGAACGGCGAGGCGCTCGCCCAGGTCATTCGCGAGTACATGCACAAAGAATACAATCTGCTGCTTACAACTCGCGACCGGTTGCGCCGGCAAATTAACGCCCTTCTGGTGATGGGCCGCTCGTTGGAATCAGACGGTTATGCCGCTATCTTGCAGACCTTGGCGGACGAATCGGCTCAATTGGAATTGGAGCGTGAGCAGCAGCGCCGCCGCTTGGATTCTATCGTGGGAAAGCTGGAGTCCCTCGGCATCAATGCCGATGTACCGCACTTGACCCAAGTGATGATTCAACTCTATGCGGAGCGAATGACGCATAGGCAATCCATATCCAAAGCGAATCAGGACCGTCAAAGCCTGCTGCATGAACGCCGCAAGTTGCTTGAATCCGGCAATGGCGCCAATGAAGAACTTGAACGCCAGCTCAAGCGTCTCACTGCCGATCATGAACAACTGCTCAACTCGCGCGAGGAATTGCGGCGGGAGCAGCAAGCGCTGCAGACGCGCGTGGATGATGTACAAGCCGCGAACGCCGGGCAGCAAGCGCAGAACGCGGAGCTGCAAACAGAACTTGCCGCCGGGGAAGACCGTCAGAGAGAGCTTGGGCGACAGGTTAAAAAGCTGCTTGAGGAGCGAGACAACCTGCTCAAAATACGCGATCAACTCACATCAAAAGTCAACGCCACCCTGGATGCCGAGCCGAGCTCCGAATCCAAGAAAGAAATGGAAAGCGACATTGCCGAGCTTCAGGCATCGGTAAAGCGCTTGACCGATCAGCGAGAACAGTTGGCGCTGGAGTTGAGCGACGCGCGAAATGATTTATCGACAGCGCGCGAATCTCTCCACGAGGCGACAATGCATGCCGTAGATGAAACGCAAAAACATCAGGTTAATGTCCCTGAGCTTTTCAGCGGCATGTTGGAAGATTTGCGCGGTCCGATGACTTCAATCTCCGATTATACCGATCTCCTCTTGGCGGAGAGCATTGGCATTCTGGGCGCGGCGCAACAGCAGGTGCTCAACATGGTCGCGTCCGACATAGACCGCTTGGCGGAGATGATCGCCGAGATTCAGAAAATCGCGCGGCTTGATGTCAGGCCATTTACGCTTGAATACGGCCAGATTGATCTAATCTCCCTCATTGAAGACGTCATTGAGGAGGCGTCCCCGGATATTGCGGAGAAAGGTCAAATGGTCGAATTGGCGCTTGGCGATCAGCTACCGCCGGTCAGGGCCGATGGCGCCAGCTTCAAACATGTCTTCGCCGAACTCGTCATGAACGCCTGCATGGTCTCCGCAGCGGGATCGACGATTGCCATTTCCGCCAGCGCCGGTCGGCTCCAATTGCCTAACGCGGCGGATTTGACCGACGCCATAGAAATCTGCGTGTGCGATACAGGCGGCGGCATCGCGCCGGATGATCGGCAGCGTGTCTTCGCGCGGCAATACCGGGTGAATAACCCTGAAATCGCCGGATTGAGCAACAGCGGCGTCGCTATGACTGTCGCCCGAGCATTTGCCCGGGCTCACGATGGTGATCTTTGGATTACCAGCGAAGCGGGTGAAGGCTCAGTTTTCCACCTCGCCTTACCCATGCAAGTGCCTGCGCCAATTGAGGATTAGTCAATGCGGCGAAGCATAAGCAACGAGCTCCTCGTAGCTCTGCTTGCGGCGGTTTCGCTTGTGTTTGCGGCGGTTTTCGCTGTCGTGCTTTCGACATCGACCGCGCCACGACCAACTGCTGTCGCGACTGCGACAACAGAACTGGCGCTCATTTCTGCATTGACCGCCACGCCAAGCCCGACCGATGTTCCCGCGATATCTGCGACCGCCAGCGTGACCCCTGAGCCGACTGAAGTTGCAGCGACCGCGACTTTGATTCCAGAGTCGACGCGGATAGCGCCCGCCAACCTGACGTTGACCGCGCTCCGCGAGACTGTCAGCGCTGCGGCGAGTCCGACGGACGTCGCAGCAACACCCGAGCCGACTGAAGTTGCAGCGACAGCGACTTTGATTCCAGAGTCGACGCGGATTGCGCCCGCCAATCTGACATTGACCGCGATCCGCGAGACTGAAATCGCAGCGGCGAGTCCAACCGACGAACTCGCGACACCCGAGCCGGCTGAAGTTGCAGCGACCGCGACTTTGATTCCAGAGTCGACGCGGATTGCGCCTGCCAACCTGACATTGACCGCGCTGCGCCAGACTGTCAGCGCTGCGGCAAGTCCGACGAAGATTGCTGCGACAGCGACTTCGATTCCAGAAGCGACGCGGATTGCGCCCGCCAATCTGACGTTGACCGCAATTCGCCAGACTGTCAGCGCTGTTGCAAGTCCGACGAAGATTGCTGCGACAGCGACTTCGATTCCAGCAGCGACAAGGATAGCGCCGGCCAATCTGACGTTGACTGCAATTCGCCAGACTGTCAGCGTTGCGGCGAGTCCGAAGAAGATTGCTGCGACAGCGACTTCGATTCCGGATGCGACGCGGATTGCGTCCGCCAATCTGACATTGACCGCGATCCGCGAGACTGTCAGCGTTGTTGCAAGTCCGACGAAGATTGCTGCGACAGCGACTTCGATTCCAGAAGTGACAAGAATAGCGCCGGCCAATCTGACATTGACCGCAATTCGCCAGACTGTCAGCGCTGCGGCAAGTCCGACAGAAATGACTACGACAGCGACTTCAGTTTCCGAGGCGACGCAGCTTGCGCCCGCCAACCTGACATTGACCGTGATCCGCCAGACTGTCAGCGCCGCGGCGAGTCCGACTAAAGTTGCAGCGACACCAGAGCCGACAGAAGTTATTGCGACAGCAACTTCCATTTCAGAGGCGACGCAACTTACGCCCGCCAATCTGACATTGACTGCGATCCGCCAGACTGTCAGCGCCGCGGCGAGTCCGACTAAAGTTGCTGCGACAGGCGCCTCTATTCCGAAGGCGACACGGATAGCGCCGGCCAATCTGACGTTGACTGCGATCCGCGAGACTGAAATCACTGCGGCGAGTCCGACTGAAGTTGCAGCGACACCCGAGCCGACGGAAGGCATAGCGACATCTACTTCGATTGCAACGTCAACAAGGATAGCGCCGGCCAATTTGACGTTGACCGCGATCCGTCAGACTGTCAGTGCTGCGGCGAGTCCGA
>JAPPEU010000021.1 GCA_028875245.1 Chloroflexota bacterium
TCGGTGTCCTCGGTGGTAAAGTTTTTTTGTTTCCACCGAAAGGGATACACTTCCCTGGGGTACACGTATTTGCGGCGCCTTTCCGCCTATGTTATAGTCGCATTCGATGTCAGAAAACCGATTTCGCAACGCCGCCGCCCAGCCCGGCAGCTTAAGATGGAGCGCCATGAAACAAGTATTGGTGAAGGGAAAAAAGCGAGCGGGCGTCGCCCCGGTTGAACGGCCGCGGGCGAAGGGCAACTGGGTCGTCGTCAAAGTTCATGCCGCGCCGATGTGCACCGAATACAAGGCATTTGCCGCCGGCGCCAATAGCCCCGTCTGGGGGCATGAAGCGGCTGGCGAAGTGGTCGAGGTGGCGCAGCCCGGCCGCGTGAAAGTCGGCGACCGCGTGGTGGTCATGCCGATGAACGCCTGCGGCCAATGCGCGCTCTGCCTGGACGGCGATTACATTCACTGTGAAAACGGCTTCGACTTCGCCGCGGCACATGGCAGCGCAGCCGGCTTGAGCACGATGGCGCAGTACCTGCTGAAGCAGGATTGGATGCTGCTGCCGATCCCCGATGGCATGACTTATGCGCATGCGTCGATGGCCTGCTGCGGGCTGGGGCCGACCTTCGGCGCGTTGCAGCTGATGGCGGTCGACCGTCATGATACGCTGCTGATCACCGGTCTGGGGCCGGTCGGGTTGGGCGGCGTCGTCAATGGCGTCTATCGCGGCGCCCGCGTGATCGGCGTTGACAGCATCGATTATCGCGCGGAGAAGGCGCTGGACCTGGGCGCGGCCGCGGTTGTGAACCCGCTTGATGAAGACGCCCTGCAGCAGATACTCGACCTGACCAGCAACGGACGCGGCGTCGACGCGGCGGTCGATTGCTCGGGCGTGGTGGCGGCGCATCGGCTCTGCATTGACGCGGCGCGGCGCAAAGGACAAGTGGCTTTCGTCGGCGAATGCAGCGAGGACACGCCCCTGCGCATCAGCCCTGATATGATCCGCAAAGGATTGAAACTGATCGGCTCCTGGCATTTCAATTTGGCCGATTCGCCGCGCATGATGAAGATGATCGGCGAGATCGGCGATCAGTTGGACAAGCTGATCACGCACCGATATGCCATTGACGATATTCAGAACGCCTGGGAGACGCAGCTGTCCGGGCAATGCGGCAAAGTGATCTTGCAGCCTTGGGAGGGAAGCGATGTATAAATCGGTCATCATCGGCGTCGGCGGCGGGCGGGCGCATGGGCATGCGGATGCCTACCAATTTGTCAAGCGGGGCCGCGTGGTGGCGGTCTGCGACTTACTGCAAGGACCCTTGGACGACTTTGGCGACAAGTTCGATATCAGCGCGCGCTACACCGATTACCGCGAGATGTTCGAGAAAGAAAAGCCCGAGCTGGTGCAGGTCAGCACGCCGCCGAATGTTCGCCTGGAAGTCCTGGAAGCGGCTGAGGCAGCGGGTGTGCCCTTGGCGATCGTCGAAAAACCGCTGGCGATTCAGGGCGAGGATTACCTGACGTTGCGGGACTTCGCCGCGCGCAAGCCGAAGATCAAGGTCGCGATCAATCATCAGCTGCAGTTTCATCCACGGCGGCAGCGCCTGCAGCAGCAAGTGGCCGACGGCGCGATCGGCGATCTGCGCTTTGTCGAGGCCAGCTCGGGCATGAACCTGGCTTATCAAGGCACGCACTCTTTGCAGGCGATCGGCGCATTCAACCCGGCGGCGCCGACTACGGTCTTCGGGCAGGTCGCCGGCGCGGGCGGCTTGCAGCCGAATGTCAAGGAGCATTACGCGCCCGACCAGAGCCTGGCGGCGGTCGAATACGACAATGGCGTACAGGCGACGCTGCGCTGCGGTGAAAACGCGCCGCGCGTGCCGAGAGGCGACGCCATTTACCAACACAAGCGCATCGCGGTTTATGGCATGAAAGGATATGTCCACTGGACGATGTGGGGCTGGGAGACATTCATCGACGGCGTCTACGACAGCGGCGAGCATGAGTACCCGGATGAAGATGTGCTGGGGCAGGCGGCCATGTGCGAAGCGATGTTCGACTGGCTGGAAGATGAGGACAAAGCGCATCCGCTGAATCTGGAGCGCGCGCTGGTCGATTTCAACGTGATCCTGGCGCTCTACGCGAGTTCGCTCAATCACCGAGTCGTCGAGATTCCCTACGAGCCTGAGCCCGATTTGGTTGACAAGCTGCGGCGCGCGCTGGCTTAACTCGTCGGATAGGCGGTAGGGGCGAGGCGGTGACTCGCCCGAATTGAAGAACTTCGGCGCAGCGGGCGACCCAGCGGCTCGCTCCTACAAGGCTTGATTGGTATTACAAGACCGGCATGATAATTGGGCAGTGTACTGCATGACAGATCCTAATAACGAGACGAAATCGCAATATGTGTACCGTTTCGCACTGGACGAAGCTCCCCTTCCCTCATTTTGGGGATGCTTCCACATAGAGATGTGGAAGGGGCTTGGGTGGGAGGCAGAAAATCAGGCGATTTTCGCTAATACCAATCAAGCCCTACAGAACCCTTAAAGGCAGGCGATGCAGCCAAAATCTGATAAACCGAAGATCCTGATCGCCCTGCGGCCGGCGCTCTATGATCTGCTCTTCGCCGACGAGCAGAAAGAACGGCTGGCGTCCCTGGGCGAGCTGTCGCGGCAGACACAGGCGGGCAATCTCACAGAGGCGCAGTTGACGGCGCTCATCGGCGGTCAGGATATCGTCATCACCAGCTGGGGAACGCCGAATTTTTCCCCTGCGGTGCTGGCTGCCGCCGACCGCTTGAAACTGATCGCGCACTCGGCCGGCTCGATCAAGCGCATGCTGCCGCCGCCGGTTTTCAACGCTGGCAGGCGCGTCACGCATGTCGCGTATTCGATGTCCATTCCAGTGGCGGAAACGACGCTGGCGCTCATCTTGCTCTGCCTGCGGAATTATCACAAGTTTGACCGCGCCTTCAAGGACGGCGGCTGGGCGGCGGCGCGCGCGCTGCCAGCGGGCGGCGAACTGGCGGGGAACCGCGTCGGCGTGATCGGCGCCGGCTACACCGGGCGCGCGGTCATAAAGCGGCTGTTGGCGCTGGATGCCGAAGTTTGGCTCTGCGATCCCTACGTTGACGAAGAAAGCGCAAAGACGATGGGCGTGCATTTGGCCGCGCTGGAGCCGCTGATGCGCGAATGTCCGATCATCACGCTGCAGGCCCCTGCCACCGCCGAGACCTATCGCATGATCGGCCGCGAGCAGTTGAGCTGGCTGCGGGACGGCGCCATCTTCATCAATACGGCGCGCGCCCATCTCATCGACGAGGCGGCGCTGCTGGCTGAATTGCAAACGGGGCGAATCAGCGCGGCGCTGGATGTCTTTGACCAGGAGCCGCTGCCGGACGACAGCCCATTTCGCGGGCTCGACAACCTCATCATCACGCCGCATATCGCCGCCGTCACCCATCAAGCTTACAAGCGGCAGGGAGAAATCACCGTCGACGAAGTGGCGCGCTACCTCAGCGGCGGCAAATTGCGCTATGAAGTCACGCGCGATATGCTCGACACGATGGCTTAGAAGCAACTGGAGCAATCAATGGGCGCATTGGATGGCAAGACAATCATCGTGACCGGCGCGAGCAGCGGCTTCGGCGAGGCGATCGCCATTGCCTGCGCGGAAGCGGGCGCAAACCTCAGCCTGGTGGCGCGGCGGGCGGAGCGGCTGGAAGCGGTCGCGGAAGCAGCGCGAGCCAAAGGCGCTCAGGCCCTGGTTTGCCCGGCCGATGTCAGCGATGACAGCCAGATCCAGGCGGCGCTGGAGAAGACGCGAGCGGCCTTCGGCCCGGTTGACGTGCTGGTCAATAACGCCGGCTTCAACCATACCGAACGCTCGATCGCCGATACATCGGCCGCGCAATGGCGCGAACTGATGGATGTCAATCTGACGAGCGCCTTCATCTTCACCAAGGCCGTCTTGCCGGAGATGAAAGACCGCGGCGATGGCTTGATCATCAACTTGGCGTCGCGCGCCGGCATGTATCCCAGCCTGCTCGCCGGCGTCGGGTACAGCGCCTCGAAGATCGGCATGGAAGCGCTGAACACGGTCACCAACGAAGAGGGCAATCCTCACGGCGTGCGCGCCTGCCTCTTCAATCCGGGCGCTGGAAACACCCCGATCATGGATCGCCGTCCGGTCCAGCCCAGTCGCGAGGCGAAAACCAGGATGATCCAGTCGGAAGATATCGCGGCGACGGTGGTCTTCCTCGCCAGCCTGCCGCCGCGCGTGCACATCGACTTCCTCTCGATGATGCCGACGAAGAGTTAAGGAGCGCGCAATTGCACGAACTGGCTGTATTCACCAAACCCTGGAAGGCGCTGCCCCTGCCCCAATTGGCGCGGCATATCCAATCGCTGGGCTTCGATTTGATCGAGCTGCCGGTGCGGCCGGGCTTCCAGGTGGAGCCGGCGCATATCGAGCAGGACCTGCCTTCCGCCGTGCAATTGCTGGGCGAGCATGGCATCCGCGTCTTGAATGTGACGGCGGACCTGCCGCTGGATGATGAGCGGCTGTACAGCGCCTGCGCCCAAGCAGGCATCGGCATGAATCGGGTCATGTTCTGGCAGCGCGATATGGATTACTGGACGGCCGAGGCGGAGGCCCGCCGTCAACTCGACGCCGCCCTGCCCTTCTGCGAGAAGTATGATTTTCAAATCGGCATTCAGAATCACTCGGGGCGCTTCGTGCCGGTCAACGAGATGGGCATGCATCATCTGTTGAAGGGTTACGACCCTCGTTATGTGGCGGCAGTCTGGGACCCGGCGCACAACGCCCTGGAAGGCATGAACAGCGACTCGGCGCTCGATGTGCTGGCGCCGCAACTCTGCGTGGTCAACTTGAAGAATGCTTACTGGCGGCGGGTCAGCGGGCCGGAAGCGGCGGTCGCCGAGTGGAAGATCTACTGGACATCGGGCGCGCAGGGCCGGGCATCCTGGCCGCGTGTGATTGCGAAGCTCAAGGCGATGGGTTACGAAGGACCAATCTGCTTTTCAGCGGAGTATACCGACGAGGGGCGCGTGGACGAGTTGATCGTGCAGGATTTGGCTTTCGCACGCGGGTTGCTGGTGTAGGGACGGCCGGGCTCAGCCTTTGATGCCGGAGGTGGCGATGCTTTCGATGAAGGCGCGCTGCAGGGCCAGATAGAAGATCAGCACCGGGATGGTTACAATCGACAAGTAGGCCATGATCTCGCCCCAGGCCGTATTTAACTGGAAGAAGTATTGCAGGCCGACCATGATGGGCCGCAGTTCTTCCGTGCGGACGGTCATCAGCGGCCAGATGTAGGCGTTCCACATCACGAGGAATTTGAGAATAGCGACGGTGGCGACGATGGGACCTGCAATCGGCATGATGATGCGCGCGTAGATTTGCCAGA
>JAPPEU010000020.1 GCA_028875245.1 Chloroflexota bacterium
GTCCTTCTTTCCTTTGTGGTGAAAATGAATTTCAACCGAATTCGATACACTACCCTCACAGGCGCGCGACGTCTGGGTTTGGCGGGCGGTCAAATCGGCCGCGACAGAGCGTCCCGCGGCGGAACTGCGGTAGCGGCGCTGTATAATGGTCGCGTGAGGTCAACAAGACGAAGGCGGGCTATGAGCAATCAGGTGGATTGGGCGAAGCGGATCGCGGCGCTGGCCAAGACGGGGGTGCACTACGCGCAGAATCATTACGACGAAGAACGTTATCAACAGCTCCAGGATATCGCCGCCGACATGCTGGCCGGCGCGGCTGATGACAAGGCGGCGCGGGTGAAGATGATCCTGGATGCGGACGACGGCTACATCACGCCAAAGGTGGATGTGCGCGGCGCGGTTTTTCGCGATGGCAAGATTCTGCTGGTGCGGGAAGCGGTCGATGGACGCTGGACCTTGCCGGGCGGCTGGGCCGATGTCGGCGATGCGCCATCGGAAGCGGTGGAGCGCGAGATACGTGAAGAAAGCGGCTACGAGGCGAAGGCGGTCAAATTATTGGCGCTGGAGGATCGCAAACAGCGGCATCCGCCGTCGGTGAACGAAGTATACAAAGTCGCATTCCTGTGTGAACTGGTCGGCGGCGAAGCGCGGACGAGCGCCGAAACGACGGCCGTCGACTGGTTCAGCGAGGACGAACTGCCGCCATTATCGGAAGGCCGCAGCACAGCGGGGCAGATCCGCCGCTGGTTCCAGCATTGGCGCCAGCCCGACCTGCCGACCGATTTCGATTGATGCGCTAAAGCGGAAGCGCAGCCGCCTTACATGCCGGCTAGCGCCAGGATGCGCGCGGGACCGCCCGAGCCTTCTTCATACTTGGGAATGCCGCAAACGATAGTCGCTTTGCTGTCCATGATCGCTTGCAAATTTGCCACATTCTCAATGCCCAGCAAGCCCGATCCGAGAAATGCGTAGTGCGCGTCGAAGGTTTGGGTAATGGCGTGGTCAAGGCTGAGGGTATCAACGCCAACGCCGTGGATTGAACGCTCGCTAACCAGCCAATTTGCCGCTTCGCCGCTGAAGCCGGGGAAATGCAGACCGGTGTCATCGCCAAAGAAGGCCGGCGTGCCGATGCGATGTTCCCAACCGGAATACATCAGCACGAAAGCGCCTTCGGGGATTTCGCCGTTTTCCATCTCCCAGGCTTGCAGATCATCAACCGTCACCAAGGTGTCGGCATCTTCTTGGGCGCGGGCGGATATATCTATGACGACGGCTGGTCCCACCAATCCATCAGTGGGGAAAGCGTCCACGCGGGCGCCGTCGGCGATGAAGTGCGCCGGGAAATCTATGTGCGTGCCTTGGTGTTCTTCAAAGGTCCAGCGCTGCGAATAGATGAAGTTTTCTTCTATGGTGAAAACGGTCTCCCGCGTGCCAGGCGTTACGACGCCGGGCCAGACGGGGTTATCCGGGCTGAGCGTATGGCTAAGGTCGACGACTTCGCCAATGCCGGGCATATCAGCGCGCGCTACCTGAGGCGCCAAAGCGGCGCCGGCGGTGAGGACGCTGCCGAGCTTGAGGAAGCTGCGGCGGCTGACGTCGGGCAAGCCCTCTTCCTTGACACGTTCGCGCACCGTTCGAGCTACATGGGCATTACACATGAGTACCCTCCAGAATTCCTATTGAGCTTTTTGCACAATGACCGTATCTGCATTTTAGCAGAAAATTACAAGGCGCTGTAGAGGTTTATCCCAGGGCAATCGCTTCAAAATGATGAAACTCAATGATACAAACTCAAACTAAAAATTAACTACAGAGAACGCAGAGATCGCAGAGAAAAACAAAATATATGCTCATGTTTTAGTTCAACTTTATTTGTTGAGCGGCAAATGAAGTTTCTCTGGCAACTTTGCCATATTCAAAACGGTGAATCTGTAGGAATTGTCGTCAGAAACTACCTTAACTCTGCGTCCTCTGTGTGAAAAATAATTTGGTGCGATTGCCCTGAGGTTTATCCCGCCCGCGCAGACTTCTCTTTGACAATGACCGTCCGTCAAAATATAATGATTTCGATAAATGTAAGTCAGTTGTCAATGATACGAAGCATCATTAACAAGGCTTTCTGGTGGAATCGCGTCAATACAAAATCGGAAATATGGATTGCGCCGGCTGCGCGCGCGAGGTTGAGAGAGCGCTGTGCAAGCTCGACGGCGTGCAGTTCGCCCGCGTCGATTATCTCAGCAATACGCTGCAATTGATCGGCGATGTGGAATTTGATCGCTTGCGGGCGCAGGTTGAGGCGGTCGGCAAAACGATCAGCGATGAGCCAGAGGCGGCGGGGCAGCCGCTGAAGCGGACTGGCATACTCGGTTTCCGGGATTATCTGCTGGCGCGGCCGGCGAGCCGCCTGGCTGTCGTCAGCGGGGTTTTGCTGCTGGCCGCCATCGCTGTCGATGTTCTGCGCCTGCTTCCGGTTGATGCGGGCAATCTGCTCTACGCGCTGGCGATGCTGGTGGCTATCAAGCCCATTGCGCTGAGCGGCATGCGAGCGCTGCGCGTCAACCGCGAGTTCAATATCAATTTGCTGATGACGGTCGCGGCCCTTGGCGCGCTCTTCCTGGGCGAGTACCTGGAGGCGGCCACGGTGATTTTCCTGTTCGCGATCGGCGAGGCGCTGGAAGGCTTCACGGCCGATCGGGCGCGGGACAGCCTGCGCTCACTCATCGCGCTGAAACCGCCGATTGCTCATCGCGTCAATGGCGACGGGACGGAGGTCGTCCCGGTCGAGGCGCTGCGGCTGGCGGATCAGATTCGTGTGCTGCCCGGCGAACGGATCCCGATAGATGGCGAGGTGACCGCCGGGCACAGCACGGTTGACCAGGCGCATATCACCGGTGAGAGCCTGCCCGCACCCAAGGCGCCGGGGCAAGAGGTCTTCGCCGGGTCGATAAATGGCGCGGCGGCGCTTGAGCTGCGCGTCACGCGTTTGCCACAAGACAGCACGCTCAGCCGCATCATCGATATGCTGCAGGATGCGGGGGCGCGGCGGGCGCCGAGCCAGCGGCTGATCGATAGATTCGCTCATTTTTATACGCCGACCATGGCTTTGGCCGCGCTGGCCATCGCCTTCATTCCGCCCTTATTCTTCGGCGGCAGCTTCTGGAACAGCGCCGAGGGGAGCGGTTGGCTTTATCGGGCGCTGTCCATGCTGGTGATCGCCTGCCCCTGCGCGCTGGTGATCAGCACGCCGGTGACGGTCATCAGCGCCATTACCGCTTCGGCGCGGCGCGGCGTATTGATCAAAGGCGGCGCCGCTTTGGAAACGCTGGCCGGCAGCCGCGTCATCGCCTTCGACAAAACGGGCACACTGACGCGCGGCGCGCTGCAAGTTGAGGCGACCCATACTGATTACTGCGAAGACAGCCCCGACTGCGAGCCCTGCAAGGAATTGATATCGCTGGCGGCGTCGGTGGAAGCGCAGAGCGCGCATCCCTTCGCCAGCGCGATCACCCGGTTGGCGGCCGATGCGGGCCTCAATTATGCGCGGGCGACCGGCGTGGAAACGCTGGCCGGACATGGTGTGCGCGGCAATGTCGACGGCAAGGCGGTAACGATAGGCAGCCACAGCTATTTCGACGGTGAATTCGAGCATACCGAGAATCTCTGCGGTCTGGCGGCGTCGATCGAGGAGAGGGGCAAGAGCGCGGTCATGGTGCACGATGGCGAGCTCGTGCGCGGCGTGATCGCCCTGGCCGACACCGCCCGCGAAGAAAGCGCGGCGGTGCTGTCTGAGCTGGGCGGCATGGGCATCGAGTCCATCATGCTGAGCGGTGACAACCGCCGTGTGGCGGAAGCAATCGCCGAGCAGGTCGGCGTCGATCGCTATTATGGCGAGCTGCTGCCGGCGGACAAGGTGGACGCGGTCGAGAATCTGGCGGCGGAGCACGGCGGCGTGGCGATGGTTGGCGATGGCATCAACGATAGCCCCGCCCTGGCGCGGGCGTCGGTGGGCATTGCCATGGGCGGCGCCGGCAGCGCGCAGGCGATGGAAACGGCCGATATCGTATTGCTGGCCGACGGGCTTCGTCAGCTGCCGCGCACGATCCGGCGGGCGCGTTTCGCTCGGCGGCTGATCCGCGAGAATATCGCGCTGTCCTTCGGTCTGAAGGCGGTTTTCCTGCTGCTGGCTGTGACCGGCAACGTGACGATGCTGGCGGCTGTCTTCGCCGATATGGGCATGTCGCTGGCGGTGACGCTGAACGGAATGCGGGCGCTGCGGGATTAGGTTAGGTGGCAAAGTCGCGTTCAATGACTTGTTCAAAGAATTGACGAGCTAAAGACTCTGCTTTCGTTTCTCTTACACCGCTAATTGTGAGAGCAACGAAGCTTTGCGAATCTATATCGAATCCTACTTGGTAGATATCAGGGGTATTCGGCTGCGTGGTGTGCATAAGCAAAACGTATTCGTATTCATACCCGATAGCCTTCGCAATGAGCAGGACAACTCGCGCCTTTGCTCGTAGAGAGTTATCTGCATAGCCGTAAAAGAATAGATATCGCACCCGACGATCGCCACGCTGGAAAACTATACCAAAATCCCAAGTTCTTTTTGCTGAGCCTCCGTCGCGCAAGCTCAGATACTTTTCAAAGTCGAGCGTCCCATAATCTCGATAGTTTAGCGAAACGCTACCTACAGAAAGTTGCTCATTCCAAGCGTCAACGGTCTGCTTGAAATAGCCCTTAAACAGTGCCATCGCCCGCTTCCAAACTTCGTACTCATTGCGTGCTCGATTGAGTTCCGGTTGCTGAAATCGCTCTGTTAGCGAAGCCAGCCATTCCTGCTGCTGCTGTTGTTCCCTTGCAGCTTTTTCCCATTCTTCTAAACTCTCCTCAACGTTTTCGTAGATGAGTTCAGCAAGGGGAGTCAAGTCTCCTCCTTGGGACTCCTCCAGTGCCTGATAGTAGCGAAGCCTATCGTCGCGCGTAATGATGCAGATGGGATATCCACGGCGCATTAAGATCAGATTCATTAGAATCCGCGCAGTGCGCCCGTTGCCGTCAATGAATGGATGAATCTGCGCCAGCCATGCATGGGCGACAGTAGCGGAAATTATCGGTGATTGTCTGTCACTTTCATCTGGGACGGTAACATTGGCTATGTAGTTTCCCAAGTCTTTCATATCTTGAGGAATCTTGTGCGCTTGGGTCGTGGAAGCTTCAGACCCAGAGATTTTCACTTCAGTTTCGCGATATCTGCCAGCGAAACCATCATCAATCCCCTTCAGAATCAGCGCATGAATTTGACGCAAGTCACTTAAAGTGATTGGTTTTTCTGTTGAAACGGCGATGTCTTCCATGTAGTCTAGGGCATGAGAAAGATTCTTAGTCTCAACTGTATCGCGAAGACTTTTTCCAGTAATGGTTATTCCCTCTTCAATCACTCGCCTAGTTTCACCAAGAGAGAGCGAGTTTCCTTCAATTGCGTTGGAATGATATATGCCCTTGATTTTGAAATACTGCGAGATGCGCCTTAAGGCATCCGCGCCGAGTTTTCCCACTCTTCGCATGTCTCTAACTCGGCCATCCAAATCTGACAAACGAGTATCAAGCTTTCCAAAATAAGCGAATTGCTCAGCAAATTGGACTTCTATCATCATCTCGGACATCTTTTTCTCCACACTGCTTTGCAAATTGCTATACGATGGTCATTGTCAAAATGTTGCACTTATCTACTTCCTACCCCACGGACGCGCATTCCAGCTGTAGCTGTCGCGGAAGCCGTGTTTTTCCAGCAGCTCATCGTATAGCCGGGAGAAGCGGCGCCGCGTCCCTTTATCCAGCGCCACCCGCATTTCCCAGGCGTCCTCATTGTCGCTGCGGTAGTAGTTTCGCCTGCGCCCAAAACGGCTGAAACCATACTTCTCATAAAGGCTTTGCGCCACCGCATTGCTGACGCGCACTTCGAGCACGATGAAATCAGCGTTCAGGCGCAGCGCCTTGCCGAACATGCCGGCGAGCAGGATCTCGCCGAAGCCGTTGCCGCGGCAGCGCGGATGGGTGGCGATGGTGCTGATATGCGCTTCACCTTCGATCTTCCACAGGCCGCCGTAACCGATGATGGCGCCCCGTCCATTTTGCGCGGACGAGCCGCCACGAAGCAGGCCGCTGAGATGGGACAGCCAGCCATTGCGCGGCGGCGGCTCATGCGATCCGTCATCGAGCACGACCATGTGGCTGACGCGGGACTCATTGATTTCGAAGATGTAAGAATCTCGCGACCAGGGCGGTTGGAAACTTGACCGGTCAATGGCCGCGACTTGCTGGATATCCGCCAAGCGCATGTAGCGCAAAGTGAGTGACATAACACAATTATGGCAACGCGACGCTTTCGGGCGGAGTTTAGCCCGCAATGGGCGGAACAACAAAACTTGCTTTTGCCATTTTGACGCGCTGAGGCATGGGGAAGGGCTGAATGCCTGCCGTCTGCCTCGGACATGCGCAGCGACAGGCGCGCGCGGCTTAGAGAGTCATTTCGAAAATCTGCACGACGTCAAGCGCGGCCACGTCGACATAAGGGCAGCGCTTGGCGATCTCGATGGCGGCGTCCATGTCTGCGGCTTCGACGATCGTGAGCCCAGTCAGGCGATCGGCCCGTTCTTCGCTGGACACGCCGTCGGCGTCAACGCGGGTGGGCGGTCCCATGGGGATGCCTCTGTTGACGATGGCGTCTCCGAGACCGTTGAGCCAAGCCATGTATTCCTGGAAATGGGCTTGCCCTTCTTCCGGGCTGCTGAATTGTGGTTCTCCTACGTAGATCAATCCAAATTGTGGCACGATGGCTTCTCCTCGTTAGTTTTGTTTTCACTGTCTTGAATGCGTCGCCAAGCATATATGCGCTGCGTATCTGGTCAATACCAAAGTCGGCAGGCGTCGAAGACGCGACACTTGCCCGGATGCGGCCGGCTGTGATAATTTTAGGGTTCGGCGGGGGATCATTGCTAAAGATTCTGAAATGTGTCGAGCTTAGAACAGACCGCCCGCCTCTGTATTTGCAAGGTCATTTGCATGCTCTGCATCGACGATCTGAAGACGCTGCGCGAGGCTTATCGCGAGACAGACGACGGGCGGCTCATTGACGCTATGCGCCGCATCGGCAATCCCTCTGAGGAGGCGATTGTGGCCTCTGCCCTTGAGCAGATGCGTCATTCTGATCGAAACAGACGTGTGCTGGCGCTGCGTGTCTTGGCGCGTCAGCGGGGCGAGCCAGCCATGCGCGGCGTCCTGGCGGGCCTGCATGATGACAAGCGGCGTGTCTGCGCGGTCGCGATCCAAGCCTGCCCCAATTTCCTGGATCATGAAGCGATTGTTGCGCGGCTGGAAGCGATGGCGCGGGATGCGGGGCGCAAGCGAAAGCTGCGTCGCCGCGCCCTCAGCATGCTCGCGGGCGACGAGGGGCGCTGGGGTGGCGATTTGGCGCCGGCGGTCTCGGGCGCGTTATGGCGGCTGATCGCGGAGCCGGATTATCGCTTCGGCATTGTTTTCGGTCTGGTTCGCTTGGAGCTGGGCGCGCGCGTCAAACTGCTGCTGGAAGCGTTCGCTCGGTCAGAGGACAGTGTTGAACGCGCTTTGGCGGCAAGGCGCTTGGCGGGCGAGCGCGTCATCCATATCGGCGATTATGAGGGGGATGCAACGCTGCAGCGCTGGATCATGGGCAACTGCGATGTGGCGCGCGGGCGGATGTATTATTGGCTGCCCCGGCGACTGCGCATTCAGTGAAATGAGCGCCCGCCTTCGGCTCTGCGGCTCAGAATAGCGGGATGCCGGCGATGCGCGCCCGTACGCGATAAAGCGTCGTGATGCCAGTCAGATAGATGCCACACAGGTCTTCATCGCCAAAGGTAAAATTGGTCACCTGCATTGGCGTGCGGAGACGGCCGAGCAGCTGGCCATCCGCGCCGAAGATGTGCAAGCCGCCGGCGGCGCAACAATAGAGATTTCCCTCGCTGTCAATTTTCATGCCATCCGGCCCGCCTGGTCCATCGCCGCCGGTTTTGGCAAAAAGCCGTCCGTTTGCGAGCGAACCGTCCCCCTCGACATCAAAGACGCGAATGAGACTTTCGGGTGTGTCATTGATGTACAGGCGCGTTTCGTCCAGCGAGAAGCACAAGCCATTGGGACGATTGAAGTCCGCCGCCAGCAGGGTCAAGGTGCTGTCGCTCGGTTCCAGGCGGTAGACGCCGTTGAACTCCAGCTCGCGTGCGCGCGGGATGCCGACCTTGCTTTCGCGGCCATAGGGCGGGTCGGTGAAGTAGATCGCGCCGTCGCTTTTGACCACGATGTCGTTGGGGCTGTTTAATTCTTTGTCCTCGTAATGCGAGGCGAGCACGGTCATGGTCTGCTCGTCGTCCATGCGCGTGACGCGGCTGCTGGCATGATGGCAGCTGAGGAGGCGCCCCTCGCGGTCGTAGGTATTGCCGTTGGCCATGTGACTGTTGGAGCGGTAGACGCTCAAACCGTCGGCCTCCGACCATTGCAGCGTCGCGTTGCCTAAAATGTCGCTGAAGCGCAGGTGATTTTCATAACAGTGCCAGGCCGGTCCCTCAAGGAATCGGTGGCCGGCGGAGATGATTTCAATGTCGGCGTCGGCCGGGATGATGCGGTTAAGTCGCTTGTCGCGCATATCAAGATCTACAGTCGGCATCAATCTTCCTCACCCCTTGCGTTTGCGCGGCTGCGGCTTGAGCGTCTTGGCATAAGCGTAACTCTGTTCGAGATAAGGCAGCAAGTGCTGCGCGTCCTCCAGCAGACTGTCCGGCACCGCGACATACTCTTTCATCACAGTGCCATAGGTCTCCAACAGCGTCCCATTGTATTTCGCCAGGAAAGCTTCGCGCTCGGCTTTGCCCATGCGCAAGCCCAGTACGCCGGCTTTGGTCAATTGGCTGAACATATTGCCCTGGTATGATGTGTAGGGCAGTTTCAATCCGCCTTTGAGTTCAATCTCGGGATGCAAGCTGAGCAGTTGCTTGTAGAGCGCCAGCTTGTCCGCGGGGACTTGATCGCTGCGTTTGCTCATTTTCCCTCTCCAGAAGCTTGCGCGGGTCCCGGCCAGTATCATGCTCTGAAAGGGAGGGTCTGGCAATGGCGGGAATGAAATTGAGCGGGCATATAGGCCTATTGCGTCATGGTCGCATTTTCCTCTACAGCAGCTCGCGAATCACAGTCCGGCTCACGCAGATAAACTAACCCACGACAAAAGGAGGCTGTAGGGGCGTTTGACCGTCTCTCGCCCCTACAAATTTCGCTATGATTGCAAACGGAACTTAGCAGGTTCACCAAAAGAAAGGAAAGAGGATACACAGAGAACTCGGAGGGCGTCTGTTTACTCCGCTAGGCACTCTCTTAGTCGAAGACAAATGATCCTAGTTTATTCATCAAGCGGATTGAAGTAGGCGCCCTCAGCGCGGTTCAGGGCGAGGCTGATAATCATGCGGTGGCGGGCGAGCATGTTTTCGGGCAGCGCGTCGACCGGAAAATAGCGGATTGCCCGCGATTCGTCGTCGTTCACGCGCGGCGCCCCGGCAGTCAATGGGCGGCAGCGGAAGACTGTCGTGACCGTCGCCATTTGGTCGCCGTTGGGGTAGGTCATGTTGTATTCATCGCCGGAGAGCACGGCGAGGATGGATTCGGGCGCGACCTCGATGCCCGTTTCTTCAAGCACTTCGCGCCGGGCGCATTCGGCGACGGTTTCGCCCGGTTCGACGCCGCCGCTTGGTGGCGCCCAGGCGTCCGTGTCCCGGCGGAGCTGCAGCAGGACTTCGCCGCGGTTGTTAATGACGACGGCGGTCACACCGGGCAGGAGCAGGAGCTCTTTGCCGATTTTGGCGCGGATATGCTTGATGTACTCCGATATCGGCATGAGGCCCTCAGCCGACGGAGACAGTGAGATCCACCGAGCCTTTGAGCGTGTTGGCGACGATGCAGGCGCGCTCCGACATGAGGACGAGCTTCTCGAGCGCGTCGCGGTCTTCATAAGCCGATTTGACCACCATGTCGATGGCAGCGAAACGGGCCGGCGCCTCGGCCAATTCACCGCTGACCTCGATGGCAATATCGTTTATCGGCAGATCGCGGGCGCGAATGGCGGCGAGCAGGTTGCTGTTGAAGCAGCCGCCGAGCGAAGCCAGCAGCAATTCGCCCCCCATGGCGCCTTTGTCGCGGCCGCCCTTGGCTTCCGGCCGGTCGATGTCGATGGCGTGACTGCGGATCTGGGCGGCGGTAGTGGCGTCATTGACTTGATTGAGATTGACGGTGATCGTGGGCATGTTGGTTTCCTGTCAACCTCACCCCCGACCCCTCCCGCAGCATCAGGGAGAGGTGACTCTCTTGGTGAGGTGATGAGTCTTTGGCAACGGTCAATGGATGGTAATTGTACCCCGGAAGATGATTTGAGTTGGCGACGCGCCGCTGTCATTTGCCATTCAATTGGACAATCAACCTTTGACAGCGCCCATGGTAAAGCCTTGCACGAGGCTGTCAAGGAAGAGGTTATACGCCAGGCCGACGGGCACGGCGATGATCAGAGCGGCCGCCAGGAGGGGCTGCCAGAAGTATACATCCCCGAGAATGAGCTCGGTGGGTACGCCGACGCTGAGCGTCCGCTGGGAGGTATTGGCGATGAAGACCAGCCCGTAAATGAATTCATGCAGGGTGAGTGTGAAAGTGAATACGATGGTGGAGATGATGCCGGGCAGCGACAGCGGCAGGACGACGCGCAAGAATGCTTCGACGCGGTTGTAGCCATCGACCAGCGCCGCCTCCTCCAATTCCGGCGGCACCGCTTTGAAAAAGCCGCTCAGCAGCCACATGCTGAAGGGCACGGTGAAAGATGGATAAACGACAACAAGCGACATTGGACTGTCCTTCAACCCGAGCAAGACAACGATGCGGAACATGGGGATGAAGAGCAGGGTGGGCGGCACGAGATAAACGAGAAACATCAAGATGCCGGCGCGCTCGCCCCAGCGGCCGGTCAAGCGCGCCAGGGCATAGGCGGCTGGCAAGGAAAGCAGCAAGGTGATAAGGACAACCGCAATGCCGACCAGGACCGAATTGCGGATGAAATCGAGATAGGCGGTGTTGTTGAAGAGGGCGTCCAGATGCTCGAGCGTGGGCTCCTGCCGGAAGACAAAAGGTTGGGGACGGCGGTAAAGATCGCCATCGGTCTTGAAGGTATGCATGAACATGATGAGGAAGGGCGCGGCGGCGAAGAAACAGAAGGTCAGGACGACCAGATAAAAGGGGCTGCGCCGCAGGATGTATGACAGTTCCGCGCGGTTGGCGCCGTACCTGTGGAAGCGCCAGGCGATGCGCAGCGCGACCAGCGCCAAGAACAATATGACGAGCAGCGACCAGAAATTCTGCAAAATCCAGCCAAGCAAGCCCATCAGCGCACCTCCGCCCGGCTGGCCGTGCGCAGCATCAGGATGGCCATCGCCAGCAGCAGGGGAAAGGCGAAAAGCGATATTGCCGCGCCTTGCGCCAGGTTGCCGCCTTCTATGCCGACCTGGAAGGAGTAGAGACCGAGGACGCGCGTGTAATCCACCGGTCCGCCGCGGGTCAAAACATAGACGACGGTCATATCGCCGAACATCGTAATCATGCTGAAGAGCAGGGCGATGACCATGATGGGCAGGATAAGCGGCAGCTTGATTTGCAGCAGCGTGCGCATGAAGCGGGAACCGTCGACCTCCGCCTGGTCGAGGATATCGGTGGGAATGGAGGACAGGCCCGCCATGAGGATCACCGTCGCCAGCGGTGTCATGCGCCAGACTTGCACAAAGATGACGCTGATCTGCGACAGATCAGGCGTCGCCAGCCAAAAGAGATTGCGGTTGCTGCTGAGAATGCCGTTGGGTCCAAGGAAGCCGGTCTGCAGCAAGAGATAATCGATCGGGCTGTATTTGGTATCGAGCATCCAGAGCCAGCCGATCATCGCCAGCGACACCGGCGTCGCCCAGGGCAGGATGAATATGAAGCGGGCGAACCATTTGCCGGTGAAATTCTGGGTGAATATGATGGCGAGGATATTGGCGAAAATCAGGATGAAGATCTGCGAAATCAGAGTGAAGCGGACGGTGGTTTCGAAGACTTGGCGAAAAATATCATTCTCCCAGACCGCCAGGTAATTCTGCAGGCCGACAAAGTTGAGATCGGTGTTGCCGACGGTCACATCCGAGAAGCCGAAGGCGATCGCCAGCAGAAAGGGCAAACCCACGATCAGCACGATGTAGAGCAGAGCCGGCGCCAGAAAAAGCGCGCCAACGACGCGCCGGCTGTCGAAGGGATGCGCGCGCGCAATCATTAAACGGCCTCAGCCAGGTTTTGCGCTTCTATGCGCTGTCCGCTGCGCGTGTCGAAGAATTTGATGTCGCTGTTGTGCACGGCGAATTCGTAATCACCCTCGATATCCAGCGAGACGCGCACATTAGAAGGCACCTTGGCCAGGGTGAGATCATTATCGTGGCCGTGGATGTAACCATAGACCAGGCGGTCGGAACCGAGGTATTCGACGCGCTTGACGTAGTACTGGAATATGCGTGAGTTTTCCGGGCTGTCATGCAGGGTCTTGGGCAGGAAGTGCTCGGGCCGGAAACCGAAACGAAAGCCGTCGCTGCTGAGGATGTTCATGCTGGGAGAGCCGAGAAAGGTGGCGACGAATTCATTGGCGGGGTCGTCGTAGATGCGCTGGGGCGTGCCGATTTGTTGTATTTTGCCTTCGGCCATGACGACGATGCGGTCGCCCAAACCCATCGCTTCAATCTGGTCGTGCGTGACGAAGACGGCGGTGATGTTGGATGAACGCTGGAAATCTTTCAGCTCGTCGCGGGCGTTGGCGCGCAGCTTGGCGTCGAGGTTCGAGAGCGGCTCGTCAAGCAGCAGCACGGCCGGCTGCGTGACCATCGCGCGGGCGATGGCGACGCGCTGGCGCTGGCCGCCGGAAAGCTGGCGCGGGCGCCGGTCAAGCAGCATATCGATTTCGAGCAGGCGCGCGGTGTTCTCCACTTTTTCGCGGATGATGCGCTTGTTGAACTTTTTCTCACGGCGCTGCGCCTTCAGCGGGAAGGCGATGTTGTTGAAGACGTTCATGTGCGGGTAGAGGGCGTAACTCTGGAAGACCATGGACACGCCACGCTTTCGCGGCGGCAAGTCAGTGACATCGTCCCCGCCGATGTGAATTTGGCCGGCGGTCGGCTTTTCCAGGCCGGCGATCATGCGCATGAGCGTCGTTTTGCCGCAGCCGGACGGGCCGAGGATGACGAGAAATTCGCCCTGGTCGATGGCGAGGTCGACGCCATCCACCGCATGCACGGCGTCGAAATACTTTTTTAATCCGCTGAGTTGGACGATGGACATGTGATGACGGAACCCCCACCCCCGGCCCCTCCCCCAGCGAGCTAGGGGAGGGGAGTTTTTTGCCACATAGGGCTTTACGTGTATATCCCCTTCCCTCTTGCTGGGGTCGTGTAGACACAGACCTTCGGGAGAGGGTTGGGGGGATGGGGTTATCCGCCGCCGACCATGCCTTTGGCGCGCCATTCGCTGAAGATCTCCTCGACGCGTTCATGGGCTTGCGCAACGGCTTCTTCCGCGCTCAACTCGCCCAGGGCGACCTTCGCCGTCATATTCGGGATGACGCTCTCGGCGAAGACCTGGCTGATGGCGGGATTGGTGACACCCGGGAAGCCAAGGTGCACCGACCAATCGTTGACTGTCTTCAGCACCTCAAATTTGTTGGGCGGCATCGAACCCCAGGGATCTTCTTCCAGCCAGCCATCCAACTCGGGCACTGTGCTCGGGTGGCAGGGGAAGTTGTAGAGTTCGCTGTAGTAAGTCGCGTCGCTGTAGTTGGCGGAGTGATCGAGAATGAATTGCTTGGCGGCTGCCAATTCGTCGCCCTCGACGTAGTTGGGGATGACGTAAATCTGCCAGACATGCGACGATGCCCAGGCGCCCGCCGGCCCCTCCAGCGCGGCCGTAAAGCCGATATTGGCGGCCGCCGCTTCGTCGATCTTCTGCAAGCTGCGATAAGCCGAATTGGAATTGAGGATGTAGCTTAGCTCACCGGCGATCAGCCCCTGATTGTTGCTGGCTGCCGTCCAGCCGAAGACCTCGTCGGTCATGGCTTCGTTTTGCAGCTGCGCCAGGTACTTGACGGCGGCGATGGTCTCTTCGCTATTGAGCACGACATTTTCATTCTCATCCTGGACGCTGCCGCCGAAGCTCCAGATAGCGGCGCGGTTGGCCATGCGGCTGTCCAGCTCGGGGCTCATGCCCAAGCCGACCGGGATGCCGGTCGATTCAAAGATGGCGCGGCCGCCTTCGAGCAGGTCGTCATAAGTCTTCGGCCCCTCCGGATAACCGGCGTCAGTCCAGAGCGCGATGTCATAATCGCCGGGGTCGGGCACATAGCCGTGGGTGTAGGCATAGTAGGTGTCGACGACGGGCAGATAAGAGGCGGCCTGGCAAGTCGCGGCGCGCTCCCCCCAATTTTCCATGGCTTGTTCGTTGATATCGCGGAGGTCATGCAGGCCGTCGATGAATGAAGCGGGCGAGAAGAGCACCTCTACGATGGTATGGCCTTCACCGGCGTCTATCTCCGCCGCAAGCGTCGAAAACAGCTCGGTGAAGTTCACGTGATCGACCGTCACGCCGACGCCGTTTGCCTCGCCCCATTCAGCGGCGTAGGCGTCAAACCATTCATCATAGCGGGGCACAAAATGGCTCCATTGCAGCAGGCTGATTTCCGTGCCATCGGCGTAGTCGCCTTGGGCGCTTATGCCGACCCCCAGCGCAGCCAACATGCTGAACACAATTAGCAGACGTATTGCGCGTTTCATAATCAGAACTCCTTCAAGAATTCATGGCTTTTACAATAGCCGGACGGCTATCATCAAACATTGATTTTAGCGAAACGCAAAGTGGATTTCAACAATGCCGCGCGGTGGCAGTGTATCCCTTTCGGTGGAAACAAAAAAAACTTTACCACCGAGGACACCGAGAAAATCGAGGACACCGAGAAACGTAGACTATATGCAATTTCTTTGTGTCCTTCTTTCCTTTGTGGTGAAAATGAATTTCAACCGACTTCGATACACTACCCGCGCGGTCTGCCCAGGGCAATTGCATCAAATTGAAATGGCGCTGAAATCAACTACTTTCCCGGCAACTTTCGTAATCTGTAGGGGCGATTCTGTGAATCGTCCGTGTAATTTAGGCTATCTTCGTGGGCGATACACAGCCGCGCGTAGACACTGCGGTCCTGTCGCCCCACCATTTTCCTTTATTTTCGTGGCGATCGGCGCGAAATGATTTTGCTGCGTTGAATCGCTTCAGAAGAGTTTCAGCTGATGGACCGGCTGCACGCCATTGAGCAGCACATACTTCGCCAGCTTGTCCGGCCTGCGTACGCCAATCTGCTTGAGGTGAATCAACTCGGTCAGACTGCCGCGGCGGCGGGCGCTGATGATGGCGTTCGCCCCGATGGGACCGATCCCGGGCACGCGCAGCAATTGCTCGCGTTCGGCTGACATTATCTCAACCGGCTGTTGCAGCAGGTGTTCATCAGCCCAGGCTTGCTTGGGGTCGACATCGGTGCGCAGGTTGCCGCCGCGCAGGAAAGGCAGCTCTTCGACATCCCATTTGTAATCGCGCAGCAAAAAGCTGGACTGATAAAGGCGGAATTCGCGTATCGCTTCGGTTGCGGGCAGATTTTCGAATGGTGTGCCCGGCACCGGACTGAAGGCGGAATAATAGACGCGCGCCAAATTCGCCTGGCTGTAGAGCTTGTCGCTCATCGACAGCAATTCCAGGTCGGTATCGCCGACGGCGCCGACGACGAACTGGGTGACGCTGCTGGCGAGCCTTTCATTTTGATGATCGCGGCGGATCTGCTGCGCCCATTGCAGCATCCGCAGCAATTCCTCGACGAAGGTTTTCTTGGGGGCGAGCTCGGCCAGGCGCGCGCTGGTCGGCGCTTCAAGATTGACCGAGACGCGGTCCGCCAATTGCATGGAGCGATAGAGCTGGTCATATTCGATGCCGGGCATAATCTTCAAGTGGATGTAGCCGCGGTAGCCCTGTCGGTTGCGGATGATATCGGCGGTGTCAATGATTTTGTCCTGGGTCGCAACCGAGCCCTTGATGATGCCGGAGGAGAGGAAGAGCCCGTCCACCTTGCCGGCGCCTTCAAGCGTGTCGAAGGCGGTCGCCATTTCATCCGGCGAAAAAGTGACGCGTTTGGTTTTCGCGCGCCCGGCGCGGAAGACGCAATAATTGCAGTTGCGCTCGCAGGCGGTTGTCATCATCGACTTCAGCACCGGTTTGGGTCCGCGCGGCGTTTGCAGGTTGGCAATGCAATCGCTGAAGTTGAATTCCTGCTTGCGCGAGCGGCGTTTGCGCTCGGCTTGCGGGCTGTCGCCGGCCGGTTCATGCAGCGTGACATCGCCCATTTGCGAGAGCTTGGTCAAAGTTTCGGAGACGAGACGGCCAGCCATGCCCCCATGTTATAGAACATTTGTGCGTATGTCAAGTGGAATTGTCGCGGATTTTCTATTTTGGGTTAAGCTCGGGTCGCCCTTGTGCGTGGCGAGCGAATAATCATTCCAAGAGCAGCGGCGGCTGGAGGCGCAGCCAGGGCGGCGCTCCTTCTTGGAGTGCGCCCAGCACCTTATTGATAACCTCCGGCAGCTCGCCATCGCCTTCCACTGCGATAATGTGTTGTCCTTTGGCGCGAAGCAGCTCGACGCCTGCGCAGTATTTCTTGAGGCGCGTCGGCAAGTCATTCTCAAACAGCTCGCGCGCGTTTTTGCTGCGCTCATCCATCCGTTGGTAGGCAATGTGGGCGGACACTTGCAGCAAGATGGTTAAATCCGGCACGCGCGCCCAGCGGTTGATTTGGTAGACGTCCTCCATCGTAATGTCATCGCGCGTCTGATACACCAGCGAGGAAAGCAAGTATCGATCGCAAATGACGATGCGCTTGTCCCCTTGAAGATGTGGCTCGATACAAGTTTTGAGGTGATTGCTTCGATTTAGGGCGAATGCCTGCGCCAGCTCGACGGGTCTAAGCTTACGCTCTCGTCTTAGGGCGCTGCGTATCTCCGCGCCCATGAGCGATGCGTTGTGGGGCTCTTCAGTCAGCAGAACGTTCTCGCCGAGCGTCTGTCGCAAGATGTTTTTGAGCGCCCGGGCGATGCTGGTCTTGCCTGCGCCGTCAATGCCTTCGATAACGACGAAAAAGCTGTCATCCGACACTGGCTGCTATCATCCATTCTTCGTGACCGGACAGATAGAATAACTTCCGTAAGTGAAGTTTACAAGCATACTCATATAGCATTCGAGATTCGCTGATGAATCGCGAGCGACATGAGCGAAAGGCCTCAAGTCGGCTATACTGATGAGGGAGCGTGGAAAGCTTTGAAGCGAGCGACCTCATGAGCCGGCGTACTCATCAAAAGCGCCGCGGACCGAGCAGGCGGCAAGTAATCCAGGGGCTGGCGGCAGCTAGCGCGGCCTGCCTCGCTGCCGTGGCGACCGGCCTGCTGCGCAGCCGTCCGCGCCTGGTCGTCCTGCCGCATGCTGATGACAGGCCGGCGGCATCGCCGCAGTCCAGCCGGCCGGCCATTGTCCGCCGCGGAGAATGGGGCGCGCTGCCGGTCGATCACTCGGCGCGCAACGAATATGGCTTCTACGAGAGAGCGAGCAATCCGGCGGGCTGGTATGTATATGAAGGCGATCTGCGTGACAGCTACCAGACGCTGATCATGCATCACAGCGCATTCTATGAGGCGGATGGCCTGGCGACCTTGACGGAAGTGCAGCGATTGCACCGCGAAGACCGCGGCTGGGCGGACATTGGCTACCATTTCCTGGTTGATATTGATGGCGCCGTGTATGAAGGGCGCGAACTGGCGGCGCGCGGCGTCCACACGGCCGGTCACAATACGGGCAGCGCCGGTCTCTGCCTGCTGGGGGATTATCGCTTCACTGCGCCTTCCGCGGCGCAGTGGGCGGCGGCCGCAGCGCTGGGCCGCTGGCTTGCTGAAGCGCTCGCCTTGACCCATTTGGCCGGCCACAGTCAGTTCAATCCGTCGACGGCCTGCCCGGGGGCTGCGCTGCTGCGGCGCTTGCCGGGCCTGGCTGAGCAGCTCGGCTTGCAATACGGCATCGACGGGTATGTGCCGATGGCGCGCGCGGCGGATGGCTGCAATTGCGGCTCACCGCTATAGATCGTTGGCCAGCGCAGGCGCGCCGCTAGCCCGAGAGAGAGCATCGCCAAGTACGATTGGGAGGAGCGACATAAAATGACGGCAGCGCTTAGCGACGCACAGATCAATGATGGACTGGACAAATTGAAGGGTTGGACCCGTATCGGCGATGAGTTGACGAAGGAATTCAGCTTCGACAATTATCTCGCCGGTTTGGCTTTCGCCACGAGCGTGGGGGTGATCGCCGAGGGCTTGGATCATCACCCGGACCTGCGAATCGGCTGGCGGCGGGTGAACGTGTCCTTCACGACGCATGACGCCGGCCACAAGCTCACCGCGAAGGATTTCGCCGCGGCCGCAGCGATTGACGCGTTGGGTTATCCCTAGCAGGACATTGAATCGGAATTCGTAAACTGCAGCTGAGGATACGAATGATTCATGCTCCGAAATTGAACTCCACCTTGCTGTGGATAAGGACTTCATCAACTACTTGTGTTATCTGACCTGACTCTGAGAGGCTGGTCAGAATGTTTTCAAGCTGCGGAATGTTTATAATTTCCTCTATGGAAGACATGTATTTGGCAACAATCGAACTGACTGGGTAGAGTTCCTCGGCCTTTTTTTGGATTGCCGCGTTCAATTGATTTATCGTGAGATCTGACTTGATTACAAACATAACCGGATAGTGCAGAACTTTGTCGATATCTAGAAAGTACTTGGAGAAATTAGTAGTTTCGGTTACTTGGAAAAAGCGCCCCAAGGGCTTCATTACGAAGTCAATTCCGCCATCATTTGCATTTGTACGACCAGTCTTGTAGAGCTTTAGAGAATCCTGCTCTATGGATTCAACAGTCCATCCCCAATATATCGATTGATCACAATAATATGCTTTTAGTATCGCATAACTTACAATCTCAAAAATTCTCGCGTCTACATTCGGCCTAAGGAGATCATTTATGAATATAAATGCTTGCGCAGGATTTTCAAGAGAAACGCTTTGTAGATGAGTTACATCTTCTATGAATGATTTGAAAGCACCTTCTTTTGCTTCAATGTAAGCATCTATTATGTCGATAATCGCACGACACAAATTGACTTGAGTGTGATTGAGGTCAATGATCAGAAGTCGTTCGTTGAACCAGTAACGATGCGTTTCCGTATCTCGAAGGATTGGCAAGAATTCTTGTTGTGGGAATCTCCGTTGGAACTCTTGGTTAAGCCGGTGGTTAAGCGGATGATTCTGCAGTTTCGCGCCGAACGGAAGCTCTCTTTGTCGGTCAAAAAGCGTACTGAACTTCGCCCCTTCATAATCCGAGTATGTACCTAGATCGTCAAAGTTCTGATTTACATAATCCTCAACCAATACGTAAATGGCAAAGAGGTTTCCAAACGAAGCCCTAGCTTTGGAGTCCCGGGACGCCGACGCAGTCTTATAGTTTATGTACTGAAGTAGATCACTCTTAGAAAACAACGAGTCGCTGTCTGACCCGAAATGTGAGGCGAGAATGCGTCTTATTGTTGCCGTAAAATCGTGTTCCATTGCATTGTCTTAGTCATTCTCAAACAGCGACATTTGCGACGAACTTATTTTTATCGCAGATACCTTATGCGGTTTACGCGCTGGCTCGCCATTGAGTTCAGTGAGTATTCCCAGCCTTCTCAAACCAATTCTGATGTACTCCTCCTGTAATTCTACACCAATGGTGCGCCTTTCCAGTCGCTGGCCTACTGCACAAGTTGTAAACGTGCCTGAGAACGGATCCAACACCGTATCCCCCGGGTTGCTACTAGCCCTAATGATTCGCTCCATAAGCTTTTCGGGTTTCTGAGATGGGTGGTTTTCATATTCAGACATGCGATAGCGCACTCGCGGAAAGTACCAGACGTTACCTGGTACTTTCTGTGTGTTATACGGTTGCGGAGTTCGTTTTCGGTAGTCGATTAGTTTTCGCGTAGCCCCGGTCTTTGCTTCGACGAGGATATCCTCTGAATTAAATGTATAGCTTCTGCGATCCTTTACACAGTGCAGAACTGGTTCGTACAGTGAGCCAAAGTAATTCTTTGCTTGTACGCCCGAACTGTCATAGCTCCAAATGATGCGAGAAAGTATATGTAGGCGCTTCCTCAAAAAGAAGTCAAGATAGGGCATGCTCTGTGTGCTACACATAACGTAGAGCGTTCCAGAACTCTTTAGCTTTCGAATACACAAATCTAGCCACGAATAGCACCACTCGGCATAGGCCTCCTCAGATTCCCATCTGTCCGGAAATCCCGAAAAATCCTTGCCGATATTGTAGGGTGGATCGGCAAACACCAGATCTACTGAGTGGTCTGTGATTTCATGAGACAATACTTCAAGAGCATCACCCCAATAAATCTGCGTATTGCCTCGTTGATACTTACGAATCATTCAGAATCCTGTCGATACCGCTACAATATAACATACTTTGTCGACTGCCAGTGGAATAGATTTTCAGGAATGCGCCTGCTGCTTTTCAACCTGATGACGGATGAGAGCGACCCCGTCCTGGGCTTCGCCTGCGAGTGGATTCGCCGCTTGGCGCCTGAGTGCGAAAGTGTGGATGTGCTGACCATGTATCGCGGCGACTTTGACACCCCGAGCAATACGCGCGTGTATTCGGCCGGGCGCGAACGGGGCTGGAGCAGAGCGCGCCGCCTGGCGAACTTCTATCGTCATTTGCTGCGTCTGCTGGCGGCGAACCAATACGATGTCTGTTTCGCGCACATGATGCCCCTCTTCGCCGGCTTGGCCGGGCCACTGCTAACGGCGCGCGGGATCCAGACCGTGCTCTGGTACACGCACCGGCAGCGGTCGGCGCAATTGCGGCTGGGGCTGAACATGTCCTGGCGAGCCGTCAGCGCGCATGCCACCAGCTTCCCGTATCAGACCGACAAGCTGCGGGTCATCGGGCATGGCATCGATACCGAGTTCTATGCGCCTTACCCCCACCCTAAATCCCACTCGCCATCTCAATGGCGAGCATCCCAAGATGAGGGAGGGACTTCAGCACCTGTCCTGGAGCAACGGTCTCCCTTCCCTCCTGGTGGGATGTCCGCCATAGAGATGGCGGGAGAGGCCGGGGATGGGGGGGAACTTGTCGTGCAGGTGGGGCGTCTGGCGCCGATCAAACATCAGGCGACTGCAATTGAGGCGGTGGCGGCGACGGAGGCGCGCTTGGCTTTGATCGGCGGCGCGCAGACAGGGGGCGCGCTGGCTTATGAGCGGGCGCTGAAGGCTTTGGCGGGCAGATTGGATATGGGGGAGCGCTGCGCTTTCACCGGCGATCTGCCGGCGGCCGATGTGCGCGCTTGGTTTCGGCAGGCGACAGTCGCAGTCAATATGAGCCCGAGCGGCCTGTTTGATAAAGCGGCGCTGGAGAGCATGGCTTGCGGGGCGCCGACAATCGTCTGCAATCCCGCCTTCAAGCCATTGCTGGGCGACTGCGCCGATTTGCTTTTGACGGCGGGGCCGGAGGACGTCGCCGGCTTGCGCGATCGGCTCGAGCGGCTCTTCGCCCTGTCGGATCAAGAACGCGCCGACATTGGCGCCCGGCTGCGCGATGGCGTAGCGCGCTCGCACAGCCTGGACAGCTTGATCGGACGGCTGCTGGCGGTGCTGCGGACGGGGGAGCTGCCCGGGATTTGACCGACCGCAAGTATTGTGTTCTGCGGCAGACGACGCAAGCGTCGCCCCAACAGAATCGCTGAATGGCGCGGAACTAGCCGGCGTAGGACCAGCCGAGCTGCGTCAGGGACAGCACATCGGGCGGGTCGCCTTCTTTCATCACATCGGCATTGATTGCTTCGCCGACGACGATATCGTGATCGCCGCCGACATCCACGATCTGCGTCACCCTGCATTCTATGAACGCGGCCGCATCGGCCAGCACCGGCACACCGGTCTCCGGCGCCGCGCTGTAATTGGCCTCCGCCATCTTTTCCGGTTTCTTGGCGCGTCCGCTGGTGATGCCCATGATGGCGTCAGAATCGGCTTGCAAGAATATATTCAAGCCGAAGACGCCGCCGACCTCGAGCAAGCCGCGCGAATAACAGGACTTCTGAATGCCGACCGCGAGCAGGCGCGGGGCGTAGGACATCTGCGTGACCCAGTTGACGACCATCGCGTTGACGTCGCCGCCGTTGTTGGTTGTGAAAGCGTAAAAGCCGTAGGGCATCATGCGCAGGGCGTCTTTGATTTTGTCATCGGACATATATGAATTCTCCTGGTTAGTAAAATTTTCTGCGGTTCACTATAACGCAACATGGCGCGCCTGTCATGCCTGATCCCGCCGCTAAGCCCATCGCCGCCGCCAGTGTCTATGTGGCGCCACCGGCCATCGCTGGCAGCGCGCAGACACCGCCCGCCCGCGCGCCACATCCTGTGGGCATCCAAAGCGGACAGGAGACGCTTCAGCGAGCCCGGTTCATGTCGCGCTGGCGCGTCCCGATTCATTAGACGACCTTTCATCCAACTGCGCTGAGATTCGTTCAAGCACTTCGAGAATTTTTTCGTCTGTCGTCGGTTCCGGTTCCGGTTCCGGTTCGGGCTCGGGTTCCGGCTCGGGCGCGACTTCTTCCTCCTCCCCATCGAGCATGTCGCCGATTTCGTCGACCGCTTCATCAAGCTTGTTGACGACCTTGACGAGCAGGAAGATGGCGGCGGCGGTGATGAGGAAGTCGATGAGCACATTGACGAAGTTGCCGATGTTGATGGTGGCGGCCGCCGTTTCTACCTCGCGGCCGAAATTGAGCAGATCGAGCGGGATGACCCAGTGGGAAAAGTCGAGGCCGCCGGTGAGCTGGCCGATGGGCGGCGTGACGACGTCTTTGACGAGTGAGGAGGTGATGCCCTTGAAGGCGGTGCCGATAATGATGCCGACTGCGAGGTCGACGACATTGCCGCGCATGATGAACTTCTTGAATTCTTCAGCGACGCCATGGGCGCTGTTTCTGAGTCCCTGAAACATGATGCTTCTCCGTGGTCTGTTGATGGTTTCATTTTAGCAGGGGGCGATTTCTTCACCACAGAAGGCGCGGAAGTTTTACCGCTTGCCACCGAGGACGCCGAGTTAAAGCGAGGGCGCTGAGGATTTTTCGCCGAAACGCCCCTACAGATTCCTATTTTTGCGGGTTAGTAATTTTGTGTGAGCCGAGTTGTCCCTCGCGAGCGGCTGTGGTGAATCAATCAGTCCGCCCGCCCCGGTTTCAACGCTAGCCGCCGCAGAATAGCTTCCCCGCATTATCCAGCGCCCGGCGCAGGCCGCCGTCAAATCCACGCGCGCAGGCGCAATCGGCAACGCTGAACGATGCTATACTGCTTCGTATGAAAAGCGGCACAGGGCTTGCGGGCTGGATTGAGGCGGCCAAGCGGCGTGGAGGCGCGCCGTTTCTGCTCACTTTGCTGGATGCCATAGAGCCGCTGGCGCCGGTCTTGGCGCAGGGTCTGCTGGTGGCGCAGCCGCTGGCGAACCTGTGGCCGGGAGGCGCGCGCCTGCGGGAGCTGGCAGACCTGCTGGAAGAGCCGGACGGCTTGCGAACGTTACGGTCCTTGCTGGCCGACGAGCGGGCGGAGTGAATATTTTGGACGAAACGACGGTTCAGGTTTACAGCGTCCTGTTTGTGATGGCGACCGTCCTGCTGGTGTTCACGGCGCGTTTCTTCCAGAAGCGGCCGGGCAGGCGGCGCGCGCAGCGTCAGCTGGACGGCCTGGAGCGCATAACGGGATGGACCACACAGAGCATTGAATCGAATCGGCCGTTGCATCTGTCTTTTGGCGGCGCGGCAATCGGCGGGGACAAGACTCCGGCCGCCCTGGCGGAGGCCGAGCTCTTCCACCAAGTCATCAAGCGCGCCAACGCTGGCGATATTGCGCCGATCCTATCGATGTCCGCGCCGGTGATGATCCCGCTGGGGCAGGACACGCTGCGGCGAGCCTGGCATAAAGGAGACGGCGCCTCGCGCGTCATTTGGTATCCGCCGAACCTGGCTTACGCGGGCGCGGTGACGGCCTCGATGGCTGACGACAAACCGGCGGCGCATATCATGGCCGGGGGCTTCGGCATCGAGCTGGCGTTGATGCTTGACGGCGCGGATAGACAGGGGCATCCCAGCCTGGCCGTCAGCGACCGGTTGGATGGCCAGGCGGTCGCTTATGCGCTGGCCGATCATGTTCTAATTGGCGAAGAATTGTTCGTGGCCTCCGGCGCTGTTTCAGAAGAGGGGCGCGGGCGCAATGACGCCGCTGTCCTCGATGTTTGGCGCGGCCTGATCATTCTGGGCGCGACTGTCTTCCTGCTCTTGGAATTCAGCAGCCAGCTTCCACTGTTGACCTGGCAGCTGGCGGCGGCTGGCGCGGCGGTTTTGATCGCGCTGGGCGCGGTCATGTATCGGAGGCGCTAGGGAATGGGCCGCGCGGGCATATCAGCTTTCGTCGCCTTCGCCGTCGGCCTGCTGACCCTGCTGAGTTTGCTCCTGGGCGATAATCCGGCGCTCTTCGGCGGGCAACCGGGCAGTGAAGTGCTTGCCGAACGCTTGGCGCTGCCCGGCGATGTGCTGCTGCGCCTGGTCGTGATTGTGGTCGCGCTCAGCATCGTCATCGGCATCGCGAATTTGCTTTATGTGCATGTGGGGCGCGTCGCGCGCGGCAAGTTTTACAGCGCCGTTCTGTTGGCGAGTTTCGCTTTCACCATCTATTGGTATGTCACTAACCGCGGCGATAGCAGTCTCCTGGAGGCGGCGCAGGTGCCAATAGAATCCGCCTTGGCGAGTCTGCTATTTTTCTCGCTGGTCTATGGCGGCGCCCGCGTGATGCGCAAGCGCGCCGATATCTGGGGCTTGCTCTTTGTCGCCGTGGTCATCATCGTGCTGCTGGGCAGCTTGCCCTTGGCGGAGTTGGCGCCGGTCAAAGCCTGGAGCGACTGGCTGATGGCGGTGCCGGTCAGCGCGGGCGCGCGCGCCATCCTGCTGGGCATCGCGCTGGGCACGGTTGTCGCCGGCGTGCGCGCTATGCTGGGGCAGGATCGCTCTTACCGAGGCTAGGCGGACGATGAGCGAAGAATTCAACTGGCTGGATTATGTTGAGCAGGAAGAGAGCGCCCCTGCGCCGGCGCGCCGCAGCGGTCTGCGCCGTTTTCTGCCGCGCTTGCCGCGTCTGCCAAGCCTGCCGCGCTTGCCCGGTAGACCGCGTTTGCCTCGCTTTCCCGGCTTGCCACGCTTGCGCCGCCGCCGAGTTGACGCCGCGCCAGGTCAGCCGTCGGCTGCGGACTTATTGGGCGCCCAAGACGAGCGCCCGCTGGAAGCCCTGGATGATCGCCTGCTTCAGCTGCGTGAACGGTCCTCAGCGGATTCACAGCCTGAGGCCGACGCGGGCCAGCCGCTTTATGATGTCGATGATGTATTGGTGACGCCGGCCTTATTGCAGAAGCCGGGCGGCGTGATCAGCGCGGACGCCTTAGCCAAGGCGCAGGAGCAGCAGGTTGAATTGCTGCGGGATATCGTCGGCGGCGCGACGCAAGACGAAGGGCAGGGCGGCCGCCGGCTGATGCCGGGGCGGGCGCTGTTTTCGCTGGGCGCTCTGCCGCGATTGATCGTGGCCAGCGTCTTGCTTCTGGGCGTTTCCTTGCCATTCGTCTCGTCGAATTACGCCGAAGGTGAATTGCCGCCTTCCCAATTTCCGGTAGCCGCTCAAGGCGCGGCGGCTGTTTACAGCTTGCTTGACAGTCTGACGGCGAATGACACGGTATTGGTCGCTTTCGAGTATGGACCGATGGCGGCCGGCGAACTGGATCCGCTGGCGGAGCTTGCCTTGCGCCATATTGTCGCGCGGGGCGCCGTGCCGCTAATCGTCAGCAGCAGCCCCATCGCCGTCGCCCGGGCCCAGAATATCATCCGCGCGATCAATCGTTCGGTCGCGGCGGGCGGGCTGAGCTTGCAGCACGGCATCGATTATTTCATACTGCGCTACCTGCCGGGCGGCTCGCTCGGGATTCGTGAATTGAACGAGAACTTTGCCGACGTTGTCCGGGTCTCGGCCAAGGGCGTTCTGACCGGGTTGGCATTCGACTCCCTCGATGACATGGCGGCCGTCGCGCTTATTGCGGAGAGCGCGGAAGACCTGCGAAACTGGGCGGAGCAGGTTGTGCCTGAGCTTGAGGATACGCGCTTGCTTGCCTTTACCGGTATGGCCGCGGCGCCGCTCGCGCAGGTGTATGCCGATAGCAGAGACGAGATCTTTGGGCTGGTGGCCGGCTATCGCGATGCCTTCACTTATGCTGAAATGCTGCAAGCGAAATTCGGCGCCTCGAAACCGCAGACGGGGCAGCCCGAGCCGGAACCGGCGTCATCCAACGCCGGCCACGACACGCAAGCGGATCAACCCGACGCCGCAGGGGCGCAGGCTGAGCGCGCTGAGGCGACTGTGCGAGCGCTTGTCGCCTCTCTGCAGCCATCCCCGACAGCGCCATCCCCGACAGCGCCGCCGCCGACATTGACGCCGCCACCGACACTGACGCCGCGGCCTAGCAATACGGCCGTCCCCACAGCGACCGAATTGCCAACAGCGACCGCGACTGTGGAGACCATCCTGATCGTCGAGGTGACGTCGCCTCAGCAAGTGCGGATTCGGCGGGGGCCGACAAGGGCGGATGATATTTTGCGCCTGGCGCGCGCTGGCGACAGCTTTGAAGTGCTGGGCGCGAACGCCGACGGCAGTTGGTACAACATCGCGCTGGCGCCGGGCCTGGCCGGCTGGATCGCCGAATTTCTGGTTGAAGAGCGGACGAGCACTCGGGCGGCGTTCGAGGCCGGTCAAGCGAGCGCGTCGGCCGGCCCGCCCGCCGGGCCTGTCATTCTGCGCAGTGTATTTCGCTTCAGCCTGGGCAAGACCAGACCGCGATATTATCAAGTGAATTCGCCGACAACCAGCGACCTGCGGGATTATGTGCTGCTGCGCAACCGCTCACAGGAAATCCCGCGCCTGGAAGCGATGACGCTCGGCAGCCTGGCGGCGGCCCTGGCGATCGCCCTGGGCAATGTCTTTTACGCCTTGGGCGCGCTGCGCGGACGCCGGCGTGAAGGGCGGGCTTGATGGCGGAGAATACGATCGCCCTCGTCAGTTTCCTGTTGACCTTGATGGTTTTCAGTTACATCTTGGGCGATATCCCCCTGGTCAGCGTCTTGTATCGCAGCGCCGTCTTCATATTCGCCGGCATGACCGCCGCCTTCACCCTGGTCGTCACCTATGAAGGCTTGATTCTGCCGTATCTGCAAGATATCCAGGACCGGTCGACGAGCTGGACGACGCTGGGACATTCTGCCGATATATACATCTTTGGCGCTGCGCTGCTGTTTGGGCTGCTGCTGCTGTTGAAGCCTTTTCACGCGCTGTCCTGGCTGACGAACAGCGTCTTGGCCGTGGTGATTGTTGTCGGCGCGTCCGTGGCTGTCGTCGGCGCTTTGAGCGGCACGCTGTTCCCGCTGCTGCAGGCGACGGCGGCGCTGCCGGCTGGCATCACTCAGGATTTCAGCGCCATGATGGACCGGCTGCTCGTCTTCGTCGGCACGATGACCGCCTTGTTCTACTTTCATTATCAGCTGCGGGCGAACCGCGATGGCCTAGCGCAGGGGAGCCGGCTTGGTCAAGGCTTCCGCCATATCGGCAAGGCTTTCATTGTCACGACCTTGGGCGCCATATACGCCTCCACAATCCTGACCTGCCTGACGATCCTCACCGAACGGATCAGCTTCCTTTTCCAATTCGGAGCCTGATCCATGACAGAATCTCGCATCAAGTCGATTTTGGCCGCCGATTTCGGCAGCGTGAATACGCGCGCCTTGCTGTTTGATCGGGTTGATGGCCTGCACCGGCTGGTCGCGCAGGCGCGGGCAAGCACGACAGTCGGCCCGCCGGGCGAAAATGTGCAGGTTGGCTTGGCGGCGGCGCTGCAAAAGATAAGCGAATCGACCGGGCGCCGGCTGTTGGACGATGACGGGCGGCTGATACGCCCGGAGCAGGCGGATCGGGTCGGCGTTGATTATTTCATCACGACAGCGAGCGCAGGGCCGCCACTGCGCGCTGTCCTCGTCGGGCTGTATCCGCAGGTCAGCATCGCGGCGGCGCGGCGGGCAATCGCTCCCTTCTATATTGACGCCGTCGCTGAAGTTCATTTGGAGGATGGCCTGGGCGCGAAAGGGCGGCTCAACCGGATCGTCCACAGCCGGCCACAGTTGATCCTCATCAGCGGCGGCACCGATGGCGGCGCGCGGACCGCTCTCCTGGAGATGCTCATCTTGCTGCGCGAGGCGGTGTCTTTAATGCCGCTCGGCAAAAGACCGGTCGTCCTCTACGCCGGCAACAGCAGCCTGGCGGCCTCCGCCCGCGAAAATCTGAGTCAACTGGTCGAAGTCTTGATCGCGCCCAATATCAGACAGGGCGATAGCGAATCACTGGAACCGCTGCAAGCCGTGCTTGAAAGCTGCTTTGATGAAGCCAGGCGGCGCAGCAAGCGTTTCCAGCAGTGCGCGGCCATGTCTGATAGCGGCATCATGCCGAGCGCGCGGGGCAGTGAGACGATGACCGCCTTCTTCGCCCGCGCGACCGGCGCCGACGCGCTGACGGTGGATGTCGGCAGCGCCAAGACCATGCTGTCGCTGGGGCGCGAGGGGCGTATTTCTACCGCCATGCGCAATGACATTGGCTTAGGGCATAGCGCGGCGGCTGCCCTGGAGATTATCGGCGAAAATGAAATCAGCAGATGGCTGCCATTCCATCCGCGCAAAGGTGAATTGGCGCAATATGCCCAGAACAAAGGAGTGCGCGCCGCGAGCCTGCCTTTGGATATGCGCGAGCGCTACATCGAGTATGCGCTGCTGCGCGCTGGCATCCGCTTTGTAGCGGGGGAGCTGACTCCGTTCGACGGCGCGCGCGTCGGCTTGGTAATGCTGGCTGGCGGGTGCTTCACTGAGGGCGGGCAGGGCGCGCTAGACATGATGCTGCTGGCGGACGCGCTGCAGCTTGAGGGGGCTGTTCAGGTGAAGGCCGATCCCCATGGCGCTTTACCGGCCCTGGGCACATTGGCCGCCGCTCTGCCGGAGGCCGTCGTGCAGCTGGTGAACGGCAATGCGCTGGAACATGTCGGCACGCTGCTGCGTGTTTCCGGGAAGGCTGCCGCCGGAACGTCCGCTGTCAAGGTCAAGGCAAAACGAAACAACGGCGACCGCTTTGAGCGAGAAGTCAGCGCGGGCGGTGTCTGGCATTTGCCCCTGCCGGCGGGGACGGTTGATCTGCGCATTCAAGTCAGGCGCGGACTGTCCATCGGCGGGCAGCGGCGTCTGCGGCTCCAGGCGCAAGGCGGGCGCGGCGGCTTGTTGATTGACGCCCGGCTGGACGCCATGGCCCAGGCAAAGACGATGACGGAACGCGCGGTGAACATGCTTCGCTGGTACGCCGCCGTGACCGGGCAAGAGCGGCCGGTGGCCATCCCCGAGAGTTGGCTGGCGGGGCCGGAGGAATAAATGCCCCCCACAGCTAATCCCACCTGTATAAGGAGGGTGTGGCTTGCGTCACTGTCGGCGAAATCGCAATGACTGGCTCCTATTTCCTTTTATTGCGGGAAGGAGCTAGGGTATGGGGCAATTCTGTCCTACTTCACCGCGCCCATGGTCAAGCCGTCAACCACATTCTTGCGGATGAACATCGCCAGGAAGAAGATCGGCACCATGACGACCATGCCCGCCGCCGACATCTGTTCCCACATAACGCCGCGCATGGCGCTGGTTGTCATCAAGGCGACTTGCATTGTGCGCATCTCTCGCCCGATGATCAGCGCGAAGAGGAATTCGTTCCAGGACATGATGAAAGCGAAAACCGATGCTACCAGGATGCCAGGTCGAATGAGCGGCAGTGAAACGAAAAGGAGGACCTGGAAGTCATTGGCGCCGTCGACATAGGCGGCTTCTTCGATTTCCCCGGGCAAGGCATCGACGAATCCCTTGATCATCCAGATGGCATAGGGCAGCACGATAGACATATTAACGATGATCAAGCCCCAGCGCGTTCCCAGAAGCGGTTCGCCAAAGACCTGTACCGAACGAAACAGCGTGAAGAAGGGAATTGCAACGACGATTGCCGGGATGAACTGCGTGGTCAAAATCCAGAGCAGCATGGCGCGATTGCCAAAGAAGTGATACCGGCTGAAGGCGTAGGCGGCGATGGTCGCCAGCGGTATGGCGATCAACACTGTCGCGCAAGAAACCAATACACTGTTTACCACGCTGGGTATCATGTCGCGCCCGACTTCTCCGCGTTCTCGTTCTGTACCTTCGTTTACGAGCACGGTCCCATCAGAAAAGATGATTTCGTAGTTCTTCAGCGTCGGGGTAAAAATAATGTCCGTGGTATAAGTTTTCTCCGCGGGCTTGAAGGAGGTCATCGCCAGCCAATAGATTGGAAGCATGATAAAGACGATGATCAGCAGCAGCGCAAGTGTTTCCAGCAGCTGGCCAATGCCCTGGCGAATGCTATCCGAAGTTGAACTCCTGCTGCCTTCTGCGGTGACATTTACCGCCATTGTTCGCCTTTTCCCGCGCTCAATCGCGGTTCAACACTTTGGACACATACAGTGCTGCGAATACCGTCAGGATCACAACCAGGATATACGAAAGCGCTGAGGCATAGCCGATATCAAGATTGCGCACGAACCCAACCTGATGAATGTAATAATTGATAGTCTGGGTAGCCCGCACCGGACCGCCGCCGGTCATGGTGACAACCTGGTCGAACATCTTCAACGAAAAGATGGTCTTCAACATCGTCACGATCAAAATGACCGGGCGCAGCAGCGGCAGCGTGACTCTCCAGAAGATCTGCAGGCGGTTGGCGCCATCGATACGCGCTGCTTCAAAGATTTGCTCGTCTATGGAACCGAGCGCGCCAACGAACATCAAGGCTATCAGGGGCGCCCAGCCCCAGGTCTCGCTCATCGCCAGCATGAACAGCGCCCAGAATTGATCCGCCAGCCAGACGACGGTCTCGTTGATGGGCGTGATGTCGATCAGGGGAAGATTGTTCAGCAACTCGATTATGACGTTGATGGGTTTGATGACCAGCTCGACGGCTAGCAAGTCGTAGATGCCGTATTGATCATTTAGCATATATCGCCAGCTGTAGCCCTTGAGGGCCGGGCTGACCGCGAAGGGGAAAATGAGCAGTACTTTCGTCAGCGATTGCAGCCGGCCGTTTTTCTGGACGACGACAGCGATGAACAGGCCGATAATCACCGACAGGGCGACCGAAAACAGCGTGAACCAGAAGGTGACATTCAGGCTGTTGATGAAGCGGGAATCGCTGAATGCCAGGGTGTAGTTCCGCAGTGAGAGCAAGCTCCAATCAATCGATATGAGCGGATCGCCGGGTTGGCTGGCCAGTTGCACGGCAAACTGAGGGATCTTGCGCAGGTCGTACTTGTGGAAGCTGTAGTACAGCGCAGCGAGCAAGGGATAAACCGTGGTCGCAAACACGACCACCAGCGCGGGACCTACCAATACCCACGGAACCCAGCGCTTTTTGCGCACGTAGTAAGCTCCCCGCCCCTAATTGAGAATCTGTAGGGACGAGACTCGTCTCGCCCTTTCCCGGCAAATTCAGGGACGCCCTAGTGGGGCGGACGGGCGACTCACAGAGCCGCCCCTACAATTTCGTCTCGGCGCGCGGGCGAGCCAAGGCCCGCCCCCTACTCGTCGTAGTATCCCGCGGCCTGCATGACAAAGCGGACATCTTCCGCGGCGATATCCAGGATAGCTTGAATATCGGCATTAGCGTCAATGGCGATCTCATTGATGGTTTCCGCCAGGATCGGAACGATTTCGGTATATTGCGGAATCAACGGGATGGTGCGCGCGGTTGACAGTACCTCCGAAGCGATGCCCTGCAAGCCGCCGTGGGCCGCGTTGACTTCCTCATCGGCCAGAATGGAGAGCCTGACCGCCACATTGGTATTCAACCCCGATGTTTCATCGAGGACGATCCGGCGCTCGGTGATCGGATGGGTCAGCCACTTCATATATTCAAGCGATGCTTCGAGATCGTCTGATTGCGCCAGGATGCCCACCGGCCACAAGTAGCCGTAGGATGCGATGTCCCCGCCAGCCCAACCCGGCGCGGGCGCGAAGGCGGCATTGTCCGAGACTTCCGGCAACTCGGCATCAAGCATGCGGCTGGCCATCCACCACCAGCCAATGAACATGGCGGCGCGCCCCTGAATCAATTCTTGGTTGGCTTCCTGCTCGTTCCAGGCGACTGACGCGGCGGGCGAATAGCCATCGCGCACATAACTTGCGTACTGTTCAGTAGCGGCCACGCCAATCTCGTTGTTGAAGATCGGTTCCCAATTCTCATCGAAGATATCGGTGCCCGCGCCCCAGAGGTGACTGTACCAGTTGAAAAGATTTTGATCGACATTCAAGCCGTAGTACATGGAGACGGGCGCGATATCCATACCGCTGTCGACGATGGCTTGAGAGACTTCGGAAAGTTCCTGCCAGGTCGTCGGCACATCGGCGCCAACTGCTTCCAGCACATCGGCGCGATAATGGAGCAGCAGGGGATGACCGCGGAAGGGCAGGCCATAGATCGTATCGCTGTTGCCGGTCGATGCGCTTTGATAGGCGGGACCGTAGTCGTCCCAATCGATGCCGGCGTCCATGACGAAGTCATTCAGCGGATGCAGATAGTCGTAGATGTTGGTGCCCCAGGCGTCAACAAAGGCGACGATGTCGAATTCGGTGTTGGGGTTGGAAGCTTCCAGGTAAAGTTGTTCCTGGAACGATCCAAAAGGAACATCGCCAAAGGTGACCGAGATGCCGGTCATAGCGGTGAATTCCTCGGCGCCCTTGAACGCGGCGGAGGCAAACTGTGGCGCCGCGGCGCAGCAGATCAGGAAGTCAAGATGGGTGCCGTCGTAGGGCTTGCTGGCATCCAGACCGAAGGTGGCCGGATCCATGTGGTCCTGAGCGCTAACGGCCGCCAAGGGCAGCGCGAGGAAAAGCGCGAGCGTCAGCAGGCAAACAATCTTGCGTGTCAGATTCATTGAGAGAACTCTCCTTACTCGATTCGGATACAAATGCTCATTTTGCGATGCAAGATCCCAGCGGATAGTTGCGCGAGTTTAACACATGCGCCGACATATTCAAAACGACGTGACATTGGGTAGTGTATCCATTTCGGTTGAAATTAGGTAAATTGCATCCACCTAGCAGTCTGTAGGGGCGAGCCTTGGCTCGCCCGTCGGCGGTTTGACAGTGGGCGACTCAAGAGTCGCCCCTACAAAATCTTAGGTATTTGGGGTTGATGATATAATTCGATGACTGGCTCAAAGAATTTCAACCGAATTCGATACACTACCTGACATTGATGCGCCGCGCCCCGAGTGTAGAAAGAGCGGCTTCAAGGTTAGGCGGCTGGATTCCAGCGGAAGACGCCGTCTTCTTCGCTGACTCTGCCCAGGCCCGGGAATGGCATGTGATAAAAGAGCGTCAAGATGCCTTCGGCGGCGCATCGTTTCAAGATACGTCGGCGCGTTTCGACGGCGAGCGCGGGATCCGAATCGAAAGAGAAGTGCCAGTCTGTATGGGCGAATTGGAATGGCTGATGCAGCAGATCAACGACGTGGAGCAGCCGGTCGCCCCCTGATTCGAGCAGCAAGCCGGCATGGCCCTGGGTGTGCCCTTTGAGGTCTACGACAGTGACGCCGGGCGCGATTTCCTCACCGGCGCTGACGAAACTGAACCTGTCCCGCAGCGACGTGAAGCGTTCCAGGTTCTTCTGATCCCCCGGCGCGTCGGAGGCGGACCAGCGCCCGATCCACTCGTCCCATTCCGCCTGCGTCGTCACGAAGCGCGCCTTGGGGAATTCCATAGGGCCTTCGTCAGCCACCAGGCCGGCGATGTGGTCGCCATGAAAATGGCTGAGGAAAACGATATCGACATCGGCCAGCTTAATGCCGATGCTGTTGAGCGCCGATTCGGTGTTTCCCGCAGTTGGCCCGCCGGTCGCGCCGAATCCGACATCGACCAGAATCCACGTCCCGCCGCTGCTGATGAAGGGAAGATTGAGGCTGCCGGCCGGCTTATGCCCGGCGAGGGCGGCTTCAATTTGCGCTTGTGAAACGTCGGGATAGCGCGCCGCCAGATTATTGGCGATGAGATCGGATTCGCCTTCATGCAGCACCGCGCATTCGATGTCGCCGATTTTCAGCTGATGTACAGACATTGTCTTGTCCTTTCCTGTGGTGAAGCCTTAGCCGCCGACCAGCGCCAGCGCGGTCAACAAGAAGATGAGGCCGGCGCCCATGCGCGCGATGAGCGCGACAAGGCTCGATTGTGAGAACACTTTCAGCAGACCAAATGATATGCCGAGCAGCATCGGCAATACAAGTCCATGCCAGCGCAGGAAGTTGGCATCGGATGTCTGAAAGAATATCAGGTAGTGCAAGCCGGCGTAAACTGCGGCGGTGACGGCCAGGCCGAGCCAATGCCCGAGCCTCCAGCGCAGGCGGGGCAGCAGAATGGCATGAAACACGAGCGTCTCGGCGAGCGGCTGCAAAACGACCAGCAGCAGCGCCGCCAAAGCCAGGCTTGGGAGGCCGCCCGTTTGCAAGGCCCAGATTTGCGCGCCCGGCAGGAAGCGCCCGGCCGTCAAGATAGCAATCAGGTCGAGGGTCAAGCCGATGGCAAGGCCGATGATGAGGGCGAGGGGCAGGGCCAGCTCGCCGCGGCTCAGGCGCAGCGCGCGCCAGCTTTCCTCGCTGCTGCAGCGGCTGACAAGGACAAACAGGCTGGTCAGCGCCATGCCCAGCGACCAACTCGCCATCAGCGCGAAAGGCGTCGGGGTCGCGCTGGCGGTGATGATCGCGATGAATGACGGTCCAATGATGGCGAGACTGATGAACATTGCCAAGACAGCCAGCAGGGCGTTCAGCAGGCTCCAGGGCGGTTCATGCGCTTCCGGCAGCGTCAGCTTCGCCATCAGCGACATTTCGCGGCGGTCTGTGGGCGTCTCGTTCATGCCAGCTGCTCGTCAATCGCGCATGACGCGTTCATAAACGGCGCGCGTCTCTTCGGCGGTTTTGCGCCAGGAGTAGTTGCTCGCCAGCGCCAGGCCCTGATTGATCATCGTGTCGCGCAGCGGCTGTTGTATGAGCAGGGCGAGAACCGCGCCAGCCATCTCGCGGGCATTATTGACGATATAGGCGGCGTCTTCCAGTATCTCTTCAAAGACGATGGCGTTTGAGGTCACGACGGGCGTGCCCGATGCCATCGCTTCCAGCGCCATCAAGCCGAAACCTTCATAGAGGCTGGGGAAGACAAAGACATCAGCCAGGCGATAGAGCGCCGGTTTGTCGGCCTCGTCGACGAAGCCGATCCAACGCAGGTAGTCGTCGATGCCTAGCCGCCGGCTGTAAGCGCGCAGATCCGGGAAGAGCCGGTTGTCGTAGGCGGGTTCGCGCCCGGCGATGACAAGGGGGAAGGCGTCGCCATCGGCCTCGCCCACATAGGTGTAGGCGAGAAGCAGCTCGTTCACTTGCTTGCGCCAATCGAAACCGCCCAGGTAGAGCACGAAGCGCTCGGGCAGGCCGTATTTGGCGCGAACCGCGTCATCGTCCTCAGCGCCGATCCGGGGATGGAAGCGCTCATCGGGCGCCAGATAAGTGACGCTGATATCACCCTCGGGGATGCGTAGTTGGTCTTCAATATCGACTTTCGCTGTCTCGCTGATGGTGATGATGTGGTTGCTGCCGCGCGCGGCCGAACTGACGAGGGCGGTGTAGAGCGACGTGAGCGGCCCCTGATTATAGATGGGATAGAGCAGGGGAATGACATCGAGCACGGTGGTGATCAGCCGCGCGGGACATGCCATCGGCGTGCCCCAATACGGCACATGGGCGATATCGGCGCCGACCTCGCGGGCGACGCGTGGAAAGGCGCGCTGTTCGAAATAGACCTTTCCCCATTTGCTTGATAGTCGTCGCCGCCCGGAGTGAACGCTCTTGACGCCCGCAGGCAGGTCGGGCAGAGCGGCAATATGCGGCGGGATGACCAGCGAGAGCTCAAGCGCGGGATCAACTTGGCGGAGATTCGCCAGCAGGCGCCGCAGGTATTGTCCGCTGCCGGTCGATTCCTGGTCGTAGAACCAGCCGTTTATGGCGATGTGCACGGGCGGAGAACCCCTCCCCCGGCCCCTCCCCGACGCATCAGGGAGGGGAGTTGGGTCATTCTTTGCAAGGTCTCGACGGTGAAAAAAGTCTTCTCCCGATGCATTGGGGACCCCGGGGGTTGCAGCGGGCATAAACGCCGCCAACACAGAACTGGCCTGACCTCAGCCATAGCGACGGAGCAGGGAGAAGCTTCATCATTTGTAGATCTCGCCTTGATGATGAGCGATGATTTGATCTATGGTTTCGTCCAGCGTCGTCGTCGGCGCCCAGCCGATGGCGGATTGAATCTTCTTGATGCAGGGCACGCGGCGGCGGAAATCTTCAAAGCCGGTTTGCTGATAAGCCTGGTCGTAGGGGATCAGCTTGATTTCGGAGGCGCTGTCGGCCCGGTCACGGATGCGCCGCGCCAATTCCATAATGCTGATCTCTTCGCTGCTGCCGATATTGTAGAGCTCGCCGATGGCATCATCGGATTCCGCCAGGCCCTGAATCGCCCCGACGACGTCGTAAACATTGGCGAAGCAGCGCTGCTGCAGCCCGTCGCCATAAACCTCGATCGGCTCATTCGCCAGCGCCCAACGCGCAAAACGCGGCACCACCATGCCGTACTGCCCGATCTGGCGCGGGCCGACTGTGTTGAAAAGGCGGAAGAGCGTGACAGGCAAGCCGACCTCTTCGTGATAGGCAAAGGCCAGAAACTCGTCAATCGCTTTGGAGGCGGCATAGCTCCAGCGGCTGCGCCGGGTCGGGCCGGTCAGCGTGTCATCGTCTTCGCGGAAGGGGAAGGTGACGCCTTTGCCATACACTTCGGATGTGGACGCGATCAGCACGCGGCGGCGATAGCGGCTGGCCGTCTTCAGGATCATTTCCGTACCGCCGATGTTGACTTCGATGGTATTGATCGGCTGGTCGATGATGTTGCGCACGCCAACAGCGGCCGCCAGGTGAAAAATAATATCGCACTCGCTGACGAGGCGGTCGATCACATGAATGTTGCGAATGTCCTCGACGGCATAGCTGAAGTTGGGATGCGCGATGAGGCATTCGATGTTGCCCAAGCGCCCGGTCGACAGATTGTCGATCACGGTGACGCGGTAGCCGCTCGCGAGCAGCCGCTCGGCCAGATGACTGCCGACGAAACCAGCGCCGCCGGTGATTAAAGCGCGGATCATGCACACTCCTCGCTCGCATTTCCGATTCAGACCTTACGAAGATTTTACACGCGAATGGCAATCGTTACTTGATTGAGTGGCGGCGCTGTCATTCGCGGCGGGCGAGATAAAGCAGCGCCACCGTCTCCCTGACAACCGTCCCCGCGAATTTCGCATTTATCAGATGCTTAATCTCCGACAGCAGTTGCGTTCGCTTGGTGGGTTCCAGAGACCGGTGGTCGGAGAATGTCCCGAGCAAATCCGCATAGGCGCCGGCGCTGTACTCGGTTGCGACAGTGTGCTTGCGGATCGCGAGTTCGGCGAAATAACCGCTGGCCGGGATGAGCGTCTCGTATTCGGTTGTGACCTGGTCGGGGCGGGGCGCGGGCTCGTACCCGCGGGCCAACTCCGGCGCAACCCGTCTGTAGACTGCCTGGAGCGCGCCTTCGAAATCTCGACTGATGCCCGTCTGCGTCGGCCGGTGCCAGAACAGCGCCAAGGCCCCGCCCCTCTTCAGCAGGTCATGCGCCTTCTGGAAGCGAATCGTTGGGTCAACCCAGTGGAAGGCGGTGGCGGAAAACAGGAGATCGTAACTGGCGGGACGGCCGGAAAAGCGCTCGAAGTCGGCGCAAATCACGGAGACAGCGGGAAAATCAGCCAGCTTGGCACGAGCGATGGCGGCCATGCGCGCGCCCGGTTCCACGCAGTCGATGGCATAACCGCGCTCGGCCAGGGACAGGGTCGCTTGTCCTGTGCCACAGCCGATTTCGAGCAGGCGCGCCTGCTCAGGCAGCGGACCATAGCTGACGATGTCGTCGAAGAGGGCTGCCGGATAGCTTGGGCGCGCTTTGTCGTAGAGCGGGGCCACCTGGTCATGGACGAGGGGCCGTCGCCGCGATTTGCTCATGAGGGCGCTCAGAATCGATTTTGCATGGAATCGACGTAGCCGGTCAGCTCGGCATAACCGGCGCCGCTTTTGTCGCCGCTGACTTCGACCGCGCCCTCCCAATAGATGATGCTGGCGTCATGCAGCTCCTGGTCGGCGAGCAGCGGCGCGACTTGAAGACTGAAACCTGCGTCGCCCTTGACGGCAATTTCCCAGCCGGCCGGGTATTCGGCGCCGGTTTGCGGGCTGCGCCAGGTATCGCTGACGTGGATGGAAAAGTCGGCCGCATCGAGGTAGCGCGTCCCGCCATCCGCCTCAATATAGAGCCCGCCGAAAGCGGGTTCCCGGCTCCCGTCGACCTGGCGGATCTGCCCGACCATGAGTTCTGTGCCATCAGTGAAAATCAAGCCGAACCAATCCCAGCCCTGCGCGCTTTCGCCCAAGGCGCTCGTGCTGAATTCGTGATCCATCCAGGTGTATCCGCTGACCGTGTATTCTTGATCGCCGACCCTAATGCCGCCGTCGGTGAGCAGGCGCGTCAAGCTGTAGTAGTAGCTGGCATTGCCGAGCTCGCCGCTCTTTTGGCTGAGCCCGCCGTCGCCGTGCAGCGCGGGCCGTTTCATTTGGTACAGGTGCAAATCGATGGCGAAGTCGGCGCTGGCGGCGCTGATATGCGTCTTGTTGGCATTGTCGTCTTCGGCGCTGACCGCCCAGTCTTCCAGCCATACGCGATAAAAGGGATCGACGGTTGCGCCCGCCAGCCCGGCGCCGCCCCGGGCATAACGCACATCGTGATAGAAGTCGCCATTCTTGATATCGCTAACGGTGAAATGCGCCATGTAGATGTCATTGCTGCGAAACTCGGAGTCCGATTCGCGCGCGAGCGGCGAGATTGCCCGGCGAAAAATCGTGAACTGAAAGCCGAAACGCTCCCCCGCCTCGGTCGCCAGAACACCGGTGTAATACCACCATTCGGTTTGGAAGGCGGGGTGGGCGCCATAATCGCGCGGGAATTGCCAATCCCAGGGGCTGATGGCGCGGACGAATCCGTCAGTCTCTTGCGGCGGCGCCTGAAACTGAGTCGAAGCGCTGAGCGCAACGCCGCTCAAGGGCTCATACAGGCTGATGCCGAATAAGATGACCAGCCCGATGAGAAGCAGGAGCGTAAGGACGCGCCAGTTCATTTGCGCCTTTCCCGGCTTCCGCCTTGAATGCGCCGATCAAGCGACGCCGGCGACGTCAAGCACAGCATGAAGTAGCACATTGCAGACCGCTTCGAGATCTTCCGCTTCGGCGCTTTCGGATTCGTGGTGGCTGATGCCGTCCTTGCAGGGCGCGAAGAGCATGGCGGTGGGGCAGCGCTCCGCGACATAGCAGGCGTCATGGCCGGCGCCCGATGTGACGGTTCTGTGTGATGCGCCAAGCCGCTCGCAGGCGCTTTGCAGGGCGGCGACGCAGCCTTCGTCGAAGGCGACCGGCTCGGTGTATGAGATTTGCTCCAGGGACAGCTCCAGGCCGATATCGGCCGCGACTTCATCGCAAACCGCGCGCAGGGCCGCATCCATGTTCGCGAGCGTCTCCGCCGACGGATGACGCATATCGACGGTGAAGTCGGCGCGGCCGGGGATGATATTGCGCGAGCCGGGCGCCACCTCAACCTGCCCGCCGACCGTGCCGCGGGCGAGCGGGGCATGTTCGCGGGCGATGTCGTCGACCGCCTGCACAACCTTGGCCATGCCGAGCAAGGCGTTGCGCCGGCCGATCATCGGCGTCGAGCCGGAATGTGAGGCGAAACCCTCCAGCGCAATATCGTACCAGCGGAAACCTTGCGCCGCATTCACAACGCCGACCGCGATGCCCTCGCTATCGAGGATGGGACCCTGCTCGATATGACATTCGAAAAAGGCGGAGAATTCTTGCTGATGAACCGGCAGGGCGCCGTGATAGCCGATGCGCTTCAACTCGTCCAAGAGGGACGCGCCGGTGTCGACAGCAGCCCGGGCATGCGCCCAGTCAAGGTCAAAGACGCCGCCATAAACGCCGGAAGCCAGCATGGCCGGGGCGAAGCGCGCGCCTTCCTCATTGGTCCAATTCACCACCGCCAGCGGCGTCGTCGTCCTGATGTTGCGCTCGTTCAGGGTGCGGATGACTTCGAGGCCGGCGAGCACGCCGAAGACGCCATCGAATTTTCCCCCGAATGGCTGCGTGTCGAGATGGCTGCCCATGCCGACGGGCGCTCGCTCATTTGACGCGCCGGCGCGCCGCGCAAACATATCGCCCATCTCGTCAACCGTCAGGCTCAATCCCGCTTCGCCGCACCAGCTGGCAAAGAGATCGCGCCCAATCTTGTCTTCGTCGCTGAGGGTGAGGCGGTGGCTGCCCCCGTTGGCGGTGGCGCCGATTTTCGCCATCTCCATGATGCTGTCCCACAGGCGTTGGCCGTTGATACGCAAGTTTTCGGTCATTGTTGTACTCCGGCGGGCGGCCCAATCGGCAGCCCCTACAGAATTCGCTTGGACGGGCGAGCAGCCGCCTTGCCCCTACAAATTCCCTTGCAGAACGGGGTCATCGGCGCGGGCCCCGCGCTTTTTCAAGTCTTCTTTGAGGCGCTCGACGAGGGCGGCGCTTGCCGCTTCCGCTATCAGATTATTGATTTCATACGGATCATTTCTGAGATCAAATAGCTGCCAGGTCTCCTCGCCATCGACGACGGTTTGGATCAGCTTTTTGCGTTCATTCTTGATGCTGCGCTGATAGGGCGTCCCGGCGGGATGACCGAATACACCCTGATACGCGGAGAAGATCTGCCGCCTGTGCATATACGTGACTTCATTGAGCAGCGCGGCCAGGCTGTGGCCGGCTGTGTGCTCCGGCACGGCGACGCCGGCCATCTCAAGCAGCGTGGGATAGAGATCGAGCAGGTAGAGCAGGGCGCGGGAGCGCAAGCCTGCGGGGACGCCCGGTCCGCGCATAATCAGCGGGATGCGCATACTGTGATCGTAGAGATTCTGCTTGCCCATCAGCCCGTGCTGGCCGACGCCCAAGCCATGATCCGAGGTGTAAATGACGACGGTGTTTTCGCGCAGGCCGCGCGCCTCCAGCGTTTCCAGGATGCGCCCGATATCGTGATCCATGTGCGAGATCATGCCGTAATAATCGGCGATGTGGCGCTTGATTTCGTCTTCGCCGCGCGGGTAGCCGGCCAGGACCTCGTCGCGGATATCGCGCACGCCAATTTCAAAAGGGTGCTCGGGCATAAAATTGGGCGGCAATTCAATGTCGGCCGGGTCGTACATGGCGTCGTAGGGCGGCGGCGGCGTGCGCGGGTCATGCGGCGAGGTGAAGGCGATGTAGGCGAAGAAAGGTTCGGCGTCATCCGGCCCTCGCTGATTGAGAAAGTCGATCATCTCGTCGCTGAAGACGGTGGTAGCGAAACCATCAGCGATATAGGTCTCTGCGGGCGGGTATGCGCCGGCGGGGTCGAAATCGTTGACGGGCATGGCGTATTGATCGTTCATGCCGCCGAAGAAGACCGCCCCGCTTTCGCCGAAGCAGCGCGCGTAGCTGCCGCGGCGGTTGTGCCATTTGCCGGCGCCGAAAGTCCGGTAGCCGCTCTGCCGCAGCAGCTCGGGCAGCAGCGGGACATCATCCGGCAGCGGATCGGGCGTATGGAAGAGGCCGCAGCCGGACATCAGCATGCCGCGGCTGGGCATGCAGACGGCGCCCGAGGTCGAGCCCATGATATGCGCTTGGGTGAAGCAGGCGCCATCGGCGATGAGCTGGTCGAAGGTGGGCGTCGAAACCGCCTCTGTTCCCAGCGCGCCGAGGGCGGAGTGGCGGTGATCGTCGGCGATCAAGAAAAGGAAATTGGGTCGGCTCATGGCGGCTCCCTGCGTTGTCGCGCTCTCTTGTGATGATACAGTTTCTAGGCGCGGCCGGTCAAGGTTCTGCGCAGCGGGGAGTGGCGAAAGCAGTGGATGCGCCAACATCCCGCAGCATGGGCGGACGCTAAATTCGGTATAATAGCACCATGCTGCGAACCATACCCGAAGTGATGACCGCCCCCAAGTTCGAGGGCGGCGGGATTATCAGCTTTCATGAGAAGGACGTGCCGGTGCCGGGGCCGGGTCAGTTGCTGCTGCAAGTTGGCGCCAACGCGCTCTGCGGCTCGGAACGGGGTCAGTTCTACGACGGCAGCGCGGTCACGCCAGGGCATGAAGGCGCTGGCATCGTCGCCGCCGTCGGTCCGGAGACGAGTACGCCTGTCGGCACGCCGGGCGCGGTCTTCCTGATGGACTTCTGCGGAAACTGCCGCAGCTGCGCGCTGGGTTTCAGCAATCAGTGTTTGCATAAGCGCGCCGATTACGGCTTCAACGTGGATGGCGGTTTCGGCGTCTACGAACTGGTCAACGAGAATGTCTTCTTTCCGGTCGACAAGGACATGACGCCGACGGAAGCGACGCTGCTGTTGGATATCATGGGCACGAATGGCCACGGCATCCGCCGGGCGCGGCTGGTTCGGAGTGACATTCAATCGGCTGTGGTGACCGGCGCGGGACCTATTGGCCTGGGCATGTTGGCCATGCTAAAAGTGATGCTGGGCTTTGATCTGCCGGTGATCGTCACCGATGTCATTCCCTACCGGCTTGAGCTGGCGGAGCGCATGGGCGGCCTGCCGGTCAACGTGGCGGGGCTATCGCTCGAAGCCGGGCTGAAGCGTCATGGACTGGCCGCAGTTGATGCCGCCTTCGATACCAGCGGGAGAGGCGATGCGCGCCGCGCCGCTCTGGACGCCCTTTCGCAGCGGGGCGTTCTGGTCTGCATCGGCCATGGGCAGGGGCTGGACCTGACGATTTCACCGGACTTGATCGGGCCGGAGCGAGCGGTAATGGGCAGCGAGTACTTCTGCTACAACGAATTGCCGGACAACCTCAAACACTTGCGGGCGCACAGAGATTATTTGATGCAAATCATCACTCATCGCCTGCCGCTGAGCGAGATTCAGCGCGCCTTCGAGCTCTTTTTCGCGGGAAACACAGGCAAGGTCGTCATCGAACAATGACGCAAAAGGGGCGCATCAGAGTTGCCTTGGTCGGCGCGGGCGGTTGGGGTTATCAGCATGCGCGCGTCTTCGCGGCGCGCGACGATGTCGAGCTCTGCGCTGTCGCCGGCCGCACGGAAGCGCGAACTAAAGCGCGAGCCGAGCAATTCGGCCTGCGCGCCTACCTCGATATCGACGACATGCTCGCCGCCGAAAAGCCGGATCTGGTCAGCCTCAGTCTGCCGAATAGGGGCCACTACGAGCCGACGCTCCAGGTGATCCGCGCCGGTTATCCCCTGCTGGTGGAGAAGCCGCTCGTCTTTGATTTGAGCGAAGCGCAGACCTTGCTCAGCGAAGCGGAAAAGCGGGATCTCTTCTTCGCCATCAACTTCAATCATCGTTATGCCAAGCCGGTGCAATTGGCCAAGGCGGCGATTGACGCGGGGCAGCTGGGCGAGCTGGTTTTCGCCACCTGGCGCTTCGGCGGCGAAGGCGGCTGGGGCGGGCATCCCCAGGCCAACCTGATCGAGACGCAATGCCACGGCTTTGATATGCTGGAGCATCTGTGCGGGCCGATCGCCTCGCTGGCTGCCGAGATGACGGACATGACGGGGGTGGGCTTCAGCACGATGGCGCTGTCGCTGAAGTTCGCCAATGGCGCGGTTGGCAGCCTGGTCGGCTCCTACGATTCATCCTACGCCTATCCCGAGACGCATCGGCTGGAGATCAACGGCACAGACGGGCGAATACTGATTGACGACACGGTCAAGCGCTACCGGTTTCACCGCGCCGGGGAGGAAACGGGCGAGGTCTGGGAAGCCGGTTACTTCAACGACCTGGATCGCGAATTCCACCGCACCTTTGATCGATACCTCGAAAAGATGCTCGACGCCTTCAAGCGCGATGCCGAGCCGCCGGTGCATGCTCGCGCTGGTTATCGCGCGCTGGCGCTGGCTTGGGCCGCCATCGAATCCCACGAAAGCGGCCGCCGCGTTTCCGGGATCGTTTGCGTTTGACCTTGTAGGGCCGAGACGGTGAGTCTGTTGAAAATCACGCAGATTTTCCCTGTAGCGGACACCGTATAGCTTTTACCACAGAGTACACCGAGAATTCACAGAGGGCACAGAGTTTTCTGTTTGAATAGAATCGTTTCGATGGTGTCGGAAAACTCTGCTTCTACGAGAGAAATTAAATAAAAACCGACACAAAGCGCAGCAAATTGTCTCTGTGTTCTCTGTGTTTCCTTCTTTCCTCTGTGGTGAAAATGTGTGCAATTCTGCAACAGAGGACATTCTTCAACAGATTCCGGTGGCTCGCCCGTGTATGAACGCTAAACACTTGAGGACGAGTTTCTTTCCCTAGCCGGCGCCACAGCTTGTCATTAGAATTTAAGAATTCTGTGCTAAGCTTGGCGCATGTATCCCGAGCATAGAATACAGGAAACCACAATGGTTCGCGTATTTGCGCTTCTGGCGCTTCTTTTCCCCTTGGTCATCGCGACTTCAGCCCAGACAACTGAAGCTGAATTGACGCTTGAGCACGGCAGCAGCGTACGAACGGCCGCCTGGAATGCGGAGGAAACGCGCATTCTGACGGCGGAGGGCGCCGGCGCCATCCACGTCTGGTCGGCGGAAGATGGCGAGCGCCTGCTGACTTATAACGAAGACGGGAACGCGGCCACCCATGCGCTGTGGGTGGGGGATGGTGACGCGATCCTTTCCGCCGATGAAACCGGCCTGCTGCTATTGAATAGTTCGGCGGACGGCGCGCCAATCCACAGCTGGAAACTGACTGGCATCCCCGTCGCTCTGGAATTGAATGAGGCTGAAACGCAGGCGCTTGTCTTCACGCGCGAAGGCGAGGGCGCGGTCCTGTCACTGTCGGAGGGCTCGACGGTCAGGCGCTTCACACTGACGGGCGAGATCGGCGGCGCGGCCTGGAGCAGCGATGAGACGCAGGCCCGCGCCTGGACGGAAGCGGGGCAGGTCCAGGTCTGGGATATGGTGACCGGTGAAGACTACGGTTATTCATTGCCGCAGCGGACGATGCTGCTTGGCCTCGATTGGAGCGCGGATGAAACGCGTTTGCTCGCCTGGTTCACCAACGGCGCCGTCCAGGTCTACGAAACCGATGGCAGAAGCGTTCGCGGCCGGGCGATCAGCGGCATACGTCACCGCAGCTTCGTCAAGCGGGCGATCTGGTCGGGCGATGAATCCATGGCGATGTCTTGGGCGGGCGATGACACCGTTCATATATGGTCTGTCGACGGCGCCAGTTCGCAGCGGGTCTTCCGGCACGATGACTGGGTGATCGGCGCCTTGTGGGACGAGGTCAAGTCGCGCGTGCTGTCCTGGTCGCATATCTATCTCTATCTTTGGGACGGCAATGAGATGCCGAGGCGCTTCCGGCACCGCAATTTGGTCAGCGGGGCGGCTTGGAACCGCGCTGCCACGCGCATTCTGTCCTGGTCCTGGGATGGCACGGCGCGCGTCTGGCCCGTGTGACGAAAGGCTAAATGAGCGCCCCCAAGGCGGCGACCACCGCCAAGGGCGTCAACGCGCCTATCAAGACGCCGAGCATGATTTGCGTCCCCGTGTGACGCCGCAATACCAGCCGCGCCAGCACGACAAGCAAGAGCACCGGCAGAAACGCCAAACCCTGCTTCACGCCAAACATCAGCGCCGTGGCGGAGATGATGCTGGCCATGCCGGCGGCGTGGAAACTGATGTGTATGAAGAGCGTGCCAACCAGCATGACCGCCAATTCGACGATGGTCACGACCGTCAGCACATGCAGAATCGGGCCGGCGCCGAATCGCGGAAACAGGGCCAGACAGCAGAACGCGCCGATGATGGCGATTGTATACGGAATGTAGCGTTCACGGCTTTCGCGCATGTGCAGGTCGCCGATGCGTCCGCTGCGCACCATCAGCGAGACAAAGAGTATGGGCGCGGCGCAGACGGCGAAGGCGAACAGCATAGCGAATCGTAAGTCCGAGGGGCGGTCGGCGCGGCTCGTCCAGGCGATCGCAAAGACCCAAATTGCCCAGACGACCGGCGGGCTGAGCAGGTGCGAAGTGAAATATGCCCAGAGATATTCTTCTGACTCGACTCGATGGCGGAGCGCGGCCGGCAGCGGCAGACGGATATCCATAAATGGGTCTCGCTAGGCGATTCTTGGCAAACATTATATCAGTCAATCGTCAAGATTCGCCACAGACCGTCGAGATTCCCTGATGGCTGCCGCGGGCGGGACGGTGAAGTGCCACTATCGCGGCGCTTGTCATGCGCCAAGCAGGTCGAGCAAGCCATCCGGATACAGAGGCGGCGCCCCCGCCCCGCGGAAGAAGGCAAGCGTCTTCCAACTGCCTTCGTAGAGTAGATCGCCGTCATCCCTGCCCAGTACGGTGCTCTCGTCAAGATTCAAGGCGGGATCGCTGAAGCGGCCGTCGTAAATCAGAATGATTTCGTGATGCGGCTCGCCTTCGTAAGTGAAGATGTTTTCCAGCGCCCCGAGATAAGCGAGGTCGACGACTTTCGCGTCGATTTCTTCCCTGACCTCGCGCGACGCCGCGTCGCTGCCGCGTTCGCCGAATTCGATGCGCCCGCCTATCGGACGGTAGAAGGTCTGGTCTTTGTGTGAGTCGTAACCGCGCGCGACGAAGATCTTGTCTTCGCGCCGGAAGACGCAAAGCGCGAGTGGTCTGATGCGGCGTTTTTTCTTGCGTTTGGCCATGTCAATTTTCGCGATGGCGGGCGACAAATTACTATGCCATGCGTACGGGCGAGCCGGTGGTGTCTGTTGAAAAACAGCCTTAAATGAAGTTAGTTGCCAGAAATCGGACAGC